>CAYRAM010000070.1:0-1535 GCA_964422295.1 uncultured Planctomycetia bacterium | reverse complement strand
GCGGCCTCGATATCCGCATCGTCGAGAACGATCAGCGGATCTTTGCCGCCGAGTTCGAGGATCACCCGCTTCAGGCTGCTGCCTGCACTCTCAAGGATGTGGGCACCGGTGGCGCGGGAGCCGGTGAAGGCGATCAGGTTTACATCGGCTTGCACCAATCCTTTGCCCTGCTCGCCATCGCCATGCATCACCTGCAGCGCACCCTCCGGCAGCAGCGGCATCAGCAGATCGGCGTAGGCCTGGGCGACGAGGGGAGTCTTCTCGGAAGGTTTGAGGATGACACTGTTGCCCGCCATCAGTGCGGGCATGACGGTCCAGTGCGGCATCGACAGCGGAAAATTCCACGGCGTGATGCCGGCACAGACACCGAGGGGATCGAAAACCATCGTCGAGGCGATGTTGGCATCTTCGATCGGTTCCGGGGTCAGCGCTTCGATGATGCCATCGAGGGTGCGATCGATCGATTCTCCGCAACTGCGTGCCTCACCGATCCCCTGGGGTAATGGCTTGCCCATCTCGCGGGTCAGCAGGGTGCCGACCTCTTCCGATGCTTCAGCGAGGGCGGCGCCGAAGGGGCGGATAGCATCGGCGCGATCCTGCAAGGAGATCTGTGCCCAGCCGATCTGCGCTTCGCGGGCGCGGGCAACGATGGCAGGGATCTCAGCCACGGGAGTGATCGGCAGACGGCCAACCTCTTCACCGGTGGCCGGGTTGAGGGAGATGAGGGTTTGATCTTCGATGCGGTTCATCGGGAGTCTCCACTCTTTTCGATTTTTTCGGGCAGGGGTGTTTTCTTTAGCGGTTTGTCCTCTGACTTCGGCGCCTTCCAGTCGTCGTGACCGGCGGCCCAGTGGATGGCTCCGGCCAAGTGTTGCAGAAAGAGGGGCTCACTGAAGGAGGCATCGGTGTGGCCACCGGCGGTGTACAAGGCGCGACCGAGATCGACGTGGTGACACCAGATGGCAGGATGTTTGCCGGGCATTTTGGAGCCTTCGTAACTGTCGGTATCGAGCCAGGCGAGGACCTGCACATGCTTCGGGACCCGATGGTAGTTGAACCATTCATCGGTGCGTTCCCACACCTTTGGTAAAAACGATGTCGCCGGGTGGGAGTGGTCGGTGACGTTGATTTTTGCTTTTTGTGTTGGCGGATGATCGACGAAGTAGGCGCCGACGACGTGCTCGTAAAAGGGCCAGTCATATTCGGCATCGCTGGCGGCGTGGATGCCTACATAGCCCCCTCCCGAGCGCAGATACCCTTCGAAGCCCTTCTGCTGATTGCCATCGAGGAGATCCTGGGTGCTGTTCAGAAAGATGATCACCTGATATTGACGCAAGTTTGTCTCGGTGAACTCGCTGGAGTCTTCGGTGACCGCGACGGCGAAGCCGTGCTTCTTGCCGAGAGCGCGGATGGCTGATTGGCCCGGCTCGATGCTGCCGTGGCGAAAGCCGCTGGTCTTGCTGAAGACGAGCACCGATTTCAGCGGTACCGGGCCCGCCGGTTGGAGGCCCGCCGGTTGGAGGCCCGCCGGTTGG
>CAYRAM010000069.1:0-1698 GCA_964422295.1 uncultured Planctomycetia bacterium | reverse complement strand
ATGGAGAGCAGAGGTGGGCATGGGAGAAAGGAATTGTAGTCAACAACGATCTGATGGTGTGTGGTTCCGACCCCTCAAACACAATCATCCAACAGACTGTGCAGAGGATGGTAATTCGGACAAGACACCAAAGCTCGCCCCAGGAGTTTATTTCCACTGTTGGTGCTTCCATGTTTCAAATTGGCCATACCCTCATTCATCAATACGCCCGGGTGCTCAGGGAACTGAAGCCGGATCGAATCGAAGATCTGTGCCGCCTCCTGCAGTTTCCCTTTCCATGCCAAATCATTCGCGCGACTCAACTCCGCCATTTTGGGATCTCTGCCCAACTTGGATTTTATTTTTACCCACAGGGCGGTTGGTACACCAATCACAAAAATCAAATTCGCCAGCAGGACCTGCCAGAACAAGCTGTTTGCACATGATGTGCAAAGGAACCTCTGTTTGTACGAGAATCCATAGGCGATGAGAAGAAAATAGAAGTAGAACTCGGTATACGATTGGACCCGCCCGAAGTACCCACACTGCTCGCATATTCGGTATTCCCGGTCTAGGGAAGCAGTCTGTCCCGTTTCGTGAATAACTTCGCAATATGGACAATAGACATAACGGCTGGGCTCGAACCCAGTGAGATCGATTTCTGAGCAGCAGGTCGGGCACGATTCTACGCGGATGAGGTGCTCGGTCCCCTGTTCTCGGGCAAGACGACGCTTTTCCTCAAGACGAATGGCGGCAACATTTTGATCGATCAGAGCTTTGAGACGGTCGACCGGTACTCCCTTCGGCTGAACGACAAGTACAGAATCACTCAGATACTTGCCGGCCTTTCCTTCAAGGGCAGGGAGAAGGATCTCAAGCACAAGCCGGTCTCCGCGTGAGACAGTATCGCTAATGGCGGAGAAGGGAATCGTTGTGTTGTCGAGCTGGAGATGGTCTGGTCCCACGATCCCTTCGGGTGATCGCAAAAAACCCTTCGGGTTGCCTGCCACGACAAACCGGAACTTGAACGAGGTTGGTTGGAGACTCTTTGTCAAATTGGCACCTTCAATTATTTCAGCAACACACTCACTTCCGCATACTATCAAAATCCGTCTATCTTCCTTCCCTCCTCCTGTTTGATTCTTATCCCAATTACGCTTTCCAGCAGCGGTTGGTCTGACGGCAGGCATCAGAACTTGTAGCCCTTTTTTTCAGAGTCTGAGGGGCCGCTGAAGAGGAGGAGGATGCCACCGACAACCCAGCCCCAGATCCAGAGACGGCCGAGGATGAGGATGATGGTTGAAATTGCGAGCAGGACGAACGAGACGCCGTATCGGATCCAGGGACTTTGTGATGCCCACCACTCGATGATTCCCATGGGTTTGTCGACTTCCATTCATGAATTGAGCCCGCACAGATGGGCGGTGCTACATTTCTACCCAGATTAGGTCCCTGTGGATATCCCGTCAATGGTGCGGGAGGTCCTGGCCTTTCAGGGTGTTGCGGCTTGAGCAATGGGATGTGGGTGATACACCACCTTCGCCCCGAACTTGATCAGATTGTCGCGCTGCGTGGCCGGACTGGACAATAACTACGGTGGATGGTACTTGGCTCGTAGTCTAAATGCAGCGATTACTGCATTTTTGCTGGCGATTCTGGGGACGATCCTGATTGCGACGGTGATTCCTTTGCGGGATGATCGAAAGCCGTCGTCGTCTG
>CAYRAM010000068.1:0-1761 GCA_964422295.1 uncultured Planctomycetia bacterium | reverse complement strand
CAGTTTGCCCTGCTCATGGAGCAGTGTCCCCATGTTGTTGAGATAGGCGAGGGTTTTGGGGTGGTCAATTCCCAGCACGCGGCGGCTACCCTCGAGCGCCTCCTTGTAGAAGGACATCGCCTCATCAAGTTTGCCCTGATCCTGGAGCATCCCGCCGATATTGTTGATCAAGATGAGGGTGTCGGGATGGTCGTTACCCTGATGCTCACGTCGGAGTTTTAGCGCTGTGTGAAGAATTTCGGTGGGTTCCGTGACCAGGCCGATGTGGAGAAAGGTCTGCCCCAGAGTTTGCAGCAGGTTTGCACGAACTAGCGGCCTGTCTGAAAACTGGCTAGAGATCACTTCGACGCTGGGTTTGAGAATGTTTACGTGCAGGGTTTTCTTGGATAGGTCGGTCCAGTTGATGGGGGCCAGGACTGCTTCGATGTTCTCGATGTGGTTCTCGAGCGCTTCCCCCTCCAGGCCGGAATCGATGGCGTGTGATTTCGATGCTTCCATCAAATCGGACAACTGTTGCTGGCCCATCTTGGCCAGATCAAAGTTGCCCAACTGGAAGTTCTGGAACTGGATCACCTCCTGTAGCTCTTCGGAACGACTCATCTCCGCCTGAGCGGCGGATTGTGCCTTGCTGCGTTCACTCAATGCCCACGAAAAACCGATGGCGAGTGAGAGAAAAACCAAGATGGTTGCCGTCAAAATTCCACGGTTCCGGATGGCCGTTTTCTTCAACAGATAGGTGACACTTGGAGGTTTCGCATGGACCGGATCTCCAGCCAGGAAGTTTGAAATGTCCTGGGCAAATTCCTGAGCGGTCTGGTAACGACGTTCCGGCTCCTTTTCGAGGGACTTCATGACGATCCAGTCGAGTTCCGTCTTCAGTTTTCTGATCAGCGGATCGATTTCGGAGCTGAGGGTGCTGGCGTGGTCACTGGCACGTGCAGGATCGGTGGCTTGCAGGCGCAGGCTGGGACGAACGGCATCGACCTTCGTGATGGTTCGGAGTAGTTCTGCATATCCATGTGTTCTGAGGTCGGGAAATGCGAACTCGCCTGTCAGTATTTCATAGAGGATCGCTCCCAGTGCGTAAATATCCGATCGTGTATCGAGGTGAATGCCACCCGATTTCACCTGTTCCGGGCTCATGTATTCGAAGGTGCCGAGCGCCACGCCATACTGGGTGTGAATCGAATGGTCACGAAGTGGTTGCAGGAGACTCTTGACCAGGCCGAAGTCGATGATCTTGATCTGGGGTGCACCATCGATTTCTGTCACCATGATGTTGGACGGCTTCAGGTCGCGGTGGACCACCGCCTTGTTGTGGGCGTGCTGAACTCCATGGCAGATCTCGATGAAGAGACGTAGGCGCTCCTCGAGGGTGATTCGATTGCTGGCGCAATACTCCGTCAACGGAACGCCATCTACATATTCCATGGCGAAGTAGGGGTTGCCATCTTCCGTCGCGCCGGCATCGAGGATGCGAGCAATGGCCGGGTGGTTCATCATCGAGAGGGCATTTTTCTCCGCCTCGAATCGGGCCAGCACATCGGCAGTATCCATGCCAGCGCGAATCACCTTGATCGCCAGCTCCCGATGGGGGGGGTGTTGTTCCTGACACAGAAATACATCACCGAAGGCACCACGTCCGATGTGTTTTTTGACCGTGTAATCGTCGATTGATTGCGGCAATACAATGCTGTCGGGGTTGTTTTGTTCGAGTCCGGCCTTTGGAGATCGCTGGAGAGATGGATAGTGGGCAAAGAG
>CAYRAM010000067.1:0-2143 GCA_964422295.1 uncultured Planctomycetia bacterium | reverse complement strand
AACCCGGTCGTTGCCCCCATGAATGAAGTAGGTCGGATCGGGCTTGATTTCGATATCGACCTCGATGCCGTTGCCGTCGTAGAGTTTTCCGTTGGGGCGGAAACTCGCCATCGAGGCACATTTCACCTCTATCTTTGAGGCAGGCAGAGTAAATTTCACGGAGCGAGCACTGCCTCCGGATGAAGCGGTTCCCATCAACGTGACTTGGGGCAGCATCTCGAGGGCGCCGAGGAAGATATCGGTGGCACTGAAACAACCTGCATCCGAAAGGATGACGACCGGTTTTGAATAAGGAAATTCCATGGTATGGCCAGTCCTGTCGAGAATCAGCGCATGCCATTCACTGAAGCCGGTGGGAAGATCCCACTCAGGTCTGAACGAGGCAAAGGATTGAGTGATTGCGGCGCGTTGTTCAGGAGTCCATTCGTCACTGCTGAGACGGCGCATGAATCGATTTGCGAGATGGTCATCGTCGAATTTTGCTGATTTGCGGTAAGCAGCGAAGTTGCCGACCCAGGGAGGGTCCTCTTCCCCGATGAGGTAGCCTGCGAGTGTGATCAATGCTTCGCGTGAGCCCCCTCCATTTCCGCGCACATCGACGATGAGCCCGTTCGTCTCCTTAAAACGATTCATCCAACGGTGGATTTCCACGACTGCTTCAGAATTCATTCGTGCCAATCTGAGGTAACCGAGATTTTCCTCCAGCAATCGACTGCGACTGCGTGGCCAGTCTTGGTAGGTGGGCTTCCTGTCTGAAGGAATGACTTTGATGGTATTGGTACTCTTCCCATCAACCGAGCGAACGACAAGATCGAAAGGATCACTGAGGCCCTTGGGTTCGACCCCACCGGGCGTTTCATTGGACATGTGAATAACGGACCGCAGTAGACCCAGTGCACGGCGCCTCTTCAGTTGGGGGCTGCCATCGGGGGTCATGATTGCCACTTCCGCAATCACTTCTTCGATGGGGCGTCCGTCGATGGAAACGACGACGGGGTGATCCTTGTCGACGATGCCACTGCGATCGGGCAAGTAGGCGATGACCCCATCCTTGCTGTCACTCAGCAAAAACGGAGTGAAGGGCCCCAAATCAAGCCCGTCGATTTTTTTGTACCCAGTCCATATATCGGAATGGCCATCACCAAAGCGCATGAGGATCTCGTGCAACAAGATTGCCAGCTCTATATTCAGGACCTTTTGGTCGCTCGCTTTGGAAAGAAGGGGGTCGATCTTCTCCTTGATCGCCTGGTCGAGATCGATGCCCTTTAGTTCGAGATAGGCAAACTGATCCCGAAGTGCCTTGGCAAAGTGGTCTACATCCTGTTGCACCTGTTTTTTGGTCATCCATAAGGAAGGGGGCAACAACGGAGTCGGCTGATTGTATCGGTCCATCATCAGTTTTTGTCGCTTGGAGTGGGTATTGGGAATTCCTTCGAGGATGACTTCTTTCCCATCTTCGATCTGAATCAGGCGCAGAGAGACACTATTTCCGACTTCGTGACCGAGGAGGGACATCGCTTCCATCAAATCCTCGGCGAATCGTTTTTGAAGTTTGCCCGGCCATTTTTGATGGCAGATGGCAATGATTTTTTCCACCTCGACATCTTCGATGGCCAAGGGGGAGTACCAGACCCCTGAGATGAGAACCTCGGGTTCACTGTTTACCCAGCGGATCTGATCGAAGGGGGAGGCCCTGTGAGAAAACTTCTGCCCAAAAATGGGAGTCGACTGGAAGAGAGTGAAGATCAACAGCAAAACAAAGGCGCTCCGAAGCATCGGTACTCTCCTCCTCATCGAGGGAAATGAAGATCTACTCGGCGGAAGTGAACCTCTGCTCCCTCTGCCTGCACTGCGATTTTGCCACGATTGGCGGTGCAGTTGTATCCCTCATTGACGCGGTCGCCGTTGACGTCGACGGTGACGCGATCGTTTTCACAGCGGATCACCATCGTGTTCCATTCGCCGACCGGGTTCTCTGAATCGTCGGTCATGTTATGAATGCGACGGCTCTGGCCCTCTTCCACTCCCCAGCGTTCCCTGGGGCCGCGGCGTTGCTCCATGTTGTCGACGGTGATGTCCTCGCCGATGCACCAGAAGTCGCCGGCGTTGCCGTGATACATCTGGCACTCGATCGATTGGGGAA
>CAYRAM010000066.1:0-2587 GCA_964422295.1 uncultured Planctomycetia bacterium | reverse complement strand
AGTGGCGCGGCGGTGAACGCCAAACGCTGCTGCTGGCGCAGGGGCTCCATGATGCTGATCACCCCACCCGTGTCGTCTGCCCCCCCGGAAGCGAATTGGAAAAACGCTGCGGTGACGCTGGAATCACGGTTCACCCCCTGACGATGCGCGGCGAGGTAGATCTCAAGGCGATCCGCCAGTTGCGCCGCTGGATTCGTGAAGAGACCCCCGACTACGTTCACACCCACACCGCCCATGCCCATACCCTCGGTGGTTTCGCGCGCTGGGGCTTGGGGCCACTGTGCCTCGCCCAGCGGCGGGTGCCCTTCTCCATCCTGCGCAGCGGCACCCCCTTCGTCACTCCATGGAAGTACCGCCGGTTGGCGGATCACGTCATCGCCATCTCGCAGCAGGTCGCGAAGATCCTCGAAGCGGATGGCATCGCGACCGATCGCATCAGCATCATCCCCGACGGAGTTCCCCCTTTGCCAGAGCCTGAGATCACACCGACCCGATGGCGTCAGCAATTTCGCATCTCCGATCGCGGCCCCCTGATCGGCAGTGTCGGTGCGCTCTCCCGCGAAAAGGGGCACGTCCATCTCATCGAAGCACTGCCGCATCTGAAGCACCGCTCCGACCCGGTACAGTTGGTTCTGGTCGGCGATGGCCCTGAAAAGCTGGCCCTCTCCGAGCGGGCGCGGGCTTTGGGGATGAATGGACGCGTCCACTTCAGCGGTTTTCAAAGCGATGTCAGCAGCGCGATTCATGCTTTCGATGTCTTCGTTCAACCGAGCCTCGAAGAAGGTCTTGGCACCAGCCTCCTCGATGCCCTGCAAGCCTTGCGGCCAGTGGTCGCCACAGCGGTCGGCGGCATTCCTGAAGTCATCCGGGATGGTGAGACGGGGCGGCTCGTCCCCGCCGCAGATCCCTCTGCCCTCGCAGCAGCCATCGATGCCTTGCTCGATGACTCGAAAGAAGCGAACCGCATGGCACACATCGGAAAGGATCAGGTCGACGATCAATACAGCTTAAAAGCACTCGTCGAAGGCAATATCGAGTTGTACCATCGCCTTCAGAGGTAAAGGAGAAAGAAACACATGCCGCTGATTCCCTTTCACGATACGGAACCGAGTGGAATCACGCCCCGTTTCACCATCGCCCTGATCGTCATCAATATCCTGGTAGGAGTTGCCCAGTGGACCGATCCGGACCACCTGATCGAGGGTGCGCTGCGGCCGGCGTGGTTTTTCAGCTATCTGAGCGGCGAAGAAACGGGAAGCGTCAGTAAGCACGAGTTACAAAATCGAGACTCCCTCGAAAACGTCTTCGGCGTTCCCACGGACAACCCCGGCGAAATTCGACTGACCTTTGCCAATTCGATTCTGCCATTGTTTCTGTGCATGTTTCTCCACGGCGGCTTTTTTCATCTCGCCGGTAACATGGTTTTTCTGTGGATCTTTGGAGACAACATCGAGGGTCGCCTGGGGGGTGTGCGTTATCTGATCTTCTATCTGATCTGCGGACTCGCCGCGTCCCTCTTTCACATTCTTTTCAACCCCGAGTCGAACATCCCTGCGATCGGTGCATCCGGAGCGATCTCCGGGATCCTTGGGGCCTATTGGCTCTGCTATCCTCATTCCGCGGTGACCGTCCTCACCTTTTTCGCTTTCTTCCCCATCACATTTGAAATCCGTGCAAGTTGGCTCCTCGGGATCTACTTTGTCATCGACCTCATCTCAGGCCTGTTGGGTGCAGAGGGAAGCGTCGCTGTGTGGGCCCACATCGGTGGGTTTATTCTCGGTGCCTGTGTGATCATCCCCTTGACTCCCCCAGGGCGGTCAAACCCTCCTCCCCGATTCCGCTTTCTCGACCGATCCGGTCTTCCCCTTGATGACCATGGACCCGATGCTCGCTGACCATCCGCTGCTCCCCTGGATCGTCTTCCCTGTCGTCGGCGCACTGATCGGTTACGCCACCAATTGGCTCGCCGTCAAGATGCTGTTTCGCCCGCATCACCCCGTCGGTGCCGGGCCCCTGAAGTTCCAGGGAGTGGTGCCCCGGCGACAGGAAGCGCTCGCCGACAGCATCGCCGAGACGGTTCAGGATGAACTGATCTCTGCCGAAGATGTCGCTGCCCTGGTGCAGAAGATCGCCACCAGTGAAGACGTACGCCAAAAACTGCACACCAAAATCGATACCCTCATCGCCGATCAACTGAAAAGCCTCGGACCGATGGGTTCCTTCCTGCCCACCGATCTGGTCGAAAAGATCAAACGCCGCATCGAAGAGGAGGTTTTCGCCTTCGTCGAAGAGATGGGGGAAGATTTGCACGGCGTCCTCGGCCGCGAGCTCGATGTGAAGGGCAAGGTGCGTGAGCGCATCCTCGCTTTCGAGCTCGATCAGATGGAACGACTGGTGCTGCGTGTCGCCCGCAAAGAGCTGCGCCACATCGAAATCCTCGGGGGCTTCCTCGGCCTCATCGTCGGCCTCGTCGAAGCGGGCTTGCTGCAACTTTGGCGATCCTGAGCTCCTCCATCAGCACTTCAAAAAAATCCGGGGCATGGCCACACAGCCAAGCCCCGGATGAGTAGAAACAAATTTCGATTCA
>CAYRAM010000065.1:0-3187 GCA_964422295.1 uncultured Planctomycetia bacterium | reverse complement strand
CCTGAGCCTGACTCAATTTCTTGGAGCAATGATGGATCTGAAAAATCGTTGGGGACTGGTCACCAGTCTCGTGATTCTGTTCACGATTTCCAGCGCAACTCTTCACGCCCAGTGATGAGGCGTGGGCCCTGCCACGGGAGTTTCCCGCGGCTCCAATCCCCCTGGAACGCCCGGCTCATCCGGCGGAGGTGGCTCCGGACACGGCGGTGCCGCACCGTACGTCCCCGGTGAAAGCACCCTTCTCAGTTGGAAAAAAGGCCAAGGTTTCCACCACGCCATGAACCGCGAGGCCGGTTCCAAGAAGCCGATGGTGGTCTTCCTTTACTCCAGCTCCATGAATAAAGATTGCTGCTGCGCCAACTTTGAGCGCGCACTCTTCCGCGACCGTGATTCGGTCAAGGAGTTCAAGTCGTGGGCGTGCTACAAGCAGGTGATCGAGAACCTCAAGGATGATGAGAAAAAGTTGCTCGGCCCCTTCGAGTTGAACCCGAAGAAGCCGGCACTGCTCTTCTTCGATTCAGAGGGTGGCCTGCTGCACAAGCAACAGTTGTGCGTCGATCCTCCGAAGTTCGTCAAAGTGATTCGCAGCACCAAAAAGCTCAGCGACATGCGTCTGAGACTGCGCAAGACCCACCTCGCAGAGCGGGCCAAGGCACGCAAGCACATCGAAGCGGGGCGCTATGGCAAAGCCATCGTCATGCTCGACAAAATGGTCGAAAACCGCAAAATCATGAGTGGTTTCGTCTCCAACCTGGTCGATCAGGACCTCGAAGAGCTTGAGAAGACCGGCAATGAGCTGCTGATCGAGGCCGCCCGCCTCAAGGAAGACAAGAAGATCGTCGACTCCTTCAAGCTTTACAAAGAGATCGAGAAGGAGTTTGAGAGGCTCGAAGAGCTCAGCAAGGAAGCGAGCAAGCACCGCAAGGAGCTGCTCAAGAAGCTGCGCGATATGGGTCTGTAACGATCAAACCCGTCAAGACAGAAACCCTCCGCCTCTCTCTCTGAGAAGCGGAGGGTTTTTCAATTGCTGATGACTCATTCCTGCTTTGTAAACCCTGCTCCCTCCAATTTCTCCGTCCAGTTCCTCCGCAAAACCGGATCAACTCATCGGGACCTATTGAGTTGAGATTACCAGGAGGACCATTTGACTCAGCAGCCTGCCCTTTCCGAATCCCCACCCCCACGCCCGATGGATATCCACGAAGATCTCGATGAGTACTTTCGTGTCCTCCACGAAGATCCATCCGGCCTTAAGAACAACAAGTACGACTGGAACGGCGAAAATCGATTCGTCGCCGTGGCCGGAAGCGCCTACCTGCTGATCGCTGCAGGGATGTTTGCGGCATCGGTCCAGGGCTGGATTCCGACTCTTAGCTTCAATGCTTTCGCCTTCTTCCTGGCCGCTTCTGTCTTTGAGCTGATCGGCAAGGTCATCTGTGCTCACCTGGTTCTGAAGTACAACATTCGCATCAACTTCGTTCGCAAGCTGGGACTGCGACCGTGGCGTAAACTGCAATCCTTTGTCATCCCGTTCTTCTTCGTGGCGGGCGACAAGATCGTCCTCGATGTCATCTTCCTGTTCTCCCTGCAGCAACTTCGGACCATCGTCACTGAATGGAATGTCATTCGTCGGCACGTGCCGATCTTCCGCTTCGCATTCATCTCCTGGGATCGTTTGGAGGATCGTCCTTACAGCATGAGATACGACATGATCGAAGATGTGTTGCGATTCCTGATCTACATTCCATTTATGGCGATCGTCGATCACAAAATCATCACCCTGATACCGCAACTGGTGAATGAGTTCGGGGACGGACTCGCCGAACCGGTGGGTCTCAAGTTTGGCAAGCATCGCTACAAGACCAAAGCGATCTGGCACGATGGAAAGTTCTGGAATGGTGAATACCACCGCAGCCTGGAGGGGAGCGCGATGGTGTTCCTGGTCACCGTGCTGTGCCTCTTCGCCTACTCGGCACACTTCACGACACCGCAACTGTTGCTTGCCCTGCTCTGCCTGCCGTTGTTGCTCACCATCGCCGAAGCGATCAGCCCCCATACCGCAGATGGGCCACTGATCGGGCTCCTCGGATGCGGATTCTTGTGGTTGCTGCCGATGATGATCTAGGTGCAGATCTCGATTGCAGCCTCAAGGACTGGCGACAACCGCCTGGGTCGTGATCTTCCAATTCCCATCAAAGAGCATCACCTTGAACATGGCTGCCCTTTCCTCAGGCGCCATCACTTCGCCATCGGTATCAACCCGACGAAAATGAATCCGCACCGTCGCCAGGGTGTCATTGACCACGTCGATCTCTTCGTCGATCAACTCGGAGTGATCCCAACCCTCCCCCTTCAGCCGCTCAAAAAGCGCAGCGTAGGTGCTCGAGAGTCCCTCCACTGACTCAATCGTCCGATTCGCCTCCCCATTGGAGACCCACCCCGGAACATGCCAGCAATCGACGACCGCATCGACATCTGCAGCATTGAACGCATCAAAATAACGCTGCATCAAATCCTCAACTTGATGATGAGATTCCACCGGCCGAAGGATATCGATGGAGATGGAACACCCCGAAACCACAATCATCAAAAGCACAAACAGCGCCGGCAAAGAAAACATCTTGGTCATGAGGAGCCTCTCACACAAGCACAGGAGTCAACAGGATCTTGCAGGGAGAACGATACTCCAAGAATTATTGTAGTCCCGCAACTTGGAAGTGAATCAGAATTCAATCGGCAGATTTCTTCTCCACAAGATTGACTGCGACAGCTGCGGAGACGGCTCCGCCAATTGCGCCGCCGATCCAGGGGGGCGGTTCGTAACCGATCGTCTTGATGATCACGACGCTAGCAACCGCTGCGATGACTGAAGCAGCCATTACGATCAATATATTCTTCATCGATGATCCCTCTTCTCAGAACCAGAATCTCTGTGACTTCGAGCGAATCAACCGCCCCCGGAACAGTTTACCTCAATTGGATAACGAAGTTGCGATGATTTGAGTGACACTCGCCCGGCCGGTGTGGCAGGCGCCTTCGATGACTTCTCTTTCGATATTTTGGGCGAGGTGGATGTTGAGGCCATCGATCTCCGGAATGATGTCTTCGGCGGTGACGAGGAGTTCGGGGTTGGAGGGGCCGCCGGTTCCTTTGTCGATCTGGTCAGGGGTGTAGGCTTCGAGGATGA
>CAYRAM010000064.1:0-3236 GCA_964422295.1 uncultured Planctomycetia bacterium | reverse complement strand
TCCAGTCTACCCCCCTCCCGTGCCGTCAAATTGACCCAGGGGAACCGCGGCTACCGGGTGGAGTCGCTCCCTAGCGCCGGTGGTTGGTCGCTGCGCGAAATCGAATCAAGCCTCGGTCGCATGGGTCGGCTCGACCGTCGCCCGAGCCCTTGATGGGGTTGCGACTCTTCGCTTTTCTTGGCTCAGCCTGAGCCTATGATGCCCAGTTCAATCACCGGTCCGGGAAGAGGTCTCCGATGCTCCATGCGCTTTCAAGCCGCTCTGACTCGCCGCAGAAAATCCGCTGTTGGCGGCTGCCTTTGCTGCTATTGGCCCTCTTTGTGGGCTGTTCCGGGTCGGAGGAAAGGACCGCTCCAGAGGTCGACCTTGGCGCGGCCCGATTGTTGATCGTCCCCTTCCAGGAGAAGGGCCGATCCGCATCCACCCTGCGATGGCACTACGAATCGGACGAGGGGATCCGCCTCTCCCAGACCCTCGAAATGCAGATGAGCAACAACTGCCCCACCGTCACTCCCCTCTCCGATCGCGGCATCGAAGACCGGGTGTTTCACACCGACAGCGACGAAGTCCCCTGGGATGAAATCGGACGCGAGGTCAACGCCACCCACGTTCTCACCGGACGCATCGAAAACATTCGCTTCCGGGATCCGCGAACGCCGGGGATGTTGCAAGGTCGGTTCGTCGTCCGTTGGTGGGTTTACCGCGTCAGCGATGGGGCTCAAATCTCTTCCAGAGAATTCAGGGTGCGCATTCCCGAAGACCCGGAATCGGGAAAGATCTACGTCTCTTTTGAATCTTCAGAGCGGGAGTTGCTGGCTGCGATGAGGGTCCGGATGGGGCAATTGATCACCCTTACCCTCTGTGGGGAAGAAGCCGAATAATGGCCAAATTATGGGTTTCATGGCCGTCCTGACCTTGCCCGCCGGAAATCCGGGGGGCTATAATGGAAGCCTCGATCAGCGCCTGATCCGGACGTTGCTCGCCGGGAATCGCCTCCGGAGAGGCGTCCTTCTTTGGCACCCGATTTTGGTTTTTGCAATCGGGCTTGCGCTGTTTTGTTGGAGGAACTGATGCTTGCAATGACCCTTGATTTAGTCGACCTCGCCTGGTCTCCCGGACCAGTCGAATTGGGAGTCGTTTTGGTGGTTGCACTGTTGTTGTTTGGCAGCCGGCTGCCCAATGTCATGCGCAACATGGGACGCGGCATCACCGAGTTCAAGCGCGGCATCAAAGATTCCAGCAAGGAACTCAAGCAAACCATCGACGAGGGAAGTGACGACCCACCCGCCGAAGATGATTCAGATTCCTGAATCGAATTTCCGTCCCTCGCAGAATGAACTTCCTCCCATTTTTTGGGGATCGATGCATCCGCATCCACAGGTCGTCTGCTCTCCGAAGACGGCATGAAGACCGCACCCCGAAACTTCCCCATCACGCATCATCGCCGATCATCGTGGTTCGTCAGCGCCGATGCGAGCCTTGCACCAATGCTTCTTAAGTCTAAATATTAAATGGGTTTACGTTAACGTCCATCGGCCAGGCGCTGAGCAAGAAATTCCGGTAATCCAGCCTCAAGGATCTTGGCTTGAACCTTTTCGATGTCATACGGAATCCGGTGTCGATGCAGGATTCCCTTTGCCGGCTCGAAGATGACCACCGACGAATCCGGGTTTCCATCGCGGGGCTGACCGACACTTCCAACATTGACGATCGCTTGGTTGCCGAGGTCGAGTTGCAACTGATCCTCGGTCGAATAATCGATGACGTCGCTCAAAAGAAAGGTGATGGGGACGTGGGAATGGCCGATGAATCCGACCGCCGTTTTCAATTGCTGGAAGGAAAGGTGCGCCTCCCAACTGGTCTGGATGTAGTCGAAAAGATCGGGCTGATCGAGGCTCCCATGGACCAGAGTCAGCGGATCTTCGACATGGGTCAGAGGCCAACTGCGAAGGACCTTCAGTTCCGCTTCCGAGAGCGCATCCCGGGTCCAATGGGTGGCATGACGAGCTACCGGATTGAAGTAATCGAGATCGAGGAGTCCCAGGACCGCATGCTCATGGTTGCCGGCGACGACAATTTCACAGCGTTCCTGAATCAACTCGAGACAGCGGGAGGGATCGGGACCATACCCCACCACGTCTCCAAGGCACAGGATCCGATCAATCGACTGCTCGTCCAGAAAGGCGTATACCGCCTCCAGAGCCTCTATATTGGCGTGGATATCAGAAATGATGGCGATGCGCACTTCCCCTGCTCCTTGTCTTCTCCATGTTAACCTCCTGCGCTCGCCACCGGTACAAATCCTCAAAACTGACCAAATTGTTCCACGTGGAACAATTACCCCCGGCGAAGACGAAACAATTGTTCCATGTGGAACAATATCAGTTCCTCCCACAGCGGGATCTTGATCCCGGCCATCCTGCGGATAGTCTCATGGGCTCATTCGATGGAGGGGAACAGAGGGAATGGCACGCATCATCGCAGTCACCAGTCAAAAGGGTGGCGTCGGCAAAACTACCACTGCAATCAATCTCAGCGCTTACCTGGCGGAAGCAGACTCCCAGGTCTTGCTCGTCGATCTGGACCCTCAGAGCAATGCCACCAGCGGTATCGGCCTGGAAGGCCCCGAAAAATCCCTGCTCCCTGACATTCTTGAAGGTCGATTGGCGTGGCAAAAGGCGATTCAGCAAACCGCGGTTGACCGCCTCCAGTGCCTCCCTAGCTCCCTCCACCTGCAAGTGCCTATCGATGCGAAACAGGCTCGCGGAGCCGGCGTCGACGCCCTCAGGGGGGCCTGGAGTGACTCTGCTGAAGACGCTCTCGATTACGTGATCCTCGACTGCCCCCCCAGCCTCGGACCGATGACGGACCTCGCCTTGGGGCTTGCGGATGCGGTGCTGATCCCTGTCCAATGTGAATATTTCGCCATGGAAGGATTGGCGCAGATCCTTGCGCGAATTCGTCAGGCAGAGCAAGATTTGAGCAGAAAGATTGAACTCCAGGGATTGGTTTTGACCCTATACAGCCCCGAGGTGGAATTGTGCCTCGACGTCGCCAAAGAGGTTCAGAGGTACTTCCCGAGAGAGACGATGGAGACCCCCATTCTGAGAGATTCAACCCTGGCGGAAGCCACGAGCCACGGCCAGCCCATCTCTCTCTACGACCCCCGCTCACCGGGAGCGTGGTCCTACATGAACCTGGCAAAGGAGATCCTGAAACATGAATCGCAAACTCGG
>CAYRAM010000063.1:0-4249 GCA_964422295.1 uncultured Planctomycetia bacterium | reverse complement strand
GGATCCGACTGACGATGGTCTTCCGACCTGCGACAGTGACGACACCGGCTGTTAGTACTATGGCCCCGGGAGAAACATTCCCGGGATGGTATTTGTGGACAAATGAATGAATCTGAGGTGACGAAATGAAAATTTGTATTTTTGGCAGCGCACTGTTGCTGATCATTCCCGGGCTGGTATTTGCCGGCGGAGGAGAGGCCTTCTCTGTCCCCCCGAATACCACGGCATCCGTGGGTGCAGGATTCTCGGTGACGACTGTTCTCGACAATGATGGACCGGGAGCAGTTCAAGGTTGGTCATATGGCCTTTGTCACTCCTCATCCTTGGCGACCGTGGATTCGGTGGACGATGCTGATACAGCGACGGTTAAGAATGGCAGTCCAGCCGATTTCAATGAGAAGTCGACATTTGCTGGGGGCTTTACCCAGGGAGTGGTGATCTGTTTCACCGGTTGTGCGACGATTGCCCCGGGAACCACCGGTTTCCAAATGGCGACAGGAAATTACACAGCGACCACCGAAGGCAGCGGAACCATCGAGTTCTGTGACTCTTTGGGTTCTCCTCCCACCGCCACTGTAGTTGTGATCGATGGGGCTTCGATTGCTCCCAGTCAGAACAATGGCACCCTTGATGTGGTCGGCGTCCCTGATCCGGAGTTTGATTACATCGCAGGAACAGTGGGCACCAATTACCCCGCTGATGCAGGTATTGGTGGCATATCGGTCAACGCCGGATTCAGCATTGCAGAGAGAGATAATTCCGCCCTCGGTGGAATCTTCCCCAATGACACCCAAGGATTTTCCATGGGTTTCGGTAACGATGACACCCTTGCCACCCCGACGGCGGTCAATGTGACCCTTCCGTTTGCGGCTGACTTTGCCGAGACCAGCACCTTCAACAACGGCTGGACCCTGGGTGTGGTTTACTCCTTCACCGGCGGTGTGGTGCTCGCATTCGACACGGATATCGAAGTGGCAAACGTCGATTACGAAGGTGTCGCAGGTGCATTGGCAGGAGTGGAGGGAACCACTTCCTCTTCGCTGACGATGAACAGCGGACTGGGATCCCCTCCGGTATCCAATGTGGTCGTCGTTGATGGAGGCAGCTTACCTGCCATCGGCAACTCAGGATCATTGGAGTTCACGGGAACCACCGTTAACCCCTACGTCTCGGGTGACTGCAATGGCGATTCTATCGTCAACATCGCTGATATCGTTTGGTCTCTTTCTGAATTGTTCACCGGTGGTCCCAGTGCCAACTGTGCCATCGCCTGTGATGCAAATGGCGATGGAGGCTACGACGCCGGGGATCCGGTTTACATCGCAAACTTCATCTTCCTGGCAGGTCCGGCTCCGACCGGCCCGACCAGTTGTGGAACGAGCGGAGGACAGACCGCAGAGGATTGCCTCAGCGATAACTGCGGCTAGTGATGTCCGCTCAGTCGTCGGATGTCGCATTCGGCGTTGCTGATGCGGTGAAAGCATGGCTTGAAATTTGGACCGCCCGGACACTTCAACTGTCCGGGCGGTTTTTTTGCAGAGTGGACATTGGTTGCAGACCGCAGCTTGAAAGGTCTCTGCGATACTTTTCAAGGGAAGGGCCACCCCTTTATTCAGAGGTCATCCAGGAGAGTCTTGGCCCCCTGTTGGTACATTGGCCCCCTGTTGGTACAATGGTGGGAGGATTGCTTGCCGTGGTGCGGCTTGCCAGGTTTCTCATGCTGGCGAGTGATAGGCAGATCTTGAAATTTGGGAGCAGCCCAAAATTGGCGGTGAAAATTTGAGGTACCTATTGAAAAAGCCCACCCTGATCCTGCCAATCTTGCTGATCATCGTTCCATTCGGAGAGGCAGTTGCGGGGCCCGACGACAATGTATTTTCGGTCCCTGCGAATATTGGAGCATACGTGGATGGTACATTTTCGGTAACCACCGTATTTGACAACGGGATCGCAGATGCCCAGGGGTGGTCCTACGGACTCTGTCATGATCCTGCCCTGGCAACGGTCGATTCTGTGGATCTTGCAGACACGGCAACAGTCAAAAATGGCAGTCCCGCAGATTTCATTGAGATGACGATTTATCTGCAAGGGTTCACCCAAGGGGTGGTGATCTGTTTCACAGGCTGCGCCACTGTCGCTCCGGGAACTGTTGGCTTCCAGATGGCGACTGGAAACTACACTGCCATCGCCGAAGGAAATGGAAGCATCGAGTTTTGTGGGATTCTTGGGACTCCCCCCGTCGCTGTCGTGGCGGTGTATGGGGGAGCATCACTGATACCATTGCAAAACAACGGAATACTGGAAGTTGTCGAGGTCCCTGATCCGGAGTTCGAATTCCGCGCAGGATCCGCTGCGGTCAATTATCCCTCGGTCACAGGGCTCGATGGGATTGCCATGAATGCGAGATTCAGCATCGCAGAGATCGACAACTCTGCGATGGGGGCCCCTTTCCCCAGTGACACCGTTGGCTTCTCGATGGGATTCGCCAACGACGAGACGCTGGTGACGCCGACAGCGGTCAACGTCAACTTGCCCCTCTTGGCAGACTTTGAAGAGTCGTCGATTCAAAGTGGCGGCTGGACCCTCGGAGTGATTTATTCCCTGACCATCGTTGTGGTACTTCACTACCCAGCGGCCACCGAAGTCGTCGATGTCGACTATGAAGGAGTCTCCGGAGCGTTGACGGGGATTGAGGGAACCACATCCACGCCTCTGACGATGGATGACACTCTGGGAACCCCTCCCTTCTCCAATGTCATCGTCATCGTTGATGGGAGCAGTTTTCCGGCCACGGGAGTTTCAGGGCAACTCGAGTTTACCGGAACAATCGTAAACCCTTATGTTGCTGGTGATTGCAACGGTGATAGCGTGGTCAACATCGCAGACATCATTTGGAGTATTGCCGAATTGTATTCCGGTGGGCCCAGTTCCAATTGTGATATCGCCTGCGATGCCAATGGGGATGGTGCTCATGACGCGGGAGATCCGGTTTACACCGTAAGCTACATATTCCTTTCAGGAACACCCCCTGTGGGGCCTTCAGGTTGTGAATCGAGTCCGGGACAGCAGCTTGAAGAGTGCCAGAGTCCCAACTGCGGCCCATAAAATTGCCATCGATCGCGGATTCACAGATTCATCTTTGCTATCGATTCTGGTGTGCGACTTACAACTTACAAAGTTGCGATAGCAACTTCCAGGCACCGAGAAAACCGTCATAGCGTGATTAATTTGGCTCGTCTTCAAGTCAGTTAATCTTGTATTTCTTGCAAAGGTTTTCATCGTAACAACGCTGACTTCAAAGAATGTATAACATCCGAACTTCCCTATTTTTTTTCTCGAGGTGCGTCTTATGATCATGGGGTCGAGGAGTGCTGGGGTTGTGTGTTACACCCTTATCGGATCGTGTCACGCTGGTTCAGCATTCTTCTCATGGGCTAATCAATCTGTTCTGTTCAACTTGAATGTCGATCTTTGCCTTGGAGGGGTTTGGTTCGGTGGTCTTTGGGTTCTGGCCCTATGGGACAGAAGAGAAAGTTTGTTCGTCAAAGTTTGTAAGAATTGTGCGCAGGCACCATGGGTGCTTGAGCATGGGCTAAAAACAAAACCAAGTTTCATTATGGTGTTTGAGGAGGGAGTATGAGGATGAGTGTTTCTTTGAATCGACTGTTGCTTGCCATTTGCCTGGCTTTCTTTGTCGGTGCACAAGCGAATGCTGGGACAGATTCGATGAGCATGGGAGCGACCAGCGTGTCCTCCGATGGAGGAGGAACTGTCACCGTCTCGGGATCGTCTTCCGGAGATGTGCAGGGCTTCGTCATCAGTGTCAGCCATGATCCGACGATCATCACGCTTGACAGCATCGACATCGCTGGAACCGATGCCGCTAACGCCGGTGCCGAGTTTGTGGTTCCGACCACCTACGCCGATGGAGGTACCGTCGGAGTCGTTCTCGACTTCAACGCTCCCTACGATGGTCAGGTGATCAATGGTGGTGGAGGGCTTTCACTGGCCAACTTCAACTACAGTTGCAACAATGCCGTCTTCTACACCGAAGGTAGCCCGGCACCCGCTGCAGAGACCTCTGCATTGACTTTTGTCGATGCAACCTACGGGTCCCCTGCCTTGAGCAACGTATTTGTCATCGCCGGTATGTCTGTTAATCCTTCCCTCGCTGACGGCACATTCACGTGTGAACCGATCGAGATCCCGGCTGAGGATACCGAGTTGTGGGTGGAGGCTGACTTTGCCG
>CAYRAM010000062.1:0-4268 GCA_964422295.1 uncultured Planctomycetia bacterium | reverse complement strand
TCTACGAAGGCACCAACCAGATCCAGCGCATCATCATCGCCCGCCACCTGCTGGAGAACTCCTAATGCGTTGGAAAGTGATTTCTGAAAGTTGTAATTTCAGATATGAAAATGGTTTAGGTGTTTCTCTGTCTAACGTGACAATTGTGACATTTACTCATTTCTGAATTTTCATTACCAACTATTGATTCGTGAAATTTCTTCTGTGAAATGATTTCAGAGTTAATGGAACTTTAGTCAATAAGGTTTCTATGTTTGATCATGTGTCGTGCTGTTATTTGCAAAACTTGGAAAATCAGACTTTGCATCGATAGTTCGACTTGCTGCTTCAGCCCATGAGGCAGTGTTGTTGGATTCCATTCCGGGATCCAACTGACGCAATGAACGGCCAGTTCATTGGGATTTTTCCCAAGGAAGAGTTGTTATTCAAAGGTACCCATTTGTCGGTACTGCATGGAATGAACCTTATTCTGGGCCAGGCCCATAGTTCAGACCTTGCATTGGATTTTGTGTGAGGAAGTTGCTTATGCCCGCTAATCCAGACTAATTGCCCCTAATTGTCAGTAGTGATTCGAATCAGAGCCAATTCCCCTGGCACACCCCTCCAGTAATCGATTCGGGTTACAGCTGATCCATTCACCCGCTGTCAGATGCCCTAGCCCGAGTACCACCTTTCTCATCTGACAGATCCTCAAAAAAACGTGCGGTGGGAAGCACCCCTGCCCCCACCGCACGTTCCCGCCTTCAGCAATCAAGGTGTACAAGCTGCCACGAATTCCTCGCAATGAGGAGCATCTGAAAGGAGTGTCTCCATGACACAATTGAATTCTTCTTATCGTTACTACATCACACTGTTGGCCACAGTGTTAACCCTCCTCTATTCGGGGTATTTGGGGGCACAAGTCTTGCCACCTGGAGTCTCGATTGAAATTTGTGATAACGGTCGAGACGATGACGGAGACGGCGTCGTTGATTGCAGGGACATAGATTGCTACCTGAGTCTGGAGTGTGGTTTTGACCACGACAATGACGGAGTCCTCAACTACTGTGATACGGATCTCAGACCCGGTCTGGACTGCAATCAGAATGGACGCCTGGACAGTTGCGATGTTGATTTTGGATATGTCAGGGATTGCAACGGAAACCGTATGCCAGACGAGTGCGACATTCGGCTTGGATGGTCCGATTGCAATCAAAACGGTTGGTTGGACCGTTGTGAAATTGAGAGAGATCCGGGTCTCGACTTGAATCGAGATGGAGTGATTGACAGTTGTGTATTTTCACCAGGAACATTATTTCTCAGGGGAGACAGTAACATGGATGGCATTTTCGATATTGGAGATGCCATCAGGATATTGGATCACCTCTTTTTTGCCCAAGGCAGCAATCCATTGTTATGCGAGGATTCAGCCGACTTTAATGATGACGGGAATATTGACATCACAGATCCCGTTTTGGTGCTGTCCTTTCTGACAGGAATTGGGCTAGGTGGTCCCCCGCCCCTTCCTGGTATCATTGACTGTGGGTTCGATCCCACACCGGACAATTTAGGCTGTCGTCTATTTGACAGTTGTCCGTGACATCTGTTTCAACTCCTGAGAAGAGCGTGCGCCACGGGCGAGAGGCCGTGGCGCATTTTTTCATCTTGCCCCCTTTTTTCGCATTCAGGGGCAAAAATCTATCCCGATTTACTGATTCCGATCTGCCGTTTCCGGTTATGTAATAAAAAAATCAGTAAGCAAACCCAATCAAACAGTTCGAAGAATCGACAGATTCCGACACTTGGAAGCAGTTTCTGTTTCATGGGTCATCCACGCCATGATGGGTGTAATCACTGACAATCAGGATCCAGAGGTCAACGGGTAGCCATGACATTTGTGACACTCATGATTCTTCGGGATTACCTGATCGTAAGTTGAAACCTCTGCATCGCTCTGATTCAGTGGATTGCAACATTAGCCAGTTCCTCCGGGAGAGTGCTGAGAGCGGCCAAATGATGGTTCTTCATGAGAGGGACCACGAGTGTGTAGTGAACTTTTTATGGTTTATGAATCCGTTTTTCAGTGTTGAGAGTTATTAAATAGGTTCTTCAGGCGAAGCCTTTTATTTGCTTTCTCTTGCGAGGAGTTGTTATGTGCCGTTCCAGGCTCATCCCCGTTCTATTGGGGGTAATTGCATTTTTCACATTTTCTTCTGTTCAAATCGTCAGTGCCCAGGGGCCTCTCGACAGTGAGACCTTTGTTTATCAGGGTGCCCTGCGCCAAAATGGTGAGCTGATCAGCGGTGTCCGCGATCTGCAATTCCACCTTTACGACAGCGGCGATCCGGCCCTCGTTTCGGCATTGGCCTTTACCTCTGCCGATGGCGTGACGATCAACAACGGCATCGTCAACATCAAGTTGAGCTTCCCGACGGGGCTCTTTGATGGCTCATCCAGATGGTTGGAAGTCTGGGTCAAGGATCCGGCGGAAGCCAGTTACACGGTGATCGACCCGCGGGTGGAGATCCTCGCCGTGCCATATGCCCTCGCCGCCAAGGCGGTGGCATCGGTCGCCTTCGATGGCACCAGCCCCGTCAACACCCTTTCGGTGTGGAACGGCTTTGCGCTGATCCCGTCGATGGTTTCCGAAGATGGGTTCAAAGTCAGCGTCAATGGCATCCCTGTGATCGATGCCAACGGTCAATGGATCGGCGATCCGACCAACCTCGTCGGCCCAGAAGGCCCAGAAGGTGCTGAAGGTCCGCAGGGACCCCCGGGATTGGATGGCGCGCCGGGGAATAACGGTGTCGGTGTCGTCGGTGCCCAGGTCAACGGCGATGGAACACTGACCCTGTTGCTGAGTGACGGCAACAGTGTGACGACCAACGAAACGATCGCCGGACCGCAAGGCCCGCAAGGTGAAGCCGGTGTTCAGGGAGAAACAGGCCCGCAAGGTCTCCAGGGAGAACCGGGCCCCGCCGGTCCGCAAGGTCCACAAGGGGAGCCGGGTGTCGATGGAGCAATGGGTGCCACCGGTCCGCAAGGTCTTCAAGGGCCGGAAGGTCCCGCCGGGATTCCTGGCCCTCAAGGTTTGATGGGCCCATCCGGCCTGACAGGCCCGATGGGTGAAACCGGTCCCGCCGGTCCCCAGGGAGAACCGGGTGTGCAAGGAGTCACCGGTGAGATGGGCCCGGAAGGTCCGCAGGGTCCTGAAGGTCTCCAAGGCCCTGAAGGTCCGCAAGGTCCCGAAGGTCCGCGAGGGCCTGCCGGTCCTTTGGGTGAGCAAGGTCCCCATGATCGTCCGGGATTGGACAACACATCGGTGGGTGTCGAGGCCAGTGCCCCCAATGAAACCGGCAGTGGCAATACCGCCATCGGTGCGCGGGCGTTGTCGAACAACGTTGGCGGCAACGACAACATCGCTGTCGGAGCGAATGCCGGTTCACAAGTGGTGGGCAGTGGCAACATCGTGATCGGCCATCCGGGATCGGCGTTGGATGAAAATGTGATTCGATTGGGTGATCCGCTGGTGCAGACCGAAACACACCTGGTGGGAGAGGTGGTCATCGTCACTCCTTCCGGGGCGGTCTCGGTTTTGACGCGCCTGGATCAGGCGCAGAGCAGCGCCGATGGTGCCCAGAGTACTGCAAATAGTGCTTACGGATTGGCAGCACTCGCCTTTGGGGAGGCGGATGACAATGAAGAGGCGATCATCCAGGAGCGCAACCGCGCCATCGCCGCCGAAACCGCCAATGCCGATGCCATCAGCGCAGAAACCGCCCGAGCGACCGCCGCAGAGGCTGTGAATGCTTCTGCGATCAGCGATGAAACCGCTCGTGCCACCGCTGCAGAAGCGGCCAATGCGACAGCGATCAGTGATGAAACCGCTCGTGCAACCGCTGCAGAATCAGCGAATGCGACAGCGATCAGCGATGAAACTGCCCGCGCAACCGCCGCAGAAGGTCTCAATGCAGATGCCATCGCCACCAACAACACCCTGATCGGTGACAACAGTGGTGCCATCAGCGCAGAGGTCGCCCGCGCAACCGCTGCAGAAGCGGCCAATGCGACAGCGATCAGTGATGAAACCGCCCGCGCAACCACGGCAGAAGGGGTCAACGCCAGCGCCATCAGCGCGGAGACAACCCGCGCGATCACGGCAGAAGAGGCGAATGCCGGTGCCATCAGTGCCGAGGTCGTCCGCGCGACCACTGCAGAAGAAGCGAACGCCACAGCGATCAGCGATGAAACCGCTCGTGCCACCGCTGCAGAAGCGGCCAATGCGACAG
>CAYRAM010000061.1:0-4925 GCA_964422295.1 uncultured Planctomycetia bacterium | reverse complement strand
AGGACGGTGCCCGGTTGTGGGTGTCACGTCCACGTGAGACCGGGAAACTCCAATCCAAGAAAGGAGGTGGTCCATTGATGATTGTCCGTGGCTCTATCAGGAGGTGGGTTCGTTAACCCGCGCCTCTGACGGGGGAAGCGGTGAATCCGCTTGACCCTCCTGATAGGAACAGGGCCCGAAGGGAACTCCCTTCGGGCCCTTCTTCTTTTTCAGGTTTCGCAATCGCACTTTGAAACTGCTCCAAACGCTGATATCCATGCTCCCCAGGTTGATTATTTTGCGGGAAAAGGCCTGCTCTGGCCTCGGTAGGCTTGTTTCCGGTCAGCCCCATCGACAAGATGGAGCCGATCTTCAATACCGGAATCTTCGACACAGAATCTGACGGATAGCGGGTACTCTTGAGTGCGGAAACCAAGGCTCGACTGAAAACCATCGAACAACTCCTCGACCGGATTCGCCATGCGATCCGGTTTGACGAGTTGAAGGGTAAGCTCGGCAGCCTTGAGGAGCAGATGTCTGCCCCTGACTTCTGGGAAGATCGGGATGCCGCAGAAAAGACAATTCGGTCGATGAAGTCGACCAAATCCTCGGTCCAGTCAATCGAGAGACTGCAACATGGCGTGGAGGATGTCAAAGTCCTCATCGAACTCGCTGAATCGGAATCGGATGAAGATTCACTGGCGGAAGCAGAATCTGAAATCATTCAACTCTTGAATAATGCGGAGAGCCTTGAGCTCAAGACTCTTCTCAATGGCAAGTATGATCAGGCCAGCGCATTCCTTGAAATTCAATCGGGGGCGGGCGGAACGGACGCTGCCGACTGGACCCTGATGGTCCAGAGGATGTTTTTGCGTTGGGGGGAAAAACAGGGCTACAAAACCCAAATTATTGATGAGCAATATGGCGAGGAAGCAGGTCTCAAGTCTTCAACCATTCATCTGGTGGGAGATTATGCCTACGGATATCTCAGGTCCGAATCTGGAGTTCACCGGATTGTGCGGATCTCACCCTTCGATGCGCAGGCACGCAGACAAACTGCTTTTTGTTCGATTCGCGTCACTCCGGAAACCGACAACTCCGAAGATGTAAATCTGGTCGATTCCGATCTTCGCATCGACACCTACCGTGCCAGTGGAGCCGGTGGACAACATGTCAACACCACAGATTCTGCTGTCCGGATCACTCATCTTCCCACCGGCATCGTCGTCCAATGTCAGAATGAACGCAGCCAACACGCCAACAAAGCCCAAGCTCTTCGGGTTCTCAGGGCTCGAATCCTTGAAGTCGAAGAGGAGAAGCGTCGCGAAGAAATGAACGCCATTCAGGGTTCAAAGAGCGATATCGCTTTCGGTAGTCAAATCAGGTCTTATGTCATGCACCCTTACAAAATGGTCAAGGATCATCGCACCGACCATGAAACCAGCAATGTGGATGCCGTTCTGGACGGCGATCTGCAGCCATTCATTGAGCACTGGCTGCGTCACCGAAACCGGGCAGAAACGGAGTCACCGTGAGAGAGGAATTGATCATGGAAACCTTGGAGAGTTCCGACCCTGACATCGCGGCGATCGTAACTCGCGAAGAAGAGAGGCAACGGAACGAGATCAATCTCATCGCCAGCGAAAACATCGTCAGCGAAGCGGTTCTCACCGCCCAAGGATCTGTTCTGACCAACAAGTATGCAGAAGGGTATCCCGGCAAGCGCTACTACGGTGGCTGTGAAGTGGTCGACGAGGCAGAAAACCTGGCCCGGGATCGTGCCAAGGAACTGTTTGGAGCAGACCACGCCAATGTCCAACCCCACTCCGGTACCCAAGCTAATATCGCAGCCTACTCGGCACTGATGAAACCGGGAGACAAGGTCCTCGCCATGGATCTGGCCCACGGCGGGCACCTGTCCCATGGTGCCAAGGTCAGTTTGACGGGCAAGGTATACAACTTCACCCATTACCCGGTCAATCGCGACTCGGAAATGATCGACATGGACGAGGTATTGCGGATTGCGCGGGAAGTCCAACCGCAGCTGATTGTTGCTGGTGCCAGTGCCTACCCCAGGGTGATCGACTTCGAAGCGTTCCGCAGGGTCGCGGATGAAGTGGATGCGAAACTCATGGTTGATATGGCACACATTGCGGGCCTGGTCGCCGCGGGTGTTCACCCCAGTCCTGTTCCCTACGCAGATGTGGTGACGACGACAACACACAAGACCCTTCGGGGCCCGAGAAGCGGCCTGATCTTATGTCGCAAAAAGTGGGCACGAAAAATTGATTCAGGAGTGTTCCCCGGAGATCAGGGTGGACCCTTGATGCATCTGGTGGCAGCAAGAGCCGTCTGCTTCAAAGAAGCGATGTCCGATGAATTCCGCGAATACGCCCACAACATCGTCAACAATGCCCAGAAGCTGGGCGAAATCCTCAGCGATGGGGGTGTCCGACTCGTTGCAGGTGGAACTGACAATCACATGGTCCTCGCAGATGTTCGATCCCTCAATCTGACCGGTGACATCGCCGAAAAATCCCTGGGAGCTGCAGGGATCGTGGTCAATATGAACATGATCCCCCACGACCCCAATCCCCCACTTCGACCCAGTGGAATCCGCATCGGGACTCCCACGGTGACCAGCCGAGGGATGGGTGAGACTGAGATCTCACAGATCGGCCAGTGGATCATCGATGTGCTGAAAAACCCTGAAGAGATCGCTCTTCAGGAGGAGATTCGAGGGCGGGCTCGAGAGATGTGCAGGGAATTCCCGACCCGAATCTGATCAGAGACATATTCCCTATTTTGGAATCCCGACCCCGGAATGAACCGCTTCCATCGTTTCCTCGACGATGGGACGGATCTTCTTGGCACCTTCTCGGAGGATTTCTTCCACCCTGTCGTGATCACTCTCCAACTCAGTTCTATAGGTTCGTGCATCGGCGAAATGATCCAACAGAGCCTCATAGAGTTCCTGCTTGGCATGGCCATAACCATAACCGATGCCTTTCGATCGCATCTTGTCCGCCATCTCTGCAACCTTCTCTTCACTGGCGACAAGTTTGTACAACTCGTAGATGGTGTTTCCTTCCGGCTCCTTGGAATCGTCAACACCCTGTGAATCGGTCACGATGCCCATAATCTTTTTTCGCAACTTTTTCTCCGGCTCGAAGATTCCTAGGTCATTCCCGTAGGACTTGCTCATCTTTTGGCCATCCACTCCAGGAACCTTTGCTGCCTGACCTTCCAAAATCAGTGGCTCAGGCAAAGGAAATACCTCTCCGTACATTTGATTAAACTTTCCTGCGATGTCCCGGGTTACTTCCACATGCTGTTTCTGATCCTGGCCCACCGGTACCCGATGGGATCGAACGATGAGAATGTCTGCAGCCATCAGGCAGGGATATGCAAACAATCCGTGATCTGCGGAGAGGCCCTTCTCAATCTTGTCTTTGTATGCGTGACATCGCTCGAGCAATCCCATGGGGGTAAGCGTCGACAAAATCCAGGATAATTCGCAAACCTCAGGCACATCTTCCTGGCGATAGATCACAGCTTTTTCCGGATCGAGTCCCAGTGCCAGATAGTCACAGGCGATCCCGAAAACATTTTTGGTAAGCTCTTGGGCGTTCTTGACCGTCGTCAGGGCGTGGTAGGTAGCGATGAAATAGTGGGCTCCTCCCCCTTCCTGGAGGTCGATCCACTGGCGAACCGCACCGAAGTAATTCCCAAGGTGAATTCCCGAACTGGTCGGAGTCAATCCTGACAGGGTGACCTGGCTCATCGCTGATTTCCGTCCTTCTCGCCTGTTTTTTCTTGTCGGGAGCCACCATCCGCACTTCAGGGGCCCGGAATCAGGGTACAGAAATCAACAAAGAACTCCAGAACGACCGCAAAACTTGTCCTCAATGGAGATCTTGAGCAGAATGGGAAGTACGATTCGACTCCTCGTTGAATCGGGAGCCGCAGTCATAGTGAGGAGTTCACCCTGGTAAAATCAACTCAAAAACCGAGGGGACGATTGACCCGGGCATTCCTCACCGGTCTGGCAACCCTGCTGCCCACGGTATTGACCATCATCATCATCACCGTGTCCTATAATTTTCTCGACGAAAAAATTGCTCGTCCCATCACAGGTCTCATCAGAAAAGGTTTCTCTTCACAAATCGCAAAGGACTATTTCTGGAGGGACACATGGAATCTGCAAGAGTGGCAACTGGATGAAGTGGTCGACGAGAGTGGATTCCCCGAGAGAACCGAAGATATCCCCTTCTCTCAACGCGTTGAACAGGTCAGTCCCAACTGGCTCGGATTTGTCATCGCGATTTTTCTTGTCCTTGCAGTCGGGATCATCTTCCGTGGAGTACTCGGTCGACAAGCCCTAAAACTGATCGAAGGATTGATCAAGCGAATTCCATTCATCAAAATCATCTATCCTTACGCCAAGCAGGTCACCGAGTTTTTCTTTGAGGAAAAAAACAAAATCGAATATGACACTGCCGTTGCAGTGCAGTACCCAAGGAAAGGGATTTGGTCTCTGGGCTTTGTCACCAGTTCAGGATTCAAAACGATTCGTGAAAAGCATGGGGCTCCCATGGTTGCCATCTTCATTCCGTCCAGCCCAACTCCGATCACCGGTTACACGATATTGGTTCCCCAGGACGAGATTGTGGCCCTCGACCTGAGTGTCGATGAGGTACTGCGATTTACCATCTCCGGAGGTGTCATCGTGCCCCCCGGAGAAATCGCCGATACGAGCCCTGGTCCCCGATTGACGGCACCCGAAGGGGAGTCCACAGACCCAATTGACCCGGATGAGGCCCCTGAAGATGCCGCGAGGACTTGACGAGGGATTCTCCCTGACTAGCATCGGGCCTCTGGAAATGCTGATTTGACAAAGGGTCGGGCCGTAGCGCAGTTTGGTAGCGCGCCACGATGGGGCCGTG
>CAYRAM010000060.1:0-5675 GCA_964422295.1 uncultured Planctomycetia bacterium | reverse complement strand
GAGCGCATCGTTCACATCGATGAGGTCACTGGTTCGAGTCCAGTATCGCCCACCACACTGAAGTCTTTATCCCGTACTGGCTGAATGCTGGTGCGGGATTTTGCTTTCACATTCGGTCAATCATGAAATGAAAACTCGGCCTGACGAAAATACGCTACATCGACAACGACGCGGTCACTGGTTCGAGTCCAGTTCGATCATCGCTCGTCGAGTCGTGGCTCCACCCGTATTCACTCCTTGGCACCTGCGTCCTTGAGGAGTTTGATGATCTCAATTTTTTTGTTGGGGGCCATACTCAGCGGGGTAAAGCCGTGCTTGCACTTGTCGTTGACATCCGCACCCGCCTCGATCAGCAGCGTGACGATCTCCGGGGGTGAGAAGCGGGCGGCGTGCCACAGCGGGGTCTCGCCGTCGTTGGTCTTGGCGTTGACATCCGCACCCGCCTCGATCAACAGCTTGGCGATCTCCGAGGTCATGGAGTACTGGGCGACCTTCATCAGCGGGGTACGGCCGAACTTGTCCTTGGCGTTGACATCCGCACCCGCCTCGATCAGCAACGCGACGATCTCCGGGGACTTGTGCCGCATGGCGGCGCAACTCAGCGGGGTAAAGGTGCGCTCGTCCTTGGCGTTGACATCCGCACCCGCCTCGATCAGTAGCGTGACGATCTCCTGGTCCCAGGAGTTGCTGCTGTTGGTATCGGCGGCGCACAGCAGCGGGGTCCTGCCGTCGTGGTGCATGGCGTTAACATCCGCACCCGCCTCGATCAGAAGAGTGACGATCTCCGGACTGGAATTGGCGGAAGCGAGTATCAGCGGGGTCGCGCCGTCGTTGCGCATGGCGTTGACATCCGCACCCGCATCGATCAGCAGCGTGACGATCTCCGGGTTCGAGGAGCGGGCGGCGGTCATCAGCGCGGTCCAGCCGTTGTTACGCTTGGCATTGACATCCGCACCCGCATCGATCAGCAGCTTGACGATCTCCGGGGACGATGATCTATAAATACCTAGTGGTGGAGAGGAGTAGGAAGTGGCTAACATCAGCGGGGTGTTGCCGTCGTTGTTCATGGCGTTGACATCCGCACCCTCACTGATCAGTAGCCGGATGTCATCCGCCCTTGATTGCTTGATGTCCTTATCCCACGCCAACAGCAACTCCTCAGTGGGTCCCGGTACGCACCCCAAGGCGCAGATCATCACAATCATCAGTGTGGTCATACAGATCCGGTTCATCGGTTCCTCCTCCGGCACCCACAGTCGTGGCTCCACCCGTAGTTTCTTGCCTATTATTCATCATCCGGTTTCTGAGCCGCATCGGACAGACGATATACGACTACTGAATCACTCCCGCTCCTCACAGCAGCGGGCACCATCAGGAAAGCGCTAGTTGCAGATATTCCATGGGTCAGCGACTTTTAACATCGAGATGCTGCTGAAGATCACCCACCAGGAGGGCCGATTCCAGATTCGGGGCCTGTATCAGAATCGCTCTTGCCCCTCAGGGGCAGCCAAACTGGTCGGCACAGTCGAGGGTGTCCGGGGTCAGATCTTCACCGCATGCGGGGAAGGGCGCAGGAGGCGCGGGCCCGTTGTTGAAGAGGTAGCCGAGCAGGCTCACCGGATCGGAGATATCGACGGAACCGTCGTCATTGGCATCGTGGGCATCGAGACAATCGGTGGTGCCACCCCCGAACTGGTAATTGAGCATACCGACCGCATCGGAGATATCGATCTGACCGCCGCCGTTGGAATCGGCGCGGATAAAGGATTCCACCGGATCAGCGACAAAGATCCCCGCCGCATCGGGCCCACCCAATGCGGCGATCGCCTCATCCCCCATCAGTCCATCGACGACGGCGACCGCAGCACAGCGAACCAGGGAAACATCGTTGTCGGGTCCGTTGTCACTGATCATCCAAACCGGGTTTCCGCTGCCGAGACCATACAGCCAATCGGGGGCACTGAGTTGATCATCACCCATGATCTTGACGCCATTGACGAATACTGCAGAGGTATTGTTCTGGTAGTCGACTCGATTGACAACGCGAACCCATTCACCCAGATTCCAGGAACCCGGAGCAAAGTAGCCATCCCCGGCGCTCCAGAACGCTCCATCGCTGCAACGCATGAAAAACTCGGCATCATTGGCATTGTTGGCGTTGCCTTGCCAGAGCGCTTGCAGACCTGTCTGTGAGGTATCGAGATACACATCGAAGATCAGCGTGAAGTGGAACACATCGCAACAACCGCCGCCGCCATTGCCGGGAGCATTGAAGAAGTTTTCCAGCCCCCTGCCGCTGCCGTAGACGTTGTCGAGCCAGATGTATTCGACAGGCTCCCCAACGATGTGGGGAACATCGATGCCATCGCTGATGCCAGTCCCCCATTCGACCCCTTCCATCATCCCCCGGGGGGTCAAGGTCGATGGGCCCAGGCTCGCCTGCAGATCGACGTCGTCTGCGGGATCTGTATCGCCGAAGCGCCATTCGGATGTGAAGGCTGTCGGATACTCCTGATCGGTGGTGAAACTCCACGTCGGTCCGGGGGTGACAACACTGCCCACCCGCGAATCGATACGCCAGTAGTAGGTGGTCAGAATATTGAGAGGACCGGGATCGAAACTTGTTGCACTCTGATTACCGATGAAATCACCGGACCCGAGAACAGGCGTCTGGCCGAGATAGACATCATAGGAATCTGCCGGATCGCAGGGGAACCACTGAAGAAGCGGCGTGAAGGTAACCTGCTGGCCGCCATCTTCGGGAATCGGTGCGGAGGCTCCGGCACTGGAGTTTCCGACCTGGAAAGAAATCTCCTCAGACCATTCACTCCAACCGAGGCTGCGATCGCGATAACGAACTCGCCAATAGACGGTGGTGCAACCGGGCAAGGGAGTTTCCAGACAGACATGCGTCATGTCCGCATCGAGGACGGTATTGACACTGATCCCCGGGTCGACAGCAGCGGAACGGTACCAGTTTTGAAAGCGCCGCCACTCGTCAACGACCGGGCTGGTGTAGTTGCCGGCGACGGTCGTCACCTGCCAATGACTCTCGATGTGGGCATCCCCATCGGCATCGAAGTAAGAGGATGCGGTGAGGGTGACATCGTCGCCGGGGATCACCCCTGAACCCGGACCCGGTGACAACGGGATCGGTGTCTCAGGAGAAAGGTTGTAACGACGGACGTAGATCTCGTCGATCACTTCGTTATTGCGAAAAACGTAATCGTTTCCGCGACTGACTCTTCGCAGACGGAAGGCAGGATCCGGCCCCGCCTCGACATCCATCAGAACAAACCCCCACTCGGGAACGCTGAACTCAAACTCCTCGTAATCAGCATTGGGAAAGAAGCCCCAATAATCCGGAGTGCCCATGGCAGTGGCCACATTGACCATCGTGTGCTGATGATCGCGGCTTTGGCCCCGTGAATAACCGTGAGTGTGGCCGAAGAAGTGAATCGAGGGCTTGCCGGTCACGGTGCTGAACTGCTCCAGCAATGACACGATCTGGGTGCTGAACAACGCCTCACCCGGGGTCCAGATCTCCGACTTGTGCGGATGGTGGAACTGCCCGAAAACAAAATCGATGCGATCATCGACGGCGGCGTCATCGAGGATGACGGAGAGCCAATCCAATTGCTCCTGGATGCGATAGGCGGGATTGGTATCGAGGGTGATCACACGGACATTCTGATGATCGAGATAGTGCCAATGCTCTTCGAAACCGGGGGTGCCATTGGTGGGAAGTTGCAGGTAGTCAAAGTAGTACTGTGCATCATTCTCGTGATTTCCCAGAGCCGGGATCAGCGGTACGTGCCGATACAGATTTTTCGCCTGCCCAAAAAAGTGATCTTGCCAATGGCTGTGAGTCGTCCCCGTCGAAACCAGATCGCCAGGTACCAGAGAAAAGCGGATGCTTTCATCGATGGGCACCCCGTATTCCTGATTGCAGAAGGCGATGATCCCATCATTGATCACTTCTTCGTGCTTGATGCCATTGGAGCCATTTTGCGCATCGGAGTAGGCGATGAACTGGAAGGGAGTTTCCGCCGTCAGCGCTGGATGAGTGGTGAAAAAGTAAGTCGGACTGACGATACTGCCACTGACCGTCCGGTAGTAATAGCGCGTTTGCGCCTGCAATCCGGTCAGTTCCACATGGTGAATGATGGCTCCACCGCCACTGTTGATACTCGTTCCTGAAGCCACCTGCCCGAGAGCGGTGGTCAGACCATATTCCACCTGGCTTTGAGTGCTTCCCTGGGTTTCCCAGCCGATCACCATCGAAGCGGGTGTCGGTGATTGCAGGTACGGCTCAACCAGCAAACCGGGGGTTTGTGCCGCGGCAGAGGATCCACCGAGGGTGAATAGCAGAATCAGCAGAAGCCTGTTGGCCACACCCATCACATCTTCCTTACCGACAGGAACGCCCCTTCAAGAGGATCCAGTTCAGATCCAGAGCACGCTTCACCTGATCAGTCTGGGGTGGATTCGATTCAGGTGGTGATTGCCCAGTGACAATTCTCCTCATCCTTGTCACGGGAGTCAACTGCCAATCATCCTGCATGGGGCACCCTCACTGCCCCCGTTCACGGCAGAAGCGACAATCCTGCTCCGCTCCCCCCTTCTGATTTCGATCCGCCATTACTATCGCTGATCACCACCGTTATCATTTTTGCGCCTGTGGAAATGAGGGATGATGGAAGAGGATCACGATCGCAAAGAGAAGGTCAGCAAAGGGCGCAGGGCCATGCAAATCCTTTGGGGTCTGCTCTGGCTCTGCGGGGGCTGGTATCTGGGAGAGCAGCGGGAGCTCGACACCCTCGGCAAATCTCTCTATGCCGTCATCGGATTGGCGTGCGGCTACATCAGCGTGAGGTACTGGAGCCCTTACTAATTCGTAATCCGGGACTGGTCAAACACCGATCACCGCTGCCAAAAGCGGTTCAGACACGATGATTCAGACACGATGATTCAAACACGATGACCGATTTGAACAGCGCCGCATCCGGCCACAGAAACATCACTCCTCGACGTGGAAGAGTTTGTTGTAGATCTTCCATTCGCCATCGATTTTGAGCATCGAAAAGGTGTCGAGGAAGATCATTCCCAGGTACGACTCGCGCAGCAGGACACAGGCGGTTTCGCCGGCGATTTGACACGATTCGATCTCCAGAAATTGATCCGAGCCACTCTCCTTCGGCGACGGTTGTTGTGATCCGACAAAACCGGCGAACTCATCCACCGACATCTCCATCAATTCCCCGTGGAGATACCCGCTGATCTTGGCACTGCCATGGAATACCGCTTTGACCTTTGCCGCGTCCGACTCGTATAGACTTTCGTAGTACTGCTGGACCACTTCTTCGATCCGGTTTTCATCACTCATCCGATGACCTTTCCAATTGAACTATTTCGATCCCCCGCAGTGCAAACCACAGATTCCGAAGAATCCGCTGGCGATTTGTCGATCACTCGGCTTCCACTGATCCCCCTTCGACAGGCCAATCGGCTTGAATCACACCCGTCAAAGAAGATGACAACCTTACAATATTCATGATCAAACGGACACTCGATGGCCAGAGTCCACTGCAAAATCCTTCCTGCGGCTGCGGAAATTCGATTCTTGTCGACAAACCTGCTGCTGCCCCTTCCCGGGAAACGCTATGATCAACCCA
>CAYRAM010000059.1:0-5842 GCA_964422295.1 uncultured Planctomycetia bacterium | reverse complement strand
ACGACCACCGGCCATTTTGCTGCGGAGTTGGGTGAGGGGTGGGCGGTTCTTGCGGCGGTCTTGCTTGCGGGGATTCTGGCATTTCTTTCAGCACTGACGACGGCAGAGTTGGGAGCGATGATTCCCAGCAGTGGCGGCGAAGTCGTATATTTTCGCCGCGCACTGGGACCATTGGCAAGCTACGTGTTCGGAGTCATCTCAGGTCCATTTGCCTGGACGGTGGGAAGTGCATTTGTCGCCGGGACTCTGGGAAAACATCTTTCCAACCTGTTCCCTGCGATTCCCGAAAAGGTGGCAGCCGTCATCGCGATTGCAGTTCTGATGGCGATTCATCTTCGCGGACTGAAGACCGGAGTTCTCTTCAACAATTTTATGACCGTCATCAAGGTTGCCCTGATTCTGGTTTTTATCTTCTCAGGCCTGACAGCGCTGGGATTCGGAGATGCGGCAGAGTCGACTCTTTCAGAGTCATTGTTTTCATCAGCAGGTGCTCCTGCTGATGAAACAGAGCGCGGCTGGTTGGAGAAGATCTTCTTCGCCAGCATCATCGCCGGCTTTGCCTATACCGGCTACAACGCCATCGTCTTGATGGCAGGCGACGTCAGCAATCCGGATCGAAACATACCGCGCTCTCTGATTTTTGGGCTCGGACTGATCACCGTGCTATACATGCTCGTCAATACCGTCTTTATTTGGACCACTCCTGTAATGGAGATGGTGGGCGCAGATGGAAACGGGATTCCCGATCTGGGGACTCACACTGCACGTGTTCTCTTTGGCGATCATGCTGCGATGCTCTTCGATGCAGTTTTTGTTCTGGTCCTGATTCCGACTTTGAGCAGTTGCTTGCAGGTCTCTTCCCGTGTGATTTGGAGGTTGGCGCGGGATGGTGAGTTGGTTCCCGCACTCGGAACGACATCCGACAGTGGAACGCCGCGTCCTGCTCTGATCCTGCAGACCCTTCTGCTGGTGATCGCAGTGGTGGCCGTCGATAAAACATCCCTTCTTCTGGTCAACGGCATGTGTGTCCTCCTCATCGATTTTCCGACGGCGATGACAATTTTCATCCTGCGCAGGAAAGAGCCGGAAACGCTGCGCCCATTCAAGGTTCCGCTGTACCCATGGATTCCTCTGGTGAGAGTGCTGTTGGCGGTCTACGCCGGTTACAGTTTTGTCATGAAGGATGAGAATCACGGCCCATTGGCATTGGGGATGGTCATCGTGATCTTGGCTTTGAGGCCGATTTTCAAATGGGCAAACCAAGGGAAGAAGGCACAGGATTGATTACGGTTCAATCGCTGTGGATCGGTGAATCTCTCTCTGAGCTGGAAGCGCTGTGTATTCGCTCCTTTCTCCATCATGGCCATCCTTTTCACCTCTACACCTATGGGAATGTTGGCAACATTCCTGAAGGCACGGTAATTCGGGATGCGTCGGAGATTATTCCCAAAGATCAGATCTATCGGGTTCGTGACAGTCTGGCGATCTTCTCAGATCAATTCCGCTGGGAGTTGCTGTGCCGTCAGGGTGGCTGTTGGGTCGACATGGACATGATCTGTCTCCAGCCATTTGATTTTGAGGAAGAAGTTGTTTTTGGTCTGCAAGGGGAAGGCCAGGTGGCGACGGGTGTGTTGATCTTTCCCCAAGGTCATCCGATCGCTTGCGACGTCGCCGAAACGTGTCGTCACCCCCATCGGGTTCTTCCGTGGGACACCCTGTACGATCGTTGCAGAAAGTGGGTGAACCGGAATCTGAGGGGAAACCGGCGAGAACATCTACGATGGGGAGAGTCGGGCGGGCCGAAAGGGCTGACACGGGTTCTGAAATATGGGGGGATCCTCGATCAAGCCCAGCCGGTGCATCGTTTCTATCCAGTGGAGGCACCGCGCTGGAAAGCGCACTTCGATGGCACCTTCAGAAACGGACTCGAAGAATTCAGCGATAGCCATTCCACCCATCTGTGGAATGAGATCTTAACCGCGAAGAGGTTTCAATCTGAACGTAGCGAGATGTCCATCGACAAGAACGGACCCTTTATCGAAGGTTCCTTCATCGATCAGATGATGCGTCTTTATCGCTGACTCCTCATGGAGCGTGGATGCGGATGTTTCTGAACTGGATCGGCGTTCCCTCCGATTGCAGACAGATGGGGCCTGCCACCTGCTCGCAATCGGTGGCTTGATTGACCACTTTACCGTTGACCATCAAGGTGACGGTGCCGCCGATGCAATGAATCTCATAGTGATTCCATTCGCCAACAGGGTGCTCCGCCATCTCGGTCTTTTTGGTATTCCTGCCATTGGTCCGACCGGGATCAGCAGTCATCACGAACTCGCCAATATTCCAGAAGTCTCCGGCATTTTTCGACATCAGCTGCGCCTCGATGCTGCGTGGCCACACTTTGTGTTCGCCGATCTGGCGGAAGAGAACTCCCGAGTTGCCCTCTTTTTTGGTCACCGGATCCCAGCGCCAGTCGAGTTCGAGAACAAAATCCTGGTACTTCTTCTGGGTGTAGATATAGCCGGCGGGAGTCCCCTTGCAGGTCAGGATGCCATCCTTGACGGACCAGACCTGATCTTTGGTTTCGTTGCCGTTGAGGAATGCGTCCCAGCCATCCAGATTGCGTCCGTTGAAGAGCATTTCATTTTCACTGGTGTGTCTCCAGCGCTCGGTGGCAGGAATCTCGCGGATCTTGATGGAGCGGTACCAAAGATCGCTGTCGTTGTGATCCTGCAGACAGATGTGACCTTTTTTGACGGTGCCAAATTCTTTCCATGCAGCGAATTTGCTGTTGGCGACCCGGCGATTCCAGTCGAGGGATCCGATCTCGGCGGTCAAGACCCGAACGCCGTTGAGCCAGTGCTCAACGTATCCGGCACAATGCACAATGCGGCTGTGATTGACTTCTCCGGTCGGGTTCTGGCGTTTGTTCATGGGGGAGTAGAGTCCGTAGAGGCCGCCGGCAGAAGTGCTGTCGGAGCTGGTCAGATCATCGATATCCAGAACCTGGTACTCCGGTGCAGACTCATAGGGTGCGCCATTGTTTTCATTGGTCAAGTACATGATGCCGCTGTTGGCACCTTTTCCCGCTTTCCATTCCAGTTCGAGAATGAAATCATCAAATTGATCGACGGTGACGATGTCTCCACCGCCGCCCGCTTTGACTACTCGTAGCCAGCCATCCTCCACGAACCAGCCCTGTTTCGGGAAACCGTCTTTTCGATATCCCCTCCATCCTCGCGGAGATTCTCCGTCGAAGAGGCTGACCCAGCCCGCTGCGGATTGCGATGGAGTGAGAGCATTGGGCTCCTCAGCGACCGCAGACAAGGGAAGAAGGGAAGAGAAAAACATGAAGATCAAAAAGCGAAGGAGCATCGGTGTCCCCATTTCCAGATTTAAGCCGATCTCCAAGGTAATCGGCGATCTTCCTTGGTCAATCGGGCACAGCAGATTTGACCCGGAGCTGATGAGAGCGTGAAATACACTCAAAACCAGAGATTCGAGGAGACCGCCGTGCTGACCTTGATGATAGCCCTGTGTGTGACAGCAAACCCTTCGACTGAGACCCATGAGATCCGCTCGGTTGAAGGGTGGAATATTCGTGTGGAAAAGGCACTGTTGGAAAAAGAGCCGGAACTGGCTGCCGAAGCGTTGTCGCTCGCCGAGATGCAATTGCGGGATTTGACCTGGGTGCTTCCTGAAGAGCGCATCCAGGAACTGCGCCAGGTGGTCATCGTTCTCGATCTCGACCATCCGAAATTGAAGGGAATGCAGTATCACCCCAGTCGGCAGTGGCTCAAGGATCATGGCCATGCGGAAGACTTGGCTCTGTGTGTGCACATTCCCCAAGCAAAGTCCTACGTTTCTCTGAAGCGATCGAACATTCAGCCCTGGGTGATGCTTCACGAGATGGCCCATGCTTGGCACCACCAGTTTTTGGATTTCAATCACGAAGGCATCGCCGCAGCATTTTCAAAAGCGGTCGAAAAGGGGAACTACGAAAAAGTGATGCATATGAATGGGCGCACCACGCGGCATTACGCCCTGACCGATGCGAAGGAGTACTTTGCGGAAGGGTGTGAAGCCTATTTTGGCACCAATGATTTCCATCCGTTTGTGAGACCCCAGTTGAAATTACATGATCCGACACTCTATGGGGTCATCGAAGAATTGTGGAATGGGCCATCAAGGGCCCTTCGGGAAGGATTGAAGGACCAATGAAGAGCAACAGAATATTCGCTTTGATCGGGTTGTCTCTGTGTGTTTTTGCAACCGCTGCAGGGGGTGGACAGGAGCAGAGCAGTGACACTATTGAGAGACTGGTCGTCGGTTCCTGTCTCAAGCAAGACAAGCCTCAACCTTGTTGGAAGCCCATCAGCCAATTTCAGCCGGACATCCTGATCCTTTGCGGAGACAACATCTACGGTGATTCGAGAGATGTGAAGAAGTTGGCCAAGGACTGGGCGACGCTGGCGGCCCAACCGGATTTCGCCCGTTTGAGAACCCGCACAACTTTGTTGGCGACCTGGGATGACCATGACTTCGGTGAAAACGATGCCGGTCGCGAATACCCGGTAAAAAAGGAATCCCAAAGAGTGTTTCTCGATTGGCTGGGTGAGCCCAAGGATTCACCGCGTCGATCCCGGGAAGGGGTTTACGATGCCTACACCATGGGACCGGAGGGGAAGAGGGTGCAGGTGATCCTTTTGGATACCCGCTACCACCGCTCGCCGTTGACCAAGTCCGGTGTGCCCAGGAAAGAAGTCCCCAACTGGAAAGGTCCCTACGTTCCATCTGCGGATCGGCAACAGCAGATGTTGGGAGACAAACAGTGGCAATGGCTGGAGAAGAAGCTGGAAGAGCCCGCCGACGTGCGCATTCTGGTGAGCAGCATTCAGTTGATTCCTGATGAGCATTCCTGGGAGTGTTGGGCCAAAATGCCACTGGAGAGGGCCCGCATGATTTCGCTGCTGCGAACCACGCGAGCTGAAGGGCTGATCGTGGTCAGCGGAGATCGACATGCCAGCGAGATCATGGCCATGCCAGAATCGGTCAGCGGTCTGAAGTATCCCCTCTACGAACTTACTTCGAGTTCCCTGAATGCCTCTTTTGGCATCGGCGATGAACCGAATCGTTTTAGGGAAGGACCGAGGTTTGGCGAGGTCAACTTTGGCACTATCAATCTGAATTGGAATGCCAAAGGCGGTCCTGTGGTAAGACTCGAACTCAGAAATGCCGAAAGCGGAAAACTATTGCATGCTGTCGATGTCCCCCTCAGTTCGCTGAAGAACTGAGGGAGACATCGGTCACCGGGTCAGGGTGCGCTGATTTCTTCCTCGGCAGATTCCACCGCCTGGAGTTTCTTGGCCTGATCCTCTGAGACGTAATCACTGTGACAAGACGCCTTGTCGCTGTCTGCACCGGTATCCTTGCGGGTTTTGCTGGCCAGCTTGTGAATATCTGAGGGATCCAGAACTCCCCGTTTTTCGAGAATCTCCTGCTGTTCCGGGGTCAGGGCATCGCTGCGAATCGTCCCGCCCCGTTCAAATCCTTCCGCCTTGCCACTGGCAAACTGCTGGATCTCTTTGGAGATGCGCACGCTGCACCAATCGTGACCGCACATGGCACAGAAATCGGTATCGACATCGAGATCTTCGTCGTGGAGAGCACGGGCAGTGTCGGGATCGAAAGAGAGGTCGAAATGTTTCTGCCAGTTGAGGGCGGCGCGAGCCTTGGTGAGCTCATCATCACGATCGCGGGTTCCGGGAATGCCAAGGGCCACATCCGCTGCGTGGGCGGCGATCTTGTAGGCGATACAACCCTGTTTCACATCGTCCGCTTT
>CAYRAM010000058.1:0-6543 GCA_964422295.1 uncultured Planctomycetia bacterium | reverse complement strand
CCAGCGGAACCGACAACCCGGCTGCCGACGGAACCGACACCGACAGTGACGGGCTCTGCGATCTGGGTGACGATGATATCGACGGTGATGGCATTCCCAATACCTGTGATGTCGATCAAACGGGGGGAGCCGATGCCAATGGCAACGGCAGAGACGATTCTTGTGAAGTCGCATTCCGTCGCGGAGACCCCAACTCCAATGGAGTCATCAATGTTGCAGATCCTTACTGGATTCTGCTCTACCTCTTCAGTTCATCCGTCCCCGATTTGCCGTGCTACGACGCTGCAGATATCGACGACAATGGTGTCATTGAAATGGTTGATGCGGTGTCCTTGTTCCAAATGCTTTACGGAACAGGGGGTTTGCCCGCCGATCCCTTTGCAACCTGTGGGGTCGATCCGACAGATGCGGATGCCTTGGATTGCATGACGCCTTCCAGTGCGTGCCAGTAAGGGAGGCAAGAGAGTGGGATGTGTTCCTCGGGTTCGCTGGTTCAAATCTTTAGATTTGGCCCACCGACCCGAGGAACACTGCGTCCCACAATTTTCGCAGGAAAAACATCGCCTTTGATTTGGAACTAAAAACGATGAAGTTAAAAATCAAGAATAAGACTCAATCCTTGAGATCCCTGAGGGGCTCAACCTCTTGTGGATTCTGGCCGTTTTTTGTCTTCACATTTTTCGTCTGCTTGCTTTTCCCCACGGAGTCAAATGGCCAAGCACAGGAACCATTTAGTTTGCACTTCGATGATCTCCAGATTGAAACAGATGGGAGTGGGGAACTGGAAGTCTACCTCTACAACTTGCTTCCTCTCGGTGCATTTACCTTAGGATTCAGTGTTCCTCCACAGTGGCAAGTCGGTGAAGTGGAACCCGGAGATGCCATCGAATCCCTAATAGGAGGGTCAAATACTCCGGAATTTTGGTTAGCAGGGACTGCGACCGATCCCAATGAACCTAGTTCGATGGGGGTGACGGTTCTTTGTATTTTGACCGATTCGTCTAACAATTTGGTTCCATTGATGCCCGGAATCGACAACTGCCTCGTCGAAGTTTCGTTGACCCCTCCACAAGGGACAGCCCTGGGATCCTATGAGGTGTCATTCAAAGACGATTTGGTACCCTCAGGTTCCCAAACAAATCTGCCCATAGACTTGGTCCTCGTCGATCACGATGGCAGCGAATACTCTCCGGACTCTGGGGTCGAATTGAACGACAGCTCTATCGAAATTATTCCACCCATTCAGGAGCGGGAGTTCATTCGAGGAGATCTCGACGATAGTGGTCATTTGAATTTGACAGATTCAATTTTACTGTTGTCGTGGCTTTTCTTTGACGATACAGAACCGGGCTGCATCGAAACAGCAGACATCAATAACGATGACAACTTGAATCTCGTGGATCCTATCCAACTCTTGTTCTATCTCTTTTTGAGCCAAGTCCCTCCTGCTGAGCCTCTGAATAATTGTGGAATCGATCCGAATACCCAAGACGCTTTAACGTGTGAGGAATACGATTCTTGCCCCTGAAATCCACTCTCTAAGGATTGATGGTTTAGTAGGGGTAGGTTTCTACAGAGTGTTGCTGAACTTCGATGACCAGTTGTTCAAACTCGGCATCGCTACCGGACCAGAGGAAAGCTTGCAGCCAGCCCTCATCCCCCTGGGGGATCCAGAAGAGGCGGCTGTCGATTCGATGCTCCGGCGGTAGGCGAAAGGTCAGGCCCGGGGGACCACCCTTGACTTCTCCACCCATCTTTTCCACCGCATCTTTGATCCGCTCATACCTTTCACTGGTCTTTGTACGAAACGCGGAAAGATCAAACCTCTGCAATTCTTCAGCAAATGAGAACAAAGCATTGATCGGAGGAGTACATGGAGTCTCACCGATGGTGGCGAAGTCACGGTACCTGCGCAGGTCCAGGTATCCATCCAGCGGATCGACATGAGCCCAGAAACTCTTGCGGATCAACACCACCGACCAAATTGCCTGTGCTCCGAATTGTTTTGAACTGACGGTGACCACCGCTTGGGCATGATGGGGAAACTCAAAAAAGGGCAATGCGGAGACCGCATCAACGAAGTGGCAATGGGAGATGTCGCAGAGTCGGGAGTCATTGGTCTCGTGCATCACTCCAAATCGAATCTCGGCAGCCGCATCATGGTGAACCTGTGCAACCCGTTCACTGAATGCACCGTCGGTCTCGACCCGGACTTTGCCTCCGAAAGTCCGGATCAGACTTTCGATGGCGAGAGATCCATTCATCGGAATCAGCAAGACATCCCAGTCCTGGCTGGAGAGGTGGAAGAGCTTCCGGATCTCCCCTTGGACAAATTGGAAGCACTCCCGGAATTCGTCACTCCGATGATGAGTTGATTCTTGAGAATTTGGCCAGAACCCCATCTGATCCTTTCATCATAGCCTCGATGAAATGATCCTGATTCTGCATCTCCAATGATCGTTGCAGGCGCAGCGGACCAACCGACAGGCTAACCCGAAAACGAGTTTCTGGTAAGGCGCAGAAGATCAGAATGTAAGCGATAGCGGCTCGAATCAACGGTTCCTGCGACAATCCACTTCAGGAGTTATTTCAGGCGATGATTCTTTCGTCCATCCACTCGTTCACAGGCTTCCTGAAATCTCCGCTCCTCTTCCTTGGTAGTGGGGATCAGTTCGGGAACCTCGACCGGGTTCTTGAGGTCGTCGAGGGCGACGAAGGTCAGATAAGCGCTGGAAGTGTGGGTGATGTCTCCTGTTCTGGGATCTTCTCCCTCCACTCGCACTCCGATCTCCATCGAACTTCGTCCTGTGTGATTGATCAGCGCTTTGAGAATCATGAAGTGCCCGCCGGGAATCGGCGCAAGAAACTCCACATTGTCCATCGCGGCAGTGACGACGGGTCTTCGACAGTGACGCATCGCTACCATGGCGCAAGCGAGGTCCATCAGATGCAGCACCTTGCCTCCGAGCACATTGCCATGGCTGTTGGTATCGTTGGGCAAAACCATTTCCCGCATCTCGACTGCACTGTCTACTGGGCTTTTCTGTTCGCGACTCACTCTCGGCTCCTCTCAGGAGACTTCAGGCAGGATGGCATTGACTCAATCGTTGCAAGTACTCTTGCGGACTCATGCAATTGGTGACCTGTTCGGCGGAGAGACCCATCTTTCGGGCGATGGCGACTCCGTAAAACACATCTTCCAATCCTCGGGTTGAGTGTGCATCGGGATGGATTCCTATGTCCACCCCCAACTCCTTGACCCGATTCCCCCAACGCCAATCCAGGTCGAGTCGTCGGGGGTTGGCATTCAACTCGACGATGACCCGCTCTTCAGCTGCGACCTTCAGGAGATGGTCCAAATCAATTTCATACCCATCTCTTTGGAGGAGCAATCGTCCTGTGGGGTGTCCCCAAACGGTGGTTGCAGGGTGCTTCAGGGCCTTTTCAATGCGGGCTGTTTGCTCATCTCTCGGCTGACTGAAAGAAGAGTGAACACTGATGACGACGTAATCCAATTCTTCCAGGACCTCATCCGGATAATCGAGAGATCCATCGGCAAGGATATCGCTCTCAATCCCCTGCAAGATCGTCATGTGAGGGAATTCTTTGCGGATCTCCTCCAATTCGAGTCGCTGCTCCGCCAACTGCTCGATACTCAGGCCGCCGGCGTAGGCAGCGGTTCTGGAGTGATCTGCGGTTCCGTAATAGACCCAGCCGAGATCGGAGGCGGCCTGGATCATCTCCCGCAGTGTCGCCTTGCCATCGGACCAGGTGGAATGGCAGTGCAAGACCCCTTTGACATCGGAGTAGGAAACCAGCTCTTTCCACTGCTCTCCCCGGGAGTGGAGTTCTTCTGCGATGGCCAATTCACCCATATCTTCCCGCAACTCGGGGGGAATCCACGCCAAGTCCAACTGCTGAAAGAGATCTTCCTCCTCGGGAGTCGCGAGAGGATCGCCGTTGTCATCCCAGAGTCCGTATTCGTTCAGTTTCCAGCCACGCTCCCTTGCCCGCTGTCTCAAGCGGGTGTTGTGTTCCTTGCTCCCTGTGAAGTAATGAAGTGCCGGGGCAAACGCTGCCGGCTCGACGACCCTGAGATCGACTCCGGTACCTTCCTCGGTGAGAACCCGTGACTTGGTCTCCCCCTCGGCAAGGACCTCCCGAATGCCATCCACCTGCATGAATGCATCCCGGACCATCGCTGGCTCATCCGTGGCAACCAGTACGTCGATATCGCCGATGGTTTCACGATTGCGGCGCAGCGATCCGGCCACTGCTGCCCGCTCGACACCTTGAACCCCCTCCACCGCTGCCAGAAAACGACTCGCCACCAATTGTGCCTGGGAAATCAGGTGACGACCGGCAAAGCGGCGCAGATTGTGGATGCCTTTGAGGATGGAATTTTCGGAGGTCTGACCAAATCCCGCAAGGGCCTGGACCTGCTTCCCCTGGCACGCCTCTTCAAGGGCATCGATCGTTTCAATCTGTAACTCCTCGTAGATCACCCTTACTTTCTTCGGTCCCAAACCGGCGATTCTGAGCAATTCCAGCAAACTTTCGGGGACCAAACTGCGGATTTCTTCTTCGGCAGAACTCTCCCCTTCGAGGACCAGGTCTTCGATCAATCCCGCAAGACCTTTGCCGATTCCCTGAATCGATGTGACTTCGCCTTCTTTGACGAGGGTCACGAGATCCCCCTGCCAGTTTTCGAGGGACCGGGAGCCATTGGCAAAGGCCCTGACCTTGAAGGGACTCGATCCGGCGATTTCCAGGATGTGACCCAACTCAAGAAGGGTTCTGCAAATTTCATCCTTGTTGAGACCCTGGGCCTCCGTCATTTCAATTCCTTCCGACTTCACTCTCCAAATGGAACTGATTTTCGAGGGCACTGATCCAATGGCTGGCGACATCGATGCCGGTCACCTCTTCGATCCCCCCCAATCCCGGGGAACCATTCACCTCCAGGATCATCGCGCCTTGATCGCCAAGGAGCAGATCCACACCGGAGCATCGAAGCCCCACTGCAGAGGTCGCTTCCCGAGCCAGTTGAATCATCTCCGAAGAGAGCTCCACGGTCGAGGCGATGCCGCCCCGTGCCAGATTGGAGCGGAAATCCCCCGCCGGAGCTTTTCTCTTCATCGCAGTCACCACCTCATCGTCGACGACGATGACGCGGATATCTTCGCCCGCACACTCGATGTACTGCTGAAGCAGAAACTCTCGAGACTGAAACAGCACACTTTGCATCATCGAAACTGCCGCCGCTGCGCTCTCTGCGAGAATCGTCCCTTGACCTTGGGAACCGTGGAGGGGCTTGACGACCACCGGTGCGCCCCCGACCCTCTCCACCGCCGCAGCCAATTGATCCAGATCGCGAACCAATTCCGTTCGCGGAACTGGCAATCCCGACAACTTCAAACGCTGCAAAGTCTCGAACTTGTTGCGAGCAAGATCGAGAGCGGTGACTGAATCGAGAAGCGGAACACCCAGAGATTCCAATCCTCTTCCCACTGCCACTGCCAGCCCTGGAAGTTGGCTGCCGAGACGCAGGATGCCCGCATCAAATCGGGGGATCGGTTCACCACAGTGCAGCAGAGGATCAGCAGCGGTACTCACCGAAAAATTGAGGAGCGACCACAAGGTCACCTCATGACCCCGATTCAATCCTGCCTGACGGATCCTTTGGCAGGTGGGCAATTCCGGATTGATGGTGATGACCCCGATGTGCACGCAGACCCCTTCTCTGGTTTCAGAGAAGATGACACTCCGCTGTGGCAGAGAACGCAAGCACAGATCATGTGCTTGTCTTAAAATTCAGACACCCTTGCCGGGAGGCATGATCAGGGCATCGCGCCTTCGAGAACCGTATCGTAGGAGCTGGTCGCTTCCCTGCGTTCCCCGGTCTCAGGGCTGTAGATGTAGAATTCCTTCACCAGGCAGCCATAGGCATGGAGGGTCACAGCCACTTCGTCAGGGGAGCAATTGTCCATCCTGTGAAGATCCATCGCCGGGGGAAAAACGGTTCCCACCGAACCGGCCGTGCCAACAAAAGTTTCCACCGGGACCAGGCACTGATGGCCGTCCACCGTGGTCGGTGCGTAGTTGGTGAAGCGCATGCGCCCTCGCAGCACACCGATCACTCCCCAAGTCGGATGATCATGAATCGGTGTCCCTTGACCCGGTCTCCACACCAGTGCCGAAAGTGAAAACCGGTCCTCGGCATCTGCGTGAAGCAGGTGGCGGGTGTACTTCTGTGAGCTGGGTTCAAACTGAGCCAGAAATTCGTCAGTGACCCCTGCACAGTAGTTTTCCGCCACTCGAACAAGGCCGTTTAATCGACGACGCTCATCCCCTGCGTTGGCGATGGTGTCTTCGAAGGCTCCAATGAGATCGGGTAATACGCTGATCGGCTCCACGGGCTCCCCTTTTCAAATCCAACAGGTAAGGAAACAGCAGCCGCCGCCGGTGGCAAGTCGGGCTTAATTGTTCCAAATTACGCTGAATCCCGAGTTTATCGACTGGATGGCAGCCCGGCAATGCTCT
>CAYRAM010000057.1:0-6671 GCA_964422295.1 uncultured Planctomycetia bacterium | reverse complement strand
ACAGCGGTTCTCAGGTAGATGTCCTTGGATTGGAAACCCACAGGGCCCATGTCGTTCCACCACTCCATGTAAAGTGGCAGCCAATGCTCCAGCGCCCGCTGGAGTCGCTTGTCGCTTGAGAGATCGACATTGTTGGGAATCTTGCCGTTTTGATCTACCTTGCTCAATTCACTCCCCCGTTCAAACCCTGTCCCAGGCAAACTCCGGTCTCTCAGGCCGTCCGTACAGCGTCAGTGCTCCATGAGGTCCAGTTGCATTGGGTCGAATAAATATCCAGTTTTGCCATGCGCTCAATCTACCGAAAACTTTGCTCTCCATATTCTCTGGTCCCGCAAATCTAAGATTGGCTTCCATGCCTGTCAGTGAATCTGGAGAGAGGCTAACTCTTTCGTCGATGGCAACCGGAACCATGTCTTCAAAATCAAACTCGTCGAGGGCTTCGGTGATCAAACCCAGTTCCTCGGCCTCGGTCGCCTCCATGCGGTCGAAATTTCCTTCGCTGCTCTTCAAAAGCTCGGATTCACCGAGCAAGCGGCAGGCTTGTCGGGTGATTCCGGTGGTCATCGGCAACAGCCCTTCATTCATCGGCGATCGTTGGATTTCGACGCCCTCTTCATCCAGCATGTAGAGGCGATCACACGCAAGTGCCAACTCGAGCATCGATCCGCCGAAGCAGGAATTGCTTTCGATCAGTGCGAAGAAACTGCAAGAGGTCCTCTCGACTCGTTGAATGACATGACTCATCAGATAGGTGATCTGATCGATGAGCCAATCACCTTGGTGATCGATGAGGATCTGGTCCCACGCCTTGATGTCGTCCAGATCGCCTTGGCTGCTGAGCAGCACCAGCCCCGTGTGGTGACGATTGACTCTGAGATCGAGAATGGCGTCTTCCAGTTCACGGGCGAATCGCAGCGGCCAAAATTGATCTCCGGCAGCATGGATCTCTTCGACAGTGGATGGTGCCCCCTCTACGGAAGGAACCTGAATTTCCAGCTTTGCGACGCGGCGTTCATTTTCGTAAGTGATGTTCAGAGTCGAATACTTCCGAACATTTTCCTCGTCCACAAAGGGGATCTCTCCAAGGGTGATGCCTTTGCGATCTTCCCGTCCGGATCTTTGCTCCCGATGGGAGACGAGGTGCTCTGCAAGTTGATCATTGAACTTGGATTTCGGTGCGATGGCATCGACCAAACCCCAGTTGAGTGCTTTTTTGCCTTTGAAACCCTCTGCAAGGGTACAGAAGACATCTGCACGATCTCGTCTGACCTTGCGTTTGTCGACGAGGCGGGTCAGGCCCCCGGTTCCGGGGAGTACACCGAGGAGGGGAGTCTCCGGCAGGCTGACAGCACTGTTCCCATCATCCACCAGCCAGATCTCATCACAGGCGAGTGCGAGTTCGTATCCGCCGCCGGCACACGGCCCGGTGATGGCGCAAACGGTTGGGACGTCCGCCTGTTCTGCCCAATCCTCCAGTTCACATCGGGTCTCATTGGTGAACTTGCAGAAGTTCACTTTCCAGGCGTGACTGGAGACTCCGAGCATGTGAATGTTGGCCCCTGCACAGAAGACCTGTTCATGGGCACTGCTGACCACCAGTGAAGTAATTTCAGGATGCTCAAAGCGCAACCTGCGAACGATGTCTGCCAATTCGATATCGACACCGAGGTCGTAAGAGTTCAGTTTGAGTTCATATCCATCCTTGAGGGGGTGATCCGGATTCACATTCATGAAAACCCGCATCTCTTGACCGTTCTTCTCTATCTGCCAATGGCGGTATCGAGAAGGATCGGTCTGCAAGGAAATGTTGTCCATGCCGCTGTCCCTTTCCAGGTCCGTAGCCGGCAAGGCCTCCCCGGATACCGTCAAACGGTGAAGAGGAGACCCCGGAATCCCCCCTGCTGAAGGGCCGGGCTTTACGTTCGTATCCGCTCCATCCTGCATGAATGGGACTATCGGAGCAACCTTTACGGTCGCTCTGGAGGGGTGTTTCTTGGCGATGTCATGCTCTTGCGATTCGCTGGAGAAGAAGGGTGGCCTTGGGATATGATCCAACATGGTCGGTCGGCGAATTCCCGGCCAGGAAAGGATGGATTCGCGCCATGCGCCGAACCCTTCTTCACTCAAAAATACACCGGGCCACTGTCACGGGAGCCGACCTCAATTACGAGGGCAGCGTCTCTGTGGACACCGATCTGTTGGAGGCAGCCGATATCTTGCCGGGCCAACAGGTTCACATCTGGAACATCACTCGTGGAACCCGGATTGTCACCTATGCTTTGCCCGGAGATTCAGGTTCCGGCACCGTCTGTATCAATGGGGCGGCTGCCCATCAAAACCAACCGGGGGACTTGGTGATCATCGCCAGCTGGGTTGAACTGGAGGATGCGGAAGCCCGGGAGTACATGCCCAGGGTTATTCGGGTCGACGAGAAGAACCGGATCACCAGTTCAGAGGCGGAAATCCCGGGGCCAGCAAGCCCTTTTGAGCCGGAGATGGGTCTTCGGAGCTGACCACAGCTGTTTAATCGATGATCTCCGGCACCGTCGGAGGAGGGGGCAAGTGGACTCACAGCAGCAAGCGCCGAGAGAGCATCAGCAGGTGTTTCGCACGATCGATGTCAACGGTGAACCGCAACAGGTGGGATTCCCGGTTCATCACTCGTTGCTGGAAGTGCTGCGCGAGCAATTGCAATTGACCGGCACCAAGCATGGCTGCGAGCTGGGGGAGTGCGGTACCTGCACCGTTCTGATCGATGGCCAACCCGTTCTCAGTTGTCTTGAGTTGGCAACCGAGTGTGAAGGCAAGAAGATCACCACCGTCGAGGGAATGATGCTGGGCAATGATCTCCATCCCCTGCAAGAGGCGTTTGCCGATCTGGGTGCAGCCCAATGTGGTTATTGCACACCGGGAATCCTCGTAACCGCCAAAGCACTCTTGGAAGAAAATCCGAATCCGACGCGCAATGAAATCGTCGCTGCTCTCGCCGGGAACCTGTGCCGCTGCACCGGTTACCACAAGATCCTGGAGGGGGTTGAATGGGCCGCTGCGAAGATGCGTGGTGACAGTGATTTCACACCGCCAGAGGAAGCGATCTACGGGTCGCCACTGCCGGGAGGGGATCGCTCAGATGCATGAGCCTGTGGATTCCTCAAAGAAAGATCAGCAACGCAAGAGCCCGGCCGGCGATAAATTCAATCTGGTCGGCAAGCCGTTTCGCCGCGTCGATGGTCGCGCCAAGGTGACGGGGCAGACCCGCTTCGCCGATGACCTGTTCTTCCCGCGCATGGTTCACATGAAACTGGTGCGGTCGACGGTTCCCCATGCCCGCATCATCGACATCGATCTTTCGGTGGCGGAGAAGATGCCGGGGGTCCTCGGGTTTCTTACTGGTGCGTCGATGCCGAATCCGTTTGGCATCTTGCCGGTGAGCCAGGACGAACACGCCCTCTGTGTCGACAAGGTGCGCTTTGTCGGTGACCCGGTGGTCGCCGTCGCCGCCCTTACCGAGGAACAAGCGTACGAAGCCTCGTTGGCGGTCAAAGTCGAGTATGAATCCCTCGAAACCATCGCCAATGTCGAAGAAGCGGTCGCCACCCCGGAACCGCGCATTCATGATTACGGCGACGAAGGCAACTTGCACAAGAAATTGTCGATGCAGTTCGGCGATACGGATGCCGGCTTTGATGAAGCGGACGAAATCTTCGAGGACATCCTGTACTTCGAAGGCAACACCCACCTGCCGATGGAACAGCACGCCACCGTCGCCCTCACCGAAGAGGTCGATCGGGTGACGGTGTACTCCTCGACGCAGACACCGCATTACCTGCATCGATCGCTGAGCAAGGTTCTCGAATTGCCCGCCTCCCGCATCCGCGTGATCGCTTGCCCCAATGGGGGCGGCTTCGGTGGCAAGAGTGACCCTTTCAACCATGAAATTTGCACCGCCAAGATGGCGTTGAAGTTGGGACGACCCGTCAAGATCAGTCTCTCTCGCGAAGAGGTCTTCTACTGTCACCGCGGTCGTCATCCGGTGCTGATGAAGATTCGCACCGGCGTCAAAAAGGACGGCACCCTGACTTCCCAGCATCTGCAGACCGCCCTCGATGGCGGCGCGTACGGCAGTTACGGGGTCGCCAGCACCTACTACACCGGTGCTTTGCAGACGGTGACCTACCACCTGCCCAAGTATCGCTTTGACAGCATTCGTGCCTTCACCAACAAGGCTCCCTGCGGTCCCAAGCGCGGCCACGGTACCCCGCAGCCGCGTTTTGCTTTTGAGGTTCACCTCGACAAAATCGCCCACAAACTCGGGCTCGATCCGGCGCAGATGCGTCAGCAGCAATTGGTTCCCGCCGACAGTGTCACATCAAATTGGCTCAAGGTCGGTTCGATGGGGCTCGGCAAATGCATCGAAGCGGTGGTCGAGGGCAGCGGTTGGAAAGAGCGTTACGGCAACCTGCCCGAAGGGCACGGACTCGGACTCGCTTGCGGTTCCTATCTCAGCGGTGCGGGGCTGCCCATCTACTGGAATCACATGCCCCAGTCGGGTGTGCAACTTCAGCTCGATCGCTCCGGTTGTGTCGCCCTCTTCTGTGGTGAAACCGAAATCGGCCAGGGATCCGATTCGGTGGTCGCGGCGATCACCGCTGAAATCCTGGGTATCGATCTCAAGGACATCCGCCTTTGTGTGGCGGATACCGATCTGACCCCCGTCGACCTCGGCAGTTACTCCTCCCGCGTCACGTTGATGGCAGGAAATGCTGCTTTGCAAGCGGCGGAACGTGCCCGCGACCTGGTCGCCAAGGGAGTTGCAGAGAAACTGAAAGTTCCTGCCAAGGAATTGGTCTTCGCCGAAGGCCGAGTCTTTCACGGTGAGAACCCTGAGGTAGGGATGACCTGGCAGGAAGCGGTGGTCGCTGCCGAATCCCGATTCGGCACTTTGGGAACCACCGGCAGTTACATTCCTCCGCGCTCACCGGGGCGCTATCGCGGCGCCGGTGTCGGTCCTTCACCGGCGTACAGTTACAGCGCCACCGTCGTCGAGACCTGCGTCGATCCCGAGACCGGGGTCTATCGGGTGGAGCATGTGTGGATGGCGCACGATGTGGGCCAATGCATCAATCCTGCACTGGTGATGGGACAGATCGAGGGCAGCGTCTACATGGGACTTGGCGAGGCGATCATGGAGGAGCAGGTCTATCGGCGACTGCCGAAGAAGCGCTCCAATGCCTTGGTGCACAAGCATCCCTCGATGCTCGAATACAAAAGTCCGACCTTCGCCGATATGCCAGGAGTGACCTCCTACATCATCGAAGATCCCGATCCAAACGGTCCCTTCGGCGCAAAGGAGGTCGGCCAAGGCCCGCTGTTGCCGATGATGCCGGCGGTCGCCAACTCTATCTTTGATGCGGTGGGGGTAAGGGTAGATCAGGTCCCGATCCATCCCCATATGGTTCGACAGGCGATCGAAGCGCGCGACAAAGGCAAGGAAGCACGCTTCGGTCCGAAGAAGTTCCCTGAAGTCGATTTTGGAACTCCTCTGCGCGTGCCGACCCCGGAAGAGGGCGGTGACGGCAAGGCGATCAACATCGATGAAGCGGGGGTCCGCGAAGGCACCGGCACCATGACTGAGCGCAAGGATGCCGTGAAGGGAGGGGAGTGATGCTGAGACTTCCTGCATTCCAGTTTCACGCTCCTGAAACCGTGGCGGAAGCGGCTCGAATCCTTGCCGAGGATCCGGCCAACACCCGTGTCGTCGCCGGTGGCACCGATCTTTGGCCCAACATGAAGCGCCGTCACCAGGAGGCGAAAACCATCATATCCTTGCGGTCGATTCCAGAGATGAACGGCATCTGCGTCGACGATGAAGGCGGTGTGGTCATCGGTGCCACGACCACCCTCAACACTCTCACCGGTAACGAGACGATGCAGGAGAAGTACCCGACTCTGGTGGAAGCGATCGCCAGCATCTCCAGCCCGGTGTTGCGCAACACCGGCACCATCGGCGGTAACTTGTGCCTCGATACCCGCTGTACCTACTACAACCAGAATGAAGAGTGGCGTCGCAGCATCTCCTACTGCATGAAGGCAGAGGGGGAAGTGTGTTGGGTCGCTCCGAGCAGTCCTCGTTGCTGGGCGGTTTCGAGTGGCGATTCTGTACCGATGCTCTGTGCTCTCGGTGCCGAGATCACCCTGCACTCCACCGAGGGGGAGCGGGTCGTGCCGTTGGCCGAGCTCTTCAACGATGATGGGATTCACTATCTGACGAAGCGTCCCGACGAGATCCTTACCCGTGTCAGGGTTCCTGCCCCCTCCGGGGAACGCACCGGCTGGTGGAAGCTGCGACGCCGCGGTTCCATCGACTACGGAGTACTGAGTGTCGCCGTGGCTGGCTGGTGCAACGGTGAAACCACCGATCGCATCGAGATCTGGCTCGGTTCCGTCGGCAGCACCCCGGTGCGTTGCCATGAAAGCATCGATCACCTCATCGGCAAACCGCTGACGGCGGATACCATCGCCGAAGCCGCTGCCCTCGCCCGCAAGGGAGACGGCGCAAATCCCCTCGGCAACACTGACTTCGCCCCCCAGTGGCGAGGCAAGATGATCGAAAAATACGTCGACGCCGTCCTTCGCAAAGTCGCCGGCCTGCCGGTAGAGCGTCTGGTTCC
>CAYRAM010000056.1:0-6757 GCA_964422295.1 uncultured Planctomycetia bacterium | reverse complement strand
TTTTCTAAAGACGGGCTTGAGGCAGACTGAGCACAGGAAGTGAGGGCGGATGGCGGTCTCTTCGATCTGTGAACATTGCGGGGCCGGTCTGTCGGCGCCGGACAGCAGTCTGGGGACGAAAGTCCATTGCCCGACCTGTGATCGCAAGACGCGGGTGCTCAACCCGGAAGAGTCGAAGACCTTATTGGAGAAGCAGGCTCGCGAAAACGAGCGGCAGGAAGAGCGACGTTCACGCCTGGAACTGCTCGCCCGCCTCGAACGGGAAGAAGTGATGCGCGGTGGCATCGAAAGTTCAGTGCGCAACTTCCAGCCGCGGGCGGGGACGCGTCACGGTCGACTGAGGCAAATAGGGGGACTGCTGCTGGGACTCTCATGGGTGGTCCTGCTGCTGATGGGAGTACGCGTTGTTGATCAACTACTGTGGACCATCGACCGCTATCGAGGATCCGATCTCACCGGGGTCGAAGGACTGGGGGCTGTTGCATGGGGTGTGGCCATCGCCCTGCTGGCCTTCGCCCTGATGCGTTTCGCCGCCGAGGCATGTTTCTTCATGGCGGAATCGGGGGATCGCCAATGGGATATTCGCGCCCTGCTCCTCGACATGCTCGATGACCAAAATCGGCGACAGGACTAGGAAGCGACCCGATCCGATTCGATGGCCTCTCTGAACTTATTCAGAGAAGAAACAGTCGAGAGCTCCCTGTGCGGAATCGCCAAAATTGCTGTCTAGCTGCATACGGCCCGGAGGACGGTGACGGATCTCCTCAAAGATCTTTTCGAGACCGTCACTGGCAGCTTTCGCATACAGGCGAACCATTCCTACCGTCGTTTGATCATCGAAGACGGTCGCCATGATGGTGCGATCGCCGACCATCGTCAGTTGGATGCTGCCCTTGCGTCCCTGGTGAAAGAGTACGGAAAACTCATCTTCTCCGAGAAGGCGCGCCATCTCTCGGGTGGCGGCGTACGAACCGGCGACGAGAGCGGCAACGGTTTGCTCATCGATGGAACTGGTATCTCCGCAGTAGGTCACCATGTGGCCTTCTTTGTCGATGAGTAGATTGCATTTGCTGCCAGACAAATCGAGGAAGTTGCCGAGAACCCGGTCGATCTGTTCGATGTCTTCGCGGTAGAAAACGAGACGCTGATTCCTCAGGTGATCGCTGTCACTGATCATGATGCTCCTTCCAGGTTCAAGAGAAAAAGCCGAAGGCGTGAGCGACCCATGCACTGACGGCGGCGAGCAGGATTCCCACTCCGGCGACGAGGCCGAGCACTTTTCCACGACGGCTTTTTTGGCGACGGGGTGAAGACACGATGCGCGGACGAACAGCAGTGGTCATCGATGCGGCAGTCGACATCGTCTGCACCCCTGTGGGGCTGGTCTGCCTTGATGCGGAGACTCGTGTCCTCGTCGCAGAGGTTGCTACTGCTGTTGCTGCAGAGGTTCCGACAACCGCAGCATCGCCATTGGCGGAAGCAACAGCTGAGGAGGATTCGGAGGGAGTGGTCCCAGACCTGCTCTTGACCGAAGAGTGCTGCTGATTGAGTGATTTGAGCACCATGGCGGCGAGCTTCTTCAGAGTCGGAAAGACACCTTCACCGGATCGTGCGACCGCTTCCACATGTGGGAAGTTGCGTGTGTTCAATTCATGATGCAGTTCTTCGACACTGTATACATCGGGAAGATCACGCTTGTTGTATTGGAAGACCACCGGGATGGTGTCGAAGGAAAGCCCGTGCTCCTTGAGGTTCTCTTCGAGATTACCCAGGCTTTCGATGTTTTCTTTCATCTTGCCGCGCTTGGAATCGGCGACAAAGACGACACCGTCTGCACCTTGCAACACCAGTTTGCGTGTTGAGTTGTAGTAGACCTGCCCGGGGACGGTGTAGATTTGAAATTTAGTTTTCATGCCGGCGACTTGTCCCAAATTGAGGGGCAAGAAGTCGAAGAAGAGGGTGCGATCCCCTTCCGTTGCGATGCTTGTGAGGTCACCCACGCTCGTTTTGGGTGCCTTCAAATGAACTACTTCCAGATTTGTGGTCTTGCCACTCAATCCGGGTCCGTAGTAGACGATCTTGCAGTTCACTTCCTTGAGGGAGAAGTTGATCTGAACCATTTTTACTCCTGTTTTTTTTAGTGGCCGCGCTTCCTGTCAAGAAGTCTGGATCTCGAGGATCCCACGTAACTTTCTGGCCACACTTCTGATTTCCAACATTCCACTGTTCAATTTGAGCCCCGCATGGGTGACGACGATCAGAGTCGCTTCACCCACTTCGAGCAGGACCAGGTTTCCATCGGTTCCTTCGAGGACAATTTCATGGGGTTCGCCATCACCACACTGGATCGCTGAGCGATGGATGCACAAGCGAGCTCCGGATGTGATTGCTGCCAGCGATTCGCTGTCGAGATCGGCCGTCAACTCCGAGGCCACGACCATGCCGTCCTCCGTCATCACCATCGACCCGTGAACTCCTGGAATCTGATTGAGGTTTTCGAGAAGGGACTTCATCGGCGCACCTCGAGTTCGCGGGTCTTCTCAAGAAGTCGTGCGAGCTGGGGTTCATGGGAAGCGCGGGCAGTGTGTCCGATCAGGGTTGAATCGTCCTCCATTTGCCCCATCAGGATTCCTCCCCTGCCACGGGAAGTGAATCGCTGAAAGTTCCCCATCCCCATCTGGGGTAGTGCTCTTTGAAGGGTGCCGACCATGACCGAATAATTCTCCAACGTGGTGTCGGAGAGATCTGCATCTTCAGAGGTGGCAACGATGGAACGATCTGTAGAGATCTCCCAAAGATCGATGCCTTGGGGTGTCGCAAAGCGCGCCGGTTTCCCTTTGAAGTGTTGAGGTTCGACTCCCGTTTCCCAACGCAGGAACAGCTCCTGAACATTGGTGGTTTTCTCCGGTGGGAGTTCTGCGGCCAAAATCGAAAGCGCAACGACCATCGGGTCACTGGGGACTGCGCGGGTCAGGGGGGCTAGCACCTTCGAGGCGGCAAGGGGTGCTCGCAGATTCAATAGCAGTGTCGCAAGATCGCGCAGGCACTCGCCATGCCCCGGTCTGAGTTGACACGCCTTGGTCAGGTAGCGCAGTGCGCCGAGACCTGCGACCGCATCCGATTCCCGACAGAATTTGCGCAGGTGGGAACGGGCGACCGCCAGGTATCCTTCCGGATCACAGGGGTCCTCTTCGATGGCTGCCCTCGTCCACAATTGCCAGCCGGATCGATCGCCAAGGATGTCGAGTGTGTCGGCGAGGCGAGACGCGGTCAGGGAAGAGAAATTGTTTTGGGCATCATCCTGGAGGTTCGCCAGTTCACTGCGGGCGTACTGGCGCTCGATGAAGGCGAGTTTCTCCTCCCCTTCAGGCCAGGGCTGAAAACGGACGACACCCGCACGCAGCAATCGCAGTGCTGCGTCGAATTCTTGGCGATTTTGGAGTTGGGTGGCCTTGTTGAGGAGAGAATCCTCGCCCCCTGCTTCAAAGAGAGTCATCCAGCGTTGCTCCGTGGATCCAGAAACGGATGATCCAGCAGATCGGGATTTCCAGGATTTCATCAGTCCCAAATCGCCTCCATGAGCCGATGGGTGTGGCTACGACCTGTAGTCACCTTTCGGCCCTCAAGAGTACGATGCGATCGAAAAGCCCCGCAAATCGCCATCAACCTCCTCTGGGGGCTTGCCCACCTCCATTCGGGGTGATACGCAGGGGAGGCAAACCGGGGAATTTCCGTTTGTGGTTGGAAGAGAGGGCTCCAGTGACCGATGCGGGAAGAGAAAAGAGTGCTCAATTGCTGGTCGATGCCAGCGAGAGGGAGCCGGATCTGCTGTGGGCATCGGGATTTCTTGCCGTCGATGCTTTCACATGGCTGAAAGATGACGCCGGGAGCGCCATCCTGCTCACAGATCTCGAATTGGGTCGCGGAGAGAAGGAAGCCCGAGTCGATGAAGTGGTCAGTCTCTCTGCCATCGAACGTCAAGCCCGGGAAAGTGAAGGCAAGGATGCCGTTCCTTTTGAAGGGGTCGTGCTCCACTGGCTCCGATCGCGCTCGATAGGGTGTGTCCACGTTCCTGCGCGATTTCCCCTGTTACTGGCGGATCACCTGAGAGCGGGGGGAATCCGGGTTGAACCGCGTCCCGACCCCTTCTTCGCCGAGCGCAGGATCAAGCAGGAGCATGAAATACGCTGCCTTGAAGAGTCACAAGCGGCCACCGAAGCTGCGATGGAGGTGGCCATCGGCATGATCCGCGAGAGTGAGCCGCAGGGGGACGAAATCCTCTTTCTGGATGGGGAAGAACTGACCGCGGAGCGGATCAAGGCTCGTGTGCGCTCCTTTCTGCTCGATCGAGGCTTGCAACTGGGGGATTTCATCATCGCTCCGGGGGATCAGGGGTGTGACCCCCACGATGTGGGAAGTGGCCCGATTCGCGCCGGAGAGACGGTGATCTGTGACATCTACCCCCAGCACATGACCCACCGCTACTGGGGGGACATGACACGCACCGTGGTCAAGGGAAGCGCCAGCGAAGATCAAAAACGCCTGCACAGGGCAGTTTTGGAGGCGCAGGAGACGGCGATATCGATGATCCGCCCCGGTGCTTGCGGTCAGGAGATTCACCGCAAGGTGCAACAGATCTTTGACGAGGCCGGCTTCCCTACTGAAAAGCGGGATGGGAAATGGGTCGGTTTCTTCCACGGTACAGGCCACGGTCTCGGACTCGATATCCATGAGGGCCCGCGCATCTCACCGGTGGGTCCCCCCTTGGAGGAGGGGATGGTGGTCACGGTCGAACCAGGTCTTTATTACCCCGGGCTGGGAGGATGCCGCATCGAGGATGTCGTTCTGGTGACCTCGGACGGCTGTCGCAACTTCAACAAGGCCGCCAAAGAACTCGAGGTTTGACGCTGTGTCCGCACCCAAACCTCTGACCATCTCCGAGTGGTTCCATCAGGAAACGAAATATGACCGCAGGACCATCAACCTGCTGCCGCGACCCGATTTTGAAAATCAGCCGCCACCCTGGAAGCATTGGCATGCAAGACATCCGGTGGACCTGGTTCCTTACCTTCCCTTCGAAGATTTTCCCCTTGGCCCGGCGGATGATCAGGAGCCTCTCGATCCGCGCAGTCTCAGTGAAGAAGTGAGGGCGATTTCAAGGACACTTTTCTTCACCTGCGGTGCAACAGGATTTCAACAGACTCCCAATGGAACGCAGATCTTTCGTGCGGCACCATCCGCTGGCGCACTTTATCCCACCGAGGCGATGCTGGTGTTGCGCGACATCGATGGTCTCAAGGATGGTCTCTATGCCTATTCCGTGCCGCACCATCAGATGGTTCTGCTCTACGAGGATGTGGGGATGGATGAAATCGCCGCTGCCTGCTGGAATGAGCCCGCCTTTGACGACTCACGCATCTGTGTCGTTCTCTCCGGTTTGTGGCAGCGTTCACGCTGGCGCTACCACGATCGGGCTTATCGACGCATCATGCTCGACACCGGCCATGTCCTCGGGAATCTGGTCCATGCGGCGGGTCACGAGGGTTACCAGGCCAAGGTTTTGACGCACTTTATTGATTCCCGTTTGCAATCGTTACTTTTTCTTGACGATCAGGAGGAAGGGGTGCTGGCCCTGGTACCTCTGGTTCCATGGAAACAAGGCAGCCCTGCGACCTCCGCGGTTATTGAAGCGGCTTCGGTTCGTTGTTCAGCAACACAGCACCTCACAGAACCTCCCGGAGATGACGCCATCGTCGCCTTGCACAGGGCCAGTGAGTTGCTTGAGACTTCACCCCTGAGTGAATTGAAACCACGTGAGCCATTCGTTGCGGATGATGCAGACAGCAACTTGACACTGCGTGAGACGATGGCAGATCTTGCCGGTGAGTTCTGTTCCATTTCAGTGCAACGGAGGTCCACTCGCCAATTCACAGGTGCGTCCATCGACAGGGGTGACTTCGAACGTGTGCTCGATTTTTCTCATCGATTTCTGCGTTCAGGTTCCCAGGGATTGCTGGGGTTGGGATCAGTGCTGGATGTGCATTGCTTGACTTTGCGCGTCAAAGGTATCGACAGCGGTCACTGGGTCTATTGCGAAGAAGAACATCAACTCTCACTCAAGCGAAGGGGTGATCATCGAAGATCGCTCCAAGAGTACTGTCTCGGTCAGGAATTGGCGGGGGATGCTGCCGCTGCAATCATCTATTCAGCACCCTTGACCGAGGCGGTGGAGTGTTGGGGTGATCGGGTTTACCGTGATCTACACATCGACTCAGGATTCCTTGGACACCAGGTCAATCTTGCTTGCATGCGTCTTAAACTGGGTGTCAGTGGCATTGCAGGTTTCTTTGATGACGCCCTCGGCGAGTTTCTGGGGCTGCCGCAGGACCACATCGTGACCTACATCACCCTCATCGGGGACCCGATGCCGGGAGGCTAGTCACGTTATCGGACCATCCGGCCGAATTTCTGGCAATTTTCCGGGGGGGCTGGATCGGTCGGGGTTGGTGCTAGAATCGGGCCTTGTTGATTTGCCATAAACTCAAGTTATATAAAGGCTTGCGACATAAATTTCGGGATTGAAAAGGGTTGATTTTGGAGTTCAAATGGGCCCTCTGAGAGCATCGTTGAGGAAAGAAAACGGTTAAATTCTGCTGAAGAGGGCTTGCCACTTTTTTCGATTCTGACTCTCCTATGTGCCATGAGCAGGGGCCGAGGACCTCGGCAGGCATGTACGGGTTCCTCGATCCTTGCTCTC
>CAYRAM010000055.1:0-7435 GCA_964422295.1 uncultured Planctomycetia bacterium | reverse complement strand
AGCCGTGGCGTGCGGCTTCCCGTTGGACCAACGAGGGCGAATGGTAGGGATTCCCACAGGATGAACAAGGGGAACTGAGCACATTACCGGCCCCGAGAAGAAAAAATCTTGCAGACCCCCACAGGAAGTATTTCAGGACCAGCTCGAACCCATCACCCGGGGAATTTGTTGCACCACATCTTCAGGATTTTCGGAACGAAGGACGATGGCAGCGGCTTCGATGACCAGATCCGCCGAGCCGTATCGTTCCAGGTGGCGTCCGAGGTGGGACAGCATCAAGGTCCTGTTGGCAGCGACCCGCCGACTCTCGATGGAGTCTCCCCGCAAAGCCCACAATCCATCCCCGATGATGCGCAGTGTCCGCCTTACCGACTCACGATCGAAGGATTCCCCCTCCTGCAAAGCCAGAGAGACCAGATCGCGGGGATCTTCCGGTACTTGCAGCAGCAGATCGCAAAACTCCTCCCAGCCGCCGCAGCGCTCGATCGCATCCGCAAGCAGCAGTGCAGCCCCGGGGCGCCCCCCTGCCCCGCGGAAGAGCCTCGCAGTGAGGTCATTGGCAATACCGTTCCTCTGCAAGATCTCAACGAAAGACTCCTCTTCCAAAGGCCCCAGCATCCAGCGTTGGCAACGGGAAATGATCGTCTTCAGCAATCTTGCCGGCCGATGGGACACCAGCAGGAAGTGGGTCTCTGCAGGAGGCTCCTCGAGGATTTTCAGCAGGGAGTTGGAAGAATCCTCCCGCAGTTGATCCGCACTGTCGATGACGATCGCCCTGCGACCTTCATTGCGCAGTGCAAGAAAATTAAGAATCTCCCGAATGCGGGCGATTTCGATCGGCCCGCCCCCTTCGGAGGCGATTTCGAGATATCCCCCGTGATTCCCTGAGCGAAGCGCATTGCAAGAGGGACAACTGCCACACGCTTGTGGTTCCGGTTCCGCATCCTCCTGTGGATGGTGGCACAGGAGCAGAGCCGCCCAGCGGCGTACCAACATCCCTTTGCCGATCCCCTCCGGGCCCGCCACCAAATGTGCATGCCCCAATCTCCCCCCAAGAAATCCACGGCCCCAGCCGCGACGCATCTTTTCATGGCCGAGGATCCCCCCCGGGGAAAAATCGAAGGGGGTAATCGGAGTTGAGCTCTCACCCATCGTTCACATCCCCGGACGAGTTGATCCGCTGCAGTGAATCCACGATGGCAATGATGCGTTCGGCAACCTCATCCTCTGATCCGCGGGAATCGATCCGTTCGATACAATCCCCGGGGAGCCCAGACACGCTGCGGAATGCTGCGGCAGTATTTTCGATCATCCCCTCCCGGGATTCAAATCGATCACCATCGCCGGCGCGCGTCTTTAATCGCTGGAGAAGAAGATCGGTCGGTAGATCGAGGACGAGGTGCAATGCAGGCCTGCGCGTTCCCAAGATCACCTGGCACAAATCCTTGACCTGATCCACCTCGAGATCTCCTGCCATTCCCTGATAAACGATGGTCGAAAGATAGAAGCGGTCTGCGAGAACCCACGCGCCCCTCTTCAGGGCGGGCTCGATCACCTCGTCCAAGAGTTGACAACGGGAGGCAAAAAAGAGCAGTGCTTCACCTTCTGCGGTCATCGGAATCGAAGCGTCGAGCAAGATACTGCGGATGCGCTCTCCCAAATCGGTCGATCCCGGCTCCCGAACCTTGACCACTTCATCACCCCGGGCTTCAAGCCACTGTGCAAGCCGATCCATCTGGGTCGACTTGCCACATCCATCCGCTCCTTCAAATGCGATAAATTGTTCCATCACGACAGCGGAACCTGGGCATCAGCCATGTAGGAAGAGCGCACGAATGGACCCGAAAACACCATCGGAAATCCCAACGATTCCCCGAATTGCCGCAACTCTTCAAAGCGATCGGGATGAATGTATTCTTCGACGGGAAGACTGCCCGGTTCCGGCTGCAGATATTGGCCGATGGTGACGATCTTTACGCCAACCCGATAAAGATCTTCCAGGAGTGATTCAACCTCCTCCGCTGTTTCCCCGAGCCCGAGCATCAGGCCTGACTTTGGCCACATCTTTGACAAGCCATCTTGTTCACTGGACTGAGCGACCCGCCCCAACAAATCGAGACTGCGTTGATAGCGAGCCCCGGGACGGACTCTGCGATAAAGGGATGGAACCGTTTCAATATTATGATTAAAGACGTCTGGTCGAGCGGCAATGACGCGGTCCACCGCCTCGGTATCACCCCGAAAATCGGGGGTCAATACCTCGACCTTTACCCCAGGAATCCGATTGCGAAGCTCACCGATGCAATCCACAAAGTGTTGGCTCCCCTGATCAGGGAGATCGTCACGATTGACCGATGTCACGACCACATGTTTCAAACCCAGTTCCAGCGCTGCTTCGGCGACCTTGCGTGGCTCCTCCGGATCGAGCGCGCCGGGGACTCCCCCGGCAACAGAACAGAAGGGGCAGGAGCGGGTACACTTTTCTCCCATGACGAGAAAGGTCGCCGTTCCCCTGGACCAGCAATGATTGCGATTGGGACAGCGCGCTTCCTCACAGATGGTATGGAGTGAGCGTTCTCCCAGGGAAGCAGCGGTATCCCGGCTTCTTCCTCCTTTGGAAAGGGGCATCCGAAGCCATTCGGGAAGTCGCTTCCTTTGCCAGCGCTGCTCCGATCCAGCGCAGGAGGAAGATTCGGACCCGTGCTGAACCGCTTTTTCGCGAGACGACATAATTACCTCCGATGGGGGGAAATCCCATCCAAGGCACCCTAGCCCGGGAAGTTGGATCGGGCAAGACTCGCCGCAGCATCTCTTGCTCGGCAAGGATCATGCAAAATCTATGAATTGGAAGATCGCTGTCGCAGTTCCATCAATTCGAGCAAGCGCGGCAGCGCTTCCTTCATCGCATCCCTTCCCGCTTCGACAACACTGGCGAGATCGCTCATATCGGACCACGTTCTCTGCCCCACCCGGGGACGCACGACGAGATCCGCTCCGAGCAGTTCCTGCTCCGTCAGCCAGTTGCGGGCGATGCTTGCCACACGTTGAACCACATCAATCCCGCTCGTTCTGGTTTCGCTGGCAACCAAACTTCGGGATGGATCGACAGCAAGAACGATGGCGTTAGGATCTCCGGCTCGAGCAGCCATCACCGGTACACTGGAAACCGCACCGGCATCGATCAATTGCATCCCATCCAACTCGACCGGGGGAAAAATCCCGGGCAAAGCGCAGGAAGCGGTGACAGCGGGAAGCAAGGTCCCTTCTCTCATCGTCACCAGCCGGGCTTCTTTCAGATCGAGTGCCACGACTTGGAAGGGAATTCGACAGTCGCTGAAATCACCTTCGCCAACCAGCAACTCCATCAGTTCCTCAAGGATTCCCTCTTCAACCACGGAAGTCCTGCGCGCCAGATGCGCCAGGTGAAGTCCGCGCCGAAACAGGGAGCGCACCGTCTCCAACAGTCCGGTGCGATCTTCGTCTGCTGCAGCGAGCATCATTCCGCCGATCCGCAGGCGCTTGAACTCTGGAGAAGAGAGTAACTCGATGGCTTTGAGGGACAGGATGGCGGCATCCGGATCGAGGCACCAACGGGCGCCGGTGATGGCTCCAGATGAAATCCCGGAGACGCTGCGAATCTCGATGCCCTCTTCTTCAAGCACCTGCAGCACGCCAAAATGGGCCAAGCCACGGCTTCCGCCGCCGCCCAGGGCTACCGAGATTGCCGTCATCGCTTAGCCATCCTCACCGGCAGAATCGCGCAGGTCGACAACCCTGGATTCCTTCAACTGCGTTTCCATTCCCAAGCGCTGCAGCATCTCATCCCGGTCGACGATTCCAACACTGCTCGGTCGGACCTCTGAAGCCTCCTGAATTTGACCCCCGAGGATCTCTGGGGCTCCCCCAGGATCGACTCCCTCACGAAGGCTGACAGAAATATGCAACTCATCGACCTCGAGGGGATCGTTATCCTTCTTGCTCAGAACCACCTGCCATTCATCGACGATGGTAGAATCGGTGAGAAGATCGGTAATCACATTGAGGTTGACGAGAGTTCCCTTGATTTTGGTCAGCGACATATCGGTCTTGTTGGAAGCACGACTCAGATCGGAGGAGAAGCGCGGCACCGTTCTTCCACATGCCGGGCACGGCTCATGGGTCATGCCGCCATTGATCAGATCTCCGGTGCGATAGCGCAGGATCAAGGATCCCCTTCCATCGAGGGGAGTGTAGACCAACTCGCCGGTTTCCCCATCGGGAAGACGCTGCCCCGTCTCCGGGTCGACGACTTCGAAAAGATCCAGATCAGGATAGGTGTGAAAACCGGTATCCACCCCTCCGGAGCATTCGATCCAGCACTTCTTCGACTCGGTAAATCCGAGAACACTGACCACCCGTGGATTCTTCGAGCCGTTACTGATCAGCAGTTCGGTCAGTTTCTCCCTGTACCCCCGGGTCACGCGATCCCCACCCAGAAAGAGAACCCGAATTGAAGAGAGATCCCTGCCCTCTTCAATCCCCTGGCGGACCAGGTGGTAGACGTATCCTGGAATTCCGGTCAGGTGACTGGGGCGCATCTTTTCCAGGGCTCGCAAAATTCCGTCGGTGCCCATCGCCCTTCCCCCGCCGGTGTGGAGGGTGAAGATCTCATTGGACAAACCAACACCATGGACTTGCCAGAATGCCAGGTGGGGAGCATATGGAAACACACTGACGAGGCGATCTTCGGAGTTTTCGACTCCAATCACCTCACCCATCCTTTTCCCTGCTTCCTGCAGGATGTCGATGTCATAGCGACTGAGAAAGAAGGAGGTCGGCAAAGCAGTCCTGCCAGTAGTGAAGAAAGCTTGAACTGGCCGATACTCCGTGCCCAATCTCTTGCGAACCTCTGCTTTGCCGTGACGCAAGGCGGTCCACATCAAGCCTGCTTTTTGCACCGGTGTCAGGACCTTCTTGACCGATTCAGCATCGGGTTGAAGGACAAAACTCTTCGGACGATCGGGGTGCTCCGCTGTCGGAGCGACATCCATTTTCGATGAAAATGGAATCTGGTCCATGTCTGCGTAGGTTTGCAACGATTCGACTTCGAGATCGGCGAGTTTCTCGCGATAGTGGGGATGAAACGGCAATACCTTTTCTCGCAGGTGTCGACGGAGTTGTTCCATCTGGAGACGCTCAAGTTCTCGGGGATCGGGATGATCCCACTTTTTCGACAGAGCGCCGCTCGGTATATATCTTCCGTGCATCCCCACCATTGACTCCTCCTGAGGCCCCACACCTTCCCGATCGGGAGCTGCTGACCACCTGTACTTCCCCGTTGAACATGCACACGCACAGCCCCGGTGCACATGCACACGTCCAGAAAGCATAACATCTTATGACCGATCTGTGTGCTCCAAGCGCCGCGCCCCCAGACTCCTCCCTGTCCGGTCTCCCGGCTCAGCCTCCCCGCCTCGCGGCGGGGAACAAACCCCTTCTGAGCCTGCTTCCACCCCATTCGACGCATCCCCCGGGCGCATCGTAGTCTTCTCCGTGGACCCTCCCCGCGATGATGCCCCTTGGGCACCGCGGAAATTGCACAGGGTCTACGGGGCTGCGGCCCCGGAAAGGTCAAACATGACTTCCTGGAAATCGGTCCTGACCCTGACCGGCATCGCCGGGTTTGCATTCGTCTCCCTGAATGTGCCGGGGCATCTCCTCGCATACTTCCCGAATCTTCCCGACAGTGTCGTATCCCTGTTGGCCGTCGGATCCCCCTTCAATTCCATCGTTGCGCTGATCAGTTTGCTCTCCCTGAGCCTGGGTGTGATCCCGACCGGTGACCCGGAATTTCATCGGGGTGACTTTCTGCAAACCGTCTCTTTGGGCTGCGCTATCGTCGTGGCCGCCTGCCTGGCTCTCGCGATCCACTTCAGTTCAACAGGGGGTCCGGTCCTTCCCGGCCTGACGCTCTCTGTTGCAGTGATCCAGGCCGGGGTGGGTATCTTTACAGCGCTCGTTCTGATTCTCGATCAGCGAACCCGTTCGTTGAGCAAATTTCCATTGGCCATCAATGTCGGACTCTGTGCCATGACCTTGGTATACAGCGCCGGCCCCTGGGTTTGATTGGGAGAAATCGATGATTTATTGTGACGACTGCGGTGCCATCACCGACAAGAACCATGGTCCTGAAGACGGCTCCATCCACTGTGCACGTTGCTCAGGAGCGACGGAGGATGCCCCTGCGACCAGCGAGCTCTCCCTCCTTGATGATCCCGTGACTCCCGAGGGGGCAGGGTTCAAATCCAGCGATGACTCGATGGAGGACCTGGATCTCTTTTCCAGTGAGACCATCGCCCAAAAGCGCAGCAAGCCTGCCCCCAGCGAAGAGACGACTTTGCATCTGATCGAAGATGACGTCTTCGGGCTCTCCTCTGAGGAGGATTCACCGGACTACGATCTTTCCGAGATGGAAGAGGCGATCGATTTCGAAGGGGAAGACGAAGATACCGAAGCCACCGAAGAAACAGAGTCGTGGCAGTTTGACTGTCTCGCCTGTGCGGTGCGACTCGCCGTCGAAACCGTAGAAGAAAAAAGCAAACTTCAGTGTCCTCGCTGTGAAACCTGGATGGTGATCGATATCGATGGGGAAGTCATCCTTCCCGGTGCCGAATTCGGTGCTCCAGAGCCATCCTGTTCATCCGAGGAGTTGGAACAACTACGCCAGGAAGTCCATCGCATCGCTGATGGAATCGGACAATCCGATTTTGATGATGACCACTTTGGTGAAGATTCCTTTGATGAGAATTATGACGAGTCGCAGCAAACCCCCATCGAGTTGGAATCAAACTCCTCTATTCCCACTTCTCCATCACCAGCAGCTCTCGAGGCCGCTGAGATGCAAGCCTCTACCGGGGATGTGATCACCACCACCGATGACATGACCGCCGAAGAAGAGACGGACGAGGAAACGACCCCGGAAGAAATTGAAGAAGATCTCTTCGAAACGATTACGACCCCGGCAGATGACTATTCCGCAGCGATCAGCGCTCTGGAAGATGGTGAAGATCTGGTCGAGGTTGATTTCGGTGCCGAAAACAAAGCACCGGCGCTGACCCCCCACACTGTTGGTGTCTACACCATGCTCTTTGCACTGCCATCGATGATCGTGATGTCCGCATGGTTCGCAGGCCCAGGATCCATCGCCCATGAGGCACTGATGCGCTTCGGCACACAGGTGCAGCAGAATGGCGGCCAACTTCTGGATCAGGTGGCGAGGTTCTTCGCCAGTCTTTAATCAGCCCCACTGACTGCAATCTTTGCACTGCTGCGATCTCCGGTGACTCGTCTTGCACGATCTCCGGAGATCGCTACACTGTGGGACCTGTCCAAGACAGGAATGTGGGCGATTAGCTCAGCTGGCTAGAGCGTTTCGTTGACATCGAAGAGGTCGGAG
>CAYRAM010000054.1:0-8513 GCA_964422295.1 uncultured Planctomycetia bacterium | reverse complement strand
GATACCGGGTGTTGAAGATACCGGGTGTTGAAGATACCGGGTGTTGAAGATACCGGGTGTTGAAGATGCCCGAGTGAAGAATAACAGGGCCACGGCTGGCGAGGACGACGGGATTCGAACCCGCAACCACCGGATCGACAGTCCGGGACTCTAACCAATTGAGCTACGTCCCCTGCCAGCCGTGGCCCCTGAATCGGAGAAGCCATCCCGTGAAGCCATCATGTTAAGCCATGATGGGCATCCCCCTTGGCGACAGGTCAAAGGCAGTCGCTGGATCTTCATCCACCTGCCTGAGACTGAAGGATATCCCCCTGCGGGTTTCTGTCAAGTTCACCTGGAATCAATCCGGTAATCAGTCCCGGGAGATTCGCTGAAGATGTCCGCCAGCACGGGAGTGTGGCCTGTCTCATCGAACGACGTGCGGCAAATCCCATCAGAAGAGCCAAACGATCAACGCCCAGAATCCGATCGCGAAACAGATCGCCAACTTGGCTACCAGGCCCAATGTGCGCCCGATCGCCGAAGCAAAGCCGACCTTCAGCGCCTGATTCTCATCGACCGCTTCCTCCCCTGTCGATTCCCCGATGACGGCACCGACAAAAGTACCGACGATGATTCCGACAATCCCTCCCACGAGAGGCAGGATCAAATTTCCAAAGATGGCCCCGACAAAGCCGCCAGCCATTCCACCGAGGGCCCCGCGCCATCGGGAGCCCGCGGCGCGTCCACCGATGAGTCCACTGACAAATTCGAACCCTTCTGCCAACAAGGCGAGCCCCAGCAAGAGCAGAGCATCTCCACCCGTCGCGATCGGGGCTTCATCGACCCCCGTCGCACCGCTCGCCCAAAAAATCGTCGCCACCAATCCCGGGAAAAACTGCCCGGGCAGACCCAGAGCGACGATGAAACAACCCACCACGGCAGAACCTGAGATCACGAGGTGGTAGATCCCGCCGAGGGACTCCGCTAGGGTGAAATCCATCCGGACGTCCCTTCTGACGGTTCGGACCGCGAATCACTGCTCCCGAGAAAGGATGCCATCTTGAAATCGCCAGACAAGCCTTGTCTCTCCAACAACAGGGTGCAACGCCTTGAGAGCCTGCTGATGATTCTCATCTTTGTCGGACTCCTCGGCTGTGGTCAAACTCCGGTGAAAACGGTGTCTACGGGTTCTCCTGACAAAACCACCGTTTCCGAGAAATCCTATTCCAGAATTTACAAAGCCGATGAACTGATCGGCTACATCGGTCACCGAAAAATCGCCGTAAAAGTCGGTGGGACCAACAATGATTTGGCGACAAACTCCGTCTATGACAAGGCCTTTGAATTGCTCGGCACCTACGACGATTCAGGAAATACAAAGGTATTCCGCGGCGCTGACCCGGTTCCTCTGGGCGTGTTCACACCGGAAGAGTCGGTTCGTCACATCACCGGAACCCAGGGGATGCTGAGGATTGCGCCAGGCCTCCAGTAACAGGTCTGCAGTAACAATCCTGCATCGAAGGGAAGATGAGTGCTCGCTGATTCATCCCGTCTGCTATTGATCCTGTTCCTGTTCTCATTGTTGATTCGTGTCGGTGTGGTCACACAGATGTCTTCCCACGACATTTGTTTCCAGCAGCCCTTCGTCGACGAGCTGACCAATGTCGACCAGGCTCGCAATTTCCTGGAAGATGGACCTTCAGCAGGGACCCCCTATTGGAAACCGCCGGGGTATCCCGCTCTCCTCGCAATACTCGGGATCGGCTTCGCTGATCTCGGCACTCATGGACAAGGAGTGCCTACCGGATTTGCATGGCTTGTGAAGATTTTGCAGGCGCTCATCGACTCCGGAACTACCGTTCTGCTTGCCGGAATGGCGTGGCGTTGGGCCGGGCGCAGGGCTGCCCTTTGGACCGGGATCCTCTACTCCGTCAGTGGGCTCGCAGCCTATTTCTGCGGTCAATTCCTCGACACAACCCTCTTCTGTTTCCTGATCGTTCTCGCCGTCGATCTCCTCGATCGACTGTGGAACCCTGCTGCCGATTCAGCGCCCGCAGCATCCGAACTCTCCTGGTTTTTCGTTGGCTTCATCACCGGCCTTGCGGCCATCACCCGCGCCGTCGCTCTCCCTCTCGGTGCCGTCTACGCTTTGATGGCGTTGCGAAAATCATGGCATACCCCCCAACGATGGAACTCCGTGGCAGCACTTCTCATCGGCTTCGTCATCACCCTCGGACCGGTGATGGCCCTCAATCGCTGGGCCGGGGAGGATCGGGTCATCGTCAGTTCCAATGGTGGGATCAACCTCTACATCGGCAACAGGGCAGGAGGCGAAATCGGCGCCGATGGCCTCACTTCGGTCGCTGCAGGCCCCCGCTGGGATGCCATTCTGGAATTGACCCGGGACATCGAGAAACCTTCTGCAAAGAGCCGGGCTTATCTGCGATTGGCAGTCGAAGAGATCACTTCGCAGCCTGGGGCCTGGCTACAGCGGATGGGGGTCAAAGCCCTCGCCCTAGTCTCATCCCGGGATGTCCCCAACAACAAAAATCTGGTCGATGAAGAAGAGCGCAATCTGGTGTTGCGCATATTGCGTTACGGCCCCGGTTCATCCGGATTTCTCATCGCGCTTCTCATCTTCGGAGGATGGAAGCTGCGCAGGGAATTATGGAATCGTGGTCTTCCCATCCTGGTCACCGTCGGTGTTCTTGCCTTCCTGGCATGGGCCTTCTTTGTCGCTGGCAGATATCGGGTGCCGATCCTTGCACTGGGTTGTGTCTTCGGAGGAGTTGGTCTGGTGCGATCCTCCCTCACATGGCGGGATGGGGTGCCACTCTTGCTGATCAGCATCATCGTCCATTTGATTCCCATCCCATCCCGGACTTTGATGGAAACCTACTGCATTGATCCGATGGCACTGGGTTACATTCATGAGCAACGGAACGACCTGGATCTCGCTGAAGAGTGCTACCAACAGTGTCTCGAACAGGATCCCGATGACTTCAGGGCCCTTCATAACCTCGGAATCCTGGCGCAAAATCGCGGCGACTTCGTCGGCGCACAACTGCACTTTGAGGAAGCGGTTCGCGCCAATCCCGATTATGCCCCAGCTTGGAACAACCTCGGCACCTTGCTCGCCTCCGGAGATGGCCCCCGGGCTCTCGCGGCGGTGCGGAAGGCGATCGAAGTGGATCCCCTTTACACCCATGGGTGGATCAATTTGGGCCAACTCCTCGAATCACAGCAGATGTATCCGGGAGCCTTGGATAGTTACCAACGTGCCCGGCGCCTCGAACCGGGGAATGCACTGGCGATCTTGCTGGAAACCCGTGTGCGCCTCGCCCGCAGGGAGGCCGTTGAAGCGCGCAGATTGCTCCAACGCCTGGAGGGAACCGACCTCGTCCCCGGTCTGCAAGAACTCCAGCAGCGACTGCGTGACCAGTTGCAAATTTTGGAGGCACCGCAAGAATCTCCACCGCAGGAGAGTCCCCTCGGGGAAGCGGAACCAGCGGCCGCTGATCGCTGATCAAGGTCTGGACAAGCCACGCCAGACGGTGAGGTAATCGCGTCGTACCTGAGGTTTTCCGGTCGCTTCGATCCAGACGTAGTTTCCGGTGACGATATCCATCACTCCATCACGATCGAGATCGTCGACGTAGACGGCGGAATGAACCGGATTACCCACTTCGATGCTACGCACATCCCACGCTTCGGCATCGCCGAGGTTTTCTGCCCAAACCAGGGAATCCCAGCGATCCCACTCTTCGACCGGCAGTTGCGGCATGAAGGCAGCACCGACGACATCAAAATCGCCATCACCGTCGAGATCGCCGACTGCGGCACGTTCACAGCCGGGAAGCAGCAATATTTCGTGAAATTCGACAAACTCCGAACCCACCCGCTCAAGCCAACGGACACCGTGGACCGGTTTGGGAGTGTGATCATCCAAAGTATCCCCATTGATCAGCAGCAAGTCACGATCCCCATCCCGGTCCAGATCGACGCGCATCAGATCTGACGAACCCCAGGCCGCATGGGGCAGGCGAAGAAGTTCCTTCATGGTGAAAACTCCCTCGCCATCATTGGTGAATTGCAGCAGCACTTCGTGCTCCTGAGAGAGCAGGGCGATGATATCTTCATCATCGTCGTCATCGACGTCGTCGGTGATCGCCGCAACGAATCCATCCCGCTCATCGAGGACTTTGACCACAAACTGGTCGCGAATATTTTTCAACCACACCAATTGGCCAGGACCGCGGAACCCAAAGGCGCAAACCACGATGTCGGTATCGTCATCTCCATCCATATCCGCAGCATCGATGTCACATGCGCGACCCAATTCGACGGGAATCGGGACATTTCTCCAACCCCCGTCCTCATAAAGGATGTACGACACCCCTCCTGCGGTTTCGTTGTCGGGATTCATGCCACCGAGGCTGGCGACGAATATGTCCAGCCGTCCCCCGTTGTAATCACCGTGGCTGATCGCAGCGGGGTAGTTGAAATCGACCGGGCCCAGGAAGGGGCGCAAATTTGCGGGGTCGAGTTCACCGTAGGGGATCGCCATCAAACGGCTGCTGCGCAACTCGGAGATCATCAATCCTTCCGGAATTCCCCGCTTCCCCTTGAAGAGCATGATGTCAGAGACCGCTGGAATCCGTTCCTTTTCCAATCCCCGGGGAGTCAGTTCGACGACTTCAAACTGCAATGCTTCTTCACGGGGGTGACGAATCACTTCGAGTGCTTCCGGTGCCTCCTTCTCATACCAGTAGAGGGCGACAGCCAACTCTTCCAGGGTTGGAGGGGGCTGTTTCCAAGGCCCCTCCATCTCCGCCATCGACAGGATGACTCGTTCCCAAGATGCTTTGGGCAGGGCATCTGCAGGCAACGGTGCGTGGCAACGACTGCAGGATCCCATCACCAGGTTCTCTGCCTGTGCAATCTGATCGGCGCTCAGATCAGGAAGGTCTTCCCGTTTGAGTTTGGGTTTCGCCGGGGGCTTGTCCGAGATCACCGGGTCGGGCTGGATTTCACCCAGATCGATCACTTCAGGCACCGGGGGCTGGGGTTTCTTCGGAGCCGGAGAATCGGCGCTGGTACACCCGTAGACGATCAAACCGAAGATGAACAGACCTAGAATGTCTCGAAATGTGCTCACTGGAATCCCCCCCTCGTCGCCTTTTAGAATACCACTTTACGGAAACTCGTCATCCTTGGGGTGCCGAGATTCCCGATCACCGAAGATCTGCGTTCTCCCGCATGGATGCCTCAACTGGGGCAGGAGGAAGAATGATGTACTCACAGCAACGATCGATCCTTCACGATTTGGCACTCCCGATCATGGGGGCGATGCTGATTTTCGTGACTCTGATCTCTCCACTCCCCGCAGATCTTGAGGCGAACAGCTCCACCCCAGCCCCCGTCGAAGATCCCCAACCCACCTTCAAGACCCCCGAAGCAAAGCAGCGATTCGAAGATGGGCGCACCGCCCTCGACGAGAAAAATTGGAAAGAGTCGACGAAGGCGTTTCAGGAGGTTCTCAAGGCGACCGCCGACAAAGATTCGCGAAAGATCGTCGATGGCTATCTCGAAGCGGCCAAGGGGGGCAAGAATCTCGACAAGATCAGCAAGGACATCGATCGCAAAAAATGGCGCAGAGCATGGTCTGCATGGCTGACTCAACAGAAAAAGTACGGCGACACTCCTCTCGCTGACCACCTTGAAGAACTGCGCACCATCCTGTACCCGGAACTCTTCTTCGATCTTGCCACCTTTGAGGAGGATCCCCCGGAGCCGGAGAAGAAAGCCCGGGAAGCATGGCCCGAAAATGAAACCCGCCTGACCAAAGATCCGGATGTGATTCACGAAGGCAAGGGCGCACTGATCTGGTCATCCGGGAACACCGGTGGCGGAGCCTTTGGCAACTTCGCCTTTGGCAGGTTGCATCTGGCAAGCCTCGAAAATGTGGTCGTCGAAGATTATCGGTGGCTCACCTTTTCCGTCTTCAATGAAGACGACAACTTCGGCAAGTACGTCGTTTACTTTGGCACCGATCCGATCGAGGGTGGCAATCAAGCGTGGGCAAACATGGGCGGGCTCGCCGGCTATCTGCGCAATAACTGTTACTCTCATAACGTGACCATCAAGCGCAAAGGCTGGAATCACTTTCGCATCGATCTGGTCAAGAACCTGAAGAAGGATCCCAATTTGACGTGGACCGACATTCAGGCTCTGACGTTGCTGACGGTGCCGCCGTCACACAAGAAGACTTTGGTCATCGATGCCATCAAATTGGAGCGCCCCTAAACAGGATCTTGCTCCACGCCAGCTTCTCGCACCCCCCGGGAAAGCCAACGCCGTGCCTTGATGCCGTCACTGATGCCGTCACTGCCGGGTTCGACGATTCCCTGGACCACCTCCTGGCACCATGCCACCCGTTCCCCATCGACCGTGCCCGATAACTGCTGCCCCTGAGCGAGGAGTCGGCATTCATCTTCGCTGAGATCGTGTCTTGGAAGGTGTTTCACCAACTGCTCCAGAGGCCACCAATCGTCGCTGCAAATCTGATCGCAACACACCGCCTCTTCAAGGGTATGAACCCCACAGGAGAGGCGACGCAAACCGATCAACGTTGCCGGTATCCCCCATGCTTCACCGAGATCTCGGGCGAGACTGCGAATATAGGTCCCCGGCCCGCAATCGACCCGCAGGCGGCAGCGAGGCCCGTCCATCTCCAGGAGTTGCAAGGTATCGATGCGAATCGATCGTGCTTGCAGATCGACATCCTTCCCTTCCCGGGCACTTTGATAGGCACGTCGGCCATCGATGCGAACCGCACTGTGCAGCGGCGGCATCTGCTCCTGTTCACCCAGAAAACGCGGAAGAATCGCCTCGACATCGGCAGCCGTCGGCAGCGACACTGGCGTCGATGGAGACCACAGGGGTCCTTCGCCATCGCCGCTGTCACTCCCCAACCCCCACCAGATGGTTGCTTCATAACTTTTGTCGTGGATCGTCAGCCATTGTTGGAACTTGCTTCCCAGCCCACCGGTGAGAACCATCACGCCACTGGCGAGGGGGTCCAGGGTTCCGCAATGCCCCAAACCACGAACCCCCAACTTGCGCTGCACCCGATCGACCACACTCCTGGAAGAGGGTCCCCGCGGTTTCCACACCACCACGCCCCCATCGGGGGCAGTTCTTGAAGAGCGAGATTTGCGCGAACCTCGGGCCATGTAGCTTCCATGCCTTCCGGTCCCAGGAAAGGAGAGCAACAAATTGGTGGAGGCGCCGGGAGTCGAACCCGGGTCCCGAAACGTTTCCCGCCGAGCTTCTACAGGCTTAGTCCGTTATTTAAAACCGAGGTCAGCTCCAACGGACAGGATCCGATCCACGGTCGCCAGTTCGATCTCGCCTCAAAGACCACTGGCAAGGTCTTCTTCGGCCAGTCCAGTAAAATGGCCCTCCGTCCGTGGCCCTGGACATGCCACGGGGGAGGGGGCGCCACTATTAGGCAGCCAGTGCGAAGTTGTTGTTCGCAGTCAAAATTTTGCCCGGTGTTTTAGGAGGCCTCCGGACAACCTCCACCTGCCACACGACGTTCCATCGTCCGGTCGAAACCGTTTCGCCCCCGACAGAACCCCATTTTCCTCCAGGGAGGGAGATGGGTGTTCTCCCAATTTATCCGTGGTTGTGAAAACGGCAAGGGAACCTGTGAGGGATAGAGGCCGATCTGCGACTATCGCCTGCGGCGCAACTCCCGATCGATCTCGCGCTTGGTTTCCCGATCCTTGGTCGCTTTGCGCTTGTCGTGGGTCTTTTTGCCGCGACCGACCCCGACTTCGACTTTGACCTTGCCCTTGTCATTGAAATAGATCTTCAACGGAACGACGGTCAGCCCCTTCTCTTCCATTTTGACGCGCAGTTGATCTGCTTCCCTTTTGTGCACCAGCAATTTGCGCTTGCGGGTCGGCTCGTGGTTGGAGTAACCGCCGTGGCTGTATTCGGCGATGCGGATCTTGTGGAGGAAAGCCTCTCCCGATTCGATGCGCACAAAACCGTCGACCAGTTCACACTGACCGGCGCGCAGGCTTTTGACCTCGGATCCCTGAAGAACGATACCCGTCTCCAGAGTGTCGAGGATCTCCAGTTCAAAGCGTGCCCTTCGATTTTGGGCCACCACCTTCATCGCTTCGATTCCTTCCATCGCCCGGTATTCTGATCCTGTCCCGGTCTTCTCCCAAGGGAACTCACAACTCAACGGCAATGGAAAGGTTTTACCATGAACCCGGCCAACATCGTCGGGGAGTCTTGACTTTATGGGCGTGGAAGGATATTCATCCGTGCTTGTGCCGAAGTGGCGGAACTGGCAGACGCGCCAGGTTCAGGTCCTGGTCCGGTTCACACCGGGTGGAGGTTCGAATCCTCTCTTCGGCACCAACTTTAAAATCTGGGGGGCGTTTAGCTCAGCTGGCTAGAGCGCATCGTTCACATCGATGAGGTCACTGGTTCGAGTCCAGTATCGCCCACCA
>CAYRAM010000053.1:0-9659 GCA_964422295.1 uncultured Planctomycetia bacterium | reverse complement strand
AATGGGTCAAGGAATGGGTCAAGGAATGGGTCAAGGAATGGGTCAAGGAATGGGTCAAGGAATGGGTTAAGGAGTGGGTTAAGGAGTGGGTCATCGAGACCTCCAGTAATTAGACTCACAATGGGCCGGGGTTCCGCTGCACCATGGAACCCCCAGATGGGATACAGGACAAGAACAATCAGGGCCAGCCATCGTATCGTGCCAGTTCATTCCTTGCCGATACGAATCTTGACCGAGCCTTCGGGGTCCCCTATTCTTCAAAATCCAACGTAGCATGCCGGGATATCGTTCCCGGGCCTGACGATGAGTCAACTTATTTGTTACGGTGTTGTGGGGGAATCGCTGTCGGCCTTTGGAGTCGGTGCAAGGGGGATACTTGTCCAGAAATAGGCAAGAATCAGAAGAAAAAAAACGCGTTCGGGTTTCTTCCGAACCGCAATCCAGCATACCAGAGTTGCCAGCAAGGGGTAAAAAGGGGAGAGGGTCGCAGTCGCGTTTCGGAACCAGTGGCCCGGTTGTTCGAGGGGCCCAACCGCGAGCCAAAGTTGATTTGGATCCAAACCCATCCCAACGTAGATTGCCGGAACTTCCCAGGGAGGTGTCTTCCGGATACGGCACCGACGCCTCCGATAACAAGCGACTGGGCCCCACGATTGAAATCCGTATGACCACCCTCGCGATGTTGGGGTTGGGAACTGTGCTGCTCCTGTGCCTGGCATTCATCGGCGGTCGCTCTACGGCTCCGGAAGCTCCAAACTCGGTGGTGACCGAAATGCCCCGTGACGACTCCTGGCCCGTATTGAATCCATCTCCTGAAGAAGAACCCGCACTGAGAAATGTGGTCGATTCCAATGGCGATCCCCTCGACCCCCCTGTTGTCGATAGTACAGCCATCGGTGATGGTTCCGTGCCGGAAGAGGTTACGGCTCCTGTTGCAGTTCAGGACAGGAAATTATGGGCGGTGATGATTGGCCAAAAGTTGTCAAAGGATGCGGAAATCATCGATCAACTTTTGACTTATGTCGATCTTGGGCTTACCGATGCCAAAACCAGGATCCGTGTGAGCCAACAACGAACAGGTGTGAAACGATGCGATGTGTACGTTGGCCCATTCGAGTCGAAGCAGGAGGCCCGTAACGCATTGTCTCAGTTGATGGAATTGAGACCTACGCTGGGAATCCGCTTTGCTGATGCATACATCACGCAAATGATATTTTCAGCCGAGGAGCTCGAGGCTCTAAAGCGGTGAGCTTCAATGGATAAATTCCAACCTCGTTGTTACTCATGCGCATTGCGTAGGGCATTGTGTACTGCCGAAAAAGTCAGCGATGACTCATGGCTGCAGCAAAAAGTCATCGATGAATCGATGCGTCATCTTGCTGAGATCGAGGGGGCTCTGCCGCCTGCTGAGGTGATCGGAGATCTCTTGGCTACGGTCCATGAAGTATTGGGCACTGCTGACCCGTGGAAGAGTGACAGGGAATCCTGGGTCCTTGAAATGACGGAAGCGCTTCCGAATTTGAGGGACCGAATCTCCTCAGACACCGATCCGTTAAAGAGAGCATTGCTGATCTCAGCCCGAACCAATGTCTTCTCCAATGAGATTCTCCATGCCAATGCGATGAGAGAAGATCTGCAGAAACTGGGACTGAGGCATGCAGAGCAAGCAGATACCGAATTCAGGCATGACGACACGGCGTCATTCCAGAAATCATTAAAGACCGCGAAGAGGCTGGTTTTTGTTCACGACACCGCGCCGGAATTCCCGGCAGATCTCGCATTGTTGGAGACGATCAGGGAGCAGTTTCCTGAAATCAGCTTTACCCACGTGATCAAAAACACTCCCTTGGCGATGAATGATCTCTCTGGTTTGACCGTTGCTAATGGGGACCTGGTGCCTCTCGGTGAAGTCTTGGAATCCGCCTCCCGGTTGGGCCTTTCCGCAGACGATTGGACTCCTGAGGTCGGAGAGGCTCTCAGGAGAGCGGATGTGGTGATTTGCAAGGGGGCTTCACACCTTCAGACTTTGGAAGCGTCGGAATTGAAGTATTTCGCTCTTTTGCGAGCGAAATGTCCGGTCACTGCCTCCTCTCATCAGTGCACAATCGGCGATCTCCTCTTTATCCGGGTGGTGTGAATGGGGCTGCGCCATTTGGGCATTGCGGATCGTTTCAGAGCTCTTTCGCAGGAAACCGGGCGTTGCTTCGTTGACACGTCGCACCCCAAGATTTAGTCTCACAACCTGGTCGTGGGGCTTCTTGTGTGCCTAGGGGAATTTCCCCGGGGAGCGGCCGAAAAGCCTTCTTGAGGACTTCCCACGAAGTATCTGTGCGCTGTTTCACTGTGTGCTGATTCACTGTTTACTCGGAATTCGTGGAGTTTCTCACCAGTTTCTAATATTGAGAACCCCGGAAGGGAGGAACGATGTTGCAGATCAAATCTCGCCAATTGGATTCCTGCCTTCGCAAGTCAGGGATTCGCAAGTCAGGGATTCGCAAGTCAGGGATCCGGATCTTTGTCGCCCTCATGGTGACGCTTCTGGTTTTCATCCCTGGCAGCATCGTCTTCGCCCAAGACGCTCCTTCGGTGGGACAGCCTGCCCTCAAGCCATGGGTCGCGACGATTTCGGGGCAAACGGTAAATTTGAGGACTGGGCCTTCGACCAATCATTACGCTTTTACCAGACTGCCCCGTGATGTGTCAGTGATTGCAATTGGCGGATCCGGGAACTGGGTTGAGATAATTGTACCCTCAGACCAACCCGTGTGGATCCATGGTGATTACGTCGAAGAGAATTCGAATCAACTCCTGAGTGTTACTGGCAGCAGTGTTCGCCTTCGTTGTGCAGCCAATACCAAGTACACACCCTTGGGGGTTACTGAATCGGGTCAAATATTACGTCCCACCGGCAACACATCGGGGGACGGAAAATGGATTGAGATTTTCGCACCACTCAACGCACGAGCTTGGATTCATGGTGACTATGTTCGTCGGTCTGATCGGGAAATTAATCCTTCTCGACTGTCTGCACTGCATGATTCATTGAAATCAAAATCAGACGTTGGTGTCGCGGGCATTGACCATATTGGCGATGCTGCCGAGGGAGATCAGCCGGTTGTACCTGTTGATGGAAAGTCTGGGATTGGTCATTCCGACCAGGCAGACATCGGCGCAGCAGGTGAAGACAATGCTGCCGATTCAGACGTTGGAGCCATCAAGATTCCGGCCTTCGAGTCGGAACGACTGAAGCAGTTATTTGAGCAATTCCAAAAGGAAACAGAGAAGCCCCCGGTAACTTGGGACTTTTCTGATATTTTCCGCAAAATTCAGGTTTACGAGACCACCAGTGAAGATCTCGGTGAGATCCGTGTGGTCAAAAATCTGGCAAGAACCATCAATGAGCATTTTGTTCCGCTGCAGCGGAGGCTCATCGAGATCGAACGTCAACAAAAGAATGCCCAGGCCACTCGCGAAAAAGAGCAGGCTCGGGAGAAAGAAATTTTACGAAGGACAGGGCACCGCGACACGCCTGGAGATCAAAAGTACCAGGCTGTGGGCTGGGTTGCGCCACTGGGGAAACACAGAAAAGTCGAGGCATCTCACAAATTGATGAAGGGGAGCAAGCTCCTCTATTACCTCGACGGCGACAAAATGAATCTTGATCAATACGTGAATAAAAGAGTAGGCATCGTTGGGACTATACAGGAGCAAGACCCGGAAACCGGGGCGCGCTTGTTGGTGATCCAAAAAATCGAAATCCTTTCACGCTGAATCTCTGATTCATTGCTGTGTTCCCTGCAGGTCCTTCTGCAGGAGGAAAATTGAACGAATTGGAAATATGGATCGCCCCTCTGGTGATCCTCGCCTCGCTGGTGATCAGTTTTATCATCGGCTCCAAGCAGGCAGCTCGTCTCAAGGCAGAACGAGAGTCGATTCTTTCGGAAGCACGATCCGAATCTGAACGAATCCGCAGTGAGAGTCGGCAGGAATCCCAAAATTGGGCGTCTCAGCAGCGCGAAGACGTCCAAAAAGAGGTTCGGGAAGCTCGTAAAGAGGCCAAGCTGGCTGATCGTGAAATCCGCAAACGTGAAGACAAGCTTGATCGCCGGATGGATTTATTGGCCAAAAAAGAAACGAATCTTGATTCTCTGGAGTCAGATCTTGATCAGCGCTCTTCCAGAATCAAGGACAGAGAAGCAGATGTTGACGACCTTATCGAACAACAAAGGGAGAACCTTGAGCGAGTTGCGAGCATGTCTCGCGATGAAGCCCGGGGAAGCCTTCTGGATAGCATGAAGCTTGAAGTTGAGCACGAAGGCGACCAGATGATTCAGAGGATGATTGATCGGGTCAAGGATCAAGCCGAGTCCAAATGCAACAATATCCTGGCGTCGACTCTTCAGCGGGTCTCATCGACCTATTGCCAAGAGTCAACCGTGACCAGTGTTGAGATCGCTTCGGATGACATGAAAGGGCGGATCATCGGTCGAGAAGGCCGAAATATCCGTGCTTTTGAAAAATCTACCGGCGTCGACGTCATCGTCGATGACAGTCCTGGAGTCATCACTCTGTCCTGTTTTGATCCGATTCGCAGGGAGATGGGGGCGAGGGCACTGGGGAAATTGCTGCAGGACGGCAGAATCCATCCGAGTCGGATTGAAGAGATCGTTGCTGAATCGAAAAGTTCTTTGAATGAAGAGATTCAGAAATCTGGAGTTCAAGTCTCGTATGACCTTGATCTGCCAGGCATTCATCCAAAGCTTGTGACACTTCTGGGCCGCCTTCGTTACAGGACATCCTACAGCCAAAATGTTCTTTCCCATTCTGTCGAAGTGGCAAACATATGCGGCATGATTGCTGCGGAGTTTGGGTTGGACCAGGCATTGGCCAAAAGGTGTGGCTTGTTCCACGACTTGGGCAAGGCCGTCGATCATCAATTTGAAGGAGGTCACCCCGAGATCGGGGCGACGATCCTCAAGAGATATGACGAGGCTCCTGAAGTAGTTAATTCAGCCGCCAGTCACCACAATGATGTCCCTCAGGAGAGTATCTACGCCGTGTTGACACAGGCAGCCGATTCGATCAGCGGAAGTCGTCCTGGGGCAAGAGGCGAGTCGCTGGATCGTTATATTGAAAGACTTGAAAAACTGGAGGGCCTCGTCAATTCCTTCTCAGGAGTTTCCAATGCGCAGGCGATTCAAGCAGGTCGGGAAGTCCGAGTATTCGTAAATGCGCACAAGGTCAGTGACAAAAAAGCGACTCGATTGGCTCATGATATCGCCAAGGAAATTGAAGATCAGTTGACTTATCCCGGTGAGATCAAAATTACCCTAATCCGAGAAACCCGAGTTGTAGAATATGCCCGATAATAGCCAACCGGTTCGATTATTGGTGATCGGCGATATCGTTGGTCGTCCAGGACGAAAGATTGCCAAGGAGTGGTTGCCAGATTTGCGCGACTCCTGGAATCTTGATGGGATTATCGCCAATGTCGAGAACTCTGCCTCTGGATCCGGCATTACCGAGAAAATATATACCGAGTTCAAGGCGGCGGGCATCGACATGATGTCCCTCGGCGATCACGCATGGAAGAATAAAAACAACTTGAGTGTGTTGGCGGATCATCCCGATTGCATTCGACCCATGAATTACCCCAGTGTTGCAGAAGGTCAGGGCAGTTACATCGTCGAAATCGCAACTGGAATCAAGGTTGCATACACGATCGTGCTTGGACGGGTTTTTATGGATCCGGTCGATTGCCCTTACAGCGCAGTCGATCGTTGGCTGGATACAATTCCCAAAGATGTCCTGATTCGAATCGTCGAATTTCATGGCGAAGCAACCAGCGAAAAACAAGCTGCGGGTTGGCATCTGGATGGCCGTGTTACTGCAGTTGTCGGTAGTCATACGCATGTGCAAACGGCTGATGCCCGGATTTTGCCTGGGGGGACCGGTTACATCTCCGATTTGGGCATGACTGGCCCATACGATGGCGTTATAGGCAGGGCTGCCCAGCCTGTACTTCACAAATTATTGACTTCGATGCATGCAACATTCACGGTTGCTGAAAAGAATGCCCACATGTGCGGTGTTGTCCTCGAGATCGATCGCTCCTCAGGGCGGTGTGAGTCCATTTCTCCTGTAGATTTGGCAGAAAGTGAAGACGGGAAATTCGAGCATAAATTCCAAGTTCGATAATTCCTTCGATCGATAATTCATCCCCATAAATAATTTGCCCAAGGTTAAAATAGAAGTCGACCTGAAATGGTGGGAGGTCGATTGAGAGTTTTGGTTCAACGAGTTTCTTCGGCAAATGTCACTGTCGATAATGAGATCCGTGGCGAAGTCGGCCAAGGATTGCTTCTCTTGGTCGGGTTCGGGAAGGAATCCGGACAAGCCGACGTCGAGTGGATGGTCAGGAAGGTCTCTCAGCTCAGAGTGTTTCCAGATTCGAAAGGACTCATGAACCTGTCCGTTCAAGATATCTGTGGGCAGATTCTGGTGATCAGCCAATTTACTCTGTATGGCGATTGCAGGAAGGGGAGGCGTCCATCGTTTGAACCAGCCATGGCCCCTGATAAGGCAGAATCATTGTACCAATTGTTCGTCAGTGGATTGAAAACTGTCCCCGATATCGGTGTAGAAACAGGTACTTTTGGTGCTGATATGAAAGTGGCGCTGACGAATGACGGACCCGTCACCTTGCTGTTGGAGCGTGGGTCTCGTCAGAATGGCTGATTTTCAAGACTATTATTCTGTCCTTGGTTTGGAAGTTGATTGCACACAAGATCAGATCAAGGCTGCATTCCGAAAAAAATTGCTTGAGGTTCACCCTGACAAATCAGAATTTCCGCGAGATCCTGATGAAATGAGACAGCTGCTTGAGGCCCATGACGTGCTGTCTCAGCAGGATTCCAGGGATCGTTACGACCGAATGTGGAACATTGTGTTCCGGGAAGAAAACGCGGACCGGACTCCGCATGTTACTGAAAGTGATCGGCCTGCTGCCAGAGCCCGCAGCATCTTGTTTTTATTGTTGGAACAAAGAAACAGTGAGGCTTTGTCCAGGCTTGACGACTTGGGGCCGGGAGCCAGGCTGTTTCTGCGCAAGCACCTGACGGACGACGAATTCGTCGATGCCTGTTTCTTGATAGGTGAGTTTCATGAGGATTTGAAACAGCAATCCCGTGCACTGGAATGGTATGAAGATCTGTTGAGGGCTGAATCGAAACGGCAAAGTCACCGCCCCTGTTATCCTGAAGCAAGAGACCGAGCTCGTAGATTGTTGTTGAAGAAGGTAGTGAAAAACACAGATCCCAGAGTGGCATTGGAGTATTTGCGGAGAGCTGAGCAGTTAGGTTTGGATCGATCTACCAAGGGCGAAGTCGCACGTCGGCGTGCGAGTTGTTATCTGGAAATGGATATGAAGGTGGAGGCGGGCAAGCATTTATCAATTGCGATGAAGATCTTGCCGAAGTCAAAAATGTTAAACGAGTTGTCAGAGATGTTGGAAGGCTACTGGAATGACTAGTCGTCTTCATGTGCTGATTTTGGCAGGCGGGGCTGGTCGAAGGTTGTGGCCATGGAGCAGGCCGGGTCAGAGAAAGCCGGAACTTCCACTGGCAGGGGTGAAGACTCCGCTTGAGGAATCCATCGAAACTGCTTTGACATTGGTTCCGCCAGAAAGAATGCATCTCGTAGCGGCAGAAGGTTACATTTCACAACCGGGTCCTTGCCAGATCGTTTCTGAGCCGCGAGGGAGAAATACTCTTCCTGCAGTCGCTATGGGTGTCAGAAAAATACTTGCTGAAGACCCCGGATCCGTGGCTTTGGTTCTACCTGCGGATCATCACATCGTTGATCGGGACCTGTACAGAGCTGGGCTTCATAGTACCTGTCTTGCTCTACTGAAAGATCCCGATCAATTTTGGATTCATGGCACTGAGGCTGATCCAGATCCCGCATTTGGATGTGTCATCTGCGAAGAGGATCGATTGATCCGATTTGTCGAAAAGCCTGACGTGGATGAGTGCTCAATGATGACGGAAGCGATTGAGGGGTCAGGATTAAATCAACGTGCATATCGCCATTGCGGAATTTTCGGATTTGGAGCACAGTTTTTGATCGATTCGTTGAATGAAAGGGATGGTTCCATTCCAGATTCACTGCCAGAGCTCTCGTTGGACCATTATCTTCTGAGTGACCGGGATTTCTTTGATCATCTCCGCTTTCGACCTCTGAAGCATCGTTGGAGTGATCTTGGGAACTGGAAAACAATTCGTAGATTTAGACTTCACGCTGGCGCATTTGGAACCGAATTGAGGATCCACTGGCCAGGTGCGGCTGATATTCCGATGTATCCAGGTGGTGCTCCTGTAGTGTGTGGGGGCATGACTCCTGAAGTTGAAGGAACGATCAGCAAAAGACTGGTTTCGATAGGCATGCCAAAATACAAAGTGATTCAAATTGAAAATGGCTACCGGATAGAGGGAGTTGAGAGCGTGAAAGCACCGTCGCCAGCTACGATCCTGTTTAATTCTACCTCCGATTCACTGGAAATCGACGGCATCGGCGGGGGATTGGTTGCATGCATGACGGATCTTCTGGTGATTTGTTCCGAAGAAGCCTTGGGAGATGGCTCTCTCCAATCGGCTTCCGGGATTCTGGATACTGAAATGTCAGGGCAGGCATCATGACTGTCTGGGTAGGAATTGATCCTGGAGAAAAAAGGATTGGATTGGCGAGAGCGGATGCGATGGGCGTACTCGCCACCCCAAGAGGAATCGCAGCCAATCGTGAGGAGCTTCAAAGCTGGTTGGAGCAAGTGGACGAGGATTATAGTCTCGCCGGAGTCATCGTCGGTTGTCCGAGAAACATGGACGGTTCATTTGGTCCGATGGCGCTCAGGTCTCTGGATTTGGTTCGCTGGCTCAGAGAGAAAAACGAAGTTCCGGTAAGGCTCTGGGATGAGCGCTTGACCACCCGTCAGGCTCAGGCGGTAGGGGGTGTCGCTGAAATCGACGAAAAGGCGGCAGCGATCCTCCTGCAGTCCTATTTGGACGCAGGGACACCAGATTCTGCGGATCCTGAGGGTTTGTTGGACGCCGAGGCGGGCAAAAATCACCGCTGAGCGTCAATTCTTGGCAGAATGATCACAATTTCTTGCCCTTCTGTCGTGTCCCGTTAGCATTCATTCCTTGGGAAGGTACAAACCGGAGTCGCTGGAGGGTTTCCGCCCCGGTTTGGCCAATTGAGACAAGGTATCGTTTATCGATGAGCATAACAACAGAGCGCAAGGCCGAATTGATCCAGCAGTTCAAGACCTCGGACAATGACCGTGGGTCTGCACAGGTCCAAGTAGCCATCCTTACCGAAAGAATCAGAAACATCACGGAGCACCTCCGTACGATGAAAAAGGATTACGCAAGTCGTAGAGGCCTTCTGATTCTGGTTGGAAAAAGGACGCGTCTTTTACAGTATCTTCAGCGCAAAGACAGGGGCGAATACCTCCGTCTTATTGAAGCCCTGGAGTTGCGTCGCTAGGTGCAGGTCCAGATTCCTTCCGGTTTTCTGGCTTGTTCTCGTGCACCGCTCGTTGATATCACTCGTTGATATCACTCGTTGATATCACTCGTCGATTCCTCTCGTTGATTCCTCTC
>CAYRAM010000052.1:7989-9903 GCA_964422295.1 uncultured Planctomycetia bacterium | reverse complement strand
AAAAGTTTGAAACCCTCCCTGACTCTACTGCTGCAATCCTCAGGGAACGTAACAAGAACCGCGTTTTCAAGCGCGATTCGGAATAGTGGTTCCGCCCCCTCCCGAAGCTGAAGATCAAAAACTACAACACTCGCCGATACCGTCGAATGGACCCCAATGCAGACCGTTCCGGGAGTCCGGCGGGGGCCACAATGACGGAGTAATTGTGCGATTTGCCCTTTTAGAAAACTGTTTTGAGTTGTTGAAGCACAGGGGAACCATCCAGGTATGAGTTCTCCCTGGCATAGTCGATGGCCTTCTTGCCCTGTTTGTCTTTCAGCTGGGCATCCGCCCCCAGATCGAGCAACTGACGAACCAACACCGGTGGCGATGCCATTGCTGCACACATCAGGGCTGTCTTGCCATCAGAACCTCTTGCGTTCACTTTCGCTCCCGCCTCGACGAGAATGGCAAGGATCTCGCTAGCGAGCTTTATCTTATCTCGCCCGGCTCCATCTGTTCCTGGATACTCCTCCGCCGCCCACATCAATGCGGTGTAGCCGTTTTGGTTGAGAGCATCCGGGTCTGCACCCTTGTCGAGAAGCCACTTGATCATCTCTACCTGTTGCCCTGTCACTGCTCCCATCAGAGGTGTATATCCTCCTGACGGATTGACATCGGCTCCATGTCTCATCAGCAATTCCACCATCGGAGCACTTCCGGTGGAGCAGGCATGAGTCAGGGGATAGCCAAGCTTGGACCTCAGATTCACTTCTGCTCCCTTTGCAAGCAGCAGCTTGGCGGATCTGAGGGAGGTTTCGTTTATTCCATGGGCCGCATGATGCAGGGCGGTCATCTCGCCGGATCGGCACTTCGCTTCGATCTTTGCACCCGCATCCAGGAGCAACTGGACGATTTCAGGGCCCTGATCCACGGCAAACATCAAGGGAGTCTCACCCTCCGGGCTTGTTCTGACATTGACCTCCGCACCATGAGCGATGAGCAACTGGACCATCTCCGGTGTGCAGATCCAATCTCTACGATACATGGCATGACCCCTACGGAGATACCACGCCAGCGGAGTGGTTCCATCGGTTCTGTCTCGGGGCCTGACATTGCGATTCGCTGGATCCTGATGGTTCGATTCCCATCTCGCCCAGTTGACATCGGCTCCATTCTTCAGGAGTACTTTGACAATTTCATACTTTGCCCTGTCCAGTTCCGCATCCGTCCGGGTGATACCCGATGCAACAGGCAGCAAGGTCTTGAAGACCTTCGAGCCGATGCCCAGGCAGTAAATCAATGCGGTGGATTGCTTGTCACAGTGGGCATCCACCTCTGCGCCACTGTCGATAAGGAACTGAATCATTTCTGGAGTGCTCAGGTAGGCAACAGCCATCATGAGGGGAGTCACTCCACCTCGTTCCCCTTCCACCTGATAGCGCATGTTGATATCGATACCACTGTCGATTACCGACTGAACCGCATCGATTTTCCCTTGGTATATTGCCTGGAACAGCGCGGATTGGGTCATCGCGGATTGGGTCATCGACTTCTGGGCAGCAACCATCGAACTGCTGCTGGCCACCAGCAACATTGCGGTGATCCATACCATCGGTAGATTCTTGTAAGACATCACTTCACCTTGATTCCACCCCGTAAATCCGATTGTGGCCAGTGATCGGACAGGAATCAAACCCGACAGGGGGCCCAATTTGTGGCTTATCACGACCGATCTCTGGGGCAAATTCCTTATGTAACGGATTCTCTCGAATGTGAAGCCTATGGAGGATGCCCCTGAACTTCGTCATTCATCTGCGGTAAATTGCGCTGAAAGGGGGTCTGAACCAATCCTGTTGTCGGATTCAACTGTATGAAGGGTCGATTTTGCTCATGGGGCGGAACAGGTTTGAGAGATCATCATGATACAGGATA
>CAYRAM010000052.1:0-7889 GCA_964422295.1 uncultured Planctomycetia bacterium | reverse complement strand
CCCCCATGGAGAGCCTTTCAGGTGCAGCGGCAAAAGCATTAAGCAAGTTTCAGGGAGATCTAACAATCCACGTGAAACATCTCCCCGAAGAAGCTGTATTGGAATTCAGTCAACGCGAGAGGATCACTACGATCTCGGGTCTGGAGGATCTGTCGGAAAATGCAGCAAAGATTTTTGCGAGTCACGATAATTTAAAAGTGGAACGGATACGTAAGCTCCCCTCTTCTATCGCAAACATCTTGAGAGATAAGATGAAGGAACGCCCATAGATGCCGAGCCAGTTGGTATTGTCCTGCTGTCGCCAATGGCTCCTTCTCACACATTGCTCCTGCCCCTCGAGTCCGATCTAATGCCTGCATGAACACTCCCGAGAAGATGAACACACCCGAGAATCTCGATCTGATCCTGCGTCGCTTCGAAGAGCCCGATGAAGTGCGGGAGATGCCGTTCGGGCGCTTCGAAATCATCACCGTGGCGGGGATGACCATCGGCAAGGCGACCTACCAGCCGGGCTGGAAATGGTCGGAGCACGCCGGCAAGGCGCTGGGGAAATCGCACTGTGTCGTCGAACACCTGTGCCTGGCGCTGTCTGGGCAAGTGACGGTCGCCTTCGAGGGCGAACCGGTGCAGGTGATGACCCCCGGCACCCTCTTCTACGTCTCGACCAAACCGCACGACAGCTGGGTGGTGGGCGACGAACCTTACGTGTCGATTCATTTCCTCGGATCCGCCGACTACGTCAAGTAGCCACCACGGCCAGAATGCATGCAACGCCCTCCTACGGTGCCCTTTTCCTCTATCTGGAAAATTGTGGGAGTGATTCGCCGTTTCGGATCGTATTCCCGTTGCAGCCCGCCTGAGTACTGAAGAGCACACGACCATTCCGCAGTCGCATCGAAATCGTCAGCGGGTGTCGCTCTTCTCTCTGAAAGGAGGTTGGAGATGAAAAGCCTCATCCTGGCTGCACTCCTCCTCTCGTTTTCGGGGCTCACAGGGCTGGCCGAGGTTCCTGTTGGCACTCCCGATTCCCCCCCTCAGAATCCTTCAAGCGGTGGCGAGTTCTCGCTCTATTTCGATGCTCCCGCTGTCGCTGAGCAAGGATCGACCGTGACGGTGCGCTCACTGCTGACCAATACCGGGGGTCCGCTGGCAGGCTGGAGCATCGTGATCTGTGATCAGTTGCATACCGATGCCTACCAGATCATCGGTGCCCGCTCAGGAGACGTCGTGAATTACGGCAACGGGGGATCCCCCGTGTCTTTTTCGAACACCGAACTGTGTCCCGAAAATGGAGTGCTCCAGGGAGTCGTCGTCGACTTTTCAACAAACAATGCTCTGCAGAACGGAGTCGGACACGAGTTGATCGTCATGGACGTCACACTGCAAGCGCCCGCAGGTTCCTTGGCAACGCTTGAGTACTGCAGCAGCGGCATCTGCTTCTCCGAATCCAGGGAAACACTTCTGGTTCACACTGCAGGCGTAGAGACTTATCCGACAGAATTGCATGAAGCCGTCATCGAGATCTCTGAGGAAATCCCTCCCACGGGTGAAGAGTTCTCGCTGTACTTCGATGCGCCTGCCTCTGCTGAGGAAGGATCGACCGTGACGGTGCGCTCGATGCTGAACAATACAGGGGGACCGCTGTCAGGCTGGTCCATCTTGATCTGTGACCAGGGGGAGACCGATTCCTACCAGATCGTCGGAAGTCAATTTGGAGAGGCGGTAATTACTGGCAACGGGGGCGCTCATGCGTCCTTCTCGCACACCGCAGTGTGCGCCGACAATGGCCTGCGCCAGGGAGTCGTCATCGACTTCAGCGGATTGAATCCACTTCCCAGCGCAACCGCACACGAATTACTCGTCATGGATGTAAAACTGACCGCTCCTGCAAATTTCATCGCAACGATGCAATACTGCAGATTCGGCAACTGCTTCCCCCATTCCATGGATGAAACTTTGCTGGTTCACCCGGGATCGGCAGTGGTCACCAAGACTCGGCTTTACGACACCATCGTCGAGATCACAGAATCTACCGATTCACCCTTCATCCGCGGGGATGTGAACGGGAATTTCGCCATCGACCTCGGCGATCCCCTCACCCTGCTGGATATTCTCATGGGGAATGCCCGGATCTCCTGCGATCGTGCAGCGGACTTTGATGATGATGGGGTCATCGACCTGTCCGATGTCACTCAATTCCTCGGATACCTGTTCGCAGAATCGGCTGCTCCTCCATCACCGGGTCCCGATTGCGGATTTGATGACACCCCGGACCCCCTCGATTGTGAGAGTTTCAACGCCTGCTAACCCCTTTGCTCTTTCCTGCCCTGCGCGCCTTCGGCAGCGGCAGGAAAGGGCTTTCAGATCAAGGACGGATTGGATGAGGAGAGTGACCACGGTTGTGGATGCAAAATGACGTCAACAGGGTCAAATATGCAAGTAGCCTCATAGCAATGAGTTATGATGCAAGATGTTGATAATTATGGTGGTTTCAAACGCATCACATAATGACTATAATTGATGACTCGTGCGGAATCGTGATGCCCCAATATTGAATCGAGGGATATCCGCCATGCAAAACCCCAAAAGCAGCAGATTCAAATACACGGAAATGCTCTTCGCCCTCACACTGTGGGCCTGCCTCGGTATTTCCCCATCAGCAATTGGGCAGAGTTACATCCTCGACCTCAGCGATGCCAGTGGTCCCTTGGGTGGCCAGGTGGAAGTGCAGGTGCTGATCGACAATCTCGGAAATCCGATTCAGGGATGGTCCTTCGGAGTCATCCATGATCCCGCTTTTGCCACCCTCGAGGGTGTCGTCGACGGCCAAGCAACTCTCACGGTCAACAACGGCACGACCCCTGATTTTAATCAGACCTATTACACATCAAGTGGTTTTGCCATCGCAGTTGTGATCAGTTTGATCAGTGCAGCAGCTCTGAACAACGGGACAGATTTGGAACTGAATGTTGCAACTTACGAATTGAATGGCAGCAACGGAGCAACGACATCTTCCCTCGATTATTGCGATTGCATCGTCACACCAGGCGGAGTGACTGCAAACACGGTGGTGGTTGTAGGAGGGGCGACGATCGTTCCCGCAATGGGATCAGGCACGCTGACAATACTCCCCGACTGCTCCGCTTCCCCACCTCCGCCGATGGCATTCACTTGCGAAGTGGACACCACCAACAATTGTCAATGCCAGGCTCTTCTTCAATGGCAAGTTCCGGCATCCCCTTTTGGAACATTCGAGGTCTTCGTCGATGGATTGTTGGTTGCAACTCTTGCGAACTCTGCAACGAGTGCCATCGTTCCTCTCCCTGCCAGTGACTCCGTTCCCATCTGCATCCGAACGCAATGCGGAGATCTGTATTCTACGCTCGTTTGCTGCACTGTGGCGTGCAATCTTCCCAACGATTGCAACAACAACGGCATTCCAGACGACTGTGACATCGATCAGGGGATCCTCGACTGCAACAACAATGGTCAAATTGATGAATGTGAAATCAGTTCAGGAGCAGAGACCGATTGCAATCAGAATGGAATGATCGACGCCTGCGAAACCACCGCCATCGATTGCAACAACAATGGCGTTCTCGACGTATGTGAGATTTCATCCGGCGCAGTCTCCGATTGCAACTTCAATGGCATTATTGACGATTGCGAATACGACCCTGCCTTCGATTGCAATGGCAACGGCATCCTCGATTCCTGTGATCTCGCCAGTGGATCAAGTGATACCAACAACAACGGGATCCCCGACGAATGCGAATCCACTCCCTTCATTCGCAGCGAAGCCAATGGTGATGGTCTCTCCAATATCGCTGACGGCATCTCGCTGCTCACCTACCTGTTCCTCAACGGTGATCTCGACTGTCTCGATGCCGGCGATGTCAATGATGACGGCGCCCTGAATATCGCCGATACCGTGTCGCTGCTCACCTTCCTCTTCAATAGCGGTGCTGCTCCACCGGCGCCCTTCCCCGACTGCGGCATCGATCCGACGATGGACACCCTCGGTTGCGACAGTTTTCCCGCTTGTCCGTGAGCGTTCGTTAACGGACGCGCACTCACCGGAATCTTGATTTCGATGAATACCTGTGGGATCGTGTCTGTTGCTCGCCTGGATCATTCATTGCAACACATCTTGTGCAAAGGAGGTCTGGTATGCTTTCTTACATCCGCTGCGTCCTTTTCCTGGCGCTTGCGATTCTGTTCTTCGGGAGTGTCCCATCGTCGCTGAGTGCGCAACCTCAATTGGGAGGATCTACGGCATTTAGTGGGAATGCCGTGAAGCGCCATACACACGCTGATGACTGGTTCGTCAGCCCTGATAACCAGGATCATTTTTGTGCCACGCCGTCTTCTCCCGGCAGTGCCGATGATCGTTCCTCTGGGCCCTCATGCGGCGAGGCTGGAGAAAGCGTTGCTTCCTACTGGATCAGCATGCCTGGAAGGTATGAAGCTCGCAACGGGATTGAAGGTGATCGCTGTTACCTGGAAGTCACCCATCCTGATTCCCTTCCAGATTTTTACCTGCAACCCCTGTTGAGAAGAGCTTTGACAGAAGAAGATGGCGACTATCCTTTGAGCGACACGATCCCCGAAAATTGGTGGGGTCAAAATGCCACCAATATTCTGGATTTTCTATGGGTGAAAGCCATCGAGAGAAACGGGCTGATTTCAGCTTTTTTTCAACTATCCAATCCATGGCATTATCACTTAAGTCGTTTTAGCTCAATAGGGGGTCCTACCGAGTACCACTACCACCGCAAGTTCAATTCTGAACACGCTGCTTCTCAAGTGGAATTTGAATTTAAGCATCACCAGTCAACGCTAGGTCAAGCATCTTCCATGGGTTCAGTTTGGAACAGCCAGTTTCGAACGACTCCTCATACAAAGAGAATTGCCAATGTTGAGTGGTTTGACACTGCTCTCAGGATGAAGGACGGCGTCAAAATTACAATGAGGCCAGGGCAAGCGAATAGTTCCACCAGTTACTATCGATATGCCGCAATTGCGCTTGACCCCCGTGACCCCAGCGTTCTTGACCTGGGTGCAATAGGCTGGACGTGGGCCCTGTTGGACATCTCTTTTGGTGGAAACGTGGTTTTTCAAACTCCGACAGAAACTGAAAACAGTTTTGATGTGAAGTACGAGACACAAGACGATGGATATCTGTACTACACTCGTGAAAATCAACTAAAAATCACGGTTGAATCCGAAGCTGAATGTCTCGTTGGTGCTCAATTGTATAGTAGTTATCTATGGCCACACGATATTGCTGTCAGGAAAGGCGTCTTAAAACCTTCTGGTGCAGATATCCCTGAGGTTGCTGGCATATCCCCTGACATGATGGCTTACAATCAGCCCCTGGTTCTTCCTCGACATGGGTTAACGGATGCCCCGGACAATGTTCTGGTGTCGACGATCTGGAACGGTTGCGAATCCACCTGCTTTCTCATCGATCTGGAAGGCTTCCTATACGATCCGGATGCTGTAACCCCCCAACGGGACATGTACTGAGCTTCAGCCATTTGACCGGGAGGTGATTCTTGAATTCCTTTCGCAGCAACCTGTTGATCGCGCTGCTGGTATTGCTAGCAGTGGTCTGGTGGTTTGGATCTCGTGAAGAGTACCAGGCCAATCCTGACACCGCAGATGTGAGTTCTGTTCCGGAATTGGGCGCCGAGAAAAAAACCCCTGGAGACATTTCGCCAGTTACTTCTCCACAACCGGCGGTGGCGATTCCCCTCTTCTGCTTCAAAGACGTCTTCAGTAACCAGCCGTGGACCTTACCGGTGCAGGTGGTATCCATCAGCACCGTTGAGAAGAAACGCCCGCACTTCGAACTCGATCCCAATTTGCCAACATTGCAGCCCGACGAAAACGGCTGTGTCTATGCTACCGATCTCGAGAGCGCACTGGGCGGCAGCGATCTTGCCGCCGCTGCGATCTCTGAGTTTCTCTTTCTGCCGGTGAGTGCGTTTCCAACCCCTTGCCCGGCGCTCCCGGACTCTCCGCAAGTGACTCGAGATGTACTGGTTGTTCCATTCGCCAGCCTCTCGGGGCGTGTCGTCGATCATCGGGGCCAGCCCTTCGCTGGGGCTCTCGTCGATATCGTGACCGATCAACGGTACCTGGCTAAGTTCTTGCAGGAGAATAACATCCCCGGCCTGATCGCAGCTCCTGTGAAAGTGAAGACCTCCAGCGATGGGCGTTTCAGTACCTCTGGGCTCTTCCCCGGAAGGGTGACCACTGTTCGTGTTCGCCACACCGATGCGCTCGATCTGGAAGAAATTTTGACCCTCGAAGCAGGAGAGAACGACGTCGATCTTGTCATGGCGGCTTCCTGTTCGATTCGCATCGCCTTCTCCGATGCAGGATTTCCAGCCGACAGCGAGGAACAGATCTATGTCGACCTCCACCGCTACGGCAAGAAAAAGGCAACGCCTGGCTTCACGCCCTACGACTACATCGGCTGGACACTTCTGAAACCGGGAGATGCGCACATCTTCGGTCCCCTCGAAGCTGGCAATTACGAGGTCGGCTATCGATCGCGCAAGGAAGGGGAGCCGACCGGCTTCTTTGGTGTCTTTGTTGTCGATAGCCTTGCCGACGGCGAGCAGCGCGACCTGGGAACCGTCGATGTACTGGCGGGCCGAGCGGTCGAGGTGTGTGTGATCAACGATAATTCCTCGGAGCCGATGGCTGGCGTTACCGTCGAGTTCAGAGGCTGGAGTTCTCAGACCCTGGTGGGACCCGATGTCGATCTGGTCACCGATGCGACAGGCTGCGTGATGGTGTTCGGTCGGATTCCCTTCGACCCGGCCCATTACTTCCGGGTCTCTCTGGACACGCCCCCTGACACCCGGCATGTCGGGTCGCCATCCATTCAAATCAATAAAGGTGATCTCACTCGGCATGAGTTCCGCCTCGAACCCTGGGTCATCAGAAAACGGACGGTCGAGATCATCGGGCCGCCGGAGATTCACGATCCGGGTTTTCTTGCTCTGCTAGAAAGTGCGGATACCCCGGGACATCATGCTGCGGTGAAATCCTATGGTCTCGCTTCCGATAATAGTCTTCACCGCGCTGGACCGAATCTGGAATTCCCCGGACCAAATCTAATCCGGTGGGAAGGCGATTTTGACGAATGGATCGAAACGCTTGTTGTGGCTTTGAATTTTACTCCTCATGTGGATTTGCCTTTTACTCCTCATAGCAGGACTTACTGGGGTGTCACCAGATACGATCGGCAAGCGGAAACACTGCGACTGGATTTGCAGGAGGGCGGCCGACTCGTCGGAAATATAGTGAGACCCGATGGCAGTCCGATTCTTACCGCAGGTTACCACTTCCTGAATTTCAACGTGGGTCAGGAACTCTCTGAGAAAATCGCTGCAGGGGAAGACATATGGATGCTGGAAAACAAGATTGTCGTCCCTTCAACATTAAAGATCAGTGGCACCATTCATCACGGAAATGTGGACATCACGTATGTGCCTCCGGTAGGCCACCTCGACCTCTGGATCCAGTGTTTCTCCGAGCCTGTCAGGGGCCAACGTACAAAATTTCAGTACATACGAGCAGCAAGCTTTCACAACCTCGGCTCGAGAACCCTCGACCTGGGCACCATCGTGGTCGGGGAGTGAGTACAGTAGAGAGTGACAGATGGACACCCTCGGTTGCGACAGTTTTCCCGCTTGTCCGTGAGCGTTCGTTAACGGACGCGCACTCACCGGAATCTTGATTTCGATGAGTCGTTGAGTGGATCGATGTCACGCGCATCGACTCGCACCGCAGATCGAAACTGGCTGCTGGCGGTTCATGGTTCATCGACGAATCTGCCCTCATCCCTTCGGGAAAAAACCTATACAAGGTTT
>CAYRAM010000051.1:0-10170 GCA_964422295.1 uncultured Planctomycetia bacterium | reverse complement strand
GACGAGCACCTGGCGATCCTTGACCCAGAATGCGTTGCAGTCGAAGCCGACGAACATCCACTTGTGGGGATTGAAGGTGAAGGAGTCCGCATCTTCGACCCCCTCATGGATCCAGCGCATCTCGGGAACGATGGCTGCAGTTCCCGCATGGGCAGAATCGACATGGAGCCAGACTCCGTGTTTTTGACAAACTTCTGCCATCTGTGATACCGGGTCAACCGCTGTAGTTGCCGTCGTGCCAACAGTTGCGACCACCATCGTCGGTGTCATCCCCGCTTCGATATCTGCGGCGATTTGTCTATCAAGATCCGCGGGGTCGATTCGTAATTGGTCATCTGTTTGCACCTGTCGAAGTTGCTGACTACCCAATCCGGCGATGCGAACCGCCTTCTCTATCGATGAGTGGGTCTGACCAGAAGCGTAGACCGTCATCTTCAATTCCACACCCCATCGATCGACCTTGAATCTGCTCACTTTTTCTCTGGCAGCGATCAAGGCGCAAAGGGTCGCACTGGAAGCAGTATCTTGGATGACGCCGCCGCCCTTTCCGCTGGAGTGGAAGATCTCCGGGAGACCCAACAGTGCCAGGAGCCAGTCCATCATGCGCGTCTCTACTTCGGTGCATGCCGGACTCGTCTGCCAAAGCATTCCCTGAACTGCCAGACCTGAGCTGAGGATGTCCGCAGCCAGCGAAGGTCCTGAAGTATTCGAGTTGAAAAATGCAAACCAGGACGGATGTTGCCAGTGAGTCAAGCCGGGCATGACGATTTCATCCATATCCCCAAGAATCGAGTCAAAACTCTCTCCGCTGACGGGAGGAGAGGCTGGCAAGCGGTCAGATATGGATCCCGGCTCCGCATCTGAATACACCCGTTGCGATTCGACTTTTTTCAGATAATCGACCACCCAGTCGACCGCCTTGTAGGCATTTTCCCGAATCAATTCAGGGTCCCAGTGCAATTCTTCCGACGCAGATGCCATACCAGCTCCGATTCCCTGTGTGATCTCATTGACAGCCTAGCTGGAATCTACAGTCATGAGGGATTGATAAAAACAACTCTCCACCGAAGTGGCGGGAAGATTCGGTGCGCTGGAAGTGAGGATTCGCTAAACTGCCATGCGTGGCAGAAGGAGGAGGTCCAAAATGTCCGAACGAATCACCTTCCCGGACCCAATGGAGATCTGGAACTACCTGGAACTACACGTCCGGGGGCAGGAACATGCAAAAAGGGAACTCTCCGTTGCCGTCTACAATCATTTCCTGAACCAACACCTTTTCAGCGACTCAAGACCCCTCGGTCAGCATCTTCTGCTTGCGGGGCCGGAAGGTGTTGGAAAAACCTTTTTGGTCCAAAAAACAGCGGAGTTTCTGGGCGTCCCATGGATTCAGGTAGATGCATCCTCCCTGGTTCAACCCGCTCTTGCAGGTCAGGCCCTCAAGGGCATCACCGATGCACTGCTTCACCGTTCAGGGGGTGATCTTGATCTTGCCCAACTCGGTATCGTGCTGGTCGACCGGCTCGACGAGTGCTTGAGAACCACATCTTCACCGGGTGACCCGGGCATGGCTGTTCAAGAAGCTCTCGTCACCCTGATGGACGGGGTAGTGTTACGCCACCTGGAAGAGCCTCAAAGTCAGCTGGATACAGCGAGATTGTTGATTATCTGCTGCGGTGCGTTCCCTTGGATTCAAGAAGCTGTCGAGGAAAGACTGGAAGATGGATCCAGAATTGGTTTCAAAATTGGAGAAGAGCCTCAGGAATCGGTACACATTCGCGACCTGATTCAGAAAAGTGACCTCGTTACCCTGGGCTTGAGTGATGAGTTGGCATCTCGATTCAACAAAGTCTCCCTCTTGAACCCACTGACTACCGATGATTTTGTTCAATTGTTGAAGGAGATGGAAATCGGTGTTCTGTCCGAGAAAAGAGTCTTATGGAAGGCCCACGGCATCGAGCTTGAGTTCTCTGATTCCGCTGTGGAGATAATCGCAGAAACTGCGCATGAACTTGGAGAAGGCGCACGCTCATTGAATGCACTCATAGAAAAACTCTTCGATCCGATTGATCACAGGATTGCTGAGCTTGCCCGTAGTGGCGTCAAAAGGGTCGCCATTGATTGGCAAGACATCGACTCCCAAGCAAGCCTTCATCTTGAGAAGGGGAGCGGTGAATCTCCCGTGGAAGAACTGCTGCAGGCTGTTTGGGCTGAATTTCAAAGCGAGGTGCAAGGGTCGCAGGACAGTGTTATCCCCATCGAGCCATCCATCATGGCAATGCCGCTTTCCAGTGTTAGCACTGCACTTGAGCAACTGGAACTGTCGATGGGCCGTCTCGGCTTGACATCAAAACAAGACAAAACCTGGAGAAAAGTCCGTCGAGAACATGGTGGTGAAGGTCAAAGGGTTCTTCTGCAACTCTTGGCGAGAGCCCAACAGACCGGAGTCACGCTGTCATTCCTTTGTGACTCAATCCAGCAGAGCGAGGGCGATCTCCTTGGCGCACTCAAGGAGATCGAGAACTCACAACCCTGACTCCAGAACAAAAAATAGCCCACTTCCCTGATTGGGAAGTGGGCTATCGAGTTCAGCTCTCTTACAAATCGCAGTCGAGGTTGTCCGCCGTCGGATCCACTCCTGCATCTGGAAAAGGAGGCGGGGGCGGATCCCCGGATGAGAAGAGGAACTGCAATATTGCAACCGCATCTGCAATGTCGTTGCCTCCGTCATCATTGGTATCCAGTGCATCCAAGCAATTTGACGGCATTCCTCCAAAGAGGAAATTGAGCACAAACACAGCGTCAGCAACATTGACGTTCAGGTCATTGTTCCCATCTCCACGAATGAACGCTGCGGCACCGACGATGATGAAGCCGCCCTCCAGCAGAGGAGGTACAGCGTTGCCACCCGGGTCTACCAACAGGTTCTCTGATGGGGGGCTCGCAGGCCCAACTCCATTTACCATGTTGATGAAGATTTGGTCACCTATGGGAACCGTCGGTTGGACAATGTATCTCGCTGTTGCCAATATTGTCTGGTCGGAAGGTGGAACTGTATTTGTCCCTGTGAAGCTGAGAATTGCACCCAGTGTCCACCAGCCTCCACCGGGTGTCAGTTCGTTATTGAAAGCTGGCTCAAAGAAATCAGCTCCAATGGCAACACTGTTTTCATCCGTAATCGCAGAAACTATTACTTCGCTGGAATCAAAATCCACCGCAAGGGAATACCCAGAGATCACCGTATCGTGATCAGCGCTCACGGTGACAGGAATCTCTGCTCCTGGAGCACCCTCCCCGCTGTCATGAACGATGAATTCTTCCGTATACAGAAATCCAGGATTCAAAATGTCGCTGCCTGAAGCCTGGCTGGCGATGACTGCAACAAAACCTGGAACGCTCGCTGAAGGAACATTGCCCACCAACTGGGTTGGACTGACATAACTGAGATTGCTGATAAGGGAAGTGCCGATCAATATCTGTACATCCGAAGAAAAGTTTTGCCCTGTAATGGTGATGAAAGCTCCACCCGCAGTCGAACCATCCGGTGGATTGACCCCGGTAATCACAGGCGGGTCCAGCGTCGGGGGAGGACCATCACTGACGCTGACATCATCGATGTACCAATTGTCATTCGATTCATTGGTGTTGGTAACAAATTTCAGTCTGAAATTGTTATGTCTGGCATTAGGGGGCAGGTCGTAGGTATGAATAGTGTACGATCCGGGCGCACCACCTACAGAGACGATTCGATCGAGTTCAGTCCAATCCAACGACGCGTTGAGGTACTCAATGATCAATTCTTCTCCGGCCTCAACCCCTGAGTGATTTGTGTAAAACTGCAGCGTTGGATTCGTGCCAGAGAGCAGCATGACATTTGATCGAATTTCATCGTAATCGTAGGTTCCGCCACTTGCCCTGTTTAACTGGAGAGAGCTGGGACTGCTGGGTTCCCCACTCCCTTGGCTGCTAATGATGCCGCCTTCATTGTATATCCACAGATTTGAATCGACCGCACCCGAAGTAAACTCGTCGAAAAAGGGCAACGACAAAGCGGGAGTTTTATTGGAGAGGCAGTTCCTAGAGTTCCTGTAGCTGACCATTTGGCCCACAGGGCCAGCAGCAAAAGAGAGTGGGCTAATGCCGTTACAACCACTCAATACCGAGCACATGATTCTGCAGGCTGATTGACTGTCGCAATGCGAAGATGCCCAATTATGCCCAAGTTCGTGAGCTGTGAGTGCAGTACGCCTGCTGAATATGGAACTAAATCGCGATTGCGAAAGTCCATAGGCGTTACTGGTGCAAATGTCCGCAAGTGCGGCGATGCCAATTGTTCCGCCATTGATATTGATGCCGGTAAAGAAGTGGGCCACATCCCTGGGAATCTGATTTTCCGGCGAAGAACTCCAAACGTTGCCAAATGTATTCAGCAGCTGTCCAGCATCCGAAATCGTTCCGTAAGGATCTGAACTTGTTGTTCTGACTATGAGAATCGAAATTTCATATGTAATGAGAATTGACAAATCCTCATAAACCGCACTGACAGCGTTCATCACATTTTCGATATCACCCACTGTATTATTGACGCTGCTGTTGTTGAGTTGGTAGTACTCAAAATCAGAATCGATGCCAACTTCAGTCAGGAAGTAGGTGGTGCCGAAAGTTGGGGTTGAAGATCCCGGATTATTCCTTCCCGGGAGGCTCATTTCATTGGTACCGCAATTCTCGCCATTATCGATGACATCCTTGTCATCGATGATGACATGCCAATCGGGACTGCCGGAGTATCCCCCCTCAGAAGCGGGGACTATTGAGAAAATCTCTTCGCCTGTACGAATCATCCCTGTAAACGTGATTCCATCATAGCTGCCGGCAACTTTGGAATCAGGAATCTGCAGGACGGTCCCTCTCCGTGTCAGAATCGGAGGTGCGGGATGGGGTTGCAATCCAGTTCCGTCGTCGACCAATACTTGAAAATTGTCACTACGAACCGAATGCGGAAACAGGCTGAGTGTGACCTGGCCCTGCCCCGGCAAATTCACTTCGAGGACCAATTCTCCATCGGGAAATTGAGAGAACTCCAGCCTTTGGGGATACGCCTCAAAGGCTCCCAGCTCTGCCGCCATTCTGGTTGCGTCCGGATCAGCATTGGTGAGCGCAGGCTGAGCCATGAGGCTCACCGGACAACTTGCCAACAATGCAATGATCGCCAACAGTCGACAGATACGATTCCGGCGGGAATATTCTGGCAAATTTTTCACTCTATTTCCCTCTCATGAGCCCTAACCCAAGAACCTTGCTGCGGTAGCTTCCCGCTGCATCGCCCTCAAAATAACCTCTTAACGGCATACAGTTCCAATGCCGAAATCACAATTATCTCAAACCCGCTAAATAGGCCAAGTTACGATGGTATATGCCACAAGGGACTTGTGCAAGTTAGGCAGTGCTTCACCCGGAAACACAAATCCACACAGATCGCTCCAATTTCTGTCATTCCTGCACAACCAGGGCATTCTTCAGTGTTTTTCCAAGATCTTTCAGCGTGTAAGGCTTTGGGAGGACTCCCACCACATTTTCAGAATCTCCCCAGGAGTTCAGCCTGATGTCATTTCCGCTGCAGAGGATAACTTTAATGCTCTGATCAATCCCAACCAAATGCTTCAAACAATCGTGCCCACTCATCCCCGGCATTTTCTGATCCAGTATCACCAGATCAATATCGCGATGATGTTTTTCATATACCCGTACTGCTGTTTGACCATCGCATGCGGACAATACACTGAAACCTAGATGCTCCAACAACAACTGGCACGATTCATTCACCATCACATCGTCGTCTACGACAAGCACTGTACCCTCCCCTGAGAAGATCCCCGAAGACTCCTTGGACGTCTCTTCAAATTTTTCAATCAGCGGCCACTCCAAGACAAAGGTAGCTCCATCAGAATCCTCATTCACACGAATGCTGCCGCCGTGGTTTCGCATTATTCTTGAGACAATCCACAAACCCATCCCTGCTCCCTTTTTCGATTCAACCTTTGTCGAGTAGTAGGGTTCAAAGATTCTGAACAGATCTTCCTTTTTTATTCCAGGACCCTCGTCCTTGAACGTCACTTGAATAAATTTTTGGCCATGTTCATTAACAATGCCTTTGGTTGAGACATAAATTTGGCCTTCTTTATTGAAATCGCACATGGCGTCATTGGCATTGGTAAACAGATTCATAAATACTTGATGCACCTGCGACCGATCGGTGTTCAAGAAATCACTCTCGGAATCAAACGTCAATATTGGAGTAGAGCCTGACGAAAGACTGGATGTCACCAGTTCAGAAACCTCTTCGATCAGCTGATGCAATGAAAACTCGCCGATAGCCGTGGATGGAACTGACAAATCTCGAATGCGGCTACTGAGAGACGCGCCCAGTTCAGCTGCACTCATTACAGATTTCAGGGAGTGCTTTTCTTTTTGTTCCAGTGAAACCGATCTCAGCAATAGAGAAACGTGGCCGCTAATCGATTGCAATAAATTATTGAAGTCGTGAGCAATTCCGTCAGTGATATTGTTGATACTTCTCTTTTTATCTTCCTGAATAGTAAGGGATTCCATGTTTTCGCGGATAGCGTCTTCGCGTTTTCGTTGGATACCGCTAGCGATCATTCTGGAAATGGGAGACAGCGTTCTCCGAATCAACTGCCTCCTGTAATTCTCCTCACCCGCCCAAGGCTTATTCAGATCTTTATTTTTCGATTCAGTTAATTCAACGAGTACAAAACCAATAATATCTTTTCCAAACCACATGGGGGCGGCAATGAATTTGTAGGGTGGTTTTCGCGAAACCAATGCTTGGATCTCGTTTAATGCTGCAATTTGTGGGGATTTCATCGCATGATTTTCATCATAATTGTCCTCAATAAACTCGCGCCCCTCGGCTTCAAATACAGACCATGTACTTTTCATGGAAACCGGGAACGGTGGATTCGATGGGGCCGAATCTGCAGATGCATCTTTTTCCCACACGCAATCACATTGGGCGAATTTCCCTTTTTTCTTGAACACATGGACCGCGGAGATTCCTTCAATCAGTTTCCCCATCTTTGCGATCACGGCTTCAAGTTGAGAATCCAAATCTCTCGAGGCTGATGAAATCAAACCCCTGGCGGCAGTATTCAAGAAATTGGAGTGCTCACGGCTTTGAACGTATGCAAAAATCAATGCCCTGCCAGAGCCGGTCAGCTTTTTCCCCCTGTTCGATGCCAATAAAGCTTCAAATTGCACACCGCTTTTTTTTACAAAAGTGGTTTCCACTTTGATCATGCCGTTTTCATTGAAGTTTTCGTATATTTCCCTTCGTTCCTTTTCATAGTTACTGGGATGAAGGTCTTTTATGTTCATTCCCTGGAAATCATCGTACCCAAAGAGCAGCGTTGCACTTTTATTGGCCATATGGATCAAGCCATCGTCATCGTGCGCAATGCATGCCGGTTCGATTTTTGAAAAATCTTCCAGTACTTCCATCTCTATTTTTTCTTCCTGGAGTGAGTGGACATACTGGTTGTCAATATTGCGTCTGGCTCTGGCCCTTCTCGCACTTAAAGTTCGATTTACAATTTCCTGCTCACCTGCTTCCTTCTCAATGCAATCCAAGGCACCGCGATAGGAATATCTGACGAGTTTCTTTTGAAAAACTTTGGGTGAATCTGATTGATCCATCAGCATGACAACGCCTGTCAATTGATCCAAAGCCTCCAGGGAAACTGCCGGGTTCTTTAGCTCAATTTCATCCATCGCTGATTCGGATATCAGTATTACTCCACCTTTGACCACGGATAAATCTTTCATCCCCATAAGATTGACGGGGACCATATGCTGCTGTTGAACCTTCAGGATCTCACCCAAGTTTCTTCGGAGGTCAGGATCATCGATGTGGGCATACACTCTCGGAAGAGTTGTGGTTTTTAATGTACTTTTTATTCCTGCGTCAGGAAGAACCCTTAAAACTCCCCCGGGAAGATCTGCGAGCTTGACCATTTTGTTTGCTGCTGAATCGATGGCAAACTGGTGAAGATCCGCTCCCAAAATTTTGTGCGTGACAACGATGGAATATGGCCTCGAATCTTGAGTCCAGTCTTTGAATCGATTCCTGACTATTCGATTCAAGATTCCTGCAGGTACTTTTGGAAAGTAGTAGTCGGAAATAAATGCGACAGGGATTTCCCGCCGTCGCTCATACTCTTCCAATTGTTTCTCAAGCGCAGTCGTATTATGGACCACATCAACCTGATACCCCTGGGCCCTCATTAACTCGCTTAGTTCAGAAAACTCCTCTGTAGCAGAGGACTTGTTCCATGCCATCAATATCATCTTCGATGTGGATTTCTGCAGTGGCTCCACAATCACTCTCCCAATCACCAGCGTATCGGCCTCTATCGAAGTCAGATCAAGAAGTGGGTAGACCCTTTTCCCATATCGGAAAACGTTTGAGAGTCGGACAGGGTTTCCATCATCCTGAATTTTTTATACGAGGGGCGATGAGGGCTAAATTCGGCTTTGGCACTGGTTTCACTAGTTGGTGCACATCTTTGAAATCCCCTGATTGGGGAAAAAGCCTGAAATTGGAGGTTTTCCCTCGAATACCTAAACCAGTCCGAAACAGCGCGACTATTGACGTAATCCGGTGAGCAATTGATCCACCACAGCCTTGGCATCGCCGAAAAGCATGCGTGTGTTGTCCTTGAAGAAGAGCGGATTTTGAACACCGGCGTATCCAGTACCCATGCTTCGCTTCATGACGACAACCGTCTCTGATTTCCACACTTCGAGAACCGGCATGCCCGCGATGGGGCTCGCCGGATCTTCCAATGCATCCGGATTGACGATGTCATTGGCACCGATCACCAGAACCAGATCAGTCTCCGGCATATCATCATTGATCTCATCCATTTCGAGAACGATGTTGTAATCGACATTGGCTTCTGCCAGCAAAACATTCATATGCCCTGGAAGGCGACCCGCCACCGGGTGTATTGCAAAGCGAACCTCTTTGCCCTTCTCGAGCAGGAAATCCACCACCTGACTGAGAGAGTGCTGTGCCTGAGCCACCGCCATGCCATAACCGGGCACGATGATGATGCGGGATGCTTCACGCATTGATTCAACAGCCTCGTCGACATCGAAGGTCTGCACTTCACCCTGGTCCTCGGATTTGGTGGCTCCTCCACCGCCCCCATCGGTTCCGAAACCACCGAGAATCACACTGATGAAGGAGCGGTTCATGGCGCGGCACATGATGTAACTGAGAATCGCTCCCGAAGATCCGACCAGTGCGCCGGTGACGATCAACAGGTCATTCTTGAGCATGAATCCCGCTGCGGCTGCTGCCCAGCCGGAGTAACTGTTGAGCATCGACACCACCACCGGCATGTCTGCACCGCCGATGGCTGCCACCATGTGAAATCCGATCACGCAGGCGATGAGCGTCATCCACAACAGCGGTTGCCAGTTGGAGTCCAGATCAGCGGGGACAAAATCGAAGGCGAGCCAAACACAGGTCACCACCATCAGCAGGTTGATCAGATGTCGCCCAGGCAGAGTCAACGGCTTCCCTGAAACACTGCCCCTCAATTTGAGAAATGCGAGCACCGAACCGGTAAAGGTGATGGCCCCTATGAAGACATCCAGATAGATCTCAATGTTGAGGACGAAGTGCCCTCCCGGAGGAACGTCGATGCTCGGCTGGCTGTACATGGAGAGGCCAACGAGGACTGCAGCGAGGCCCACAAAACTGTGAAGAATCGCCACCAGCTCGGGCATCGATGTCATGCCCACCCTGGCTGCCATGATGCCGCCGATGAGGGCGCCCACCCCGATAGCTATCGCGAAGGCAGTTTGGGTTCCTTGATCCTGGATTAATACCTTTTCACGGATGTCCTCTGGTATCTCTACGAAACCGGTGATCCACAGAGTGGTCGCACCGACTGCCAGCACCATGCCGATGATGCCATACAGGTTTCCGCGCTTGGCAGTCTTCTGGGCAGAGAGCCCACCGAGACTGAGAATGAAAAGCACTCCGGCGACGAGGTAAGAGGCGAGTATTGCTCCTGCAGGTATCATCGTGCCCCCCTAACCCTGGAACATTTTCAGCATCCGCTGGGTAACGAGGAAGCCCCCGGC
>CAYRAM010000050.1:0-10573 GCA_964422295.1 uncultured Planctomycetia bacterium | reverse complement strand
TTCGTACCGGCAACCTGCGCTGTACTTCCATCCGCCAGGTGGTCCTCGACGAAGCAGACCAGATGCTCGACATGGGATTCCGTGAAGAGCTAGAAGCCATCGTCGAAAACCTGCCCCAGGAACGCTACAGCCATCTGGTCTCCGCCACCTTCCCGCAGGCGGTGAAGAAACTCGCCGATGGCTTTCAGAAGAACCCGCTGATCGTCGAGGGCACCCGACTCGGGGAAGCCAACGCCGACATCCAGCACATCGCCCATCTGATCCGCCCCCGTGAACTGGAACGGGCCCTCGTCAACGTGCTGTTGCACGCCGAAGGGGAACGGGTGCTGATCTTTGTGCGCCGCCGGGTCGATGCGGCAGATCTGACGGAGCGACTCTCCGCCAAGGGACTGCCCGCCGCGCCCTTCAGTGGTGAACTGACCCAGGCACAGCGGACCCGCACCCTCAATGCGTTCCGTCACGGCGAACAGAAGATCCTCATCGCCACCGATGTGGCTGCCCGCGGCATCGACATCCCGGGAATCGGCATGGTCATCCATGCGGACATTCCCACCGACGTCGAAAACTACACCCACCGCAGTGGCCGCACCGGCCGTGCCGGCCAAAAGGGGCGCAGCATCCTCATGGTGCCGCTGCACCTGCAGGGAAGAGTGCGCCGGGTTCTTTCCCAGGCGGGAGTCGAGCCCCAGTGGCGACCAATCCCGAGCCGGGCGCAGATCGAAAAGCGCCACTCCAAATTGTTCCGTCGTGACCTTCACGCGCAACTCGCCGAACCGGATGAGGTCAGCGAAAAGCAGAAGTCTTATGCACGCTTCCTGCTGGAGCAGCCGGAGGGTCGCACTCCTGAGGAGATCATCGCCGCCCTACTGAAGATGGCAGAGCCTGCGCCGGCCAATCGCGGATACGATCTGGAAAAGATCACCGAGAAACCGGGGCGTCACTCCAACCAAAGAAGACCCCATGACCGTCGATCCCACGATCGGCGAAATCACTTCGAGGATCAGGGACTGCGCAAGCGCGACCTCTCCGGATCCTTTGACGTCTTTGAAATCAATTGGGGATTCCATAACGGCGGCAATGCCAGCCGAATCCTTTCCCATATCTGTCGCCGGGGAAAGATCAACCGCGCCGCCATCGGCCAGATCAGTGTCGGCACGAACGTCAGTGTCTTCGAGGTTTCCGACACCGTTTCTCACGAGTTTGCACAGGCGTGCCAGCGGCAGGATTCCCGCGATCCTGACCTGAGCGTTCAGCGCAGTCAGAAAACCCTGGCCCCGAGACGTCCCCGCCGTCCCAAATCAGACCGCGGCAACGGCCGACACTCCTTCGGCAACCGCCCCAAAACCGGAAGCGGCCCACGCAGATAAGCCACCGGCCCGGAGAGAAACCTTCCACTCCCTTTGGGGTTATGCTGTAGGGTGTCACCATTCGGTGTTTCCCCAATAGGTTCGACTGTAAATTCCTCTTCCAGCCATGACCTCGCGATCTCATGAAGAAGGGACCCGCCGACATGACCCTGATTCCCACACTGCTGATCCTCTGCTGTGCTCTCACCGGATCGGATGATGCCGCTGAAAAAAAAACGGCCGATACCCGTCCCAACATCATCCTGATGCTTTCCGATGATCAGAGCTGGAGCGGGCTGTCGGTGCCGATGCACCCGACCGCCATCAGTGCCTCAAGCGACATCATTGAAACCCCTTCTCTGGAGGAGATGGCAGCCCACGGATTGCGCTTCTCCGCCGCATACTCTCCCGCATCCATCTGCTCACCGACTCGCCTCAGTCTGCAGACGGGCCGCAGTGTCGCCGCCCTCGGCTGGACCAAGGCGGGACCTGTGGTCAAAGCGACACAAAACTATCCGATGGTCGGCGCACCATCCCGTCGCAGCATCACCCTTGAAGAGGTCACCATCGCCGAAGTCCTGAAGACTGTCGGCTACACCACCGCCCATCTGGGCAAGTGGCACCTCGAAGGGGGCGGTCCCGGCAATCACGGTTACGATGTGCACGATGGCAACTGGGGCAATGAGGCCGCATCCCGGTTCAAGGATCCCAATCCGGTGGATCTCTTCGGCATGGCCGAACGCGGCATCAATTTCATGAAGCAGCAGAAAGAAAACAAGAAGCCCTTCTTCCTGCAACTCTCGTGGCTCGCCCTGCACCAGCCGCAAAATGCTCTTGAAGAAACTGTGGAGAAGTACCGCAAAAAGGTGCGCGGGAATCGTGATCGCCAAGCCCAACATGCTGCGCTCGCGGAAAACATGGACACCGCTGTCGGTCGTGTCCTCGCCGCCGTCGAGGAACTCGGGCTCGCTGAAACCACCTATCTGATCTACATGTCTGACAACGGTGGCAACAACCGCACCGGTCTTCTGGGAGGGGGCAAGGGCAACCTGCGCGAGGGCGGCATCCGTGTGCCTTTCATCCTGCAGGGGCCGGGAGTTCCGGCGAACTCATGGAGTGACACGCAGATCGTCGGCTTCGACCTGTTCCCCACCTTTTGCGAATGGGCAGGCGTGCCCAAGGAGGATTGGCCCGCCGATCTGGAAGGAGGCAGTCTGGTCCCGCACCTGAAGTCCCTCGCCGAAGCAGAAGCGGTACGCCAGAAGAACGCCTCCAGCGAGTCGAAGAAGAAAGCCGCCATCCCGCCTCTGGCCACAATTGAACGACCCCGTGAGGAACTGGTCTTTCACTTTCCCCACTACCAGACAGGGGATCCGCCCCACTCGGTGATCTACCACGACGGCTACAAACTGTTCCAGTTTCACGACGGGTCAAAATTGGAACTATACGCCATCACCAAGGATCTGGCGGAAACGAAGAACCTCGCTCCGCAGATGAAAGAGAAAGTGGAAGCCCTGACCCTCAAGCTCGGCACCTACCTGGAACAGGTCGAGGCCAAAATGCCGACCTGGAATCTCCTCCACGATCCCTCAAAACCCATCATCGAGCGCACACGAAGAGGCGGCCCCGGCCGCCGCCCCCGGCGGGAAGGGGATTAGCCCTTGTAGCGCTTGCGCAGTTTGGCTTGGGGGATGCCGGCACGTTCGCGGTATTTGCTGACGGTGCGGCGGGCGATCTTGACCCCTTGGTTTGCCAGTTTCTTGGCGAGTTGGGTATCGCTGAGCGGGTAGGCGGTATCCTCCGCTGCGATGATCTCACGAATCGCTTCGCAGATGCTTTCACGGCTTTCGACGCCGCCATCCTCACGCTCCACTCCTCCGGTAAAGAGGCGGCGCAGTTCGATGACTCCATGGGGCGTCTGCATGTACTTGCCATTGGCGGATCGGCTGACAGTGGAGATGTGCACGCCAGTGGCATCTGCCACCTCCTGCATCGTCAACGCCTGGATCCTTGAAGGGCCGTGACGGAAAAATTCTTCCTGACGCTCGATCACCGTCTGGGCGATGTCGAGGAGTGTACGGCGACGCAGCTCCACCGAGTGGATCAGCGCACGGGCACTCTCGACGCGAGTCTTGATGTACTCCTCGACCTCCGGCTTCAGCTGCGGCTCTTCGAGCATCGCCGAGCAGGCGGAAGAGATGCGCAGATCCGGGAGGCGATCACTGGCGAGACGGGCGACAAACTTGTCACCCACCTCGTCGACGGCGATCTCCGGCACGATGCCATGGTGTCCGCGATCGGCGAAGGCAGACCCGGGCGCCGGATCGAGCTGGCGGATGACATCACACGCTTCCTGGACCTCTTCCATGGAGACCCCGAGCTTCTCCGCCATCTTTGGCAGGGCGTTGGCGAGCAGGTCATCGAGACACTCCTCGATGACGCGGTACTCGGTGCTCCCGACGACACTGTTCAATTGCAATAGCAGACAATCGGCGAGATCCATCGCTCCAATACCGGGAGGATCGAGACGGCGCACCACTTCGTGTGCACGGGTCAGCACCGGCTCCGACTTGTTGGTGCAGCGGGCGAGATCAGCGACATCACCGATGAACCATCCGCGGTCATCGAGATTGGCGCAGACGATTTCGCACGCCTGGCGCAGGGTCGGATCCAGTTCGAGCATCTGCAACTGACGCACCAGGAACGCCTCGAGGGATTCGGGGCGATCGACGGTGTTCATCAGTGCTTCATGTTTGGCATCGGAAGCTTCCGAAGATCCGACCTGGCGACGCTCGCCGGTGGCGGGTCGTTCCCAACGATCGACGATCTCCATCAGGCGACGGGTTTCATCGTCGTACTTCTCATTGGAAACTTCATTCGGCTCATCCGCTGTGCTGGTCGGCTGATCGACCAACTCAAGTGCGGGATTCTCTGTGAATTCCTTCTGGATGCGGGCTTCCAGATCGGTAACACCGAGTTGAAGGATGTCCATCGACAGTATGAGCTGCGGAGTGAGTGTCTGTTGCTGTTCGAGTCGGCCTGAAATCTGAAGACGCACACGTCCCCCTCTCAGATCCGGCGGGCGGATCGGGTGGTTCTTGAACTCTCGCGAGAGACGTGGTGTGGATGAAGAGGCTCTCAAGCCTCCCCTCGCATACAGATTGTGTTGGCTTCCCGATCGGGCTAAAGCGCGGTCCCGCCCATCGGATTCCCGGTAGCGGGATCGATGAAGACGCGATCGAGCCTGCGCTCGACATAAAGGTTGCCATCATCCGGAGCAAAGAAGATCCGTTGTCCCGAAGCAAGGGCCTCCACGAGTTGCTGATGCATCCGTGGGCGCTCCCTCTCCAGTTGTCCTGAGAGCACGAGACGACGTGCTTCCCACGAAAAATCGTAGGCGTGGTCGACGTCGTGCACCCGAACCTCCATCCCCGGGGCTCAATGCCCCTGTGGATCAACAATGTCCGGCGGGTCATGAATACTGCAGCGGGCATGGCAGTTGCCAGTTCACCCGATCTGCATGAATCACTTCAGACCCGCTGAAGACTACCTTTCTCCTGCCGGGCGCGTCAAACCGGACGGGAGTCGATTTCTTCGATGAGGAAAATCTTACCGTCTCCGATACGGCCGGTACGGCCTTCCCTCATCACCGTATTCATCACTTCCTCGACATGCTCCGCCTCGACCAGAACCTCGAGACGAATTTTTGGCAGGAAATCCATGCCGGCATCATCCCCTGAATATCTTTCCAAATGATCCTTCTGCATGCCGTAACCACGGACCTCTTGCGCCGTGATCAGGATAATTCCGGAACAGGCTTCCAGGGCCTCACGGGTCCGGCCCAGGAGATAAGGCCTCAGAATGGCGACGAGACGATTCATTCTGCGGAACCGTCTCCCCCACCGATCTCCTGCCAGAGATCCTGCTCCTCAAGGAGTTCACGCAACTCCCGGGGTGGGCCATCGAGGCGAAATGAGATATCTCGATCGCGAGCCTCCCGCGCCAGGGCGACGATTCCGAGAGCTCCCGTCAGATCCACATCGGTCAGTGAACCGAGGCGCATCTCCAGACTGCGCGCTTCTCCGATCGCCTCGAAACCGACGTGGGCCAACTGCTCGACATTTCCTGCATCGAGAACTCCGCGGATCTCGATGATTTGCAGATCCCCTTCGTTCTTTCTGTCCACCACCAGTTCGCTACCCATCGATTCACTCCCGTCTTGCAATCACCAGCGTGATGTCATCGGTGGGCTCGGCACCCGCCACATGTTCTTCCAGATCAGCCAACACTCCATCGACCAGGGATTGGGGCTCCTGAGAGTTCAGATTCTGCAATACCCTGGCAAAGGCTTCGAGACCGTATTCTACCCCGCTGTTGTTCATCGCTTCCACGATTCCATCGGTGTACAGAATCAGGGCATCCCCGCGCTCCAATTGGACATCACTGATCTCCAGCGCCTTTTGGAACACCGGACCTCCATCGATGCCGAGGGCGATCCCACCGGGTTGGAACTGTTCGACGCGGCCATTGGCCCGCAAGATCAGGGGCGGGTTGTGCCCTGCCCGGGCGATGCGTACCTGGCCGCGATCGGCCACGATCTCCGCCCAAGCCAACGTGACAAACATTCCATCGGTCATATCCTTCGACAGACTCGCATTGATGCTCTCCAGCATCGAGCGGGTATCTCCATGGATCCTGGCAGCCATGCGCACCAGACTGCGTGTCATCGTCATCACCAGACTGCCGGAAAGGCCTTTGCCGGAGACATCGGCGACGACGATGCCGGCCCGGTCTCCGTCGAGGGAAACCACATCATAGTAATCCCCACCGACCTCTTTGGCGGACTGGTAGTAATGGGCGATCTGGATCCCCGAGATTTCTGGAAGTTCACGAGGCAAGAGGGCGTTCTGGATGCCGCTGGCGATATTGAGATCGCGGGCCACCGCTTGCGCCTGCATCTCCTGCTCACGGGCTTCCGCCAAAAAGCGGGTCATCCGATTGAAGGAAGAGGCGAGAGCACCCAATTCATCGGTGGTTCGGACCTGTGATTGGTGATCGAGATTGCCTCGGGTCACCATCGCCATGTCTTCGCGCAAGCGTCGCACCGGTCGAGTCAGCAAAAATCCAACCAGAAGCACCAGCGGAATGCCGATCAACAACGCCGACCACACCAACTTGGTTGTTGAACTCTCCAATTGCTCTTCGAGAGATGCGATGGAGCGTGCACTGAGAAGCAGTTGCACCGACCCTGCCCCCCCCGAGAGTTTCTTTTCAAAGGAACGAATCGGCACGACCCCATCGGAACCGGAAACATCCCCCTCCTGTACCACGACCCCATCCATTGAACCGGCATTGAGGTTTTCCGATTCGAGGCGAAACTTCAGCCGATCACCTCCACGGGCACTGGCGATCAGGCGTGTGCCGCTACCGTCGAGCACCAGGAGATCGAGAACCGGTGTCTGCCCTCCATCCTGAAGGAACTCAGCAAGGCGTGCTTCGAGGTCCTCTTGTGATTTTGTCTGCTCCTCGATGGGCAATCCTGTACGGGTCCAGAAAGGGTCGACGAATGCGTGGGCCAACTTGACCAATTCGAGACCATTCTGCTGCAACAATCGTGAAGTGGAATCGAGGGACGAGGTGGTCAGAGAGTTGGAAACACCGATGACAAAAGCCAACAGAATTACGCCTGCAACCACCCCGTACTTGACGGATATGGGAAAGATCTGCCGCGGGGGCCTCTCACCGGAGCGCCCACCCCGATGACGAATCTTTGCGGATGTCAGGGCCAATCTGCCTCCAGATCCGGCGAGAAAGGGAACGGTGACTTGCCGCCGGGGGGTCACCCCCCTACCGTAAATTCGAATGGGGTCCAATCCCACATCGTTTTACCAAACCGAAAGCACATTGTGCGACGACATGGAGACCCTTGAACAGTCCCGGACCCGAAAAAGACCCTCGCACCATTTGGTTGCTGGCGATTTGCCGATTCGGTGAGGCTGTGGCGGTCGGAATGTTGATCCCTGCTTTGCCACTGTTTCTCGGTGGTTTGACCACACCGGGTGTGGATCGCCTCACCGCCACCATTTCAGAGTGGTTCCCCCGCTTTGCCGATGCTTTTCCGGATCTCATCGATCCGAGCCAGGAATTGCTCACAGCGGTTCTATTCAGTATCACCGGATTGGCGATGGCAGGGGTACAGATCGTATCCGGTCGAATCTCCGATCGCTTTGATACCCGCAAGAGCCTGATTGTCATCGGTATGTTCCTGGGGGCATTTTGCTCTTATGCACTTCAGTATGTCGACAGTTACAACCAACTCGTCGTCGTTCGCATCCTTCAGGGAACCTTCCTGGGGATGACTTTTCCACCAATGATGGCGATCATCGCCCGTAACGCTCCCGACAATGCTGGCGGCAAGGTCATCGGCACCTATTCGACAATCCGTCTCCTTGGCTTTGGCATCGGGCCTGTGCTCGGTGGTTTTGTCGGCGATAAGGGTGGATACGATCTGGTCTTTTTAGTTTCAGGATCCCTGTTGTTGGTCAGCGTGCTGCTCGTCTCCATCCGCATCAATGACCCCAAAGAATTTCCGGATGAGCACAATAAATTGCGCCGTGATCTTCCTCGGGTAGAACCGATATTCCGACTCCTCGCTCTCAGCATCTTTGTCATGATGGTCGGCATCAGTGCAGTGATCTCTCTGTTTCCCTTTTACGAACGGGAATTTGCCGCAACCCAATCACAGTTGGGGATGATGTTTGCCATCTTTGTCGGCAGTCGTTGCCTGTTTCAATTTCCTTGCGGTTGGGCAGGGGATCGCCTCGATAAAAAGTGGTTACTGCTATTGGGTCTTGCTGCTTTCATTCCACTGGTGGCACTGCAAGCCCACGTCGAAAACCTGACAGCGCTGACATGGATTCGTGCCGGACTGGGTGTGGTCTCGGCTGCAATCAGCACTTCCGTCGGGGGCATCAGTGCCGAACGCAGTCTCCCCGGCAATCGTGCACGCACCATGGGTCTGAATACGATGTCATTCAGCCTGGGAACCGCAGTCGGGCCCAGCTTGACCGGATTCATCGATACCCAAAGTACGGCATTTGCCATCCCCGCCATCGCAGGAGGACTCTTGTTCATCTCTTTGGGTGTTTTGTTGCCATCGGACAGGCGCTTCCAGGGATTGCAAAAAACCGCCGCCTAGTAGCGGCTCAGCAACTCTCCGGGGAGTTGATCCAACCCCAGCAGTACCAGAGCGGCAAGAACTCCGGCGGCGACATCGTCGAGAAGCACTCCCCACCCCCCCGGGTGTTTTTCCAATCGGCGGATGCCGAAGGGCTTGAAGATATCGAAAAGACGAAAGAGCAGAAACGCCAACACCCACGATGTCCATGTCTGTGGAATCCACGGCAGTACAGAGAGTACCGCGAACTGCCCGGCGGCTTCATCGATGACGACAGCTCCAGGATCTTTGCGGCCAAAGATCGATTCGATGCGCTTGCCAGGAATGATGCACCCAACCATCGACAACAGTGTCAGCAGAGGAAACAGATACGGTTGCCACTGTTCGGAGAGTTGAAACCAGATCGCGGCGCCGATCAGCAAGGAAGCGAGTGAGCCAGCGGTTCCCGGGGCCACAGGGAAGTATCCGCTGCCAAAAAATGTCAATACGATGCGGTCCGTCTTTGCCGACACTCAGTTCACCGGATCCGATTTCTTTTCGCGGAATCCCACCAGCAGATAATCGAGTGCAGACCACAGTGTGGCCACCAATGTTCCCCAAAAAAGGAACACTGTCAGGCCATCGAGGAGATCGAAGATCACTCCGAGACCCGCCTCACGATTCGCTTCCACCAGCATCACGGCAGGGATCAACATCGATTGCAGGATCATCTTCAATTTGCCGCCGATACTGGGGGCGACCTCTTGCCCTTGGGATTCAAAATACGTTTTGAGCCCACTGACAAGAAACTCGCGGGTGACGATGATGACGACGAACCACGGCTTGATCAGTTCCGGAGCAAACTTCACCAGATAGATGAGTGTTCCACAGATGACGATCTTGTCGACAAAGGTATCCGCAAGACGGCCAAAAGCGGTGACCATCTTCCACTTGCGCGCCAGGTAGCCGTCGATGGCATCGGTGGCAACACACAGAATGAAGGCAACTGTGGCAATGTTGAGGGCGAGGTGACGATCGCCAATGCCCCAGCCATGCAACTCCAGAGTGAGCATTGCAAACAGGAGCACCGCAATTCCGAAGCGACTGAGGGTGATCAGGTTCGGCAGATTCTTCCAATCCCGGGAAGTGTCTTGAATCGATGTATTCATCCATCTCCCTGCACGATTCAGAATGCGATCGGTTCAGCGATGAGGTCGTATTCATCCATCTCGGTGATGCGGCAACGAACCAATTCGCCCTGTTCACCCGCCTCTTTTGGAACGCGGATAATGGAGTCTATCTCCGGAGCTTCCGCAAAGGAACGTCCCAACCACTGCCCTGTTTCGTCGCAGACGACATCGAGAAGAACATCGACCTCGCTGCCGATTCGTTCCCGGTTCCAGTCAAAAGCCACCTTTTGCTGAACGAGGTACAACTCTTCCCGGCGACGCTCTTGCTCTTCGGCGGCGATTCGACCGGGCAACTTCTCGGCGGGTGTGCCCTCCTCAGGTGACCAGGTGAAGACTCCAACCCGCTCCAACTGAAATTCTTCGACAAAGTTGATCAGTTTCTGGAACATCTCCCTGGTCTCTCCTGGGAAACCGACGATGAATGTGGTTCTCAGAACCAGGTTGGGGATGCGCTCGCGCATGCGACGGAAGAGATCGACGGTATCCTTCTCACCCATCCTGCGACCCATGCGCTTGAGCATGGTGTCGTCGATGTGTTGGATCGGCATGTCGATGTAGGGAATCACCCGTTCGAGGCGGGCGACCGCATCGATCATCTCGTCAGAAAACTTGTAGGGATAGGTGTAGAGCAGCCGGATCCATTCGAGACCTTCGACCTGATCGAGTTGCTCCATGATCTGCGGCAGCAGAAACTCGCCATCGATGTCGCTTCCGTAGGAGGTCAAATCCTGACTGATCAGATTGATCTCGCGGGCACCATTGGCGACCAGTTCTTGAGCTTCCTGCACCACCATCTCCGGCGGCTTCGAACGGAAGCGGCCACGGAAACTGGGAATCGAACAGAAGGTGCACGGATTGTCACAGCCTTCGGAGATTTTCAG
>CAYRAM010000049.1:0-10974 GCA_964422295.1 uncultured Planctomycetia bacterium | reverse complement strand
TGTTCCTGCGCCCTTTGGCGGCAAAGCATTGCTGCCCGGTGCGGTCGAGGGATCCGCAGGGGGAATGGGTCACGACGAGGATGATGGAACGATGTACATCACAGGTCAGCAGAACTGCATCATTCTCGGTGTTGCCCACGGCGGCAGTGGCGAGGCCATCCCCGGGAAGACCTTTGATCACCCCAACGAGGGTTCTTCGCAGAAGGGGTGCACCACCAAGAGCTGCCAGACCGGCTTCCTCGTCGGATGCACCAATACCGTCATGCTGACGAGTCAGACAGAGGATGGCACCCTGGAGATCATCGAGGTCGTCGTCGATAACGGGTTGGCGACGCAGATCGGCGATGGCATCAGCCTCGCCGGCATCGATGATCCGGGAGGCATCATCTTCGAAGGCGGCACCTTTACCGTCACCGGAAACAGCGATGGTACCGTTTACCAGGTGCAGTCGACCGGATCCTTCATCCGCGCGGATGCCAATGTGGATGGGTTGGTCGATATCGGCGACAGCATCAGGATCCTTGATATCCTCTTTACCGGCGGGGCCGCTCCCGAGTGCCTCGCGCGACTGGATGTCAATGACGACAATGCCATCGATATCGGCGATGCCATCTATCTGTTGAGCGCACTCTTTGTCGATGGGGCGCCGAATCCACCCGAGCCGTTTGGTGAGTTTACCAATCTGGTTTCCGGGCCGGATCCGACACCTTCGGAGATTACGCCGTGCCCATGATCCGATGGAAGAAAGAGATTTGATGACTGTCAATAAACGTCGTGTTGGTTGCCAATTTGCTTGCCACATTCGCAACGGGGTATTACCCCAATGCCGAAGGATCGATGGGGCGGGTGGAATCACTGACGCAGTCATCAGGACAGACAGAGATAGAGATGAGAGTCTTGGATTGAACCTGGAGAAGAATCGATGAATATCACAACCCGAATCTTAAGCCCCCTCCTCCTTGGTGGACTATTGGTGCTAGTTGCACCAATGCTTCGCGCGCAGGACCCCGTATTTGAAATGACGATCTCCGCACCGTCAGAGGTGTATTACAGCCCCGCAACACCCGAGTCGACAGGCTTTGGGGCAACAGTTCTGATGCAAGAAATCCAGACATCCGGTGGTGGAACGGGTCCAATTTCGGAGGTATCTGGTTATTCGATAGGTATCGCCCACGATCCAGCACATCTCTCGATCTCTTCATTTTCTGTGTTAACGATTTCAGACACTGGTCAGCCACCAATTTTTGCTCAGGAAAATATATACAGTGATGGTTTTACGCTGGGAGCAGTCTTCAGTTTTACGGGTGATTGGACTCTGACCTACGAATCGCCCACCGCATTGGTCGAGTTGAACTACAACCTCGTTGCTGGATCATTGAATAGTGCTGATTCCCCGACTGCGACTTCCATCGCCATGTCCGATCTGCTCGGTATTCCACCGGTGGCCAATGTGGCTGTCGTCAATTCCGCATCGATGCCGATGGTGAGTACGCCAGCGAATGTTTCATTGATCCCTTTTACCCCCGAGTTTGAGCTCTCTCTCGCAGCGCCAGCAACCGTTTACTTTCCTGAGGCGACTCCCGCTGCGGAGACTTTTTCAGCAACGGTCAATCTGCAGGAGATGGTGCTTCCGCCTGCAGGGGGCGGTGAATACTCTGCGGTGCAGGGAGGCTCCTTCGGTGTCGGGCACGATTCGACTCTCATGGATGCAGCGGGGTTGCAGGTAGTGGTCGCTTCTGACGGTGGCCTGCCTCCTGATTTTGCCGAGGTGATTTTCCACCCCGATGGTGTGACATTGGGGCTCACCTTCAGTAATCAGGGGGATTGGACCTTGAGTTATGGGAATCCAGCCCCTCTCGCAACCATCGATTACCAGCTTCTTCCTGGTGCGCTCACAGGAACCACTGTGCCGACGACAACGACGCTGAGTTTCACCGGCACCTTGGGCAATCCGCAGATACAAAATGTGATCGTGGTCGATGGAGAATCGATAGCGGCCACTCTCGTGGATGCCACAGTCGATCTGGTGCCATTCACCGGTTCGCGATTCATTCGCGGAGACAGCACCCAGGACGGCAACTTGGACCTTGCAGACGGTATCGGTGTCTTGGCATACCTCTTTCAAGGGTCACCGACCACTTGCCTGAAAGCACTGGATATGAATCATTCCGATCATATATCCATCTCCGATGGCGTGTTGGTTCTTTGCAGCCTCTTCTGCGCCGGCTCTCCTCCTCCAAGTGCACCATATCCGGATTGCGGCGTGGATTTGGTCAGCTCCCTGACTTGTGACAGTTTTACCGTCTGTCCATGACCTTGGACCCCGAGTCACGCGCATCAGTGTTCATCGGGTCTCTCCGGTAGATCAGGTATCTCGGGGAGATGGGGTCCCCCTGGTGGCTTTGCAGTTGGCGAAACGCCCGATGCTCCTGCCGCGCAGATCCCATGTTGTACCTCCGTCGTATGACTTTATGCTAATGCATGATCCAGCCACCGAAGTTGAGGTTGGACAAATTCTGCATCTCGAGTTCCCCTAGGAGAATTGAGTGGACGCCCCGAGATTTGAAAAGTATTCCTCTGTCCCCCTCTTTGAAGGTCTTCAACCGGAAGAGATCGGCGCACTGTTGGGGTACTCGGAGACAGTGGAAGTCGAACCCGGAGAAGTGGTGATCCAGGAGGGGGAAGGCCCCGATTATTTCTACGTGATTGCAGAGGGTGTTTTCGATGTGGTCATCACTGACCAGGTGGAAGACGCCATCGTACTCGCCCGCCTTTCCGATTTGAGTTGTTTTGGTGAGATGGGGTTGGTTTCCGGTGATCCACACAGTGCCAGCGTCGTCGCCGTTGAGAAGAGCCGATTGCGAAGGTTCAGCATCGATCGCATGCAGGAGTTGATCGAGTTGGAGGACCGGACGGTGTTGCGCATGATCTTGGGTTTGACCCGGCTCATCGCCGCACGCTTGCAATCGAGTACCGATCGAAGGGTTTATTGAGTTGAGAGTTCAACTGCTCCCTTCCACTGTCGGCGGCCTTGCCAAGCATCAATTGCTTAGTTCCTATCTGATCGATGACCAGATCTGCCTGGATGCCGGATCCATCGGTTTTCACAGCAATCTCGAATTGCAACTGGGGGTCAAGCACATCTTCATCACCCATTGCCACAGTGATCACTTGGCGAGTTTGCCCGTCTTCCTCGATGTCCATTTCGGCGAGTGGGCGGAAGAGCCGGTTCCGGTGGTGATTCATGCTGAGGAATCGACCGCCAGGGCGATCAGGGAAGACATCCTCAATGATCGCCACTGGCCGGACTTCTTCAGGATCAATGATGAGCAAGAGATGGGGCTGCTTGAGTTAAACATCATCGAAGCAGAAAAACCGGTCGAAGTTTCTGGATACCGCATCACCCCTGTCCGAGCCAATCACATCGTCGATACCCTGGCATTCGTTGTCGAAAAGGATGGGCATTCCTTTGCTCTCGTCACCGATACCGCGCCTTCCGATAGGATTTGGGAGATCTGTGCCCAAGCACCGGGGCTCTCTCTCGTCATCCTCGAGTTATCATTTCCTGATCGTATGCAATGGCTCGCAGAACTTACGAAACACCTCAGCACGACAGACTTTATCGCTGAGCGAGGGAAACTGCCGACGGCAGACGATTGCCGATTTCTTGCGGTGCACCTCAAGCCGAACCAGTTTGATGAAATCAAAACCCAATTGGAGAGTCATCGATTGCCGGGGGTCGAAGTAATGATTCCTGGCCACGATTACGAGTTCTAAAAATACTTCGAGTCGTTTGGAGGTGGCCAGTGAGTCCCGATCGCAGAAAATTCATCAAAACAGCAGCCTTGGGCGTTGCAGCGGTCTCCGCATCGACAATCCATGCGCAGCAAAACAGGGGTGATTCAGAGTCGTATTCATCGCCACTTCCCTGGGGCAAGACCCGCTTCGCTGTCAATATCGAGATGTGGGGTCTCGGCGGCGGCCCGGCGCAGGATCGCATCCGTGCAGCAGCCAAACTCGGCTACCCCGCTGTCGAATTCTGGCCTTGGCGCAACAAGGATTTGGAACAGATTCGCATCGCATGCGAGGAGACCGGCATCGAGGTCGCCCAATTCACCGCCTGGCCCTTCTCTCCAGGGATGAACGATCCCAAAAACCACGACCGGATCGGCAAAGAGATTGCAGCATCCATCGATACCGCCAAGAAGATCAAGGCACGCAAGATGACGGTGATCGCCGGCAATGATCAGCCGGGAATGACCCAGGAGGAGATGCACGAAAACGTCATCGCGGGGCTCAAAAAGTGGGCGCCGATGGCGGAGGATGCGGGGGTGATGCTGATCCTCGAACCGATGAACATTCGTGTCGATCACAAGGGGCACTGTCTCTACGGCAGTCCCGAGGCGGTGCGCATCTGCCGCGAGGTCGGATCGCCGATGGTCAAGATCAACTGGGATCTGTACCACATGCAAATCACCGAGGGGGATCTGTGCCGGCGCATGCGCGAAGGGTGGGATCAGGTTGGCTATCTGCAATTGGCAGACAATCCCGGTCGCCGCGAACCGGGAACCGGCGAGATCGATTACTCGCGCGTTTTCAAGGAAGCGTGGGATCTGGGATATCGTGATTTCATCGGGCTCGAATGCTCACCCACGGGGGGGGATGCGGTCCGAGCCACGGAGAGGGTCAAAGCCGCCGACGTCTGGTAGAAGCGATCAGTGCTGCAGTTCTTCGATGAACGCTTTGATCGCCTCCAATGCGAGTCCCTTTCTGCGAGAATCGTTGTGCCGGCCTCCGGGGATCTCGACCAGGGTCGTTTTGGAGGTCGCCAGTTCCGCCAACTCTCTTCCATGACGGACAGGGACGATTTGATCGGCATCACCGTGAAGAATCAGGATCGGACAATCGACCATTGCGATGTTTTCTTGATTGTTGAGATTCTGAGTCAGTAGTGGCGCGTACCAGCCAAAGCCCACCTCCTTCGCCATTTCCTTTGCCGACAGCAGCGGCGAATCGAGGATCAGGCCGCGGACCCAATGGGGAAACTTGCCGCTGTTCTGGATTGCTGCCACCGAACCCAAACTGCGTCCATAGAAGATCACTTTTTTGTCATTCGGAGACTCGACAAGACCTTCCGCTTCGAAGAGTGCATTCTGGGCATCCAGAAGCATTTTTCTTTCATCCGGAGGCCCCCCGGCAGATTTGCCATATCCCCGATAGTCGAAGAGGAATACGGGCCAACCCATCGCCTGGAAATTTTTGGCGATGGCAAACCGATGCGAGATGTTTCCCGCATTTCCGTGACAGTAGACGATGACATGTTCCGCTCCGGGGGCCGGAAACCAAGCAGCAGAAAGTTGATTTGCGAAGGTCAACTCGACGGCGGTATCGGGCAGCGCTGCATCCCAAGCGTGAGTCGGTGCATAGGTCATGCGGTGTTCCAGTTCCGCCAGGCTGGCGTACAAGATCAGCAGTAACCCGATCAATGCGAGGAAACGGAATTTTCTGTTCTTGAAGTACTTGAGCAAATCAACACCTCTGAATCGTCACTTCTTCCGTTGAGCTGACCACTCTGAGCAAGGAAATGAGCCGGGGATCTGCTAGAATCCTCTCTTCTCGCGTCTGGAACGGAAAGGTGGATCCAGCATGTCGGCGACCGGCTTTGTCGATGGACCGAAATCCCTCTTCATCATCTTGCTGTGTGGACTCATTCTGCTTCCTTTGAGCGTATTTGCACAAGGGGGCCTTCTCGATGAGCTGGAAGAGGAGACTCCCTGTACCGCCGAATTGGTCTCAGAAGTGAAAGCATACCAACCCGGGGTTCCTTTCCGATTGGGAGTGTGGATCAAACCTCTTCCGGGCTGGCACGGTTACTGGCACTCTCCCCGAGATGGAGGCGATCCTCCGGAGGTCCATTGGGACCTGCCATCCGGTTGGAAGATCAGCGGACCGAGCTTTCCGGCGCCCGAAAGAATGGTCGAGTCCGGTGAACTGATTACTTACGGTTACAGCAAGTCATTCATGCTGCTCTTTGATGTCACCCCGCCTGAAACCCCCTCGACCAACTCCGCAAACGATGATGCGACCGATGATGCGGATGCTGAATCGCCAGAGCCGATCTGGCTCAAAGCCAAGGTGACTTGGCAGGTGTGCAAAACCACTTGTATCTATGGTGAGTCCAAAGTGAGTTTGGGATTGAAATCTGCGCAGAAGCCCAAGGTTGATCCGGGTGCCTATTCGAGATTGAGGGGTTGGGCGAAGTCGATCCCCCTGAAAGAGGTCCCCAAAGGATTTCATGTGGAACAGGAATGGATCCCCTCAGAGGAAAAGGGGTCGATCGCAGGTCGCTGGACCATTCGCTGGGCACGAAAGTGGATTGACCGCCGACCGGCGATTCCAGTGCGGTGGCAAGTCTATCCCCACGCTCTGGTTGCGGGTTTGCTCGACGAGGTCACCCCCGAACCCTGGATTCCGGATCCGCAGATCCACAAAAGGCTGTCGGAGGGAAATCAGGTCACATTTGTTGTGCGCGACGTGGGTCAGGGCTTCCATCCGGGGCTCTTGGGTGCAACGATGGTGCCTAGCCCGGGGAAGGCGATAGGGCCTGTGTCCGGGTACCCGGCATTCGAGTGCCGAGGCAAGTAGCAGGCGGGCAGGATCGGTGATTCACTGGTCACGCCAAGGCCCTGATCATGAGTTGAGATTTTAAATAGGAGGCCCCATGAAGCCGTTGCTGACATTGATTGCACTTACCTTGGCGTTGAGTTCCCCTCTGGTACTCGCCGATGAGAAGAAGGCTGCCGAAGGTGAGGTAGCGATCCAGTTTTCCCTCAAGGATTTGGATGGAAAAGTCCACAAGTCTGCAGACATGAAGGACAAGATCATCGTTCTTGAGTGGACCGAGAATGGTTGCCCTGCGGTCAAGCCACTCTACAAGGACAAGAAGGTCCAGGAGTCCGCTGCTGCCCTCAAAAAGAAGGGGGTCGCATGGTTCTCAGTCTGTTCCACCCACTACAACACCGTTGCAGGTCTGAAGAAGTTCAAAGAGTCCTACAAGATCGAACACAAGATCCTTCAGGATTTTGATGGCAAGCTCGGAAAGAAGATCGGTGCCAAAAGAACGCCACACTGCTTCGTCATCAAGAATGGCAAAATCCTCTACCAGGGAGCTTTCGATGATCGTCGTTCAGGTGAGAACTACGTCGTCAAGGCGGTCGAGGAGATCCTCGCCGGCAAAGAGGTTTCGACTCCGAGAACCCGGCCTTACGGCTGAAGCATCAAGTTCAAGAAGTCGTAGTTGACGACTTTGTGACGAACGCAGGAGCCCGGAAGGTTGATCCCTTCCGGGCTCCTGTTGTTTTCCTGCTTCTGATCCCGGCAAGACTTGCTGATTTGATTCCGACCTGGGAACTCAGGAAGGTACTTTCAGGCATATGGTAGGGTATTGCGCCAATTCCCTGTAAAATTTGACTGGCCCCGTTTTCGAGGAGTGTTCGTGAATCCCAGGAATCTCGTGATCGCCGCCCTGATATTGGTCGGTGTCGTCTCCACTGCCTATTTGTTTCTGCCTTCAGGACCGGGACTTCCCACCGGTGGTGGGGATTCCGTCAATGGTTTCGACCGTTCCGGTGAGCCCCGTGGAGGGAGCTCTTCCACCACCGGAAGAGGCTCAAAAACGGGCGCAAGTGATGGCGCAGCGGAAGGCGAACAGGGGACTCGCAACGACTCACAGGGAGCAGATGGGAAGAGGCCAGAGGAGGATGGTCTCAGCGGTCGACCGAATGTCTCAGGACGTGATTTCAACGGCGGAAGCACTCCTTCCGGACGTGGGAACTCCCCTGGATTCAATGACGGCACGGGTCGGGGAAACTCGGGGGGAGGGTCATCCCGCAACTCCCGAAATCGTGGCAGGGGACCTTCCACCAGCAATGAAGAGAGCCGATCGGACAGCGATCCTGAAGGAAATGTGCGAGTCGGTGGAATGATATGGGAGGAAGCTGAAAACTCGGCCCTTACAGGAGTCAGCGGTCAGTTGGAAGTAGGGGTCGACAACCGTTCCAGAACGGTGAGCGTCGTCAATGGATCATTTGGATTTGATGCACCCGCATCATCGATGATCCGCTTCTACAGCGCTGTTTTGGATGATCGACCGGCGAGAGTGATCGCACCCTCAACACCGGTGCAGGCCCAGTCCTCTGGTGCTGTTCGTGTGTATATTCGGTATGACTCTCTGGCGACATTGAATGTGCTCTCTGGAGAAACCGGAGCAGCCCTCAGTGGCATCGAAGTGGTTCGACTGCAGGATTTTCATCGCAGTACCCTGGAGCACCCCGGCTGGCCCTTATCTTCCGATTTCTACGTACAAGAATCTCAATCCCCGGTTTCTTTGGATGGACGTCTTGGAATGATCGGTTCCGCGGTGGTCATCCATGTCAGGGCTGCAGGTCATGAATGGAAGAGATTGACGGTGGACCTGGTCGATGGAGGCGAAAGAGATGTTCTGCTGTATCCGGCGGCGGACCTCAATCTGATTCTCGATGGCGACACCTATCGAGAAGACATCAAATTGCGATTCAGGGCACCGGAACAGGTGGGCATGCCGTTTATGGAGATGCCAATTCTGGGTGTCAGTTCACAATTGATTCAGGGACTCTTGAGTGGATCCTGGAGAGCGACCCTTGAATCGGGACACTGGAATCTGAATCCGACCGTCCACGCAGAAACTTACTTTGATGTGATCCTTGGTGAGCAAAATATTCTCGAAATGACGGTCCCCACCGACGACGAAGAGCGATCCGATCTCGCCGGGACAGTCTTCGTGCCGGATGGCTGGTATCTGGATAATTTCTCTGTACGAATACGCCCCACCGGTGCAGGAAGTGACCCCGTCAACGATACCGTGAATTTGCCCAGTGCAGAGATGGGGATGGAAGAAGTCGGCGGGGGACTGCTCTACTCATGGGGACCTGTCAGTGTGAAGTTGGGAACCTATGGAATTCTGGTTCTGCCGGTAGGCTACGGAGATCTCTTTGAAATCGGCGAAGAGGACTTTTTCGATGCGGACTTGGTGCTTCCTGACCCGGTTGATGTCCGTGTGACAACATTGATCGAAAATGGTGGTGGAGAATTGGCAACTCCCGGCCTTATCCGCTGGGCACCGGTGAGACCCCAAGGAGTTCCAGGTGCCGGTGCAGTTCCGGTTCCTTCAGTCAGCGATGGAGTGTTCGAATTTCAAGTTCCTGTTGGGGATGTGATTTTATCTGTTTCGGACCAGGCCTACGTTCCCAGCCATCAGCAGGTTTCTGTCACTCTCGATGGAGTCAACGACTTCGAGATGGAGCTTGAACCGGCGATGGGCATGATTCTGCTCCTTGATCACAACGGCACTTCAATTCCATGGGATATTACTTGGCATCCCCTCGTGACAGCTGCTGGACATGGCGGCAGAGTGCTGACGAGAGGGCGAACCGGCAGTGGCTATCGGGTACTCGTCAGCGATATCGGTGAATACACGATCGATCTTCCGCCGATGGATGGATTTTTGCCTGTTGACCCCTTCGGAGTGCAATGCATTCCATCGGAAGTGGTAGAGGTATTGATCCCGCTCGAGATCGAATAACTTCCTGTCGAAATCAAATTCGAAAGGTCCCATCCCGATCAGGCGTGGGAACCATCGCAGAAGGGGGCTCCCCCTGTCTTCTTGCAAGCGCACAGGGCGAACTTTTTCTTCTCGGCGACCTCGAATATCACCGGCGCCATGTCACTTCCTGAATGGCTGCCATCACAAAATGGATGTTTTGCAGAATGCCCACAGGAGCACCAGGCGTATTTTCCAGCATCCAACTCGAGAACTTCTGGTGCGTCGTTGACCGATTTTCTTTCGATGGGATTCCTCCTTCGGCAAGGGGTTTTTCAGTGGTTACAAAAGTATCCAGGAGGAAGGATCATCGATCTTGCCAATAGCAGGACTTGGTGATGCCATCGAATTGTTTTCCACCGATCTCGGCGTAAGGATTGACAAAAAAGTTGATGGGTGCGCCCTGCTGAGCGGGTGACAAGATGAGATCCCTGCCGCTGCTAAGTGTGACGCGGTTGGCGGTCTGGGAGCCAAAATATTTGTCCCGGTTGGCGATGTCCTTGTCAGCTTCCGAGATGTCGACGGGGACCCATCCCTTTCCGGGAACACGGAACTCAGCCCAGCAGTGGTAACCCCCGGTTTTGTACCGTTCTTTTTCAGGGGTGTATTTACCCCACATGCCGATCTGAAAGCGGGATTCTATTCCGGCCGCCATGCACAGTGCGCTGAAGTAGGTGTGGAAGTCGGTGCAGTTCCCCTCTCCAACTTCACATGCGTGGTGGATGTCCCCGCGACCCCACCCCTTGCCAGCCTTGCTGTAGGACATTTTATTCAGGATGTGGTCGTAGAAGCGGCGTGCCTTGCCAGTGGACGTTGCGCTCAAGGCAGAGAGAGCTGTGGCCTCGCGCTTGATTTGCGGGGTGACGAAGCAAAGCGTGGAAGGCTTCAGATAAATCGAATCCGCTTCTGCCTTGGGGCCTTCATTCTCGCTGAGTTCCTTGAGATTGACCGAGTTGACAAATCGCTCGACTGAGTAGGTTACAACGATTTTGCCCACGGGCTTTAAAACTTTTGCGTGGACAAAAATCATGTGATTGCCATGAACCTTGCCCTTTTCAAATTCGACCTTGATCCCCTCCAGGGAGTTGTCGAGTTTAAAGTCGAGATCGTGAATCTTCTGGTGATCGTCGGTTCCGGGATAGGGGATCCAAATTTTGATTTCTTGATCAACCGGGCAGTCGGAAAGTTCAACGATATATTCGATGTCAAATCTTCGTGAGTCCCGCTGTTGAGCATCAATGGTTTGAGCGTTGCTCTTTTGATCGTCACTGTTTTGGTGTGTACTGTTTTGGTGTGTACTGTTTTGGTGTGTACTGTTTTGGTGTGTACTGTTTTGG
>CAYRAM010000048.1:0-11079 GCA_964422295.1 uncultured Planctomycetia bacterium | reverse complement strand
CCAAATTACGCTGAATCCCGAGTTTATCGACTGGATGGCAGCCCGGCAATGCTCTGCAATGGGGTCGAACAAATCCAGAGCTCCGGACAGGCTCCTCCACACCCCTCCAGGGGGTCAGGAGTATTCCCCGGAAGGGATCTTGAGGGATGGCATACGAAATAAACCTACCTGTCAGATTTGACGATGTGGACGCTGCCGGGGTGGTCTATTACCCCCGCATCCTCGACATGTGCCACCAGGCATTTGAAGCGCTCTTCGCCGATCGGGGGAGTTCTCCCTATCATGAATTGTTCCTCGACAGGGGGATCGGCTTCCCGACGCGCAGCCTCGAAGCAGAGTTTCTCTCACCGATCCAGTATCGTGGCGAGATCACTCTCAAAGTGACCACCTCCGATCTCTCTGCAAGGTCGGTACGCTTCCACTTTGAAGGACGTCAAGGGAACCGGGTCTGCTTCCGCGCCGCGGTCGGAAAAGTCTGTTGTAAGCCCCAGGTGGACGGACAATTTGAAGTGATTGAGATTCCCGAAGATGTCCGCGGATTATTGGCTGATCTGGGGGAATCGGTTTGAGAGTTGTCGAAATCTATCCTTCGATCCAGGGAGAGAGCACCCGGGCAGGACTTCCTTGCGTCTTCATCCGGCTTGCAGGCTGCCCGCTGCGATGTCGCTGGTGTGATACCGTCTACTCATTCAAGGGCGGTGATGAGATGTCTCTCGATGAAATCTGTGCTGCCGCTGCGGAGCCGGGCATCGAACTGGTCGAAGTGACCGGCGGAGAACCCCTCGCCCAGGGAGAAGCGCCGGAATTGCTGAAAATGCTCTGTGATCGATTCGGTGAAGTCCTCCTCGAAACTTCGGGAGCATTCCCCATCGCCGATCTGGATCCCAGGGTCGGTGTCATCATGGATCTGAAAGCCCCCGGATCGGGGGAAGAGGATCGCAATCTATTGGAGAATCTCGATCATCTGAAAATCGGTGACGAACTGAAACTGGTACTGGCAGACAGGGAAGACTACCTGTGGGCCAAAAACCTGATTCAATCCAACGAGATTCCTGTTCCCATACTGTTCTCGCCGGTTCATGGAGAATTGGATCCTGCCCAGTTGTCGGATTGGATGCTGCAAGACAAGCTTCAAGTACGGCTCCATCTCCAGCAACACAAGTTCATTTGGGATCCTGCGGAGAGAGGCCGCTGAATTCTTCCGCAGCCGTATTGAACTCATCGAAGAAAGGAACATGTGCTGATGAGTCATGAAGTAGAAATGCTCAGAAAATTCTCATTCGATTCGGCACATTCACTGCCCAATGTTCCTGCGGATCACAAGTGTCATCGCCTTCATGGACACACCTTCCATGTTGAAGTGAGAGTCACCGGACCCATCGGTGATACATCCGGCTGGGTCATGGATTTTGCAGATCTCAAAAAGGTCGTTGCTCCGGTGATCGAAGAACTGGATCACCGCTACCTCAATGAAATAGAGGGCCTCGAAAACCCCACTTCAGAGCACATTGCGGTGTGGATCTGGCAACGGATCGAAGGGAACCTCGTCGGCCTCAGTTCCGTTACCGTCCATGAAACCTGCAACACCGGCTGTACCTATCGCGGATCTCATCGGGAGGCATAACAATGTGTGGAATTTTTGGCATCTCTGCAAACCGAAACGTCACTCCCCTGCTCATCGATGCACTCGAAAAATTGGAGTACCGGGGTTACGACTCCTGTGGGCTCACCGTCGGAGGCGAGGATGGCCACCTGCAGATACGCAAGGGTGCCGGACCGGTCCAAAGGGTTGCGAGCGAGGAGCGCTTCGCCGAGATCTCCGGAAACTGGGGTCTTGGGCACGTCCGCTGGGCAACCCACGGCCGTGTCAGTCGCCTCAACTCCCACCCCCTCGTCGATTCCTATGGCGACATCGCCATCGTCCACAACGGCATCCTGCAAGGCTACGAAGCACTGCGACAGGAGTTGATCGCCGAAGGGCACACCTTTCTGTCGGAGACCGATTCCGAAGTCATCGCCCACCTCATCGAAAGAGCAATCAAACAGGGCTCGACGGTGGAAGAAGCGATTCTCATCTGTGCCCAGAAACTTCAAGGGACATACGCCATCGGGGTCATGACGAAACAGGAACCGGGCACTCTCTATGCGTTGCGCAAAGAAAGCCCGCTCCTGATCGGAGTCGGCGACGATTTTCACTGCTTCTCCTCTGATCCACTCACCCTTGGGGGGATCACCGAGAAAGTCATCTGGCTCGAGGACGGTGAGATGGCACGGGTCGATCAAAAAAGCTGCACTCTGCGCAATATCAGTGACGGTTCCACATTTCAGCGCAAACCGGAAACGATTTCCATCGCCGAAAGAGCCGTCGATTTGGCGGGCTACCCTGACTTCATGTCGAAGGAGATCGCCGAGAATGGGAAGGTCGTTCAAACCGCTATCGAACTGCCTGATGACCAGATTGATGACATCGTCACAGCGATGGAAAAATCCCAACGTACCGTTCTCACCGGTGTCGGAACCAGTTTCTACGTCGCTTTGATGGGCCAGTACATGATCAGTGAACTGGCGGATGAATTTACCCCTGCGATGTCATCGGATGAAATGCCTCACATGGTCCCCCTGCGAGACTCGGATCACGTCCTCGCCATCAGCCAGTCAGGGGAAACATATGACACTTTGCGTGCGCTGCGACTCTCCCGATCCCGGGGAGCAAATCTTTCCGCCATCCTGAATGTGGAATCATCATCGATGGCACGCGAAGTGGACCAATACATCGACCAGGGAGCAGGCCCGGAGATCTGCGTACTCTCCACCAAGTCGACGATTTCACAGTTGGCACTGATGCTGCGCATTGCGGTTCGATTGGGAGAGCGCAAAGGGGTCCTCGATGGGGAACGGTTGGCAGCGATTCGTGAGGACATGGCCGCATTGCCGGCGCGCCTCGATGCCATCGCAGAGGGGGATCATGGCCAGATTCGGGATCTCGCCCGCCGCCACAGCGTCATGCGCAATTGGTTCTTCCTCGGCAGGGGAATCCAGCACGGTCTGGCACTCGAAGCCGCACTCAAGTTCAAGGAAGTGACCTACTGCCATGCCGAAGGGATGTCTTCCGGAGCCCTCAAACATGGCACGATCTCGCTGATCGACGATGCGATGCACACCGTGATTTTTCTGCCAGGTTCGGATGTTCATGATCTCCGTCAGCATGCGATGGGAGCGATCGCAGAGATTTCTACCCGCGGTGGCAAGGTGATCTGCTTCCAGCCACAAGGATCACCGCCTCCGGATCCGCGACCCGAATCGATCGTCGAGTGCCCGGCAGCCGGACCGTGGACCACACCGATGCTGCAGTTGATGCAAGCCCAGCTGTTGGCCTACTACACCGCAAAAGCATTGGGAAGAAACGTCGACAAACCCCGCGCGCTGGCAAAGTCGGTGACCGTTTCATGAGTCCCGGTCTTTCAGGAAGGGAAGTGAAGAGTTGGATACTGATCGCACTCTGATTTTTGATCAGGTCGATGTCTTTGCAACCTCTCGATTCATGGGGAATCCGGTGGCTGTGGTCCATGGTGCCGATGAATTCAGCAGCGAAGAGATGGAACGTTTTGCCCGCTGGACCAATCTTTCCGAAACCACCTTTCTTCTCACCCCCACCGATTCGAAAGCGGATTACCGGCTTCGCATCTTCGCTCCGGAAGGTGAACTTCCTTTCGCCGGCCATCCCACCCTCGGAAGCGCATGGGCATGGCTCCACCGAGGGGGCAAGCCCGCTGGAGACGATGGGATCATCCAGGAGTGCGGGGTCGGCAATGTCCGAATCAAAAAAACACCCCGTGGTCTCGCCTTCGCCGCACCCGGATTGCTCAGGGACGGACCCGTCGATGAAGCCACCCTGGCGACGATCTGCAGCGGCCTGTCCATCGAACGCAGTGAGATTGAAGCTCACCAATGGGTCGACAATGGTCCTGGCTGGGCGGCAATCGTCCTGAAATCAGCGGAACGGGTACTCTCCATCACTCCCAATTTCAGTCTCCTGAGTGAGGTCAATTTCGGCATCGTCGGTCCCGGATCTCCGAATCCGGTTGCCGACTACGAAGTTCGGGCCTTCGTCGAATCGCTGAGTATTCCCGAAGATCCCGTCACCGGCAGTTTCGCCGCCGGAATCGCTCTCTGGTTTGCCCGCGAGGGGCTCGCTCCCCGGCGATACACCCTGCACCAAGGCACTGCCCTGCAACGCAGCGGACTCATCGATGTGGAGGAGGAAGATGGCACCATCTGGATCGGCGGCAGCATCCTAGAAGGGGTCTCAGGAAAACTGCGGATCTGACCTGGCTACATCGATTCCAATTCGTGGGGCAGGTAATCCATCGTCGATCGGAAGTAATGCCCGGGAGGGTAAAAGAGCAGATTCGTGGCACGACTGGTGTATGCGCAAGCGTAATCTTCCAACTGTCGGCCAAAGTGGGTCAGTTCACTGCCAGCCCTGAAGAGGCTACCCCAGTATTCGTTGGTGGCGGTACTCAACTTCGACCGCAGTTCCTCTCGCTGGCGAATGAAGTCCTTCAAGGTATCGGTGGCATTTTTTCGCGTTGCATGGCACTCCAACCGCAACTTCTTGACCCCATTGCGCTCATCATCGACGACACCTTCGATGCTCTGCAGGCATGCTTCCACTGCCTTCCAGTGCATCACTTCCCGTTCGGTGGCGATCCTGCGTTCATCAACTTCACGCAACTGCCTGACCAACCCGGGCATCGCCGACTGCACAACCATCTCCTCTTCCAGCTCCGGCACCACCAACATCGTGCGCCAATATACTTTTCGTTTTGAGGAGATCAGGTCGGCGTAGATATGGTCGCCGACGTAGAGGATTTCCGGACCTGCACAACCGAGCCGCTCTTCGATCTCGGTCAGATTGCCCCCCAACAGGACTCTTTCATCGACTCCCTTGCTCGCAGTCTTTTTGGAACCGGAGTTGAAGTAGTCCGGTTTCCCGCCTTCTGCAACCACCACGTCGAAGAGGTCGAGCCAATCTTCTCCGCGACTGGAATTGCGTCCGAGAACAGTGTTCATCATGGCATTCGTGTATTCCCACTCACTGTTGGTCAACAGAAAGACTTTTTTGCCACACTCCCGCAGGTGAACCAGCAATGCTTCTGTTCTCGGATCCTGCTGGATGAACATCTCCGGTTCCGCCGTGATGACGCTCTTCAGTGAACCATCCCGGTGAATTTGATCGGTGTGCTTGCGAATCTTTTTCCACACAGATCTTCTCTGACCCACCTCGGTGTGATCGACGAGTGCAGTCCAAAGCAATATTTCCGGCCTGCTGAATGCATGATCCACCTGAATGAAGCGGTCACCATCGGTCACATGAGGAATGATATCCCGGTCAGCGTAGAGTCGTCTTTTTTCGCTGACGGTGAGTTTTTCTTTACCGCGAAATGCCCTCAGCACATGCCCGTATCGATCCGTTTTCAGTATGACGCCTTCGTCGATATCCAGGATCAAAGCTTTTCTGGCAAAGGAGATATCCGGAAGCCCTTCCAGCAATTCCCTGGGAATCCCCTCATGCTCGACGAGGCGATCGGCAACCAGTTTCCCTGCAAGAGCGTCAAGTGCTTCACTCTTGTACACCGCAAGGGTGTGGTCGAAATCAAATCCGACGGCATCAATCTGACCAAAGCGCATCGTTCTGTTGGTATATACCGCCCTGTGATGGTCAAAGACCGGCGTACGAATCGCCATAGAAATCATGTCGAGCCAGTGGGCCCCCATTCCCTTGTCTGACCCGTTGGCGTTGCCTTGATTGCTCAAAGGTAAACCTGCCCTCTTTCGTACTTTGGCCTCAACTCTGTATCAGTTGCCGGGATTGGAACGCTTTTCACCCAGCGCCTCAAGGAAACGCATCGAACTCTCCACCAGTTCCGGTGCTCTGTGGGAATCTCGGGAGAGTTCCACCAGCAGTTGACCGGAGTATCCATGATCTGAGAGCACTGCTGCCAATTTCTGCAGGTTCAACTCTCCCTCCCCCAGAGGAAGATGTTCATGGATTCCACCCCTGCAATCGTCGATATGAACATGAATCACATCGTCGAGCGCCGCACTTAAAGATCCTGCGGGATCCTCTGACTCGGTGACCCCGAGATGTCCCAGATCCACCGTCAAGCCAAGGGCGGGGTGATCAAACTTCTCCTTCATCAGAAACCAGTCTGCCAGGCTTTCGATCACCATCCCCGGTTCCGGTTCAAATCCGATTTTTACCCCACACTCGTTTGCTCGATCGAGCACCGGAATCAATGCTGAGATCATCGAGTCGAAAATTTCCCCGGGATCCCTTTCGGGATCATCGTTTGATCCACTCCATATGCTGACCACAGGGGCTTCCAATGCGACAGCAACATCGATCGCTTGATAGTAGCAACTCTGACGCAATTCCCTCCCCTCCAGGGATCCACTCGCCAGAGATGGCCAATGCTTGCGTGAGGGATGCAGCAGATATCGCCCCCCCGTCTCGACACCCGGTTGCAATCCCGCAGTTTTCAGCCTGTTACAAATCTCCGCCAGTTCACCGGGGGTCGTTTCACCCACATCCAGATGGGCAGGGCCCAAGGTGATGCCGATGGCGGAGTAACCCGCAGTCGAGAGCAGGTCGATGGCCTGATCGAGACGATGATCCATCATTCCATTGGTGACGTAGCCGGGCTTCCACATACTCACTCCTTGGATTCTGGAGGATTGTCCTCCTGCGCAAGGCGCTGGCGAACCCACTCGAGTGCTGATTCCCGATCTTCAACTTCCCCTTCACGCCGGGCATCATCAATCTCCTCCAGCAGCGCACCCATTCGCGGTCCCGGTTCCATTCCCAGATCGATCAAATCCCTACCGTGAATGAGAGGTTCCATCGGTGGCACGATCTTTTGCCACTCGCGATACATCTCTAGGCAATCCTCGTACAAGCCCATCTTTTGGTGACTGCCGAGGCAGTCCGCCCGACACAATTCAAGCAACTCTTCAAAGCCGTCCTCCTCGAAGAGCCTGTAGCGGGTGGCCAATCGCATGTTGGGGACATTCATGAACACCAGATGTCGCCGCACGAGATAGACGATCCGTTCCTGTTGTTTGCGCGAAAATCGCAGACGGTCGCAGATCTCTTCAGTCATCGTTGCGCCAAGTTCATCGTGTCCATTGAATCGAATCCGATCGGGAGCATCCTCAAATGTCCCCGGCTTGCCGACATCGTGGAGCAAAGCTCCCATCGCCAATTCTGGCGTTGGGTTTTCAAGGTGATGAAGTACCCAGCCCGTATGGATAAATACATCGCCCTCCGGATGATGTTCAGGGGGTTGCTGTACCCCTTTCATCGTTTCGATTTCCGGTAGAAAAACCTGCATCAATCCCGAATCAGAGAGCAGCTCGTATCCCCGCTTTCGGTGAGGAGAAACCAGGATGCGAATCAACTCTTCGCGAATTCGTTCCTGACTGACCGCTGCGAGATCTCCTGACTCCTGACACACTGCGTTCCATGTGTTCTCCTCGATGGGCAAATCGAGGACTGTGGCAAATCGAACCGCACGCAGCATGCGCAAGCGGTCCTCCTGGAGTCGTTCCCCGGGATCACCGATGGCGCGGATGATGCCAGACTCCAAATCAGAGATTCCCCCGACATGATCGACCACCTGTTCGCGGTCGATGTCCCAGAAAAGCCCATTGATGGTGAAGTCCCTGCGCAGGGCGTCTTCCTTCTCGTCGGTAAAGCGAACCGATTCGGGGTGACGACCATCGGAGATACCGATGTCTGCCCTGAAGGTCGCCACCTCGACCTCGGTATCGTCGAGCAAGACTCGGACTACACCGAATTGTGCACCGACGAGAACGGTTTTCTCGAAGAGGGCATCGATCTGCTCAGGATGGGCGGAGGTCGCCAAATCGAAATCTTTTGGCTGCAAACCCATCAGGTAATCGCGCACGGCTCCGCCAGCGAGGACACTGCGGTGGCCTGCAGCGGTGATGCGATCGTGGACCCGGCGAACGGAGTCAGGAATCACCAATGGCTCGTCGGGGAACCCCTTGGGGGTTGATCCGGACATCGTGTTGCGTTCTCCTCCTGCTGGGTCCGGGATTCCCTTCCCCAGACCCTGGGGACACCCGAGGATAACCGAAGAGAAGCGATCTTGGCATGAAAGGTGACAGCGGATTCCCATCCGCGCACCCTCAGGAGTTTGATGAGCAACGAGAATGACGATCTCAGGAGAATCCGGGCTCTCTCCGCCATGCTTCATCAACACAATTTCCGCTACTACATCCTCGATGATCCGCAGATCTCCGATGCCAAATACGATCGGCTGCTAAAAGAGTTGGAAGATCTGGAGTCACGCTACCCGGAAGCGATCGCCGATAACTCACCGACCCGCAAGGTCGGCGTCACCTGGACCCCGGAAGATTTCGTTGCCGACAAACTGCCCCCGGTGGAACACCGGGTTCCGATGCTGTCGCTGGAAAACGCCATGGGCACCGACGAAGTGCGCGATTGGGTCGAGCGGGTCCGCAAGGGACTCGAACTGACCGAGACCGATCCCGACCCTGCATTGACGGTGGAATATAAATTTGATGGTGTCGCCATCTCCCTTCTCTATGAGGACGGGGTACTGGTGCGCGCCGCCACCCGTGGCGATGGCATCACTGGAGAAGAGGTCACCGGTACCGCCCGCACCATTCGCAGCGTGCCTCACCAGCTTGCGGACAAGTCCCCCCCTCCGAGAATCGAACTGCGCGGAGAAGTCATCCTGCAAAACGCCGATTTTGAAGCGCTGAATGCCGGCCGCCGGGAGGATGAGGGGCTCTTCGCCAATCCGCGCAATGCGGCGGCGGGGACTTTACGACAACTCGATCCGCGGATCGCGGCGAAACGCCCCCTCGATGTTTTCATCTATGGCATCGGCGATCAGGAGGGGATCGATCTTTCGGTTCAAAAGGATCTCGTCGAGCACATACAACGCTGGGGATTCCAACCGTGCCCCTTCCTGCGTGAGGCGAGTGGCGCGGACGAACTGATCGCCATCTACGAAGAAGTGCTGGAGGTGCGAGATGAGCTCCCCTTCGATATCGATGGCCTGGTGATCAAGGTTCAAGGCGCTGAGTTGCGCGAGCAGTTGGGGATGCGTGCGCGCAGTCCCCGCTGGGCGGTTGCGCTCAAGTTTCCGGCGCGTCAGGAGACGACGAAGCTCAATGATATCCAGGTGCAGGTGGGCCGCACCGGAGCATTGACCCCGGTGGCCCACCTCGAACCAGTCAACGTCGGCGGCGTGACCGTCTCCCGGGCCGGGTTGCACAACCCCAAGGAGATCGCACGAAAAGATCTGCGCATCGGCGACCACGTCGTCGTCCAGCGTGCCGGCGATGTCATCCCACAGGTGGTCAAAGCCGTCGATTCCCTCCGTGACGGAAGCCAGCAGCCATACGAGTTTCCGACATCCTGTCCCGAGTGCACTGGCGAGATTTTCTATCCGGAAGAGGAGATCATCCCCTACTGCGACAACTTCCAGTGTGCAGCGCAGATTCGTGGTCGCCTGGAGCACTTCGCCTCGCGCAGGGCACTCGATATCGATGGACTGGGTGAAAAACTGATCGATCAATTGGTCGCAGAAAAACTGGTGACGGTACCTTCGGATCTTTATTCCCTGAACATCGATCAGGTCTCGGGGCTGGATCGGATGGCGATCAAGTCGGCGGAGAACTTGCTCGCTGCGCTCGAACTCTCCAAGGGTCGCCCCTTTCCGCGGGTTCTCCATGCCTTGGGGATTCGCCACGTCGGTGAACGGGTCGCCGAATTGATCGTCGATGAGGTCTCTGACATCGATGCCCTGATGGCCGCCGATGAAGAGCGATTGGCTCAAATCGAAGGACTCGGGGAGATCATCGCACGCTCGGTGGTTGCCTTCTTTGCCGACCCCATGGTGAAGCATGAAATCGATCTGTTGAAATCAGCGGGTCTCACCTTCCATCAGGAAAAGGTCGACTCCGATGACGCGGATGGAGCCTTTTCAGGTTTGACGGTTGTCATCACCGGAACCTTGCCCACACTGAGCAGGGATGAGGCGAAGCAACAAATCATTGCTTCAGGGGGCAAGGTGGTCGGGTCCATTTCGAGCAAGACCGACCTGCTCCTCGCCGGTGAAAAAGCCGGCTCCAAATTGAAGAAAGCCAACGACCTCGGCATCGAGATCATCGATGAGGAGGAACTCCTCAGGCGGGTCAGCGGCTGAACAGGGCTTGAACACAATGAGCACTGAAGAAAGGGTGGTTCACGATGAGTGAAATCACGATGAGTGACACCGATGGAGCCGCAGAAAACCGCGGCCAGTGGAGCAATCGTTGGGGATTCATATTGGCGGCGGCGGGCGGAGCGGTAGGCCTCGGCAACATCTGGAAGTTCCCCTACATCACCGGTGACAATGGCGGCGGCTACTTCGTCCTCATCTACCTCATCTTCATCCTGCTGATCGGCATGCCCATCATGGTCGCCGAGGTTTTGGTCGGTCGCAGTACCCAGAAGAGCCCTGTCGGTGCATTTCGAACCCTATCACGTCGGGGCAGCCCGTGGATCCTGACGGGATGGCTCGGGGTATTGACCGGTTTCATCATCCTCAGTTACTACTCCGTCGTCGCCGGCTGGGCGCTGCACTACACCTGGTTTTCGATGACCCAGGGCTTCGCCGGCATGAATGCGGACGAGATCGGCAATGCCTTCGGAACCCTCTTCGAGGACGGTGATGCCAACATCCAGTGGCACCTGATTTTCATGGCGCTGACGATCGGAGTGATTCTGGGAGGAATCCAAAAGGGAGTCGAGCGCGCAGCACGGATCTTGATGCCGGTCCTGCTTCTCATGCTGCTGGTTCTGCTGGGTCTCGCCATCACCTCGGATGGATTTGGTCAGGCCCTCGAGTTCGTCTTCAAACCCGACTTCTCCAAGGTGACTGCCGCCGGAGTCCTCGAGGCACTCGGGCACTCCTTCTTTACCCTGTCACTCGGTATGGGTGCCATGATCACCTATGGTTCCTACCTGAAGAAGAAAGA
>CAYRAM010000047.1:0-11505 GCA_964422295.1 uncultured Planctomycetia bacterium | reverse complement strand
CGCTCCTGGCCCGGGAAGTCTTTGCCGTAAAGCCCATGCATGTAGCCGTAGGAGTAGATGGTGTTGAGGATCCACAGCGATGAAGCGACGAGGGCGTAGATCATCCCCAGCGGCGTCAGGGCGAGGGCAAAGGAGAGCCCCGATCCCAGATCACCGATGGTGAAGGTCAGGGTTTCCCCGGCGAGGGCCTCAGGCAGGATCGACAGCACCACCGCCAGCAGCCCCGCCGGCACGATCAGATTGAAGAGATCGCGCAGTGGCCGCATCGGTTTCAGCAGCCACGGCAGCAGCGCACCGAGGGCGGGGATCAGGATCGCCAGCAGCAGGGGAGAGATCATGGTGTCGCTCCCAACAATTGCTGCGCCGCATCGCGGGCGACGTCGACCACCACCCCGGGCTGGATTCCGAGGACGATACTGGCTCCAAGGAGGATCAGCACCGGCAAGAATTTTTCAAAGGGCAATCCGTTGCGCAGGGGGGTATCACCGGCGGGTCGCAGGTAGGCGACCTCGACGAAGCGCCACACGTAAATGGCGGCGAGCACCGATCCCAGCAGCACCATTCCGGCGAGAACAGGATGTCCCGAAAGGATCAACCCTTTGAGCAGGTAGAACTTGCTGACGAAGCCGGCGGTTCCGGGGATGCCGATCATGCCGAGACCGCCGACGACGATGGCGCCGCTGACCCACGGCATCCGTTCGCCGAGCCCGGCGAGATCTTCGAGGCGGGTCGTTCCCAAACGGTAGATGAGGATGCCCGCACAGAGGAAGAGGCCTCCCTTTATTAACGCATGGAAAATCATGTGCAGAATCGAGCCGGTCATCGCATCGATGTGGCCGACCGCCATGCCGACGACGATGTAGCCGATCTGGGCGACACTCGAATACGCCAGCAGCAGCGACAGACTCGGTTGTCGCGCCGCACCGAGGGATCCGAAGATGATCGCCGCACCGCAACAACTGCCGATGATGAAGACATTGCCGCCGCTGAGGACCGCATCGCCGGTCATGGCGAAGACGCTGAAGATAAAGCGCATGCCCATGTAGATGCCGACCTTGGTGGCGGTCGCGGCGAGCAGGGCAGCGACCGCGGAAGGTGCGGTCGAATACGCCGCCGGCATCCATAGGTGCAGCGGGAAGAGCGCCATCTTGAGACCGACCCCGGCGAGGAGAAAGGCGCGGGCGGTGAGCACGGTGGCATCGACGGGGGAGAGCAACAGCTTGGCGTGGATATCCGCCATGTTGAGGGTGCCGGTCTTGGCGTACAGCAGACCGATGGCGATGAGGATGAAGGATGCGCCCACCGATCCGAGGACCAGATAGTTGAGGGCGGCGGTCAACGCTTTTCGGGAACGTTGCCGTCCCATGGCGATCAAGCCGTAGATGGTCAGCGATGAGATCTCCAGCAACACGTAGACATTGAAGGCGTCACCGGTGATGAGGATGCCGAGCAACCCGGTGATGGCGAGGAGCCACAGCGACCAAAAGAAGCGCCGGCGATCCGCCGGGATTTCATCGTCGACCCCCTGGCGCGAAAACAGCGTCACCATGAAGCCCATGCCGGAGACGAGGGTCGCCAGCAGCGCACTGAGCAGATCGATCTTCAGTTCGATGCCGTGGGGCGCGGGCCAGCCGCCGAGGGGGTAACTGACACTGAAGCCGGGGGTCAGCAAGTTCTGGGCGTGGATCAGCAGCAGTTGTGTGGTGCAGACGAAGGTGGTCAGACCGGTGGCGATCAGCGCCAGCAACCAGCCCAAGAATCCGCGACCGATGATGGGGGCGATGACCCCGCCGACAAAGGGGATCAACACGATCAGAATCGGCAGCATGGAGTGATCAAGTTTCATGACCCTCCTCCGCTTCGGCGCGATCGATGGTGGCGATCTCGTCCGCTTCGATGGTGCCGTACTCCTCACGCACACCGATGATCAGTGCCAGCGCCACCGCCATGGTGCTCAGGGAGACGACGATCGCCGTCAGAATGAGCACATGGGGCAACGGGTTGGTGTAGGTCAGATCGGCGCTCTCACGGAGGATCGGCGCGGATCCGCCATCCCGGACCCCGAGGGTGATGTACATGAGGAAGATGCCGGTCTGGAAGAGACCGAGACCGAGGGTCTTTTTGACCAGATTCTGGCGCGCGATCAGGGTATAGAGACCGATCATCATGATGATGACGAAGGCGATGCTGTTGAAGGTGGCGAAGAGACTCATGCCGGCTCTCCATTCACCTTGCGCACCATCGTCAAGATGACGGAGGCGACGGTCAGGCCGACCCCCGCTTCGACCAGGGTCATGCCGAGCGCTTCGGCGTGGGCGGGGTGGGTCGGATCGAGCACGCTGTAATCGAGGAAGTAACGCCCTTTGACCAATCCGAGGATGCCGACGCCGATATAGAGGAGCACGCCGAGGCTCATGGCGAGATCGACGAGCCATCTCGGCAGCAGGCGATCGGTCAGCTCCTTGCCGAAGAGGAGGGCGTGCAAGATGAACGCCGCCGCCACCAGCACTCCCGCCTGGAATCCACCTCCGGGGCCGATCTCACCGTGCATCTGAACGTACAAACCGTAAACCAGAATGTACGGGAACAGCATGCCACCGATGGTGCGCAGGACGACGCTTTCGCTCATGCGTCCTCCTGACGGTGGGCAGACTTGCGACGCGATGAGCCGGAGAGAGGTCGCAATATCAGGATGACACAGACACCGGCGGTGAAGATCACGGCGGTTTCAAAGAGGGTGTCGTAACCGCGGTACGATGCGAGCACGGCGGTCACCGCATTGGGCACGTGATCGCCGAAATCGTTCTCGGGCCCATCCTCCCCGGCATAGACCTTGCCCACATTCTGGGCGATGTATTCCGGGGCGACGTGCACCGTCGCCGGAGCTTGTGGATCCCCGAAGCGGGGCATGTCGGCGGTGCCGTAGATCAGCAGCGCTCCGGTGATGAGTACCGTCAGCAGGGCGGTCGGATGGAAGTTGGGCCCTTCCTTTTCGCGGGTGCCGGTGCGGGTCAATGCGGTCAGCAACAGGATCGTCGCCGCCCCCGCACCGACGGCGGCCTCGGTATAGGAGACATCCATGGCGAAGAGATTGGCCCACTCGACCGCCAGCAACAGGCTGTAGATCCCCATCAACATCACCGCCCCGAGGAGGTCACGGGTCCCCATGGCGGCGATCGCCGCCACGATCGCAATGATCAGCAGGATCACATCGATCAGCAGAACGGGATCACTCATCGGTGCCCTCCCGTTCCTTGTCTCCGGTCCACGGCTCGAGACCGCGTAGATGGGCGGCACGGGAGATGGCATGGGTCGAAGCGGGGGTGGTGACAAAGAGCAGCAGTGAGATAGCGATCAACTTGCCGATGGAGAGGAGGTCGATGGGAGTCTCTTCGGCGATCGACAACTGAAGGATCTTCAGTGCAAGGCCGGAGAAGACGAGCATCTGGGCCAGCGTATCGGCGGTGCCCGCCGGATGCAGTCGCGAGTAGAAATCAGGCATGCGCAGGATGCCGAGGGAACCACTGAAGGCAAAGAAACCGCCGAGAAGCAGCAGGGCGTTGGCGATGTACTCCATCATTGGAAAAACCTCCTCGACTCGACGAATCGCAACAGGGCGACGGTGCCGAGGAAATTGATCAGTGCATAAAGCACGGCGATGTCGAGGAAGCCGCTACGGTTGCCGATGTATCCGAGCAGGGCGAGGAGGATCACCGTTTTGGTGCCGAAGACGTTGACGGCGAGAACCCGGTCGTAAGTGGTGGGCCCCTTGACCGCACGCACCAGCGCCAGAAAGGCTCCACCGAGGATCAGCAGGGCGGTGATCAGTTCTACCGAGATCACGGCGATACTTCCCGACTCTGATCCGGGTCCGGTTCTTTGGAATCAGGAACCATCACGGCGACGCGTCTCTCCATCGAACCGTCGAGGACGCCTTTTTCCGCAGTGTCGGTGAGAGCGTGTACCAAAAAGTGATCCTCAGTCACATCGACGGTGACGGTTCCCGGTGTCAGGGTGATGGAGTTGGCGAGCAGGGTTTGGGCGAGGGGATGACGGATCGATACCGGGACCTTGACGAATCGTGGCTGGATCGATGCGGTGGAACCCCACGATCGGCGCGTCACATCGAGACTGGCGAGGATGATTTGCCAGATCAACCATGGCAGGTAAAGGATGAATCCGGGTAACGATTCGATGGGTTGGTAACTCTCGCCGATCAATTTCAATCGCCAGCAACAGAAGACCGCAAGGATGCAGGAGATGATCCCGGATCCGATGAGAAAGGTCGATTCAAACTGGCCCGAGAGCAACAGCCAGAAGGCGATCAATACCAGAAAAAGCAGTAGAGTACGCACGACAAATGGACCGGATCCCGATTCCTGGTTGCGATTGTGGTTGGTGGGGTATCTGGGATCTCGCCGACACGGCAACGCCTTGTCCCCCCCGGCAGATCCGATGAGGGGAAGATGGCACGGCAAATTCGGACTGTCTACTGATCACCGGGTGAGATTTGCTCCCCCCGATCGGGAGGGGACAGTACCATCCATCCCAACCGGATCGTCCGGATGGGGGTGCACTTGTCCTTTGCAGAGATCGCCGGATTGCTGGCTGCCGCCTGTTGGGCGACGGGGAGTTACCTCTTCAGCCGGATCGATGCCCCCGCTGGCGCCCTGAATCTCGGCAAAAATGTTTTCGCCGGTTCACTTCTGGCGTTGAGTTTGCCCTTTGTCGGTTCGGGGATCGCCGCCTGGGAGGGGGCCTCCTCCACCGATTACACACTGCTGATCATCAGTGGCCTCGTCGGCATCCTCGTCGGTGATTCCGCCTACTTCCGCAGCATCCAGATCCTCGGGCCGCGTCGGGCTTTGGTGCTGACGACCTTGACCCCTCCCGTCTCCGCACTGATCGGCTGGTTTTGGCTCGCCGAGGTGTTGCAATCGGGACAATTGCTGGGAATGACGGTGACCCTCATTGGCGTGTTCGTGGTGATCCGTGATCAGAGTCTCGCATCGGATCGGGGCAAGTTTCGTGAAGGGCGCATCGTCGATGGGATCATCCTCGGGGTGATCGCCGCCTTGTGTCAATCTTCGGGGATCGCTCTCACCAAGGTGGTGATGCAATCCTCCCTCGGTGCTCTCGAAGTCTCCGCTGTGCGGATTTGTACCGCCGTGATCGGAGGGCTCGCCTTCGCTGCTGCCAGTGGCCAGCTGAAAGCGTGGTGTGCTCCCCTCGGTGATTTGAAGATCGCCAAGAAGTTGTTGATCGCCAGTATCATCGGCACCTATTTCGGGATCTGGTTGAGTCATATTGCCGTCGATGCCGTCAGTCTTGCGGTCGCCACCACACAGATGTCGATGACGCCTGTCTTCATGGTGTTGATCGTGGCGGTGGTCCTGCGCCAAAGGATGGCTCTGCTCGCCTTTGGAGGAGTGTTGTTGGCGGTCGCCGGGGTTGCTCTGCTGATGATGCCGGATCAGGCGACCGGGATCATCGATCAGTTATTGGGTAAGTGATCCTTTTTCGGTTTGTAGATCAGGTACAGGTTACGACTGTACATCAGAATCCCCGCCGCCTGAGCGAGCATGATCGGCAGATCGACATTGCGCCAGGCGTAGATGAACAAACCGACGCCGCCGAGAAGGCTGAACCACCAAAAGAGCACGGGGATCGTCGATTCCCCTTTTCTTTCACTGGCGATCCATTGCACCAACCAACGGGCAAAGAAAACCGATTGTGCGCCGAGACCGAACCAGACCCACAGGTCGGCAGTGAGTTTATGTTTCAGGGTTTCGAACCAGCCCGCATCGGCGGTAAGCCCGGCAGCGGCGATCGAAACTTCCAGGAGATGACCCCACCCGGGATTGCTCCATTCCATCAGGATGACTCCCTCGCTGTGTAACGCAGGGCCCTGCGCATCATGCGGCGGACCATCAACAAATCGAGAAACGCGGGAATGCCGCGGCCGAGGGGGGAGTATTTGCTCGTTCCCAACTCACGGGATCGGTGTGAGACATCGACTTCGACGGTGCGCCCCCCGCGCATGTGAATGATGTAAGGAAAAAACCGATGCATGCCGTTGTAGAGGGTGAACCCCTGAATGATATCACTGCGGAAAACTTTCAGGGAACAACCCACATCCTGAAAATGGGTACCGAGCAGACGATTGCGGACGGCGTTGGCAATCTTCTGCGCAAAGGTGCGAATCCACGGATCTTGGCGGTTGCTGCGAACGCCGAGAACCGCATCGACTCCAGGGGTCATCTCCAGCATGTGCGGGATGTCTGCGGGGTCATTCTGACCATCGGCATCCAGGGTGACGATGAACTCACCGCGGGCGGCATCGAAGCCGGCCTCAAACGCTGCCGATTGACCACTGTTGGGAATCAGGGTCAACACCCGCAAGCACGGAGTGATCTCGCGACGCCGTTCGAGGAATGCCGGGGTCCCATCATTGGATCCGTCATCGACGACGATCACCTCGAAGGGACGATCGAGAAGATTGAGCACCGTGAAGACCTCGTCGAGGAGGGGCGGCAACGCCTCTTCCTCGTTGTAGGCGGGGATCACCACGGAGATGTCGAGCACTGTGGTTCGGTCCATGTCATTCCCTTGACGGATGGGTTTTTGCTTCAACCGGGGATGCTATCGGAGTGGAGGAAATCCGGCAACGGGACCGGGAAGATCTGTGGGCATCTTCTATCTACGCAGGGCATCGACCGCAGAGCGGGAGGAGGCGACCCAGGCGGGAATCGCCCCACCGATCAATCCGAGGCCGAAGGAGAGCGCAAGGGCCGTCAGAGCGATCGTCGGCGACAATTGGAAGGAGAAACTGATGTCGGTGAAGGTATTGAAATTGGCGGCACCGGTCTCGACGCCGTGAAAGGGGGCCACCAGACACAACCCGAGCAGTCCACCGATAAGCCCGACCTGAGCCGATTCGAGGAGGAAAGAGAGGAAGATTTCGATGCGGCTGTAACCGATGGCGAGAAGGATGCCGATCTCGTGATTCCTCGCTGAGACCGTGGCCAACATCGTATTCATGGTCCCGATCACCGCCGCCGATCCCATGATGATGGTCAAGAAGATCGACAATCCGAGGAGTGCTCCACTGAGCCCGGTAGTCTGCTTCGAGAGGTACTCACTCTGGGAACTGATTTCGAAGTTGAGGCGCGGATCATCCTCCAACTCTTCATTGATGAGGTCGTAGCTGATGCCTTCTTGCATGCGCGCGATGACGCGACTGTAGGCGGGGCGATCGAGAGCTTCGAGCATACGATCTACCGGACCCCAGATTTCACTGCCCTGTGCGCTGTCGAATTCATAGACGCCGACGACTTTGAAGGGAGTGGTGTTGAGTTGCAGGGTATCGCCGAGTGCGCAGTTCTTCATGCGGTCGACGAGGGGGCGGCCGACGACGACTTCGTCCGCATCCCAACTGGGCCAGCGTCCATCCAGCAAGCGCGGGGGATCGGGGTGCAAGGTTAACGAAGCGGGTTCGATCCCTCGCAAGGGAGCATTGACGAGCCCTCCCTCCAACTTCTCCATGTAGAGGGCGAGGAAACACTCCGCCGCAGCGAGGGGGCGCCCTTCACTGTCGCGAAGGATTTCAGGGCGCTCCTTGATGATGATGCGCGCTGATTCGCGGGGGATCCCCGACTCCCCTTCGGAGGTGGATCCGGGTCGCAGGTAGACCGCCACTTCATCCGCACCCAACGGTTGGAAGAGTTGTTCAAAGCCGTTGCGCAGCGACAACACTCCGCACAACACCGCGGTGGTCAGGCCGATCCCAAGGGCGGTAAAGGCGACCTGGGCGCGGCGACGAATGAGGTTTCGGGTCGTATATCCGGTGGGCAGGGCCATCAGCCAAGACTCCTCAACGCTTCGGTGGGACGGTAGCGCAGGAAGGGAATTCCGGCACACAAACCAGCTGTGATGCCGAGGATCGCAGAAGTACCGATCGCCAGCATCATCAGCCCCGAATCGATCTGGTAATTGCGGATGGTGTCACCGAGATTCAGGGTGACCAGATTCTCGGTGGAGATGGCGAGGGCCAAACCGAGTCCGCCACCGATCAGGGAGACCGCCAATCCCTCAAAGATCAACAGCAGTGTGCTGGTCATCGGTGTGAAACCGAGAGCTTGCAGGATCCCTGCCTCTTTGAGGCGCTGGCGCCCGGCGATCAGCATTGCATTGACCACTGAAAAGAAGATGGAGAAGAGCACGGCGCCACCGACAGTGCCCAAAAACAGCGGCAGGTTGCCGATGGCGGAGACGAAGAAACTGGCGAAGGCCGCTTCGGTGACCGTCTGGGTTCTTTGCGGACCGTTGAGAAATTCTTTGTCGATATCGGTGGCGATTCGATCGGCGAGATTGCTGTCGTCGATGTTGACGTAGTAAACACCGGCGGAAACTTTTCCGAATGCTTCGCCGGTTTCAAAGGAGTTGTTCAGGAAATCGGAGCGGAAATACATGATCTGGTCGGGGATTCGTTCCTTGAGTGGCCGAAAGACCCCGACGATAACAAAATCCCAGGCTCCGCCATCGGCACGTTGATAGATCGCCGGAATGATCGGTACCGTATCGCCAACCTGGAAGTTGTACTTCTCCTCGTCACGAAGACCGACACCGATGATGGCGGCACGTTTTTCGGTCGTGAATGCTTTCTGCACCGCTGCTCTCGCCCCCGGGCCGGTGATTCCGTCGGGCCCCTCGACGATCTCGATATCTTTGACATACATGTCGATGAAGCGGTCCTTGTTGACGGCGAATTGGGGGAAGAAATTGGATGGATCCTGATAGTAGCCACCGAACCATTGAAACTCGCTGCAGACGGCGACTCCATCCTGGGCATCGATCTTGGGCCGATACGACATCGGCAGACTGACGAAGAGGCTGACCGCCGACTGGGTTACCAAGCGGGTGGATGAGGCACTGCGGACTCCCGCATCGATGCTGCGAACCACGGCCAGCAGGAAGCAGAGCAAAAAGACTGCAATCGTGATGGCGAGGATGGTCAAGCCGTTGCGGGTCTTGTTGGCGAAGACATGTCGAAGTGCCAAGCGCAGAGGAAAGTTCAACTCACGCCTCCTCGGGTGCTTGACCGTGGTAATTGGCATTGGCCTCATCGGAGACCAGGTTGCCTTTATCCAACTTGAGGATCCTGCGCGCATTGGCCGCCGCTGCAGGATCATGGGTGACCATCAGGATCGTCTTGCCCATCTCCCGATTCAGGCGTTCAAGAATCTCCAGGATCTCATCGGCGCTGTTGCGATCGAGGTCTCCGGTGGGTTCGTCGGCGATGATCACATCCGGATCGGTGGCGATGGCGCGGGCGATGGCGACCCGTTGTTCCTGGCCTCCGGAGAGTTGCGAAGGCCGATGACCGGCACGGTCGGAGAGGCTCACGATCTCGAGGGCAAAGTCCGCCTGTTTCTTGCGTTCGGAAGAGGAGAGGGGGGTCAACTGCAGCGGCAACATCACATTCTCGTGGGCGGTCAGTACCGGAAGCAGATTGAAGGACTGAAAGACGAAACCGACATGGCGCGCACGCCAGGCGGGTAACTGTTGTCGCGGAATGCTGCTGACTTCGGTGTCAGCGACGGTGACTCTGCCCGCACCGGGAACATCGAGTCCGCCGACCAGATTGAGGATGGTGGTCTTGCCAGAACCGCTGGGCCCCATCAGGGCAGCGTAATCTCCCTCAGGAATGGTCAGATCCAATTGATCGAGGACGACCAGATCTTCTCCGCCACGGGAGTACTTCTTGGTGACTGATTCGAGTTGAATGTAGGAATCCTGACTCATCGTTGGCCTCCAAGTTGCACGCGATCTCCGGGTTTCAAGTCGGAGGAGGGGTTAACGATCACCGTCTCTCCACCGATCAGACCCGATCCGACTTCGATCAAGGCGTTGTCAAAATCGTCGCGCAACAAAAGCGGACGCTCTTCGACGAGTCCGTCGACGATGATGAAGACTTTCGGTTCTTCACCGGGGATCAAGGCACTCTTCGGCAACAGCACCATGGGCGGGGTCGGGTTGCTCTCTTCTTCAGAGACGAAGACGACGCGCACTCCCAACTCCGGCAATAACCGGTCATCACGTTCGAGGAATTCGGCGCGCAATTCCACAGTGGCTTTGGCTCGACTTGCGGTCGGCCACACTTGGCGCACCTGGCCGCGGTAACCGTCCTCCGGGTAGGCATCGAGGTAGATCAGCACCGGGGCACCGACGCGCGCCGCTTCGAGGGCGGTTTGTGACAATTCGATCTGTACTTCCAGAGTGTCGAAGTCGACCAGAGTCGCCACCGATCCGCGGGCGTTTGCACCGCCGCCACTGGCGACGACAACCTCACCGACTTCGGCATTCTTTTCGACGACGACCCCGGAAAAGGGCGCGTAGACAGTCGACTTGTCGAGACGCACGAGGATCTCAGCCAGCGAAGCCTGTAACGACTGAACTCGTGCCACCGCTCCCTCGTAAGTGGCCTCGGCACTGTCGAGGGCACTGGTGGGGATGTCTTCTGTCTCGCTGAGCTTGTTCTGTCTCTCCTTGGCGAGACGAGCCTGTTTTTCGTTGGCCTGTGCCGCACGGATCTCAGCCTGCAATCGGTCGCGGTACGCTTCCAATTCGCGGGTGTCGAGACGGGCGACGACATCCCCTTCATTGACTCGAGAGCCTTCTTCCACATTCATGACAACGAGGCGACCTGGAATGTCGGTGGAAAGGGCTGCCCGGCGACGGGCAACGATGTACCCGTTGGCTGCGGTGCCGGTGCGTGCTTTGGCACCTCCACGTCGCTGGACCCGATCAGTCTCGACCTGGGTCTGCGAGTCCACGCTGATGGTGGGCCACTCCTTCCAGCCGATATAACTGACGAGCACGAGCAGAATCAGCAGGAAGGGTCCGCGGGAGGTCTTTGCAGGCGGTGTCCGATCGATGCGCAATTTTTGCAGATCAGGTTTTTTTGGCGAGGAGTCACTCATTCTGTTCAGTCCTGGTTCACATGGGCAACTGTCAGTGGAAAGAGTTAAACAATCGGCAGTATAGCCTCGAGGCTGGCAAATCAGGTAGCGATTTACCAGCCCTGTTGCTCTTTTTCACAACGGATGCTTTCGTCGAGAGCGCGGATTCGTCGCTGATCGACACTTTGATTTCCCGGATAGCGACTCTGTTTTTGCAACGGGTACGCCTCGGTTCGCAGATGGATCGGCATCGCATGCCCCTGTCGTCGCCGGCGTTCCTCGCGCAACTGCCCGAGGGCAACCGGGCCGACGACACTCGCCTTCCCCGGTCCGGCGGCGGCCTGGGTCAGGATGCGTCCATCCATGTCGACGATCATGCTCGCTCCGGGCCATGAAAAGGGCGGGTAGTGGTCGGCGGCTGCCCCTTGATTGCAGGCGACGACGGCGGCGAGATTTTCGACGGCGCGGCTGCGATTGATGAGGGTCCACCAGTCGAGGGGTTCAGTGGCACCCCAGGGATCCATGTAGGCACTGATGCGGATCA
>CAYRAM010000046.1:0-14661 GCA_964422295.1 uncultured Planctomycetia bacterium | reverse complement strand
CACTGGCCTGAGAGACACTGGCCTGAGAGACACTGGCCTGAGAGACACTGGCCTGATAAACACGGGTCGGAGACTGGGGAGATGGAGCCAGAGATGCCCCGAATGCGAAAAAAGACGGTGCAGCGCACAGGCAATACGACAGATTCGATGACGCAACCGGACCCGCAAGGAACCACCCGCGAGCGTCTGCTCGATCTGATCCTGAATGGGACAGGACGACCTGCAAGCGTTCGCGAGTTGGCCACGGATCTCGGGCTCTCCTCTCCCGCATCGGTACACCGTCATCTTAAAAAACTTGCGCAAGAAGGATGGATTACCCAGGTCCCCGGCGGAGGGGCACGCAGTTGGGAACCCTGTGACAGGTCTGATCAAGAGAAAACAGATCGCTTCACTTCCTCACAGCAGATCCCCATCGTCGGTCGCATCGCCGCTGGAGTTCCCATCGAAAGCTGCCTCGAAGGTGGCCACTCGCCCGATCATTGGCTCGATATGCCGCCCACCGCATTTGGGCAAAAAAGGGATGTGGTCGCCCTCCTCATCGAAGGAGAGAGCATGCGCGAAGCGGGTATCCACAGTGGTGATCACGCGGTGATCCGTTGCCAGCCCAAAGTCGAAAATGGGGAAATCGCAGCCGTCACCATCGATGGTGAAGGAACCTTGAAGCGTTGGCGAGTCGCATCTGGTCGGCGTCCACCCGCCAAGATCCAGTTGGAAGCGGCCCATCCCGATTTCCCGCCCCTGGTTTTGAAAAAGGGGATGGGAGAGATTCAGGTCTTTGGCAAATTGATCGGAATCGTTCGCAAGTTTCCTCAAGCCTCGGGGAATCGTGCCAGTCGAGCCGCACGTCAGTCTGCCCCGATCCAATGACGGTCGTTCGCGAAGAAACCATCGATGAACCCCTCGATGAGGTGGTGATCCGCTTCCATGCAGACCGGATGGAGGTGGTTTCCCTGTGCTGGAATCGTCGCCCCCTCAAAGTCGTTCAGAACCACTCCCACTGGGTCGACCGTACCCTGCAGCCGCCGTTGCACGGCTTCACCGTCACCGTCGACAGTGGTGATATCCTCGAACTGGCGTATCAGGAGGGACAGGCGGTCTGGCGCCTGGACAGAATCTTCCTTGAATAACGAAAGGAGTTTCGAGAGCAATTCCGCCGGGGTCGATCACTCTCGCGGAAGCTGGATGCGAGTCCGCTCGCCGATTTGAGCCTTCATCGGTTGGCCAAAGCGGTCATCGATATCGTGAAACTCGCCACCACTTTCGAGAGCAAGCTGTTCCAGGAAGGAACGATTGCCTGAGGACAATCGACCGACCGAGAGCACATGGAGCCGGACATGCGACCACCGATTCCAGCGTTGGACGTGCCAACGAAGCCGATCGCCATCATGGATGCGCCCCTCCGTTGCCGCTCCTTCCGTCAACAGCATCACCGTATCGATCCCCGGTTCGAAGAGAGCGGCGCGCAAGGGAGCATACAGATTGCCCCGTGCCTCTCCCCTGCCCTGGGGAACACCCTGCTCTTCGATCCGCTTCTTCAATACCTTGTGACAACGGGCCAACAACTGCGGCCCGGGTAATATCGGGATTCTTAAACTGGCGAAGTAGATCACCTGAACCAGCGCATCCGCGGGCAATTCCCCCAGAACCCGCAGCAATTCCGTCTGCGCCACCTCCAGCCGCAGTGGCCCCGGGCCATCGAAATCACCGGCGAGGTTCCTCGACATCCCCCCGGAAACGTCGGAGACGAAGACGATTCTGCGCGAGTCGATGGGAACCCCGTGATACTCGACCACCTTTGTTTGCCCCCGTTTCTCTGCATCCCCCGAATCGGGAGCCGCGACACTTTTCCCCAAAAGCCACTCTCCACGGCGACTGCGCCACCACGAATCCCAGGAGGTGACGCTTTTGAAATCGAAGGTCACCTCTGTCAACTTTTTCAGAACCGGGATTTCCGGATGGCCTCCCCTGTGCACGACCCTGTCGGAGGAATCGTCGGTGGTTGCTTCGAGAGCACGGGAGATCAAAAAGTCGATGAAGGGTGCACGATCAGCACGAGGAAGTTTGACCGCTTCTTCGGCGATCAAACCGAGAGCCGCGCGCTCCAGGCGACCCTTCCAGATTCCTTTGCGATCCTTGATCTCCTCCGACAACAACAACCGGGCGCGCGACAGCGCTTCGGCGGGATCGAAGAGTGCCTGCGCCCGCATACTGATCAGGCGCATCGGGAGAGATTTTTTTTGCCCCCATGCTTTGTCGACAGCGGCCTGCGCTGCGACCGAATCGTGGCGACACAGGCACAGCAGCGCTTCCCCCCGCACCCACCAAGAGGGCTCCCTTTCGGCGATGCGGGTGATCCCCTGGAGCATCTTTTTGTCGAGGGCTGCGGAGGGCACTTCTCCCAGGGCTGCCAATGCCAATTCGCGGGTTGCTTCATCCTGCTTGCGGGAGATGGCGACCGACAACAGCCACGATGCCGCTTCAGGGTGGGGATGGTGAAAAAGAACCTCCGCCAAACCCGCTTCCACCAGGGAACGGATCTGCGGAGCAGCTTTGCGCAACGGATGGCGTGGCCAATCGCCGAGCACCTGGGCGATCTGATCTGCGCTCATCTTCATCAACTGGTCGAAGGTCGCATCACGCACCATTCCCGAGGGATCACCGAGAAATTCCAGCGCCACCTGCGGGCGTCCCTCAGCAACACCCGCGCGGATTTTGGCGAGGGCGTCCGAGCGTGCATCCGACTGTCGGCGCACCGATCTATCCCGATCGATCACCTCTTCAGGCAGATCGACGGACTGGGCATAAAGGGAGGATCCGAGCGGAGATCCGAGCGGAGATCCGAGCGGGGATCCGATCACCGGGAATAAGCTCACCGTCAAAAAGATCACCGTCAAAAAGATCACAGCAAGTGGGATCCCGCTGTGGAAGAGGAACGCCGTCGATGATGGGATTCCCCGACTCCCGATGCCCTGAATCCACCTGTGGCTGATGGGAGAAATCCTGTGGCGGATGAATGATATGGCAAATCTCTGCGGTTCCGCTTCACTGCGACGCATCCGGGCTCTCCTCACTCTGAATCCATCTTTCAAGATTCCAACGCTTCAAGATTCCAACGCTTCAAGATTCCAACGTTTCAAGATTCCAACACCCATCCGATTCGAGAGATGTTAAAACAATGCGGCAGCAGGGGAAGCCCCCTCCCGGTCCAAAGCCGGACTCCTTTCGCGATGGAAGAGGGAATCGATGACCCTTCGCTACCCCATACTGACACTGCTCGTTGCGACTCTCCTGAGCAGCGGCTGTTCAACCCCATTGACGAGGGATCTGGCCGATTGTATCCACGCCGAAGCGGGTCTCGGTCTCGGGATCTATCTCGAAGCGGAGGTTACCGATTGGATTCACCCCGCCGTAGGAGTCTTTGACGTCGGGATGAAACCACGCCAATCGATCGGCTGGGATCCTCGTCCCGGTCAACCGGTGGGACAAATGAGAACGGCAGCGTTTCCTCTGACACTCGGGGGAGCTCTCGCAAACCTCATCGGCGACGAGGATCATTTCGGCGAGTGGCTTCAATCCCCCGGCTCAGTCCTGCTGGCCAATCTGTCCCTCACTGGAAATGATTACATCACCGGCGAAAACTGCAGTCTCCTGCGCATGCACCGATATTTTCCCAATCCGATGCTGAATCGTGCGCCTTCCCTGGAGGAACTCTCCCCACAGCAGCAGCTCAGTCGGGACTCATGGATCGGCTTCTCCGGTACTCTGCTGATCTTCAATTTTGACTTCGGAATCAACCCTCTGGAGATCGTCGATGCGATCGGATCGATATTCGGGTGGGATATGATGGCCGATGATGGCAGAATTACTGAAGAATCACCTTCCCCCGATTCTTGAAGGAAACGGAGAGCATCACCATGCCGGACTCCCCCCAGTTGTTTGAACTTCTCATCCATGGGCTCGTGGCACTGCTCCCCGGTTTGTTCATGGCCGCGGTCGGTCTCGTTCGCTGGGGAGTGTTGCTGACAGGACTCATCATCGGGCTCGATCCGCTGTGGATCGGCTGGCCCCAGACCTTTGGCAGCAATGGGCCCACCATCTACTTCGGCATCCTTGCCGTGATCGCCGCTTTCTGCCTGATCACCCCCTTGCGAGCACAACTTTTGAGTCGCCCGGCGATGAACATCGTCCGCGGGCTCCTTCCCCCCATCAGCGCCACCGAAAAGGAAGCCCTCGAAGGAGGAACCGTCGGCTGGGATGGGGAACTCTTCAGTGGCCGACCCGATTGGCACGCCTACCTCGGACAAGGCACCCACGAACTCTCCGCCAGGGAAATCGAATTCATCGATGGGCCCCTCGCCGAGTTGGTCCATAAGGTCGACACCTGGGAGGATCGCAAGAACGGCTCGATCTCTGAGGAGACTTTTCAATACCTTTGCGACCACGGTTTCTTCGGCATGCTGATCCCGGAGGAGTATGGTGGACTCGGTTTCTCGGCAACCGCCATCTCCACGGTCATCGCCAAAGCCGCCACCATCAGCAATGCGCTGGCGGTCACCATCATGGTTCCCAATTCACTGGGTCCCGGGGAATTGTTGCTTCACTACGGAACCACCGAACAAAAGAAAAAACTTTTGCCACGCCTGGCCAAAGGATTGGAGATCCCCTGTTTCGCACTCACGGAACCGGGGGCTGGTTCCGATGCGGCGGGATCGATGTCCTCCCACGGAATCGTCGTCGAGGAAGAGATCGATGGCGAAAAGGTGATCGGTATGCGTCTCAATTGGGAGAAGCGCTACATCACTCTGGCTCCGCGAGCGAGCCTCGTCGGGGTCGCATTCCGTCTCTACGATCCGAATCATCTCATCGGTGATCAGGAAGATCTGGGGATTACCTGTGCCCTGGTGCCGGCGGAAACCCCCGGTGTCGAAATCGGTGAACGCCACGATCCCCTCGGTGTTCCCTTCCTCAATGGACCCACTCGTGGCCGGGATGTCCTCGTTCCCCTCGATACGGTGATCGGGAACCGTGAGGGTTGCGGCAGGGGATGGACGATGCTGATGCAGTGCCTTTCAGCAGGGCGCGGCATCATGTTGCCATCTAGTTCCACCGGCGGGGCCCAGCTCTCCTTGCGCGTCGCCACCGCACACGCATCGGTGCGTGAACAATTCGGATTGCCTGTGGGTCGCTTTGAAGGTGTTCAGGAACCCCTGGTACGTTCCGCCGCCCACGTCTACGCTCTCGATGCCTTGCGCCTGTCGACCACTCTCGCGGTGGACAGTGGTGAGAAGCCAGCGGTGATCAGCGCGGTTGCCAAGGCCTTTGCCACCGAAACTCTCCGTAAAGTGGTCAACGACTGCATGGATGTCGTCGCAGGGAATGCTATTTGCCGCGGCCCGCGCAATGAATTGGCCAACGCCTACTCTTCGGTACCGGTGGGAATCACCGTTGAAGGGGCCAACATCCTCACTCGTACCCTGATCATCTTTGGCCAGGGTGCGGTGCGCTGTCACCCCTTCGTGCAAAAGGAATTGGCGGCGGTGGAAGATGGCGATCTGAAACGATTCGACCAGGCCTTTTGGGGTCACGTCGGTTTCGTCGTCTCCAGTGCGGTGCAGACCTTCCTCCACAAATTGACCGGTGCGCGTCTCGGACCGAGGAATTTTGCCGGCTCCATCGGCCGCAGCCATCAGCGATTGACCGCCCTCTCCAGTGCGTTTGCACTCTGTACCGATGCGGCGATGGGAACTCTCGGCGGAACCCTCAAGCGCAAGGAACACCTGACAGGAAGACTGGCGGACGCCCTCACCTGGATGGTCGTCGGCTCTGCTGCATTGAAGAAATTTCAGGATGATGGGCGCCTGGACCGCGACCGGGAGTTGGTCGATTACCTGTTGCAGATCTGTGTCCGCGAAACGGAATCGGCGATGGGAGGATTCCTCGACAATCTGCCGCTGCGCCCCGCCGCTTGGGGCCTGCGATTGATCGGCGTCCCCGGTGGAGCCCGCAGCAACGGACCCGGTGATCGTCTCTCTACACAGATCGCTGCAAAGTTGCTCGACAGTGGCGAATTGTGGCATTCACTGACCTCTGCGGTGATGCCACGGCCGGCATCTTCCCCCGGCTTGTGGACCCTGGAGGATGCCCTCGAAAAAGTGGTCGCTGCCCAACCCGATCGGGATGCCATCAAACAGGCGGTCCGCCGCGGCGATCTGCCCAAGGGTCCGCTCCCTCAGTTGGTCGAAAAGAGTCTGGAGAAGGGGATCATCGATGGGGATGGTGCTCTCCGCATTCATTCCGCGGAGCAGGCACGCCAGGAGGCGATCACCGTCGATCACTTCGCCACTGGCGAAATCCCTTCCAACTCAAGCAATATCACCAACAGGGAAACCGCTCAGAATCGCAAGGACGTGTGATCACACTGAATTGCGAAGCGGTCAGTTGGTCGGATCCGATGCCGTCTCTTGTTCCGCTGTCGATCCCCCGGGGATGACGCGTTGCAGTGCCGGTAACAGCAACAATGCTCCGAGCATGTTTCCGGCAAACATGAAACTCAGCAGCACTCCCATGTCCGCCTGCAGTTTGAGATCGGAGAAGATCCACGTCGCCACACCGATCGCCAACGTCAAACCGGTCACCAAGACCGCGTTCCCCGAGCGTCGCAGCGCCACCAGATAGCCCTCCGAAAGGGAAAGACCGGTACGCCTGGCGATCAACAATTGGTGCGTCAGGTAGATGCCGTAGTCGACCCCGATCCCGACACCGAGTGCTGCCACCGGCAGGGTGGAAACTTTGAGTCCTATACCGAGGGCCACCATCAGTGCATAACAAAGGGTGCTCACCAAAACCAAGGGCAGGACGACACACAATGTTGCGCGGATCGAACGGAACGCAAGCAAGCCGAGAGCGACCACGACGGCGTAGATCGTCAACAGCATTCTGAGTTGGGCGGCGGAGACCACTTCATTGGTCGCCGCCATCACACCGACATTGCCGGTGGCGAGTCGGAAACGGGCAACACCATCGGTTCCATACTTCTCATCGAAGGCTTCGACCGCATCGGTGACACGGGTGATCGTCGCCGCCTTGTGATCCTCGGTGAAAATCATCACCGTCATGACACTCGCATCCGAATTGAGCAATCCCGTCGATGTATCGATGCTTGAGAGGGATTGCATCAGCATGTCACTGTTTCGCGGCAACTCCCGCCACTTGGGAGAGCCTTCACTCCAAGCGGCGGTCAGCACCCTCGATACCTGGGGCAATGACAGCGTCGAACGCACCCCTTCGACATGACTGATCTGCCACTGAAACTCATCGATGAGATCCATGACATCGTGATCGATACTGCCGTCTGCATGACTCTCGACGATCACCGTCATCAGATCGACACCGATGGAGAAGGAATCGGCAATCTTCAGCGAATCGATGTTGTAACGCGATTCAGGATGCAACTCCGGCAATCCTCGATCCGCATCTCCGATGATGACCCGGTTGGAGGTGTCGTAGGCAAACAGCCCTGCGCCGATGGCGAGGATCACCAGAATCCAGGCGATCCGGGGACGGGTCGCCGCATTGATCTTTTGCCACAGTCGCTCACGCAGAGGCATCGGCTCTGACAGGCGCGCGATCAACTCCGGGGTCACCTTGAGCCGCATCAGCAGCAACGGCAACAGCATGAAACCGGTGCCGAAGATCAGCATCACTCCTATCGCAGACATCACCGCCAAATGCTGAATCACCGGGATCTCGATGAAGAGCAGGGTCAGGAATCCCACCGAATCACTGACGAGGGCGACAAAGCCCGGTGCCAGCAGTTGCTGAAATGCAGTGCGGGTCGATTCCGGGGCGGGCAACCCTTCACGGAGACCGGCGGCAAGGGCCCCCACCATTTGAACACCGTGGGACATGGCGATGGCAAAGATCAGGAAGGGAACCAGAATCGACATCGGATCGAGACCGTACCCGAGTGTGGTGATCGTCCCCATCGTCCAAACCACCGCGAGCAGGGATGTCGCCAAGGGCAGCAGTGTCAATTGCCAAGACCGGGTGAAACCGCGCACGAATACTGCCGTGACCCCGAGAGCGATGAGGAAAAATGCGGCGACCAGGATCGCTCCCGAAGCGATATCGTGTACCGCTTTTGAGAATCCGATCATGTGGATATCGATGCGATCATCGACGTGCGGTTCACGGACGATCTCTTCCAGCTTTGCACCGACCTCAATCGGATCGGGAGCCACTCCCGTTTCCGCATCGGCATCGATCAGGCGGGCAGTTACCATAGCCGCAGAAAAATCGTTGGCGACCAATCGGCCTACCTGCCCCGACTGCAAAACATTCTCGCGCACCAGTTGCGCCATCTCTTCGGTGGGTCGCCAATCCGCCGGCACCACATTACCGCCCTCGAATCCCCCTTCGACGATGCGTACGAAGCGTACATTCGGCGTAAAGATGGAGGTGATCGACGAGCGATCGACACCGGGCACTGATCCCAACGCACGCGTCACCAGACGCACTCGTTCCAGGGATTCAGGGTTGAAGAGATCCCCTTGGCGATCACGGACGGCGATCAAAAGCCGGTTCGCACCGCCGAATTGGGCCTGGTATTCACGGAAGACATCCATCCACGGATGGTCCTTGGGGAGTTGCTTTTCAAAACCGGCGTCGATGGCTAGGCGGCTCGCCTGGAACACCAGGAACAGGGTCACCAAGGTCAATGCCACCAGCACCAGGCGACTCTTGCCAAAGAGAAAATCGCTGAGAGCCCGATTCATCGGGAATCTCCTTCACCCAAGGGATCTCCTCCAGGCCCGAGGAGCAGCCGATATCCCTTCTCCCCCAACCCCAACACCGAGTCATCCGCTAATGGCAACGGGATCGACAGCAGGCGGCGATCATCTTCCTTGACGGCAAGGGAGCGCCAATCGCCACTCTGCGGCGATCGCATCAGGGTGACCCCCTCAGCTCCGACGACCACGATCGTGCCATCACTCAGCCTCGCTCCCCCAAACAGGGTCGCCTCCGAATCATGGGAAACTTTTTGCCAGCGCGAGCCGGATCCCTCCCACAGATTTCCCCTCAACCCCATCAGGATCCAGCGATCCTCCACGACCAGGATGTCAAAGAGGGTTCCTTCGTAGGGAGTCGGCAGCAGATTCCAATTCAGTCCTTGGTCCTTGCTGCTGTAGAGGGATCCGAATTCGCCGACCGTCACCAGACCGTCGACGCTGCTTTTCACCGAATAAAGATGGGGTCCATCCTCACTGATCAATCCCTGTTGCCAGGTCAAGCCGTCATCGGAACTTCGCAGGACCAGCCCGAACGCTCCCACTGCGACGATCAGACCCTTTCCGGCATCGGTCACCGAAAAGAGCGCGAGATCCTGATCAGGATCATGGTGAACCCTCTGCCACGTCTCACCGGAATCCACAGAGCGCAACACGGTGCTCTCATGGCCGACAGCGATCGCAACTCCGTCATCGCGAAGAATCACCTCCGACAGCAATCTGCGTGTCGGAACTTCGATCTGGTCATAGGAAATTCCGCCATCCCTGGAGAGCAGGATCACCCCCCGCTCTCCGACGAGGATGACCCGATTCCCGGAGACGGCTCCGGAAACATAGAGCGCTGAAGCTCGTTTCCCTGGTGCCAGCCTCGCCGACCTGCCCGGCAAGGGGGCACCGATCTTTTGCGGTTTGCCGGGATCCTGGGACTCGGCCATCGCAATATCCCACCTTGCAGTGGACGCATCCCGTGCAGGATCGATGACGGAATTCCCGGCGATGAGCAGGAGCAATCCTCCCCCCACGCACAAGGTAATTCGCATCAGGATGGAATCATGGGATCTGTTCACTTCGACCATTTCTGCCCGGGAACTCTCTGGATGCGCAGCCCTCAAAGGCTCGTCAGGATTCAAGAACGATGCACTGATCGCTGACTTCCAGCACTCGATGATTGGAATGGATCAGCGCCCAATTGCAAAAAAGAAGCGGCTCCCCAATCCGGGGAGCCGCTTCATTGTCGTTATCTCTTTCCGCGGCGCTGCAGCGATGCCGGAGAAAAGTGGCTGTCCTTCAAGTCGTCGACCCATCTCTCGATCTGACCTGCGGCACTGAAACCGATGGTCAGATAACGACCATTCTGCAGGTCGTAATGCGAGAGCATGGTGTCGTAAAGAGCGGGCACATCGTAATAGATGATCGGGTAGGCCTCTGAGACTCGCCACAGATTGTCCGAGTTGTCGTACTGGTCGATGACGAGTGCCTGCCACGAATCCTCATCAAAGAAAAAGGTGCGTCGCTTGTACAGATGACTGGTGCCATCCTTGACCACCGCATCCACTTCCCAGACCCGGTGCTTCTCGTAGCGCAGCAGATCCGGGTTCAAATGGCCCGCCTGGATCAGGCTGCCCGGGTCCTTCTCGGCGTTGTGGGCCTTGAAGCAGTTGTAGGGCACCAACATCTCCCGCCGTCCGACCAACTTCCAGTCGTAGCGCTCGGGGCTGCCATTGAACATGTCGAACTGGTCATTGGTTCTCTGACCATCACTGGCGGTACCGGGATTGTCGAAAGCCACCTGGGGAGCACGTCGAACACGGCGAAGTCCCTTGTTGTAGACCCATGCTTTGCGCGGATCTGAAGTCTGATCCAAAGTTTCATGCACGTGCAACTTGGTGCCCGCCAATCGCGGAGGACCGGTGACTCCCTGGTAGAACTTGGCGAAGATATTGTCCGAGTTCGCCGAAGTCATGCCCTCGGCGTTGTAGCGGTAAAGCACTTCCTCTTCGATGGTCACCATCGTATGGCGCCCATTGGCGATGGGAGCAACCTGTCCGACAGTGCGCCTCGTCGAGCCCCCGCGATAACGCAAAATGTGATTCCAGATCCCGTGCAAACCTTCGGTGGGGATCGGGAATGGCGAGGTCCTGCGGCAATCCTGCACCCCGTTGCCATCATCGGTCAGCGAAGCGGTCGTTCCATTTTCTATCGAAGCTGCGTAGATGTCCTCAGGGTAAGAAGCGGTGCGCCGCGACTGGTAGACGTTCATCTTCCAGCTGTCGGGGTAGCGCTTCAGCAAGGCCATCTGACCCGGTGACAGCAGATCCTTGTACTTGTCCGCATTGGCTGCGGTGACGGTGTAGAGAATCTTGTCGCCGGGGAAGGGATCGGCGTAGTGATCCCCTGATTTCCAACCGGCAACAGGCTTGGTCAAACCGCCATCCCAAGGAGGAATCGAACCATCCTTGTTGCCCGCCTTGATCGCTCCGATCGGAGTCAAATCCTTGCCGAGGCGCTCGGCGCCGTCTTGGGAAGGTGCCCCGTGGGCGGCCATCAAAACGAGGCCCGCCAACAACACGAGGGTGGTGATGCATGTTCTGTTCAAAATCATCGTCTCTCCTCCTAGAAGGAATAACTCGCGGTCAGTGACATGAAGTCCCGGTCATTGAGGAGGTTGTAGCGCCCCCCACCGAAACTGTTGGTGTACCCCAGTTTCACGTCCCAAAGTCCCAGGGCACCGGTTCCTACCGATAGGCTCACGGTCTGACGCCCTTCGATAAAGTTGGCCACAGGAACCGGTGATGTCCCTTTGAAGTCATTGTAGTAAGCAATTTGGGGGACCAAAGGCAGGGGACCGATCATGTTGTAGTAGGTCGCCCTTGAAAGCACCCGGTAGCCCATCGACAAGCGATCGGGAAATGCATCGATCGACTCGGTGCCCGGCTGGATCCCGAGACCGGTGAAGAAGGGGTTTCCGGATGTGTAGGTTCCCACAGCTTCGTATCGAAACTCGTTCGCATCATCCATCTCATGGACCATCGTTGCCCCGAACTCGCCGACGACCGCCACCTGATCCGCCCCGAAAAGACCGGGGAAGAGCCGACTGACGCTGAACTGGGCCTGGGCCACATCCTTGCGCACGTAGCCGGTCACCTTCTCGGAGTAATCATAGACCCCCAGTTGGTTCTGGCCGAAAACGGCGTTGAGAGGCGACAAGGCCGCAAAAAGCAGTTCGACATCGTCGACCTGCAACGGCTGATCAAGGTGCAGGGAGGCTTCCCCCTGAATCGCCCAGCCGGTGGTGCCGAGGTCTGAGTTGAAACTCATGCCCATGGTGGAGATATCTTCAGGAAACTCGAGGAAGTACTCCGCAGATGCTCCGTAGTCCCCGGCAGCAACGCCCGCTGCAGTTCCGGTGACCGCACTGATCAAAGGCAATCGACTGTGAAGTTGCGTGTAGTAAAAACCGACTTCGGTTCCACCAAAAAGGTCGCTGTACCAGCGAGCCGAAAGACCGTATTGGCCCGAGTCCCTCGCTTCGCGGTCACCGGTACGCGTCACCGAAACGCCGACGGGCGCATTATAGCCGGGGGTAGCAGGTCCCGGGGGGTTGTCGATCACACCAGGATCGACACCGAATCCCAGCAGCACGACATTGCCTCCCGGAGAGGCGATATCACTGGTGCTGAAAAAGGTGCCGTAAGGCTCAAGACGCGTCTTACGGAATCCCAATTGGTAAAAGCCCTGGAGCGCGATGGAATCGGTCAACTCATAATCAAACTTGAGTGCGGGGACCGGTACCAGCGCTTCCTTGATCTCCGAACCGGCAGCACGCAGTTTGGAGACATCGACCGGGTTGATGGTATTGAGACCATTCTGGATGAAGGTGCTCTCACCCCAGTTGATGACCTGGCTACCCAGAGTCAGCAACACCGGCTCGTCGCCCAGATCAAAATCACGACGGACCCAGGCATCGAGGAGTACTGCGTTTCTGCCGGCAAATCGCTCTGCGGTCGCAGACAGCGCCGGACGATTCGGCTGCAGCACCTTGTCTTCGCTGACTGCAAAGTCGCGGAAGTAAAAGCCGCGGACGAAGAACTCGTAATCCTCATAATCGACGGAAATTTCGTGAAGAATTTTGAAGTTCTTCGAAAAGAAATCTCCACGATCGTAGTTGAGGTTGCCATCGTCACCATTGAGCGAAAACGCCGTACCCCCATTGGTCGTACCAATAATGGATGCATCCCGACCGGAGACCCGCCAGGAGAATCCCATGCTCGCAGTGGTGTCGAACTGACCGGTCACCCTGCCGTCGAGCAGATTGAAATCGATCGCCTGGACGCTTCCCGGTGTGAGAGTGATCAGCAACAACCCGATCAGGGCCAGTGTGATTCTTCGCAAAGAAAATTGCGGGGATCGAACTCCTCGCATGTGGTGTACCTCCTTCGGTCCATCCTGAATCGGAACCTCATGCATGACGGCCCGGGACCTTCGATTCCCGAAAGCTCAGGCCTATGCCCTAGGACGCATACCCCCTCATCACCGGATACTCCGGATGACTCATCCAGCGGTCGGTGATGATGCAGGCTATACGGGAGTCGATCCGATTCCGGGTGTCAAAGCACTGCGCTTTCACACCGAAGAGATGCAACTCCATCCATGATGTCGATCGCGGGAAGGAGACCACCTCCACAGGCATTCCCCATCCCAGTGATCTGGGGAAGATACGGGATTATGGGGGGTTCAGACAAGGGGAGACCCTCGATAGAAGCGAAGAAGTTTGATCGATTCCCCTCTCGCAGCCGGGGGCCCAAGTCCGGAATTGAGTCCCAACCACAGACTACCGGACCATCTCACCGCTCCCCTGTGGCATACTCCTGCCAACCCGCATACTGCGGTATTCACTGGAGGTCATGAATGACGGAGCCTGCCCGCGATGATTACTGGCCCATAGAGATCCCCCTTCATGTCACCTGGGGGGATATGGACGCCCTCGGGCACGCCAACAACACCCGCTTCATCGGTTGGTTTGAAGAGACTCGATTTGAAGTATTCCGTCGCATCGGCAGTGGGGAATTGGGCCCCACCAGTGCCCGTGGTCCCATCCTCGCCAAGGTTGAGTGCGTTTTTCGGGCACCGGTGATCTTCCCCGAAGAGTTGGTCTCTGCCATCCGCGCCTGCGACATCGGCGCTGACCGCTACACACTGGAACACCGCATCACTTCCATCACCCACGATCGGGTCGTCGCCATCGGTACTTCCCGCATCGTCGAAGTCGATTATGCCAGCGGTAACAAACTCCCCCTCGCTCCTGAAGTCCGCGAGGCATTGCAAAAGATCAGCCGCTGATCATTCGCTGTCAAAGAGGGAGCCGGGTCCATCGACGAACAGATCCGCCATCGGCGGCACTTCTGGAGTAACTTCTCATCCTTGCCACACTGTTCGAATCGCTTCGTCATTCCATCGACTGCTGACACTGTCACCAACACTGTCACCAGCACTGTCACCAGCACTGTCACCAGCACCGATCACCCTCCCTGAGATACGAATAAACCACCCAAACAGCGGTTTATTGTCGATCTATGCAATACCCGCCACCGTCGACCCCCTCCCCGGCGCCAGGCCCTCGATGTATCATGTACATCGTGCGAGATGGATGTCTCGCCCATCACAAAACCGCCCCGCCGAAAGGATGCGCCATGACCGATGAGAAGAAGAAGGCCAATAAGGACGGCAAGGACGCCAAGAAGATGGACGATGAGCAGTTGAAGGATGTGGCCGGGGGCACTCGGGGCCATGAAGCAGCTCATGTTGTTCAACAGAAGGACCGCACCGAAACCAAGAAGAAGGATGGCGGTACTTGGACAGCCGGATCGGGCGCTGT
>CAYRAM010000045.1:0-14780 GCA_964422295.1 uncultured Planctomycetia bacterium | reverse complement strand
ACTGAAGATGGAGAGAAGGGGAGGGACTGCACAGCAGCCCCTCCCCGATCTCCGAGACAGGTCAAAGTTACTGGATCGGAACCCAGTTAGTGTTGTCGTCACTCTTCTCGATCACACCGGTCTCGTCGACGCGGAAGTAAAGTCCTCCGTCAGTTCCGACGGTGCCGGGCTCGGCAACGCAGTCCCAGTTGGAACCACTGACGGTGTAGGTGAAGAAGTAACCACTCTTGAGTGTGGTAGAGTTCACAGCCGACGCAAAGGTAACGTCGATATAGTTCTCTGATCCCAACTCGGCCAAGTCTACGGGGTAGGCCCCGGAGAGATCACGGTTGCGAGACTGCTCACAAACAGTGCTGAGGGTGCGCAAGCTGGAAACAGCAGCGGCCTCATTACCCGCCATTTTGGCGTTGAGCAGGTTCGGAATGGCGATCGCAGCAATGATGGCGATAATCGCCACAACAATCATCAACTCGATGAGGGTGAATCCCTCATTCTTCTTGTTCACGTTAAGCATGGTTTTTCCTCCCATGGCTGTCCCGGAGCGAGTCCTAAAAATTCAAAAAAGAAGTGTGGGCCCCATGGCCCGATCTGCGGAGAAGGGCTTCGCTCCGAACCCTGATCCACGTCACGGGGGATCAATGGCAAGGCCCGGGCCTGACCAAGCCGACTTCGAAGGAATTATCACAAGTCACTCCAATAAAGGGACTTGCGCAATCCTCCGTGAGCCATTCCAAAGTTCTGACATCACTCACAAGGGTGAAAAGTGACACTGGTGGTCACTTTGAGGCGACAGGAATTGTCAAATTGCTCTTAAGAGTCAGGAGCATGAGGTGTCGAGGGGAGGAATCCGCGCAAGCACATGCTTGTCGGTCCCTGCCAGGATGTCTGGTTCAGGACTCGAGACAATCGACGATCTGCAATTGGAGATGGCGACCCCGGTACTCATTGATTCCGATGCGTGCCATCAGGACCACTTCGCCCCCACGCGTCAACTCGTGAGCTCGTCCTGCTGAACGAAACCAAATCGCCGGAAGCCTGACCCCTTCGCCGCGGAAGTGGGCCTGGATGTGCTGTTGCTGATCTCCCACCAGCCGCGGATCCCCATCGAGTCGCAATCCCTGAATGCGAAAAACCGGCTCGCGATTACCGGCTCCAAAGGGGGAAAGTTTCTCCAACTGTTCCGCCAAGTCCATGCGCAGGTCCGTAGTCCCCAATACTCCATCATAATAGCGTGGAGGAGGTTCCCGCTCCGCATCTCGATCGCTTTCACTCTGCAACAGCGCACCCTTCAGATCATCCAATCGATCGAGCGGCACAGTGATGCCTCCGGCAACATCGTGACCGCCAACCCGCTTTGCGAACGGTTCCATCAATGGGTACATCTCCGCCAGCGACCACTCGGGGAACCCACGCCCCGATCCCCGCACCTCGTCTCCTTCGATACAGAGAACCCAGGTGGGCCGCCCCTGACGTTCGCTAATCCTGCTGGCGACGATTCCGGCGACACCGGTGTGCCAACCTTCCCGGGCAAAGATCAGAGGACCCTCTTCAGGGTGTTGACCCGATTCGATCTCTTCGATGCAAGCTTCGACCATTCCATCTTCGATCTCTTTACGGCGCCGGTTGTAGCCCGCCAACTCCCGGGCCAACTCCTGCCCGCGATCCGCATCGCGGGTAGTGAGCAATTCGAGGGCAGTATCCGCATCTGCAATCCTTCCGGCAGCATTCAGATGGGGAGCGATGCGAAATCCGATATCGGTGGAGCTGATGCGTGTTCGATCGATTCGACACTGGTCCATCAAGGCTTCAAGGCCAGGGCGACGGGTCGATTGCAAAATCTGCAATCCGTGACGAACGAGGATCCGGTTCTCCCCTGTGAGAGGAACGACGTCCGCGACCGTCCCCAGTGCTGCGAATGATGCCATCTCGACGAGAAGATCGCGGGTGGCTTCATCAACCGGACCGCCTCCCCCCGCTTCACGTGCGACCGCCCAAGCCAACTTGTAGGCCACACCCGCACCACACAAACCGACAGAGAGACACTCACGATCCGGTCGGTCGGGGTGCACCATCAAGACCCCCTCGGACATCTGCTTGATCGGATGGTGGTCGGTCACGATGACTTCGAGCCCCAATTCCATCGCTTGTTGAATCGCATCCCTATCGTTGCTGCCGCCGTCGACGGTGACGATCAGATCCACTTCCTGATCGGCAAACTCGGCAACGGCCGTAGCGCTGAGTCCATATCCCTCACGTACCCGATGCGGCAAGCGGCTGACCGCTTCAATCCCCAAGTGCTGAAACATCTCAAGGAGGATTGCGCTGCCACTGATGCCGTCGACATCGTAATCACCAAAAACAGCGATGATCCCGCCGGCGTCGCGAACCGCCAAGATCATCTCGACCGCTTCATCGAGATCGGGAAGTTCGGATGGATCGTGCAATCCTGACCAGCGCGGCTCGAGGAATTCCTGGGCTTCTTCCGCGGAAGTCAGATTGCGCTCCACCAACAGGCGCGCGATCACTTCAGGGATCTGCAGTTGACGGGCCAGATCGGCGACCGCCGCTTCATCGATCTCTCGGCATACCCAGGGGCGTCGAATCGCCGACGAGCGCGAACTCAAGAGCCCTCGCTCTCGCCGACCAAATCTTTGGAGCGTTGGCGCAATGTATCGACCGCCCGACGGAAGATGGAAAGACCGAGAGGCACCGGCAGATCATCCTCTCCGGGAACTGCGCCATCCTTGCGCAGTCGCATCCACGTGGGGTGATGCTCGGGACGAACGAATCGTTCCGGGTGTGGCATCATTCCAAGCACATTGCCATCCGCAGAGATCAAACCGGCGATCCCTTTGTGGGAACCGTTGGGATCATCGGGGTAATGGGCCTGATCACCGTTGGCATCGGTATAGTGAAAAGCGATGCGATCACTTCCCAAAGGTCGCGCCCCTTCCTTGGGGAACCACTCGAAGCGGCCTTCCGCGTGGGCAACAGGGATGAAGTAACGTTCCCCAGGGACAAACCAAGGGCTGTCTGCACTTCCAGCCTGCAGATGAACCCAACGATCCTCGAAACGAGCGGAGTTGTTCCACAGCAAGGCTCCCCGATCGTCTCCCCCCGGCAGCAAACCGAGGCGCACCAAAACCTGGAAACCATTGCAGATCCCGATGACCAATCCACCGCGGTCAACAAAAGCATGCAATTGCTCAGAGAGTCGCTTTTCCAAAATATGTGCGAGCACCGCTCCGCTGGCGACATCATCCCCAAAGGTGAATCCTCCTGGCAGTGCAAGCAAACCCACATCTTCGAGGACTTGCGGAGAATCACTGAGTGCATTGACGTGCATCAATTGCACCGATGCACCCGCCAATTCGAGGGCGTGGACCGTTTCCTCATCGCAGTTAGTTCCTGCGGCACGCAGGACCAGGGCTTTCGGTGCTTCCATCTTCACTCCACCGGCCATACTGCCTCCAATGTCCTTTGCCAATGCTGTTTGAGTTGATCCACCGGCGAATCGATCAGGACTTCTCCGTCATGACGGATCGTCAATCGGCCGCCGGATGCGGTGGTACCGATCGCCTGAGCCGGGATTCCCTCGTCCTCGCATTGCGCCTGAAACTTCTCCCACTGATCACTATCCATCTCCAGAAGGAAACGATGAGGCCCCTCGCCAAAGAGCCAGGGGATGGCATCGGCCCCTTCCGGAAGATTCAACTCCATCCCCAATCCACCGCCGCCGAAAGTCATCTCTGCTGCGGCGACCGCCAGCCCGCCTTCACTGAGATCATGGACCGCGCGGAATCTTCTCTGCTGCATGGCAGCGGCGATGCGATTCAGCAGGTTCGGACCCATTTCGCTATCGAACGCCGCCGGCGTACCCCCTTGGCCACCCCACTTCTGTTGATACAAACTCCCCGGAACCGCGCCGTCAGGTCCGACCAGGACCATCACCGAATTCCCAGATTTGAGATCGCTGCCCACCGTCTGCGGCGGACCGGCGACGATGGAGAGCGCGGATACCAGAAGCACCGGCGGAATCGATCGGGAAACTCCACCGGAACGGAAGGTGTTGTGCAGGGAGTCCTTCCCTGAAACGAAGGGGGTTCCGTAAACGCGGGCGGCATCCGCCGCTCCGCGAGAACACTCGACCAATTGGCCGAGAATCTCCGGATCGCGCACATCCCCCCAGGCAAAGTTGTCGAGAAGAGCAGCCCTCTCCAAAGTACCGCCGGAAGCGATGCAATTGCGCAACGCCTCGTCAACGGCGTGGCACGCCATCTGATAACAGTCGACGGAACCGATACCGATGGCGAGACCGTTCGCCACCACGACTTGGTGGCGTCCGTCTCGCAACGGATCGAGGGCACATCCATCCATCGGAGCATCCCTGTCCGCTCCCGCCAAAGGCCTCAAAGTCATGCGTCCCTGAACCTCATGATCGTACTGACGAATCACAGGCTCCTTTGAAGCGACATTTCCATCGGCGAGCAGTTGGCTGAGAATCTCTTCGGTCGTCGCCCCTCCGGCGGAGACCGCAACCTCAGCAGGATTCAAGGGGACGGCAGATACCCTTTCGTATTCGGGTCTTCCCTCATGAAGGAAGTGCACGTCCAATTCGCCCATCAATTCACCGTTGTGATGCAGGCGCAGCAGACCATCGGATCGGAACTCTCCGAGGATGGCGCACTCCACCTCTTCCTCGGCGAGAATTTCACGCAGGCGATCGAGATGGACCGGGTCGACCGCCATCACCATCCGCTCCTGGGCTTCACTGATCCACACTTCGGTCGGCCCCAGCCCATCATATTTGAGTGGAGCCCGCTCCAAATAGACATCGGCACCGGTCTCCTCACCCATCTCGCCGACCGCACTGGAGAATCCGCCAGCTCCACAATCGGTGACCGCCCTGCACAGATTTTCATCACGCAGGCGCATGATGGCGTCGAGAACTTTCTTCTCTTCGATGGGATTACCGATCTGCACCGCACCGGAGGAGACCACCTCCGATTCTTCGGTCAGTTCACGCGATGAAAAGGTCGCACCGTGAATGCCATCGCGGCCGGTGCGGCCTCCGATGGCGACGATGCAATCCCCCGGTTTGACTTCTTTGTCGACGTGTTCCCTGCGGATCAATCCCACGGAGCCACAGAAGACGAGAGGATTGCCGGCGAAATCGGGGTGAAAATGAATCGCTCCATTGGCAGTTGGAATCCCCATCCGATTGCCGTAATCGCGCACCCCGGAGACGACCCCTTTGAGCAACCTGCGCGGATGCAGGGTGCCGGCGGCAAGATCTTCATCGCGGGTGTCGAGGGGGGCGAAGCAAAAGACATCGGTATTGAGCACCGGGCGTGCACCGAGACCGGTTCCGAGAGTATCCCGGATCACCCCACCGATGCCGGTTCCGGCACCACCGTAGGGTTCCAGGGCACTCGGATGGTTGTGGGTCTCGACCTTGAAGGAGACTCCCCACTCATCATCGATGCCGATCACCCCGGCATTGTCCTTGAATACAGACCAGCACCACGGCTTGTCCAACTCACGGGTGACTGCAAAGATCGTCTCCTTGAGCATGTTGCCATAGAGATGATCGCCGTGACGGATGCGCCCGGTCAGCGTCTTGTGACAACAATGCTCTGACCACGTTTGGGCGATGGTTTCCAATTCGATTTCACTGGGGTTTCTTTCCAACCCCCGATAATGCTCCTGAATCGTCTGCATCTCACGCAGGTCCAGACTCAATCCGCCGTCGTCACTGATCTCCTGCAGGCGGTCGTCGGAGACCTCCAGCAATTCAATCTCGATACGTCCCGCTGCATCGGCAGGAAAACTGCGAAATGGATCGCTGATCTGTTCCGCTTCGCCTTCACTGTAGGTAAACCACTCATCGACAATTTCATTGCCCAATTCACCGGCGACTTCTTCGAGGTTTTCACCCGTGATATTGGCGGCGGCCAGGCGATAGCGCCACCCGGTCCTCACCTGGCACTCTCCCCGGCGGAATCCCGATTCATTCATGGCGTGCAAAACACTTTGGGAAACAGGATCCATCACTCCGGGCTTGCGTTGAACGATGATCGACGATTCATCATGCGGACGTCCGGGGAGCACCAACCCCTGGCAAACTTCTGCCCTGCAAGCGGGAGATCCAGCGAGGAATTCCCGGGCGAGGGTCTCGACCTTGTCGGTATCTGTTTCCGCGACCTGCAGATAGTAAATCGGGTCAGAGGAGGGCGGTCGAATCATCGACACATTCGGCTGAACCCTGACCAGCGCTTCCCGCAGTTCTGTCTGGGGTGTGGGCTGAGGATCCTTGTCATGGATCACGGTGACGGTATAGGTGACGGACATCGAAGCTCCTGAGTCGGGGAGATCTGCCGGGGCTCGCCGGGGCACCCCGGCAGTCATGCCCGATTGTGGACTCCCCCGGCGGGTCGGGCAAGCGCACCGGAGCGCTGGCCTCCCCCCTTTTCCCGCCTTACCATGTCCATCTTGCGGGGGCGACCGCCGCTGCGGATGGGAAGAATCATCGATGGAGAATGAGTCCAGCGCACACGGCCTCGATTTTGAGGCCCCGATCGTTGAACTGGAGAACCGCATCGCCGAACTGCGATCCTTTTCCGAAAGTTCAGAGATCGATCTTTCAGGCCAGCTCGACGAACTGGAACGAAAATGCGAAGAGAAGAAGCGGGCGATTTATTCCCATCTGAATCCCTGGCAAAGGGTCCAGATCGCCCGCCACCCCCAGCGTCCCCTGACCAGCGACTACATCAAAGGGTTTGTCACCGATTTTCTTGAGTTGCACGGGGATGGGGCCTTCCGCGACGATCCCGCCATCGTCACCGGTCTCGGCAGGATCCGTGGACGCAAGGTGATGATCGTCGGCCACCGCAAAGGCAAAACCAATCCGGAAAAGGTCGCCTGCAACTTTGGGATGCCGCACCCGGAGGGCTACCGCAAGGCGATCAAAAAGATGCGATTGGCGGAGAAGTTCGGGATTCCGATCATCTCGTTTATCAACACGGCGGGGGCATTCCCCGGTATCCAGGCGGAGGAACGGGGACAGGCGTTCGTCATCGCCAAAAATTTGCAGGACATGGCATCCCTCAAGGTTCCCGTTGTCGCTGTCGTCATCGGCGAAGGGGGAAGTGGCGGAGCCATCGGAATCGGTGTCGCCGACCGCATCCTGATGCTCGAAAACTCATACTACTCTGTGATTTCACCGGAGGGGTGCGCTGCAATTCTGTGGAAGGATGCCGCCAACGCTCCCCGGGCAGCAGAGATCCTCAAACTGACCAGTGCAGATCTTTCTTCTTTCGGAATCGTCGATGAAGTGATCGAAGAACCGATCGGTGGAGCCCATCGTGAGCCCCAGGAAACCATAAAACGCTTGGAGGATGCGATTCTTCGCCATCTCGATGAAATCAGCGACCAGGATCCGCAAGCACGCAAGCAAACCCGTTTTGAAAAATACATGGCCGTCGGCAAATACGCCGAAGAGCAGCAGCAGACCATCGAGGATCAGGGATGATCGAACTCTTCTGGATCGGCGGCCCCTTCTTCATGGTGCCGCTGCTGATCGCTTCCATTGCTGTGCTGACCGTCGCCATCGAAAGGGTCCGCAGCTTCAGGGCTGCCAGCATCGATTACGATGACTTTCTGGACGAGATGACAACGACCATCTCCGACGACGGAATCGCTGCGGGGGTCGAGTTGGCGGATCAGGTCCCCGGACCGGTCGCCGCCACATGGTCCGTGGGACTGCAGTCATCCCGACAACCCTTGCAGATCATCCGCGAAAAGATGGACAGTTGCGCCATCGCAGAGATTCAGCGCCTGGAAAGATTCCTGCCGCTGGTCAGCGTCGTCGCCCAAGTCGCACCTCTCATCGGAATCCTCGGTACCGTTTGGGGGATGATCGATGCTTTTGAGGGAATGGCCGGCGGTTTGGCCACAGGAGTCGGCGTCAATGGCGAAATCATCGCCGATGGTATCGGCAGAGCATTGACCACCACCGCAGCAGGATTGGCGGTGGCGATCCCGGCGACCCTTCTTTACCACTGGTTCAGCCACCGGGTCGATCTCTTTGTCGATGACATCGATCGATCACGGGCAGATTTGGTCGAGATCCTCAGCCGCCTCACTCCACGAAAAGTGGCCCGTCCCTCCAAACGGGTCACCGAAGCGGCAAAGTGATGCCTGCCTTCAAAGAGCGCAAAAAACGACGCCAGCGAACCGCTCCCAGCTGGGGAGACGTCCTCGCTCCACTTCTTGACGTCATCTTTCTGCTGGTGATTTTTCTTCTTGTCACTGCCAGCTTTGATGATCGTCAATTGATCGATGTCCAATTGCCACGGGCACGGGGAGGTGAAGACAATCCCGATGTCAAACCGATCGAGAAAAATTGGATTCTGGTCCTCCACGAAGATGGCAAGATTCGTTGGGGTGATTCCCTTTATACCCTTGAGGCGCTGACGCCGGTGCTGGCTCTGTTGCCCGAAGAAAGCCGACTGCAGTCATTTACGATCCAGGCGGATCGCAGAGTCCCCATGGAAGCAGGGCTGCAACTGATCGGAGAGTTGCAGTTATTGGGCTGGAACTCGATCGAATTCGAGGTTTCACCCCCTTCATCCCCTGCCGCTGACCTTGAGCCTTCACCCGGGGAAGGCTAAGATTGATCATCGTTGATCTACATTTTCTACGGTTCGCATTGCCCGCATTGCCCAGGCAACAGAAGTGAACCTGAATCCAGCCCGCCGATGCGGGCTCCAGTTCAATGTCGGGAGGAAAGCGATGTCCCTCGCTGCCCAATGTCCTGATGGCACCCACCGGTCTGCCCACCGATCGGATGGAACCCTGTCTCAGCAGTCTCCGCAGTTTCCGCTGCGCAAATACCTTTCCCTCTTCCTGGGATGCGTCCTCGTCTTCGCCGTGGCCGGCTGCGGCGGTGGCGATTCAACGACCGAATCTGGCGATGGATCGGGAAGTTCCTCCGCCGATCTCGAAGACCAGGTCGCAGAATTGATCTCTGAGGCGGAAGCTTTGATGTCGGAGGCGAATGCCGCCGGAGCCGAAAAGTACATGGCCTCCGACTTAGAGGCTGCCAACAAGGTTTTGAAGAGGGCCAAGGAGTACCTCGAAGACGGGGAGGGCAAAAAAGCTCGCACCCAAGTGCGCACCGCCAAAAGAAAATTTGACACGATCCTCAAAGATGTGACGAAGATCGCCGGGCAGATGCAGGAGATCGAGGCAGAGCAGAAGAATTACCAGGAAAAGCTCGCTGCTGCCAAGGCCGCCGGTGCCGAAAAATTGGCAGCCAACGAATACGACGGTGCCATCCGCGGCTACGACAAGGCGATGAAATACATCAAGGATGGCAAGACCAAAAGTGCCAAGAAGTATCTCGGTTACGCCATCGGTGATCTGGACAGAGCCATGGAGGAGATAGGCCGCAAGTCTCAAGAGAAGGGCAAGGCCGATGAAGAAAAGGCCCTGATGGAAGAAAAGAAACAGTTGGCGATCGATGCCGGAGCAGAGGAGAAAGCCCTGCGCGACATGGAGTACGCCCGCGATCGTGAGCGACTGGGCAATCAATCCTACGAGATCGGCGATTTCGATGCGGCCGCACGCAGTTTCCGGGATGCCAAAGCCGGATTTGTCGGCGCAGTCGAAACCGCAAGACGCACCGAACTGACCGCCAACAACAGTGGCAACAACAACACGGGTGGCGACTACCCTGGCAACAATGGTGGAACCGACGAAATCCCGGGAATCGATGATATCGATATCCCGGATATCGGTGTCAATGGTGGATCGACCGATCTCGCCAGTGGACTCCCCGGCCTCTTTTCTGGTGTGGCTGAGTACAACTCATCCAAGGGCAGCTTGAGTCTCAACTGGTCCTCAGGCACCGAACTGAAGACAGACATGAAGCGCGTCCTCGGCGATTCCTCCCACGCCATTTTTGAGGGGGATGAGGGGGTCGGAGCTGGACAAGATGGCCAATACGTCATGGCCGGCAACACATCCGGTTACTGGATCGTCAACTCCTCCTTTGAGGACGGTGTCGTCATCCGCGCCAAGGTCCAGTTTCAATTGCTGATCAACAAACCCGATTTCGAATTGGTTCTGATGTCGGACGGGGGTGGAGACTTCTACTCAGTCTCCTATGGAGCCAATGCGAGGGTCTACAAAGATGGCTTGAAGACTGCCACCGTCGTAACCCCCGTCAAAGTCTTCCGCAAAAATCCCAAAGATTGGGTTCAGAAACGTGAACCCTATGAATTTGAAGTGCGCTACTTCAAGAGTTCAGAAGATGAAAAAGGGATCCTCGAAGCCAAGATCAACGGCGAGACCACTGTCAAACTGACCACCGACAAATACCGCAAGGGTTTTGCAGGGTTCCGTTGGAGTGACACCAAGTTCATCGTCCAGGAATTGGAAGTTCGCGGCCTCGTCGATGAAGAATGGGCCAAGAAGGAACTGGGCAAGTCTGAGGATGAGAGATCCGGCGACGGCGACGGCGACGACTTCGATTTTTGATCTTCCGGGGAAAGCAGCCGCAACGATGAAAAAGACCGTTTTGAATGCCGCCCACCAGAGGCACGGGGCCCGTCTCGTCGAATTTGGCGGTTTTGAAATGCCCGTGTGGTACTCCGCCCTCACCGAGGAGCATCACACCGTTCGCAAACAGGCTGGAGTCTTCGACCTGTGCCACATGGGACGCTTTGAAGTGGTCGGTGATGACCCCGTCAAAGCACTGGACACGGTTCTGACCCGTGATGTCTCCACGATGAAGAAGGGCCAGGTGTGTTATTCACTGGTGTGCCGCGAAGACGGCGGCATCCTCGATGACATCCTTGTCTATCGTCTGCCCGATCGTTGGTGGCTCGTCGTCAACGCAGGCAACCGGGAGAAGTTGCTGCCTTGGTTCGCCGATCAATTGCAGGACGCCCACATCGTCGACCTCAGTGAAAGCCTCGCCATGGTCGCCATTCAGGGTCCATTGGCCGCTGAACTCCTCGCCCCTCACATCGAGCGGCCCAAGGAGCGTCCCCTCGCCCATCTGGGTTATTACCGGGTCGGATCAGCGACCGTCAATCTGACCGGATCCTCCTTGCCGGGTTGGATCTCCCGCACCGGCTACACCGGTGAAGATGGTTTTGAAATCTACGTCGATTCGGAACACGCTGAATCGGTCTTCGATGCCTTGATCGATCTGTCTGACCAGGTTCACCCCTGCGGTCTCGGTTGCCGCGACACCTTGCGTTTGGAAGCGGGGATGCCGCTGTACGGCCACGAACTCTCGGAAGAGGTCGATCCGATTACAGCGGGACTCGAATTTGGCGTCGGCCTGCACAAAGGCACCCCCTTCATTGGCCAGACCGCTCTGCAGGAGATCGAATCTCGGGGACCGAAGCGACGGATGAGGGGATTCACCGTCGAAGGACGGCGTCCTGCCCGCCAGGGGGCAGCCATCCTCCATGAGGGCAATGTGGTCGGAGAGGTGACCAGCGGGTCCCCTTCGCCGACCCTCGGGGTGGCGATCGCCTGTGGATACGTGGCTGCGGAAATCCCCGAGGATGCCCCCCTGCAGGTAAACCTAGGCCGCCAAACCCCCGACCTGCGTCCTCACCCCTTGCCCTTCTACAAGAGGGACGCCGAAAAGGTTCAGTAGCGCTGCCTCGGTGAAGAGCGGTGCAAATCCTTGCATCGAGGGGTGGTCTCGATCATATTTTCCCCGGTATCCTCATCTCGACTGGATCGGGACCTGTCGAGTGGAATTTCATTGGGATTGTGCTGCCGTGATCTGCACACCAGGGAGCACCGACTGACAAGGGAGACTGCTGTTATGTCTGAAGTACCCGAAGATCGTTTTTACCTCTCCAGCCACGAGTGGGCACAGGAAGGGAATGACGGGGTCGTCACCATCGGTATCACCGAGTTTGCGGCGAGCGAGCTGGGTGAACTGGTTTACATCGAGTTGCCGAATAAAGGCGATGATGTTCATTTTGAACAACAGTTCGGCGAGATCGAATCGGTCAAGGCGGTGAGCGCACTCAACTCGCCGATCAGTGGTCGGGTGGTGGAAGCCAACTCCGCTCTCCTCGAAAGCCAGGAGCCGATCACCGATTCCCCCTTTGAAGATGGTTGGATGCTGAAGATCCAACCCGCCGATGAATCGTGGAAAGACCAACTGCTGAACTCCCAGGACTATGAGAGCCAGTTGAGCAACAGTTAGCGCTTTGCTCCGACTGCACCGGGATCTGGGAGGTGCTCTGCAAGAAGAAAAGATTCACCTCCTCGATCCGGGTCCCCTCGACCCCGCTTCCAACATGGCCCTCGATCAAGCCCTCCTCGAAACGGACGGCTGGTGGTTGCGGCTGACCCAATGGAATCGGCCCTGTGTCACCCTTGGCCGCTTCCAGCAGTGGCCCGCTGCTGCTTCCACGGATGAAGCGGAGTTTCCGCGATTGCACCCCTTTGAAATCGATGACTCCGAACCCGAAAAGGATGGTCTCCCCGCAGTTCGCCGGGTCACCGGCGGCGGTTCGATCCTCCATGGGGAAGATTTGACCATCGCCATCGCCGGGCCATGCCCATCGGTTGCGTTTCCCGAACGCAGCCCTGCAAGCGTGGCGAATCGCATCTCTGAAATCCTTTGTCAGCATCTGGTCGCGGAAGTAACGACCCGTGGCGGAGCAGACCGAGAGAAGGAGATGCTCGATGTCGTCGACTGCTTCCAGCGTCGCTCCCCCAGCGACATCGTCATCGAGAGGGAGGGGCAAACCATCAAGGCGGGGGGATTGGCCTTGGCGTTCCGCCCCGGAAGGGTGCTCATCGAGGGCAGCCTCTTGCGGGATCCGATCGCCCGGCCACCCCACGAGGATCGCGATTGGCTGCACAGGGTTGCGCAATCGTGGCTGCAACCCAGTGGAAAGATCGGGACCGATCCCTGGGCCGACTTGGGGTATCCCACTTCCATGGGTGATAAGGAATCTCCGACCCTTCAGCAACGGATCGACCACCTGGTGCGAGAGCGCTTTGGAACCGCTTCCTGGAACCGGCGTTAGGGAGATGAATCTCCGCTGAAGGCCTGCCACCAATCGCGAACCGATTCCACATCGCGGACGATCTGCTGCTTGAGGGAGTCAAGGGAAGCAAATTTCCTCTCCCCTCGCAGTCGCCGATAAAACTCGATCTCGATCTGCCGCTGATAAAGATCGCCGGAGAATCCATCCAGGTGCGCTTCCAGACGATCGAGACTCGGATCGAAAGGGGTCCCCTCGGGAGCTTCCGGCGTGCCGAAGGTGGGTCTTCTGCCGATGTTGATGGCTGCCGGCCAAACTTCTTCAGGTTGATCCTCTTCCGCTTGCACGATTGCGCGTCCGAGGTAGACCCCCACCGGCGGAACCAATACCGCACCGGGATCGAGATTGGCGGTTGGAAATCCGATGCTTCTTCCCCTTTGATCGCCGACGATCACCGGTCCGCTCAGCGAATAGGGGCGACCCAACATCAATTGGGCCCGGCGCAGATTCCCCTCTTCAAGACATTTCCTCACAGCCGAAGAACTGACCGCTTCTGCTTCGATCAGCAGCGGAGGCGATGATCTCAATTCGAGCCGGGGCAATTCCATCTGTTGCAGATATTCAAAGGTACCCCGAGCTCCCTGGCCAAAGGCGGAATCAAACCCCATCAGCAGACGCTGGCAGGAGATCCTCTCTTCGATGACCTCATGGACGAATTTCTCCGCTGACCACTGCGCCAGATCCGCGTCAAAATCGAGGAGAACCACGACCTCGACCCCCATCTCTTGCAGTCGCTCAAGGCGGGTTTCCACCGGGGTCAGCATCGCAGGTGCATGGCCGAGAGTGATCTCTTTGGGGTGATTGGAAAAAGTGATCACGGTGGCAGTGCCACCCACATCGCCCGCCCACCGCATCAGATCGCCGACGAGGGAGGCGTGCCCGCGGTGCACCCCGTCAAAAAAACCAACGGTGCAAACGGGGGTTGCGATGGATGTCTCGGAAAGCTCTGTCAAACCGCGAATGATTTTCAAGGTGCCGCTTTCCATTCATCTTCCAGTTCGCGCAATTTTCCACGGATACTCATCCGATGAATCGTCGAAACCCGGGATGGGATCATGATGCCATCGAGATGATCATTTTCATGTTGAATGCATCGTCCCAGCAGATTTTCGGCCTCCATGGTGAAGGGATTCCCGCGCCTGTCGAGGGCCGTGACTTTGACCCGTGGGGGTCGCTCCACATTGAGGCGTATCCCGGGCAGGCTCAGGCAACCCTCTTCGAAGGCTTCCCCGGCTTCACGATCGATCAATTCCACCTGGGGATTGACGAAAACCTGCTCTGCATCCCCCTCGTCACTCTGGCCCGACAAATTGATGACGAAGACCCGTGCATTCCACCCCGTCTGTGGTGCGGCGAGGCCGATCCCCTGGTGCTCATACATCAGTTCGAAGAGGCGGTCGATGCAGCGCTGGACCTCATCGTCGACATCGGCGACCGCCTGGCAGCGCTGCCGCAGGACCGGATCGGGGTAGATGCGCAGTTCCAGATCCTCCGGAGAGGGGCTCATCAGGCCCCATCGAGCCTCGTCCCCTTCATCAGAGGGATCTCCCGGTTTCTTCCCCGGGCCGGACGGTTTGTTCACAGGGCCTCCTGGGTTTGCGACTTCCCGGCTCTTCCCGGGATCGCCCTGATATTAGCAGTCTGGACCGATATCGGCCAGACAACCCAAGTGCCAATCTGGTCCGGAGT
>CAYRAM010000044.1:0-15615 GCA_964422295.1 uncultured Planctomycetia bacterium | reverse complement strand
GTGGTCCTACATGAACCTGGCAAAGGAGATCCTGAAACATGAATCGCAAACTCGGGCGCGGGCTTGATGCCCTGATTCGCCGGTCAGAGCAAACCCCTCCTCCACAAGGCTCGGCAGACTCCGGCACGGAGGATCCAACGAGTTCCACAAAGGGGCTTGAAATCCGCTTTGTCTCCCCCAACGAAATCCACGCCAATCCCGATCAGCCACGCAGGGTCTTCGATCCCGAAGCGCTCGATGAACTCTCTCAATCGGTGGCCGCAGATGGCATTCTGCAACCCCTGGTCGTTCGCCAACGGACCCAGGGCGGATACGAACTCGTCGCCGGGGAACGCCGGTTGAGAGCTTCCCGTATCGCCAAATTGGAAGAGATCCCCGTCATCATTCGTGACATCGACAATGATCGCATGCTCGCTCTCGCTTTGACCGAAAATCTGCAGCGGGAAGATCTCAACCCCATCGAATTGGCGCGCGCTTACCAGGCACTGCAGGAGTCTTTCGACTGGACTCAGGAGCAACTCGCTGAAAATGTTCAGCAGAAGAGATCGAGTGTCGCCAATACCCTTCGCTTCCTTGAACTGGAACGGGATATTCAGCAAGGCCTGATGGAACGTAAAATTTCCTCGGGTCATGCAAAGGTTTTGCTGGGGGTCCAAGATCGCCAGGAACGCAAAAAATGGTATCAGCAATTGTTGTCCAACTCGTGGACTGTTCGGGAATTGGACGAGGCTATCCGTGGGGGACAATCCCATATAAATGCCCCAAAAAATCCAATAAAGACGAAAAAAACCGACAAAAAGGGTGGAAGCACCCACGTCAAAGCAGAAGAAGAGCGTCTTGGACAATTTTTAGGAACGAAGGTTTCAGTCCTTCAAATCGACCGCAAGGGCCGCGGAAAAATTTCCATCGACTTCTTTTCGACCGAGGATTACGAGCGCATCACCGACCTCATCGTCGGTAAATCCTGAGAATCGGCTGGTCCGTTGCGGCACCGGGATGGAATGCTTGATGTGATTCCTCTTCCCGCCCTGTCCACCAGCCGGAGTTTTGACCATGCTTCTCCTGACTTGCCTGATTGTGACAATCACACTCTTTTCGTGGGCCGTCGGTCAACTGCGAGGAGACTTGCTGAGCCGTGGCATGATGAAGTGCCTGCTCTTGCCCGCACTGATTCCCGATGCGATTGCGCGCACCGTGACCTGCTTGACGACCGCCACTCCGATTCACGGTCTTTCGCCGGTGAAAGATGGAGAGCCGCTCCTTCTCGAAGGGGAATGCAAAGTCAAAAGACTGGCACTGCCGCTGGGCAGTTTCTTGAGAGCCGGCTTGTTGGTTGCAGCGAGTCTCTATTGCGTGCTCCAGTTCACGGACTTAAGCGCGGCAATACCGAGCCCGGAATCACTCGAATTCGCTGCTCAAAGGGGTCCAGGGGCGTTTTTCCATCTGATCGGGGAGGCCTATGCAGGAGTTTCTTCCCTCGAATTTTGGACCCTCCTGGCGGTGCTGATGCTTGCGGCGATGACCTTGGCTGCAGGGCTCAGGACTGCGGAAGCGGCAGCCCTTTTCGTCGCCGGTGGCGCTTTGGTGGGGGTGATGCAAGTCGCCGATTGGGTCGGTTTTCGGCTCGGCATCTTCAGCAACGGATGGTTTTTGCAGCGCTTCTATGAAGCGGAGTTTGGCAAGGCACTGATCCTCCTCAGCGTACTGTCTCTGACGATGACCTCGGTGCTGCTGCTGCTTCATGCCGTTCCCGCATCGGTCGGGCGGCTGCGCCCGCGACCCGTTTCCCACAGCGGTCACTTGCTCACTCGATCCTGAGCAAAGCCCGCAATGCCCCGCAATGCCCCTCAACGCCCCGAAAGGGCCGATAACATATTCCAGTTGTGAACAGATCTGTGCGCATTCCTTGCCGAAAGGGGATGCCATTGCCTATGATGGGCCACTCCCCGAAACGGGGCAGACCCCGGAGGCCCACCATGTTTACACTCAAAAGCGGCTGTCGTGACGCATCCGTCACCGAGAGTCCCCTTGGCACATCGAAACAAATTGGACCTGTATTCCTGATCAGCATCACCCTCTTGATCGGGATGCCATCGCTTCTCACAAGCAGCGCCCACGCACACCCTTTGTCGGTGGCACAAGAAGCCAGCGCCGATGACGATCGCATCTTTGAAAGCGGGGAGATTCGCAAACTCGGCCTCGGAGAAGCGATCAGGCTCGCCCTCGAACACAACCTCGGCTTGCAGGTGCAGAGAGTTTCCCAGGGCAAGGCATTTCTCGATCCCATCATCGCCGAGGCCGCCTTTGACCCCCTCTTCAGCACCGGGTTCACCCTGAGCGAGTCGGAGACCACATCGACCAGCATCATCGATGGCGCGTCCGTCGGCGAGACCTCCAATCGCTCCAATGACAGTTACTTCATGGGCCTCTCCGGACTGATGCGCTACGGCACCAGTTGGCAATTCAGGCTCAGTGGAAATCGCTCTGAAACGACCTCGGACAGCCCTTTCTTTTTGCCACTGAACTATCGCAGCGGCGTCGAGTTGTCCCTTACCCAACCCCTCCTGCGCGGCCGTGGCAGGGAGATCACCGAGACCAATCTGCGTGTCGCATTGCGAAATGCGGAGGCCTCCAAATTGGCGACGGTACGGGCGATGGAAACCACCGTCGCTGCCATCGAAAGCAGTTACTGGGATCTGGTCTTCGCCCGGCGCAATGTCGAGGTTCAAAGGAGCGCACTGCAGGAAGCAGAGGAACTCCTCGAATTGAACCGCCGTCGTCTCGAAGTCCAGTTGGGAACCCGGCTCGATGTGATCAGCGCCGAAGCCAATGTAGTCACCCAACAGGCCAGCATCATCTCCGCACTCAACATCCTCAGGGACCTTCAGGATGTCCTCCTCGATACCATCAACGCTCCCGAGTTTCGCCGCTCCGCGACCAGCCCTTCGCTGTTGCGGGATCTGGAGGTCATCCCGACCACGGCGATCAATCCAACCCAGTTCACTCCACAGATGGAGGAGGTAGTGCAGGAAGCGCTGGCCCTGAGGCTGGAGTTGGCCCAGAGCGATCTGCAGATCGCCAGCAGCGAAGACCTTCTCAAAGTCAGGGATGACGAGTTGCTGCCGACCCTCGACTTGACCGGCTCCTTCAGCCAGCCGGGCAATGGACTCGATTTCAGTGAATCCTGGTCCGACGTGGGGGAAGACTACGCCTGGAGCGCAGGTCTCAATCTGCAGATCCCGCTAGGCCAGAGGGCTGCACTGAATCGCCAAATGCAGGCGCGGGAAGACTTGCGGCTGGCACACCTGAACAAGAAGCAACTCTCCAACGGCATCATCCTGGAGGTCACCCGAGCGGTCCGCGAACTGGACAGTGCCCGACAAAGTGTCGAAACGACCCGCGCCGCTACCGGCCTGCGCAGGGAGGAATTGGACGGAGAGACGCGCCGCCTCGAAGCAGGAGTCTCGACCGCATACCAGGTACTCCAAGTACAAAACAGCTTGCTGACCGCACAGGTACAGGAGCTTCAGGCGCAGATTCGCGTCCGCAAAGCGATCACCGGTTACCGCAATGCCACGGGCACGATCCTGAATGATTACGGCATCCAACTCGACGATTTGCTGCAGCCTGGACCCCTGCGATAAAGGTCGCTGGAAGTAGCCTTAAAGGTGCCTCCTGTCAATCTTGCCTATCGTGACTCATGTGGTTTGCGCTTCATCCCGAACCCAACTCACCCTATGATTGCACCTGTATTATTCGACTGTTTTTCAGGAATCGGACTAGGGGTCCTTATTGTTTTTCCCCCCTCAATTTCGCATTCTTGAAAGTTTTATTCAAAGCGCAGAGAAGGCTTTCTGCTGAACTCTGCACAGATGGAACCTTGATGAAGTTCACACGTATAGCGCCCTTGATCACTGCATTCGCATGCATGCTGATCCCTGCTCTCCTGACGGCCCAGGAATTCTCGCTGGAGTTGGAAGTCAGTTCCTCCCTCGGTGCAGCAGGGGGTGGCATCACCAATCTGACCCTCGCCCAGGTGGAGGGGGCATCGGATGAGTACGTCTTTGGCGAGGATGAACTGAGCACGCCTCCAGGGACCAATTCAGCGTTTCATGCCTGGATCAATATCGACGGACAGGAATGGAAAACTTGCTTGCGGGCCCCTTCGACGGAGGATCTGGTCAGCATCATCGGCCTGAACTTTTACCAAACCAATCCCATCTTTCTGCAGTGGAACTCTGCAGACCTGCCCGAGTCGGGGAGTTACACCCTCGAAGACGCCTTCGGAGGATCGGTTCTTTTCATCGATCTCAAAGAGCAGAACTCCCTGTTGATCGACAACATCGCCCTCACCGATCTGGTTCTTCGTGTGACCCCTCCGATTCAGGAGACCTTTCTGCGCGGTGACGTCAACTCTGACAACTCCTTTAACATGTCCGATGTCATCACCAGCCTGGGGAACCTGTTTCAACCCGGGACGGTGAATCCGATTCCCTGTCGCAAGGCCGCCGACGTCAATGACGATGGCTCCTTCAATCTCAGCGACCCGATCTATGGCCTCTACTACCTCTTCAACAGCGGGCCGGCACCGATTGCACCATTCCCGACATGCGATGAGGATCCGACCCCGGAGGACCCCCTCACTTGTGCCCAAACCTGCTTGTAATTTCTTACATTAACTCGTATTTACTTTATTAACGTATTGCCGTATTCCGCAAATCAGCCTCAATGGGCGGAAATTCTGGGGTACCCGAACATACACCAGCCAGAGTCTCATCCACCTCCAGACTCAACCCGTTTGTTTATTTTTGGATTAACGTATTTTATTTTAATCTGTAAATATTTACGGCATAACGAGAATATGCTTTGCTGACGACGGTTTACTTACTTCTCTCCTGCCTCTGAATGAGGCCTGAGAGCCTCGATGAGGCGATGAGGATCCCTGGAGACGCTTCCACGATCGTCGGGAACTTGATACTTTTTCGCTAGACGCTCCAGCTCTTGCGTCAATTCACGGCGAACCTCTGCCATCTTTGGGTCATCCGCACGATTGCTCATCTCAGCGGGATCCTTCTGCAGGTCGTACAACTCCCATTCGTCGAGGTTGTAGAAGTGGATCAATTTATAGCGATCGGTCGCCACTCCCCGATGCCTCCTCACCATGTGGGCGGTTTTGCGATCCTGCAGATACTCGTAGTACTGGTAGTAGTGGCTCTTGCGAAAGGGAACCGTTTGCCCCTTCAGCAAGGGCGCCATGCTCATCCCCTGCATCGCCTGCACCTCGGGACGATCCATCGATACCCCGGCGAGATCGAGAAAGGTCTGCGCATAGTCGAGGTTGCTGACCAGGTCGTCATTGACCTGCCCCGGCTTCGTGACTCCCGGCCAACGGACGATCAGTGGCGTGCGATAGCACTCCTCGTACATGAAGCGCTTGTCGAACCAGCCGTGCTCTCCCAGGAAAAAGCCCTGATCCGATGAGTAGACGACGATCGTCTCGCGGGTCAGATCCAGCTCCTCCAAGGTCGCCAGCAATCGACCGATGTTTTCATCCACCGCGCGAATGCAACGCAGGTAATCCTTGAGGTAACGCTGATATTTCCAGCGCACGATCTCTTCACCGGTCATGCCATCCCGGGCTTCACGAAAAGCGGCATTCCGAGGGCCATATGCGCTATCCCAGGCTTTTTGCTGCTCTTTGGTAAAGCGCCCCTGGGGAGCCAGTTTCAGATCATGGGGGGTCAGGGTCGTGGCGATTTCCATATCCTGGATGTGCGCTGCCGTCGTCCTCGTGGAGTAGTCATCAAAGAGATTCTCCGGCTCAGCGATGTCGACGTCTGCAAACAGATCCAGGTGCCGGGGAGCCGGTTGCCAGTGGCGGTGGGGGGCCTTGTGCTGAACCATCATCATGAAAGGGCCGGATCCATCTTCTCTCCCCTTGAGCCAGTCGATGGCCAGCTCAGTGATGATGTCGGTGGTGTATCCCTCATGCAGCCGTTCGTCATAGCCCTTCTTCGTCTCCGCAGGGAAACGCATCTTCGGATTGTAATAGGGGCCCTGGCCGATCAGCCGTTCGTAGTGATCGAAGCCGGTCGGTTCTGATTTCAGATGCCATTTGCCGAAGAGGGCGGTCTGGTAGCCCTGCTGCTGCAAGAGCTTCGGAAAGGTCATCTGCGAACCATCGAAGCGCTCCGCATTGGTCAGCACCCCATTCAGATGACTGTGTTTGCCGGTCAGGATCACCGCCCGGCTTGGGGCGCAGATGGAGTTGGTCACCGCACAGCGGGAAAACCGCATCCCTTCTGCTGCCAGTTGATCGAGGTGGGGGGTGTTGTCCCCGGGAAAGCGACTGCCGTAGGCACCGATGGCGTGAGATGCGTGATCGTCAGTAAAGATAAAGAGAATGTTGGGAGGCGGGGTCTCCGCATCCCGCTGCTCCGGGCTGCCGGTACAACTCACTTGTACCAACGCCAATAACAGGACGAGATGCAATAGGGAACGCAGCATCACTTGCCTCCGATCAGACTCCGGATTCACCACCGGCAACTTGATCATCAGCCACTTCCGGGCGACCTCAACCCATCGGTCCCCCTCGCCAAGGTGGGAGCAACCACCGGAGAAAAGCAGAACCCCCATGGTGCCAAGCAGTTCAACGGGCGTGAGATGAAGGAGAAGTGTCTCAGAGGCGACTCCTCTGGCATGCAATAGCCAATAGCGTCACAGCAAAGCGATCAAATCTCGCCCAAGAAGGAAAATCGACAAACAGAGGCTCCTCATCAGTAAAAAATATTGAGCCCTCCAAGAAATTTCACCGAGTAGGCCAAACCTGGGAAAACACAAGCCGGAAGCCCTTTAATTATCGGAAGTTGCGGGAGTTCGTTAATAATCATACATGCTGCGAATAGTGCTAATTTGCGCCCAGGAAAGCCAAATCCACCCCTCTATGCGACATGAAATAACCGATAACCATCGTCGTAAACTCAATGAAATAGGATATTTAACAGCACCGGCAACCTACTTTACTCGGTCTATTCCAGAAAGTAGGATTGAGGTGTCTGATCGATCACTGAGATCTGATTCAGAGTGTATGAAAATGAGTCAACTTAGCCCACTTATTGGGGCCAACGGGGTTGCAGGTTTTCAGAAACTGATTGTGAAGGAAGTGGTGCTGGGAAGAGGAAATCCCCCAATGCCGATTTCCCTTGAAATTGCTCAGCGTGAGCGGTGTCCCTTTTTTGGATTTCCTGTGTTTAGAAGGTGGGTAAACCCATGAACGACGACAACAAAATTTCCGATGCAGACCTTGAGGGTGTTGCAGGCGGAAAGGGTAAGAAGGATGTCGATTACGAGACGATGAAAAAGAAGAAGTTGGCCGCCCAAGAGGGTGCCGGCGACTTCAAGCCTATGCCGGGTGGCAGCAAGGATCGCAAGGATACTCCGGACATCTCGACGAAGTAATCCGACTATGCTCGGCAAAACCGCTTTTGGATTTGCCAGGCTCCATTATCAGACCGATTGCCTCAACCAGAAAAAATGTTGGGGCAATCGGTTTTTTTTACAGGCAAAATGCGACTTTACAACGGCTCATTGTCCACAATGACTAGCGGGAAACCGGGTAATCAGAGATGCGTAATTCGTTGATCATCCTCGGCGTCCTGGAAGACCAGGATATCGATTGGTTCGCCAAGGTAGGGAAGAATCACGCCCTGCAGCAAGGTGACTGCCTGATCGAAGAAGGGGTCCACCTCGATTCACTTGGAATCGTTCTGGAAGGTGCGCTCAAAGTAACCACCCTCGCTGACACCGAGAAAATCCTTTCTACCATTTATCCTGGCGAAATCGTGGGTGAGGTTTCCTTCCTAGATTCGAGACCTCCTGCAGTGACCTTGATCGCACTTGAGCCGACCAATGTTTTGAAAGTCTCGCGCAGGGATTTGGCTTCGAAATTGCGCACAGATTCTGATTTTGGCAGCCGCTTCTACAAAGCAATCGGCGTTTGTCTTGCTCAGCGCTTGATCCATCTGACCAATACCACTCTCACCGCCGGAAATCTGCGAACCGCCGATGCCTCGAATTCTGAAGCTGAAGAGATGAGTATCGTGGATCCGGATGTGCTCGAAGCAATTTCCCTCGCCAGCCGAAGATTTGAATACCTGATCGAAAGGTCAGGAACCAACTAGACCTTCGATTCGCTGAAAGAGTACAGGAGTTCAATTGTCCGCCGAAAAGCCCTCCCTGTTTCAACAGAAAGCCTTGGAGCATATCTCCACACCCGAGCAGTTGGACACGATGCTCGAGGTGTTACCCCGAAGAAATTGGATCCCGGTTCTGGTCATCGGCATGGGGTTGGTTTGCTTCGCCCTGTGGTGCGTCTTTGGACAGATTCCTGTGAATGTCAAAGCCTCTGGCATCATGGTGTTTCCCGGAAAAGTCGTGCCATTACATAGCCACTCCCAGGGGCAATTGCTCAAACTGAATGTGGCCCCCGGTGATTCCGTCAAATATGACCAGGTCATAGCCGAAGTATTTCAACCGCAACTGGAAGAACAGTTGGTGGTCGAGGAAAGCCTGCTGGCAGAACTTCGAGCCAAAACCAAACTCAATGAAGAGTTGCGTCTTCAAACATTGACCTCCGAAAAATCCTTCATTGATACCAAGAAAGCCTGGTACCAAAAACAGATCGAGATTCACTCCGACCTCGCAACTCTCAGGCATGATGAAAAAGAGATCTACCTGCAGAAACAGATCGAGCAACTCAACATTTTGGAAAAAGATCTGATTTCCCTGGGTGCTTACCTCAAAGGAAAGTTATCCAACTTTGAAAACCTGGCCAAAGATGAGATCTTCTCGGAGTACGACCAGGATCTTCACGACACTCGCCAGGAACTGCTGACCAACAAGGTTTCCCTCTCTGAGCTTCAGGTCAAGAAACACGACCTCGACTATCAGAAGTTGCAGTTTCTGGCAGAGCACCAGGTACGCTTGGACAACATTGAAGAACTACAGAGAAAACTGGAAGAATTGGATGTTCAGATTGCCCGACTGGACCAGGCAGAGCTGACCGAAAAATCTCAACAAAACCTGTTGATCAAAGAAGCGGAAGGTCGCGTCCAGCGCTTGGCTCGAAATTTGAGTCATCAGTCGGTCATCCGTGCTTCTTATTCCGGCAAAGTCCTCGAGCTCAACGTCGCACCGGGTCAAGTCCTGGCACCTGGACAACAAATTGGCTTGATGGAAAACAACGCCGGAACCGATTCCCTCGTCGCAGTGGCCTACTTTCCTGTAAAGGACGGCAAAAAGATCTCCACGGGAATGCCCACACGCATCACTCCGACAACCGTCAAGAAGGAGCGATTTGGCAGCATCGTCGGAAGTGTGACCAGCGTCTCATCCATCCCGCGCTCGACAGATTCCATTGCAGCCACCGTGGGAAACAAGGAGTTGGCACAGAGTTTGGGAACGGGCGGAGCGATGATCGAAGTTCGAAGCACTCTCACTCCATCCGATACGGCAAGCAGTGGTTATGAATGGTCGTCGGGCAGTGGCCCTGATATCACCGTCACCCCCGGGATGACGGTCACCATCGATGCGACCATCGAATTTCGAAAACCGGTCACATTCCTGCTGCCATTCCTCAAAGAGTTGGGGGGGGACTGATCCCCCATGGCAAAGTCCTCCGCCAAACGGGTAAAAACACCCACTGTCCTACAGATGGAAGCGGTCGAATGTGGAGCCGCATCTCTGGCGATGGTGTTGGGCTATTTTGGCCGTATCGAACCTTTGGCGAAATTGCGCGAAGAATGTGGAGTTTCCAGAGACGGAAGTAAAGCTGCCAATCTACTCCGCGCCGCTCGTCGATATGGATTGGAAGCTCACGGAATAAAAGCAGATGCAGCGGCTCTCAAGTCCTTGGAGATGCCATGCATCCTCTTTTGGGACTTTAATCACTTCGTCGTCTTGGAAGGCTTCAAAAAAGACCGCGCATACATCAATGATCCGGCGATGGGGCATCGAATCATCTCCATGGAAGACTTCGAACGCAGTTTCACTGGTGTCGCGCTGGCGATGAAGCCCACGGAAGAATTTCAGAAAGGCGGCAAAAAGCCGAGCCTGCTTCTGGCGATATCAGAACGATTGGCGGGCTCATCCCTGCCGATTCTCTTCTGTATCTTCATCGGATTTTTGCTCGTTATCCCCGGGATCTTGTTTCCGGTACTGATGCAGGTCTTTCTCGATGAAATCATCCTCGAAAACAGAACCAATTGGGGCAAGCCCATCATGTTCGCCATGTTTTTTGCCATCGCATTAAACCTGGGCCTCAAATATCTCCAGATGAACTCGCTGAGGAGGCTGCGTCTCAATCTGACCATCCGACTGTCGAGCCAATTTTTCTGGCACCTGTTGCAACTCCCGAACGAATTTTACGTCCAACGATTCGCCGGGGAGGTCGCCAACAGAAGCCAATTGAATCAGGACATCGCAAACAATATTTCCGGACGCCTAGCTCAGACGGCCATCGATGTGGTCATGGCAGGTTTGTATCTCACTGTGATGCTCTATTACGATGTCTTATTGACAGGAATTGGTCTCTGTGTGGCGGTTCTCAATTTCTTGATCCTGCGATGGATTTCAGAAAGCCGCATCGAAGCATCGATGCGGGTATTGCAGGAGTTTGGCAAAGCCCGTGGAACAGCGATGGCGGGGTTGCAGGGGATGGAAACCATCAAGGCGAGTGGCCTGGAATCTGGTTTCTATGAAAAGTGGTCCGGCTACTACTCCAAAGCAGTCAATGCACAGCAGAACTTGCAAGTCAGCAACACCATCCTGGTGGCGATTCCGGGGCTGCTCAGCACTCTGGCGACACTCTTTGTCATCATCATCGGTGGATTCAGGGTCATCGATGGGGCATTGACCATCGGTATGCTCGTGGCGTTCCAATCGCTGATGAACAGCTTTCTCGCCCCGGTGAACAGTCTGCTGGACCTCGGATCAGAAATTCAGGAGATGCGCGGCGACCTGGAACGGGTCGATGATGTGCTGAAGTACCCCTTCAAAAAATCCACTGCCGACACCACTGAACAATCCGTGGATGAGGACAAGGTGTTCCTCAGGGGCGACATTCGACTGGAAAATGTCACCTTTGGATACAATGTGCTCGAACCACCTCTCTTGGAAGATCTGAGTATCCACATCAAGCCGGGGGATCGTGTGGCGCTGGTCGGTGGCAGCGGCTCCGGAAAGTCCACCCTGGCAAAACTCATCTCGGGCGAGTTGCAGCCGTGGAGTGGCAAGATTTATTTCGATGACATTCCGCTGGAAGAATTGCCGAGAAACCTGTTTGTCAATTCCTTCAGTTTCATCAGCCAGGAAATCCAGCTCTTCAGCGGAACTGTCCGAGACAACTTGACCCTTTGGGATACCACCGTCCCGGAAGAAGATATCGTTCAAGCGTGTGAAGATGCGGCCATCCTCGATACCGTCGTCGAACTTCAGGGAGGCTTTGATTGTGAACTCCTCGAAGGGGGAAACAATCTAAGTGGTGGCCAAAGACAACGCCTTGAGATCGCCCGGACACTGGTTCCCAATCCCACAATCCTGATTCTCGATGAGGCCACCAGCGCTCTCGACACTGAAACCGAACGCATCGTTCTTGATCGCATGCGCATGCGTGGGTGCTCATCCATCTTTGTATCACACCGCTTGAGCACGATTCGTGATTGCACGGAGATCATCGTCCTTGAATACGGCAAGGTGGTGGAGCGGGGCAATCATGATGAACTGTGGAACAAGGATGGGGCGTACGCCCAGCTCTTGAAGCTGGATGATGAATATTCTGAAGCGGAGGCAACATGAGTCACCGCTTCGAAACCCTCGAATCCCATGGCGAAGTCCACAAGGTCTCCGGTCACATGTCCCTCCTGATCTCACAGCGGGATCGCTTTTGGATCGTGGTCGATGGCCAGGGCGAACTGGTGACGACCGATGTTCACGAATCCCAATCAACCGGACGTCGCAAGCCTCTGGGGGAAATCAAAGTCGGGGACTTCCTCTTCTCCATCTCCCACGATTCTGCTGAGAACGAGCATTGCTGCATGATCAGTTCTCAAGACTCAATGAGCGTTCTTGAATTGCCCATCGATCAATTGACTCTCGCGGCAACCACAGTGGATCAATCGATCGCAGATGTCATCGGATCCTGGTCCGCCAGATTGCGCCCACTGTTGCAATGGGGAAGTGCCCCATCCAACTGCAGTCGGCTGCAAGCGGACACTGCCAATTCCATTTCACCAGGGCACATGATCACGACACCTCATCAGGAGAGTTGCTGGATCTCCATTTCAGAGGGGGAGGGGGTGATCAGTGGTGAGCTGCCGATTTCTGCAGCGGATACTCCGGTGCTGCTGCCCCTGGGTTGCTGGATCGAAGCAAAAGAAGAGTTGAATTTCCAGGTCTCCGCAACTTCGGAGATCGATCAGGATCAGGGATTGAACTCACTGATGAAGCTCAACTCCCTGATCCAAAAACGCAGAGATGAATCGCGCTTCGAGGAAGGTGAAACGAATCTACAACGGGTCAAAAAACGGCAGTCCATCGAAGAGAAGGGTTCGGAGCATGCCTTGGCGAATTTGGCCTCGATCCTGAATCCCCAGGTGGCACTGCAAAACCCCGGTGAAGATCTCTATTCGGTCATGAAAACGGTGGGCACCGCCAAGGGGATCCAAATTCTTCCGATGGCCGAGTCCACAGATTTGGAAAAATTGAGCGACCCCGCCGAAGCGATCACGCGAGCTTCACGCATCCAGCATCGCAAAGTTGTCTTCAGGGGTGATTGGTGGAAGCGGGATGTGGGACCACTGGTCGGATACCTGCGAGAGGATGGTCGCCCCGTCGCCATCCTCCTCGACAACAAGGGGCGTTACCTCATTCATGACCCCCGCGATGGCTCGAAAACCCTCATCGACGCCTCAACCCAAAAATTACTCAGAAGACATGCGCTGGTTCTGATCAGAACTTTGGGTGAAGACAAAGATAAGCCCTTCGATCTGATTTCTTTCAGTTTGAAAAACAAGTTCTCTGATATCGCTGCATTCGCCATGGCGGCGATGGTCCTGACCGTCATGGGAATGCTATTCCCGCAAGCGATGGCGATCATCCTCGATAGTGCCATTCCCAATTCCAACTCACGATTGCTATTCGAGCTGGGCGGGGCACTGCTGGCTGTGACCCTGGGAATGACGCTTCTCTCCATCTTCCAATCATTCGTATCTTTGCGATTGTCGGTCAACACTGATTTTGAATCCCAATCAGCGATCTGGGATCGGGTCCTGCGCCTCAAGGCATCCTTTTTCTCCGGATTTTCCACCGGGGATCTGCTTCAGAGAATCTCTGCAGCCCACGCCATCAGCCAGGAATTCAGCGGACCAACGATGCTCACACTGATGACATCCTTCATGGCGCTTCTCAATGTCATCCTGCTCTTTATCTACAACGTCAAACTCGCTCTCGTTGCCATCGCCATCGCCATCGTCGTCGCAGTGGTCACTTTCATCGGCGGAGTTTTCATCCGCCGGCACGCAAGGAAGTTGATGGAGGAGGAGGGTGAGCTCTTCGGTTTCGAGGTCCAGTTGATCAGCGCAGTGAGCAAACTCCGTGTCGCAGGAGCGGAGAAACGTGCCTTTGCCCTGTGGATGAACCGCATCGCCAAACAGTTGAATTTGTCAAACCAGGTGCAGATCATCATCGACAACCTCTCTCTCTTCAATCGCGTTATTCCGATGTTGAGCACCCTGACCCTCTTCATGATGGCGATGCCCTTGATCACTGAACCGGTCGCAGGTTCAGCACCCCTGTCGATCGGTATCTTCCTCGCTTTCAATACCGCACTCGGCATCTTCCTGGGCGGCGCACTCACATTGAGCAACACCATCGTCGAGTTCCTCGATACCACCGTCCTTGCGGAACGAATGAAGCCACTGCTCGAAGCAGAATTGGAAACCACATCCGCAAGCATCGATCCGGGGAAAATCAAAGGGGAGATCGAACTCTCCCGGATCCATTTCCGTTACTCATCGGAGGGCCCGAAGATTCTTGAAGATGTCTCCATCCACGCCAAGCCCGGTGAGATGATCGCATTGACCGGAACATCCGGCTGCGGAAAGTCCACGCTGTTGAGATTGATGCTTGGCTTTGAAACTCCCGAGAGTGGCGAGATCCGATTCGATGGCCAAAACATCGATTCCGTCGATTCCACCGCAGTGCGCCGCCAGCTAGGAGTCGTACTGCAATCGGGCCATATCAGTGCCGGATCCATCTTTGAAAACATCACCGTCGGCTCGGTGTACACCATGGAAGAAGCCTGGGAGGCGGTCGAGGAAGCGGGGATCGCCGATGACATCCATGAGATGCCGATGCAGCTGCACACTGTGGTCAGTGAAGGCGGCACCAATCTCTCCGGCGGTCAGCGGCAAAGATTGCTCATCGCCCGGGCACTGATTCGCAGACCCAAAGTTCTCTTCCTCGATGAGGCGACCAGTGCTCTCGACAACAGGGCGCAGAAGATCGTCAATGAAAGCCTGAACCGCAGAAGGGTGACCCGCATCGTCATCGCCCACCGTCTCAGTTCGATTCGCGAAGCGAACTGTATCTACGTTCTCGACAAGGGGCGGGTCATCGAAAAGGGGACTTACGACCATCTCGCTGCCGCCGAAGGCGTCTTCTCCGGATTACTCGCCAGGCAAACGACCTGATCGCCGAGATAGAACCGATCCATCTCCTCGAAGAAACCCCACCGACGAAACCTACCGTCAGTCAGTGCATTGATTTCTTCCGTCAGCGAGTTGCTTCAACCCTCGATCTTCACTTCTATCGCCTGACCAGAAGGGGGCACCTTGAAGCGCTTCTTTGTCCAAAACTCTTCAATCCTCAACCCCTCAGCACGTCTGGCAACAGGGGCCCGGTCGCAACAGCCGACACAGCGTGACCGCCACCAGCCCGCCTGCCAGCGGACCGGCGAAATAGATCCACAGTACGGACAGATCCCCGGACACCAGTGCCGGCCCGAAACTCCTCGCCGGATTCATCGACGCACCGCTCAGTGAACCGGCGAGCGCCACCTCCGCCGTCACCGTCAGGCCGATGACCACCGCAGGAATCGGCCCCTTCGCCCAATCCTGGTCGATGATCCAGAAGATCACGCCGACCAGAATCGCCGTCAGCAACACTTCCATCCACAGGCTGCCGATCAGCCCCAGACTTCCCGGCTGATGCGCACCGATGGAGGAAGCCTCTGCAAATATCTGGCGCATCACCACACTCGCCAGTACCGCCCCGGCAAACTGGGCGATCAGATAACCGGGCAACTGTGCCTTCGGCAGCTTCCCGGCACGGACCATCGCCACCGAGACCGCCGGATTGATGTGCGCTCCGGAAGCAGGACCAAAGAGAAGGATCATCAGCAACACCGCCACCCCCGAGAAGAGTCCATCTGCTATCGGTGTGATGGAGTAACCGAGACTGGCCAGGGTTCCGGCACTGGTGGCACTGATCACCAGACCGAGAGTGCCGAGGAATTCAGCAAGATAGGGATGCAGTTTGTTTTTCATGGCGACAGTGTCT
>CAYRAM010000043.1:0-16897 GCA_964422295.1 uncultured Planctomycetia bacterium | reverse complement strand
CTCCCGGAAATATTCCGCCTGGAAATGTTCCGCCTGGAAATGTTCCGCCTGGAAAATGAATCGGAGCTGACCTGGCAGTATCCCGGGCGAGTTGTTTTTCGATCTCCCTGAAAGTATCGAGTGGGCTTGTTCCTTCGAAAAATTCTTTGAGCCGATCCTCTTCAAGCTTTCGCAGATCTTTGATCACATCTTCGATCTCATTCGAAGTCTTGTCCGATTTGTCCGACTTGTCCGGTCCCAGGTCCAAAGTCACCACCAATTCTCCCCGCGGTCCGGTGGTGATCTTTCTGCGACCGGCAAGACGCCCCTTGGCTTCGGCACTTTTGCGTACCAACTCTTCGACGGTTGGCTTGTCCAAATCTGAGAGGATCTCCTCTGCTTTCGAAGACACTTCGAGATCGGGATTCTTGAGCGCTCTTTGAAGTGCCTCCCGCGCTCCTTCCCCCAACTTCTTCAACTCAGCGGAAGCGGATTCCCGCTGCTCCCATGACTCTGAACCCAACTGCAAAATCCACTTCTCTGCTTGTCCGTTGACAGGATTTTTCGCTGGAGGTTTTCCATCATTGTCATCGCCGGACTCGGAAGGCTTGGCAGGAGGCTTTTGTTTTTCTGTGGGGGTTGCGCCACCAGAATTGGAATCCATCGCGGATTCCCGGGCTGTCGAAACTTCAGGGTTGGGATCCTGGAAACCTGCCAAAGATCGTGCCGGAATCCCGGAGAACAGGATTATCGCAGCCAAAGCCACACCTATCCCGGTGAGAGAAGGAATCGCCAGCTCGCTCCTGTTGGGGCTCTGAGGAGGGGGACCGGGATTCCGGACACTGTAAAATTCTGAATCAAATCGACGCTTCATGGTGAAACCTCTTCTTGTGGAGAATCCCTGTGAGCGAACCGCAATATCGATCTCTCGCAGAAAACTCCCCGGAAAATGTAACTCAATCTCTTTGACCGGGGGTCGCCACATATCAGCGTCAAAGGGTTAGACGCTTGGCGGAGGCCGATTCCCTCGTCCAAATTCTTTCCACTTCGATTATTGCAAATGGCGGACCAATTGTGACCGCCAGATTGGCTGCGAGAGGTTTCTTTTAACCTGTTGCCAATAAATACCTTAGGTTTATTGCCCGAATATTTGTTTAAAGTTGGAGGGGATCATTCGGGGGTTTTACCCCGAATGATCCCCTCCATACCCCAAATGGGGAAGGCTCAGCCATCGATGATCACAATTCGAACTCGATGAATTCGGAGGACCCTGCCTGAACATTGATTTCTGCAGTCGGGGCTTGGTCGAGAGGGATCTTTTTGTCAGCGGTACCGAAACTGGTCACTCTCACCGTGTATGAACCGGTGGGCAGACCCGGGAAATTGAAGAAACCTTTGCGGTCGGTCTGAGTCCTCGAATCGGTCCCTTTGGTTCCTCCCGAAAGCAACACCTGGACGCCGGCGACAAAGTCCCCATTCTCATCGACGACACGACCCTCGATGATTGCGCCGCTTCCGATTGCGACGACCAGATCTGCTGTTCCACTGAGAACATCATCGACCACCTCGGTAATGTAGGCCCGATGTTCCACTTTCAAATCCACCTGGGGAGTGGCGAGACCAATGAATTCAAAGTACCCATCGGGGCCCGTCAGCGCTTGATCTTTGCGTCCGGCGCCGCGGGATTGGATCGAACTGGTCAGAAAATTGCGACTCCCCCCGACCACGGAAACCTTTGCTCCAGCGACCGGCTGATTGGTACTGGCATCGATGACCTGACCGAGAACCCGGCCTCCTTGCCCCAATCGCACCGTTTGCAAGTCTTCCCATTGATTCGAACGGATCGTTACCCCATCAATTTTTGCCTGGGCAAATCCGGGCGCTCCAATGATCACGTTGTAGAGACCCGGCTCCAATTGATCGAATTGGAAGAAACCATCCTCTGATTGGAATGTGCGAGCGGGAACCTTGGTCAACTCGCGATCCCCCTCATAAATGCGGGGCGAAACGCTAAAGGCACGCAGCGGAGAGCCATCCTCCTGAAGGACTATGCCCCGCAGACCCCCAAGGGCTTCCAACTGGATCGTGATTGGTTGCGAGTTTACCGCAACCTCAAACAGGCGGACATCCGCGAACCCATTCTTTTCAACTGCGAGATCGATGGGAAAGCGACCCAGATTATCAAAAGAAAATCGGCCAGTGAGGTCTGAGTTTTTGGAGATCTTTCGAAGGCCATCACTGGTATCGATAGCGACGACGCGAGCACCCTCAATCGGTTCGCCAGCAAGGTCGGTAACCAATCCTTCCAGGGTTGCTCCGCGGGTCAGTTTCAATTCAACATTTGCTGTATTCAACCCTTCCTCAACGACGATTTCACTCAGTTCGACTGTGAGATATCCCGCATTGGAACAGATCAGGTTGTGGTATCCAGCGGTGAGACTACGAAGGGAAAACTGACCTGCCGCATCTGAAACGGATTTGTTGGGAAGGGATTCCGGATTCACATCGCCAAGCCACTCATCGCGCACGGCAACCACTGCACCCTCCAGAGGCACTCCCGACTCATCGATCACAATCCCGCTGATTTGGCCGCCGATCTTCATCGTCAAAACCAGGTTATTTGCGGATCCACCTGCATTCAAATCGAAGGACTCCGATTGCGAGGTCAGGTACTGGGAATGAGTTCCTTCGACAAACATGTCTGCGCCCGGAGAAACCTCTGTGATCTCGAAAGAGCCATCTTCACCACTCGTCACCGGGGGAGCTGCGTTGACAACCACAGGATTTTGCTCGGAATGCATCTTTCTGGCGCTGACAGAAACCCCCGGCAAAGCGTTGCCGCTGGCATCGAGACAGATTCCTCGAACCACGCCGTTTCGCTGCAGGTAAAAATCTTGACGCGTCGTCTCAGTGCCTTCTGTGACACTCGCCTCAACATTTCCTGAGCGCATGTATCCCTTCGCATCGACATTCATGAAGGCGATGGGCCGACGCTGCTCGGTGACACCTCTGACGTAGTAGAGTCCCGAGGAATCGGTGACTGCACTCTTTTTCACATCGGCGACATCATTGACCATCACCATGGCACCTGAGATGGGAGCACTGGTTTCAGCATCGAAGACACCACCACTGATGGCTGCGCCTTCCGTCAATTGGATGTTTAGCGCTTCGTCCGAGGGTCTGATTCTCAATTGCTGGTGAGTGGCAAAGTCGGGAAAACTGACGACGAGTCGATAATCGAGGTCATCGAGAGTATCGAAACGGAAAAATCCGCCCTCGTCGGTTTCCAATCCATCGTCTGTCAATTCGATGGGGGGGCCTTCGGTTCGTGCGCCCATCGGATTAATCTTGCAACGAGCTCCGGCGAGTGCGTTTCCTTCAGGGTCGTAAACTGTCCCTTCGATCACCAAACCACGATCAAGGATGACATCGACACGCTCTGCACCCCCGGGGCTCACCGACAACTTCTCAAATTGCCTGGGCTGATATCCGTCTGCACGAACCACCAGACGGAACTCTGAATCTCCGCCCAATTCGTTGAACTCAAATTGTCCCGAACCATCGGTCATCCGACTGGCGAGGGGAGGGAATGCCCTCTCCTGAATGATTTCGATGATGTCCATGGTTCCGGATTGGCGGTAGATCTCTACGAGAGCATCCGGAACCGCCCCTCCAGAAAAATCGGAGACGACTCCGGAGAGGACCCCTCCCAATTCCAGAGAGAAATCGACGTCAGTACTGCCAGCGGAAATGTATCTCTTTTCCGCAGGGGAAAAGCCGGTAGCAACAGTTTGAAGGCGATAGCCAATGTTTTCCAGACCGACCACTTCGTAGCGTCCATTGTCATCCGAGACTGCTACGATCCCGTTCTCTTGCTGCATCTCTTCAAGATTGAGCAACACTTGCAATCGGGTCTGCAATGGTGCGTCCTGGGCCACTCGCTCCTTGAATGCAGCAACTTGAGCTCCTGCAACCGGTCCACCCATGGGATCCAGGATCCGGCCACTGATGCTCATGCCGGATGCGAGCACCAACTCGATTTCTTCCTGAGCAAGTTTGGCATCACCGACGAGAGTTACCTCTTTTTGGCCACCCTGATAGCCTCTCAATTCCGCCTTGAAGCGATACATGCCCGGGATGAGATCCGAAAAGTTGAACCTGCCATCGGTTCCTGCTTGGGTTTCATCGACCCGGGCGAGGCCCATTCCATCTCCGCCTTGGTAGCGCGATACCATGACTCGTGCCTGAGGAAGAGGAGTGCCATTGGTGTCCCGAACGATGCCCTGAACCGAAACGAAAGTCTTCGGCCTGTCGGGCAATTTGATCTCTGGGGAAGAGTCTTCCCTTCTGGTATCCGAAGCCTTTGGTCCGGGATCAGGATCAAAGTCGGGACCATCCAGGGAATCGCCCATGAAACTGATGACGATGATACATAAGCCCGCAATCAACAGCGTGATCACTCCCGCTTTCGTTGCCGTATTCATTCTGAATCTCCTTCGCAGAACCACCCCTCCAGGGTGGTGAACTGCCATTTGCCGGACCCGGACAATTTCGTCTCGTGGCCCATGTTACTTATACTCGATTCGCTATCCTTCATCCGGTCACCCGCAGGTTCCGACAATGAAAATTTATTCTTTTTCATGACTCAGCCCGTCTGAAGTTTCCCTCAAGCGGTACTTCTTGATTCGGTATTGGAGGGTCTTGTAGGTAATTCCCAACATCCGTGCCGCTGGCTCCAATCTGCCGTCTGAACGAAGAAGGGCCTGTAAGATGAGGTCCTTTTCCAGATCCTCCAAGACGAGCCCCTCTGAGGGCAGGGCGAAGAGAGTGTCGTCCCCTGAGCGGACACCCCTCTCTGAATTTTTCAGTCCTGGTGGCAACAGTGGCGCATCGAGGAGCGATTCCTCGCTCAGGACCATCATTCTTTCGAGACAATTTTCAAGCTCACGGACATTTCCTGGCCAGGCGTGGCTCTCGAATACATCCATCACTTCCGGAGTCACTCCCTCAAAATCACGATTGTGCCTCAATCTGCCCCGGGCGATGAAGTGATCCACCAACAGGGACAGATCCTCCTTTCGCTCACGTAGGGGCGGAATGTCGAGGACGACCACATTCAAACGAAAGAACAAATCTTCCCTGAATTCTTCCTGCCGAACCGCTTCTTCAAGATCTCTGGCGGTAGCGGCGATGATTCGCCCTTCAAATGGAATGGTGTCTACCGAACCTACCCGAGAAAATTCCATCTCTTGCAACGCTCGCAATAGTTTCGGTTGAAGATCCAATGCCATGGCACCGATTTCATCAAGAAACAGACTGCCACTCCCCACATCTTCAAAGCGACCTGATCGGCGACCGGTCGCTCCTGTGAATGCACCTTTTTCGTGCCCGAAAAGTTCACTCTCGATCAAGTTTGGTGGAATCGCTGCACAATTGATGGCGACAAATGGGTCATTGTTTCGTTGGCTGCATTCGTGCACAGCTCTTGCAACCAACTCTTTGCCCGTGCCGCTCTCTCCACGTATCAGGCACAACGCATCCGTTGAAGAAACTCTCTCAATCAACTGGTATAGCTGCTTCATGCGGGTTTCTTTGCCGATCAACCCACAGAAACTGTTATGCCCACTGATCAACTGGCGAAGATTGGCATTTTCATGGGCGAGCCGTGATTTTTCGACGGCAGAATCGATGGTGAAAATCGTCTTCTCAAAATCGAGGGGTTTCTCCAGGAATGCAAATGCCCGTGCTTCCCCCGATTGAAAAGCAATATCGCTGGAAGCATAAGCGGTCACCAGGATGACTTCGCAAAGTGGATCCGCACTGCGAACATGCACCAGCAATTCGAGTCCCTCTTTGTCGGTTGGCATGCGCAGATCGGTGACGACCGCATGAAATGGATTCTCTTCCTCCAATGCCAACTCGAATTTTTTCACCGCAGATTTCAGGTCACCGACCCCGGTGACGCCGTATCCCCTCTTCTCCAATGAAGAGACGAGAATCTCCCTCTGGGACCTTTCATCATCTGCAACCAGAATTCTGCCCAGGACTGCTGTCATTTCTTATCCCCCGTCAGGAATACCGGTAGCAGAAATCGCACCTCGGTTCCGACACCTACCTGCGACGTCAATTCAAGGCGCCCTCCGTAACGCTCAGCCACCCTGCGAGCGATGGCCAACCCTAATCCGGTACCTCCTGGACGCCGCGTCACATACGGAAGCATGACCTTTTCACGATCCTCCTCTGCGATCCCGGGACCGTTGTCCTTGAAGGAAACCACGATCCAGTGGTCATCGCTGCGCGCCTGAATCTTGAGGGTCCCCCCCACTGCCTCCATCGCCTGAAGGGCATTCATCGCCACATTGAGGAATGCACTCTTCCCTTCGACAGGATTCCAACGGGTTTGCGACAGGTTCGCCTGGATCTCTTTTTCGATCACGACCTGATGGCCCGCCGCTTCCTTGTCCAAAAGACGGCACAAATCGTCCAGCAGTGAATCGACATGGCATGGCTCAGCCTCTTGGGAGTTCGGTTGTGCGAGTTGCAGGAAATCTGTGACGAGATTGTTCAATCTCTCAATCTCATCTTTGATGTCCTTGGTGTGGGCAAGAAACTCTTTGCGATGCTCTTCGCCAGCGGGAGCATAATCGTGCCCCAGACGGCCGACGATCATCGATATTGCACTCAGTGGATTGCGTATGTCGTGGGCAACCCCTGCGGCAAGGTCCCCCATCGTCTGCAAGCGCTCTCGATGCTCGAGACCCCGCTCCAGGGAGCGGGCGTTTTCCAGTTGTTGAACCATCTCATTGAACTGGCCGTTGATGAGGGCAAATTCCGCATCCCTTTGGCCAGGCAAGCGCACCGTCATATCCCCCAAGGCGACCTTTTGCATCCCATCGACCACCTCGGTAACCGGCTTGACCAGGCGACTGCCAAGAACCCACGCCAGAATCAATCCGATGAGAAACACTGACAAGGTCGCATACAGATCGCGGTCATTGGTCTCTCTGACCAGTTGCCCCAATTCTGCGAGGGGTGCTTCAAGATCGATGGTCAAGTCGTCAGGGTCGCCTGTAGAAGCGGGAATTTCTTCTGAATCAATCTCTTCCTTAAGCAACAACTTCTCAGAATTTTGATCCTCGGCCGCTTTTCCAATTGCACTGCTGCGGGAGCCGTAGACATCCGGGTGAACCGCTGGTTTTTTTTCTATGACCGCAAGATTTGTGGCAATTTTAGGTTTCGGGGTATCTGTTTCGGACAGATTTGCCATGGGTACATCGATGCGACGAATCCTGTCACTTTTCGCGACTGGAATCTCGCCATTTCCCTGCTTCATCGCGATCTCTGATGGCCCACTATTTCTCACGGATGCTTGCGTCATCGTGTCACTGTTGCCGGCAGCATTATCTGCCCACTGTCTTTGTGCTTCGACAAAGACCGAACTTCTCAAATCGGGCTGAAATGCATAAAGCATCTCCAACAAGGATTCCTCGATACCCATGATGGCATTGACATCCTTGGCGGTGAGAGCAGAACCAAATTGCTCGGTGAGCAACAAGACTTGTTGATGATCCAGCTTCAGTTTCAACTCAGAAGCATTGGAGAAGTAAGGGGAGTTCAATCCCCGGCCGAGCCAGGCATTGGAACCTTCGGTCGAAGTAGCGATCAGAATCTTCTCTGCCGCTTCGTTGGCGATTTCGGCAGCGACCTTTTCGGCGCCATCGAGGATCACCTGGATACTGTGATTGCGAATCACCGACTGGACCGACAAGGTGCCGGCCATCAGCAATGCAATCAGCAGGATCAACTTGAACCTGAAATTCCAAAATCCCGTATCCGAGCCCAAGGGGCACATCCTCTCTCCCGGCACCATCGGAGCCGGGTTGTAGCGGGGAGCACTCCCCTATCCACTGCAAATGGTGTTCCCGCTCTCGCCGGGGGAACTCCCCCGCTCCTGTTTCAACGGATAATCTTCAAACCATTATTAAATATGAACTTATGAAATTTGCTCCAACTTCGGGCTGGAACCTCACCTCGGCAGGATACCCCATATGGGGTCTCAAATGGGGTATTATTGTCGTAAATTCACTCATCTGCATCTCCCTGAAATCACTCCTGCCCGCTTTCGATCCGTGGCAGCATGGCAGTCACTCTTACGCCACTACAACTCTTTCATGAAGTTGGTGCCGATGAACTTTGTGCTTCCGATGATCTGTCTCCTCGCTCCCCTTTCCATAAACACTGCGGATGCGTCCGCCGCAGAGGATCCCTGGCAGCAAGCCAGCGTCCGGGCGATCGAGTTTCTGCTGCAAGCCCAAGAAGGAAGAAACGAAGGAAAAAACGAAGGAAAAAACGAGGAAAAAAAGGACGAAAAATCGGAAGGCAAAACCGATGACGATTTCCTGCCGGTAGGCGAATGGCCCTACGAAGGGGTGTACAGAGAGCGCGGAAAGATTCCTCCCGGTTACCGGGTGGGTGGAACCGCCATCGTCTTGCGAGCTCTCATCGAATCATTGCCTGCCAAGAGAGTCAATTTCAAGGAGAAGGATCCTGTCGGAAACATCCTCTTGAGAGGCTTCAATTTTCTGATCCAAGAATCCCAGCGAACTCCGGGGATGGGCGTCGGTTTCAATCGAGGATATGACGTCCGCGATTGGGGACACATCGAGTGCCTAGAAACCCTCTTGCGCATGGAGCAGTTGGAAATGATTCCTGAGGTTCGGCTCCAGGATGCAAAACTGCGGATTCAGCAGTTGATCGATACTCTCATCGAAAACGAAATCCCCGGAGGTGGCTGGAATTATTCCCGTTCACGTCGGCGCGGAGCGCAGAGCCCGGCCTCACCATTCATGACCAGCCCTGCAGTCATGGCCCTGCTGCGGGCAAAAGAGATGGGCTACATCTTCGACGGCAATGTCGTCATACGGGCTCTTAAAACGATTGAAAATGCTCGACTGGAGAGTGGGTCCATCCAATATTCGACACAGCCGGATCGTGCAACCGGCAAAGGGTTTGAAGCCTTGGAGGGGGCATGTGCACGGATGGCCGTCAGCGAATTGGCTCTATTTCAAGTCGGCATGAATGACCTCAAACAGGTGCGCTTCGCTGTCGAAGCGTTCTTTGAGCATTGGGAGTGGCTGGAGCGCCGCCGAGCACAAACAGGAACCCACAATCCTCCGTATTACATCGCACCTTACTACTTCTTCTACGCTCACCTGCATGTTGCACGTGCCATCAAAGTTATGCCTCAGAAGGAGCAGAAACAGGCGAGAATTCGCCTGCTGAAATTGCTCTGGCAAGTCCGCGATGAGCCCGGGACCTGGAATGATCGCGTTTTTCCCAGGAGCGCAGCTTATGGCACGGCGATGACATTGCTTGCCTTGAATTCTCCGAAGACACCTCTGCCTCAAACGGTCGATCTCAAAGAGATGGAGCAGTGGGGCCAAGTACCCAAGGAATCGCTGAAGAAACCGCGAGAAAAGCCCGCTGAGAACCCGGTGCCACTCTAGGAGTCACCGGTCCTGTCAACTGCGTCGAAGATCTTCCCCGGGTTTAGAATACCGCGGGGATCGAAAACTCTTTTGATCGATCTCATCAGATCGAGAGTCACTTCCGGGAACATGATGTCCATGTAGGGTTGCTGAACCACTCCGATACCGTGCTCTCCGGAAATTGTCCCACCCATCTCTCGAACTTCAGTGAAGAGCTCGCGGATCGCCTTGGGAATCTCTTGCTGCCACTGCTGATCCGACAGATCTCCCCTGAGGATATTGACGTGCAAATTCCCATCGCCGGCATGACCGTAGCAGATGGACTGGAACCCGTAATTCCCACCGATCCTTTTCACGTGATCGAGCAATTCGGGAAGTTGATAACGGGGAACCACGGTATCCTCTTCCTTGTAAACCGATCTGGCTTTGACTGCTTCGCTGACCTTCCGGCGAAGTGACCACAAACCTTCCTTCTGGGCGGTCGATTCGGCGAAGAGAATCTCATCGGTGGGAAACCCATCGAGAACCTCCACGATCTTTTCGCAATCTTCCATCAGTACTTCATGGTTGTGCCCATCGACTTCGATCAATAGATGGGCAGCGTGGTCATCCTTGATATCGAGGGTGTCGTCTCCGATGAAATCACGGGTCGCTACCAAAGCATCGCGTTCCATGAATTCAAGACCACTGGGAGTGATGCCCGCTTGAAAGATCGCGGCAACCGCTTCGCAGGCTGCACGTGCCTGTCTAAATGGCACCAGCATCAACAAATCGTGTGTGGGATGAGGTATCAACTTGAGGACGATCTTGGTGACCACTCCCAGGGTTCCTTCAGAACCGACCAGCAGATGGGTGAGATCGTAGCCGGTGGCATTCTTGAGAACATTGGCACCGGTCCAAATCACATCTCCTCCAGGAAGAACCACCTCCAGATTGAGAACGTAATCGCGCGTTACCCCGTATTTCACCGCTTTCGGTCCACCGGCGTTTTCGGCGATATTGCCGCCGATGAAGCAACTTCCTTTGCTGGCGGGATCGGGGGGATAGAAGAGACCTTTGTCTCGAACCGCTTCCTGCAACACTTGGGTGATCACTCCCGGTTCTGTGGTCACTTGGTGGTTTTTTTCATCGATTTCGATGATGCGATTCAGAAGTTCCAACGACAGCAGCACTCCGCCATGAACTGGAAGAGCTCCACCACTCAATCCTGTTTGCGCTCCCCCTGGAGTTACGGGAATATGATTCTCGTGGCAATAACGAAGAACCGTTGATATCTCATCGACGGTTTCAGGTTTGACGACGACATGAGGGGGATAAAAAAGATCCTCGGTTTCGTCACGCCCATACCGATCGAGATCTTCTGAATTGGTCAAGCAACGGTCACCAAAAAGTTCTGCGAAGAAAGAAAGCCGTGGTTCGAGATCCATCGACGGCAACCCCTGGCTTACCCGACCAGCTCTTCACGTAACCGACGGACAAATAATCCAACATCAGTGACGATTCCAATTGCGTGGGCTGATCCCCTGTCTGCCAACTTGGTGGCGACCGCAGGATGGATGTCTACACATACGAGGGGAACCTCGCCCGGGAGCATGTTGCCGACGCCGATGCCGTGAAGCATCGTCGATAACACGATCACCAGGCCGGCCCCCTTCAATTGCTCGGCATACTGGTCCTGGGCCTTGAGGAGATCCATTTCTGTTTCGGGCAAGGGACCGTCATCCCTGATCGAGCCTGCGAGGAGATAGGGGACACCCTTCTCTACGAGGGCGTGCATCAAGCCACCCTTCAGATCCCCTGCAGCAACAGCAGCTTCGATGGATCCATGTGCGCAGATGCGATTGATCGCCCTCATGTGATGGGAATGGCCATGGGGAATGACTCTTCCATCCTCCACAGAGACTCCCAGGCTGGTCCCCAACCACTGAGACTCAATGTCATGAACAGCGATGGCATTGCCGCTGAGCACCGAATCGACCCACCCCTCCCTGACCAAAATCTCCAAATCTCTGGATGCGCCGGTGTGCACGATGACTGGACCGGGTACCCAGACTATTTTTTCTCCCCTTTCACGTGCCTGACGTGCGAGTTGAACCACTCTCGATGTCTGGATCTCCGCTCGTCTTTCTGAAGAAACCTCATTTGCCATGAATGCAAAATCATGGGATTCATCTGCAGACTCAGGTTGGACCACGCGGACGCCCTGGAATCCCACCAGTACGGCATCACCTTTTTTGAGGTCGCGCAATTTGACACAGCGAGGCAAATCCGAATCGAGCATCACACAACCATCCATGCGTTGGTCTGATACATCTTGCCAGCTGCCATCCACCCAGACTTGGGTGCGATGATGGGTGGTGCTGTAAAACTCCTCGGGAGCAACCCCCGCTGCCGGAGCAGGCTTCCATGACGGATCGGTAACCTGGTCCTGTTCAAAACCAAGGGACAGCAGAGACTCCAGTGCCGGTGAATCCGCTGCGATTCCGATGTGCAGTTCTGTGTCTGTGAGGCGCAATACCTCAAATCCACTCTGCTCTGGACAGGCTGCCTGGACCCCTTTGAGCAATGATCTTGGGTCTTCACCGGGAACCGATCGAAGTATGTTGTCGAATTTGTCCGTCATCGTGAGACTATCCTTGCGAGTCTGATCGCCTGCGAATCGGGCAGGCCCTGAACTCCTGCCCTCCAAGTCGGTTAGGATAGCATGGCATGGGCCGTGGTGGATCGACCGAAAGGGAAATTGAGGCCCGTGAATTTGAGCCCAAGAATTTGCTCCAACTGGTGTCATGAAAGCAGAGGAGAAAAATGAAACGATACATTCTCCTCTATCCCGATCAGCAAGGGTCAGATCCACTATCCCCCGATGATACTCAACCAATGCAATCCCCCAGCTTTGAAAAAATCGGACAGTTTCTCGTCGAGGAAAAGATGGGAGAGGGAGGAATGGGCATCGTCTATCGCGCCCATGATCCATCCCTGCAAAGGACTGTCGCCATCAAGCGCGTACACCCGCGGCTCAAAGATCACGAAGACATTCGTGAGAAATTCCTCGCTGAAGCCCGTGCAATTGCGGCGGTCAATCATCCGAACATTGGCCAAATCCATGCAATTCATGACGAAGGTGAATTGCCATACCTGGTGATGGAGTTTCTCCCCGGTCCCAGTTTTGAAGAACTGCTACAAGAGCGACAGCGCCTTGAGACCTTGGAGGTACTGAGGGTTGCACTTGCTGCTACCCGCGCACTGGAGGAGGCGAGAAATCAGGGAATCATCCACCGTGACATCAAACCCTCAAACCTGATTATCGATTCCCGAGACAGCATCAAACTTGTCGACTTTGGCCTCGCCGGACCGATCGGAGAACTTTCCGATCAGGAGACAGAAGTGGTCGGCACCCCCCAATACTGTTCACCGGAACAGGTCCAAGGATTACACACCGATGAACGTTCGGATATCTACAGTCTCGGAGCGACTCTGTTCCATCTCTTGACCGGATCCCCGCCTTATCGCCGTGACACCCGGATGGACCTTCTGATCGCACACGTCAATGCTCCGGTCCCGCGGGTCACGGAATTGAGACCTGGTCTCGATCCGGAGTTGGATGACCTCATTTTTCGCATGATGGCGAAAGATCCGCAGACAAGGCCAAAAAGTCACACCGAAATGTTGCAACAACTCAAGGGAATCGAGAACCGGATCGATCCGGAGAAGAGGCGGGCGGCACGAAAAACCCTGATCTCCTCGGCGATAGCCATCATCCTCTTTGCAACGATTGGCTGGACCGCGTCCATCAATGGAGGAATCGGCCAATGGCTGGGACTTTCTTCCGGCAATAGCCGAGTGAACGAAATGTACAGCGACCTTTTGAGTCAAAACGGTTCCAGAGACCAACTCGATTTTGATTTCGACTCTCCCAAACTCGATCGCTTTTTTCGGATGGAAGATCTCGACGACCCAAGAGGAAAGCGCAAGCGCATCGCTCCGTCGGTTCGAGATGGTCAACTGCGCTGGGCCAATGACCCCAGGGCGATCTCCTTCCCATTCATGTCACAGCTCGACCGCTGGGAAATCCATGGCCTGCGCTGTCTCGGTAAACCGGATCTCGAGCTTCAGGTGGCCGAAGATCCCGATCAACCGGGTAACCGGTGGCGCATCGGGCTCCCGATAGGCAAGTCCGCTGCTCCCCGAATCGAAGTTTTGCATCAAGGATCTTCTGTTGCGGTGAATATCGAGGAGATTCAAAGAACCGGATTTCTCCGCGAAGGTGCCAGTCATTTGCTGAAGTTGGAAAAATTGGCTCCCATTGATTCTGAACGAACCAGATTTCAGTTCGTGATCGCAACCGAAGACGGTACAGAGGGCACACCCATCCTCAAAATCGCATTTAATATCCCCACGGAATCAATCCCTGTGGGTGCACCGGCGATCCGCTTTGAAGGAGACTTCACGGGTTGGAACGCCAAGTTTGAGAAGGCACTGCTCATCGGAACTCTCGACAGGGATCGAATATTGAGAAACCTGCGCATGGCGGATTTGCAATGAAAACCCGGATCCACATCGTGTCACCCGGGAATCCCCCTGAAAAGCATGACATCAGCAACGACTTGGCACGTCGGGATGGAATTCGCATCGGCCGCGATGAGTCGGCCGAAATCCGCCTGCAAGATCCTGCTGCCAGCCGTTTTCACGCAAAGCTGGATCTGACTTCCTCCGGTTGGAAAATTTCAGACCTCGATTCATCCAACGGCACCTTCGTATCGGGGGACCCGATCAAAGAGCAACTGCTCCACCCCGGACAACATATCCGCATTGGAGATACCGAGCTGATCGTTGAAACGATGATTCAAACCACTTCGGAGCAACCGGATCGAACCCAGATTCTCGGTTCCAAGGAGGAGCCTGACAGTTTATCCCAGCATCAGATCGGTCGAATTCTCAAAACCCTCGATCAGGCTGCGCCACTCCTCGGTGCAGGATTTACCGATCCGGAAAAACTCGACCAAGGACTGCAAAAATTGGTGGAGGGTTTGGAAGCGGATCGGGGCGCGATCCTGATTCAGCAAGGTGACCATTGGCTCTGCAGAACCGCTTGGTCCCGCATCGGCGTCCCACTTCAAGGCTTTGTCCTGAGCCAGACAATTCTGGGAGAACTGCTGCGCAGCAGGAGGAGTGTTCTTTCTCGCGACACTTCTTCGGACCCCCGCTTTGAAGATCGTCGCAGCGTGACCGGGGATGAGATTCGCAGTGTCATCGCCTCACCGATTTTTATTGAAGGCTCTCTCGGTGGAATCCTCTATCTCGACCGTATCGATGGCGATTCACGCCCATTGGGAGAGGCAGAACTGTGGGCCAGTGGGATCGCAGCATCAACCATGGGAGCGGGGCTTTCTCTCAACAAGGAATTGGACGAACTCCACCAAGAAAAAGAGGAACTGGTCAAATCGGTACTGAGCACCCATCCCATCATCGGGTCCTCAAAAGCCATCGAAGATGTTCGAACCTTCATCAATAAAGTTGCTCCGACCCAGGGAACGGTTCTGATCATGGGTGAAACCGGTACCGGAAAGGAACTGGTGGCCCGCGGAATTCATTTTCAGGGCACCCGATCCGCTGCGCCGTTGATCACCATCAATTGCGCAGCCATTCCTCCTCACCTGGTTGAGAGTGAATTGTTTGGCCACGAAAAAGGTGCTTTCACCGGTGCAGACCGAAAAAAGATCGGCAAATTTGAAGCCGCTGATGGTGGAACAGTATTTCTCGATGAAATTGGCGAACTGCCAGAACCGGCACAATCAAAGATGCTTCGATTGCTTGAAGCTCGTTGCCTCGAACGCGTCGGCAGCAACACATCCATCGAAGTGGATGTTCGGCTGATCGCTGCTACAAATCGCGATCTGAAAATGGAAGTTGATGAGGGACGCTTCCGCGAAGATCTGTACTTCCGTCTCGCTGTTTTGGAGGTACAAGTTCCACCACTGAGGGATCGTGAGGGGGACATTCTCCTATTGGCAGAGCACTTTCTCGATCAGCTCTCTGACAAGAACAGAGAACGCAAACTACTTTCTCCCGAGGCGCTCGCAATGCTGGAAGCCCATCCATTCCCGGGAAATGTCCGTGAACTTCGCAACATTTTGGAGAGTGCCGTGATCCTCTCGGAGGGGAGTCAAATCGAGGCCTCCGAATTGAGATTGATCCCCCATGAAGTGCAGGTTGCGAAGGGTGATTCGGAGTGGAAGCCGATCTCGCTGAGATCGATGGAGGAGGATCATATTCGGAGAGTTCTTGAACATGTTGGAGGCAACAAGAAAAAAGCCTCCGAAATCCTCGGAATCGAAAGATCCACTCTGTATGCGCGATTGAAAAACATGGCCGAATAATCAGGAACCCCAGGCTCGCCTACTCCGTTCCACTGCCATTGGATTTCTTCCAACCCGTGGAACTTGCTTCTTCGCCATGACGAAGGGTGAGTTAAACTGCACACTTGAAACTGCGGAGAGCCCCGTCATGGCTCAGCGAGGGATCAAGGAGAGAGAACACTGTGAATGCTCTTGGGATTTGCCTATCAGCATACCTTCTGCTGCCGATGCCCTCTGCTCCTGGCGATACATTGCCGTCGGGAAGTCTGCCTGCGGCCTGCTTGCTGAGCGGTTGGTCGACACTGACGGAAATCCCTCTCGTCTTCGAGAAGGAATCGATGGGAAATCTGCCGATAAAACTGCTGAAACCCTTCACTTTGTCCCCGGAGAATCAACCGTTACTGGAGGCACTACTCAACAACTCCGGACTGTTCCTGAAACCGGTCGGCTCCAGCCATCAGCCACGGGCGTACTGGGTAACCCATAATCCTCTGGCAAACCCACCCCGTCCCCGCCCTCTGGTCGAGGTGGTCAGACTCGAACACCTCGATCCGGATGAAGCGGTCAGAATCCTCCGATCGGAAGCCGCGCTCAAGGAAAAGAACCTGGATCCCCTCGATCGCTACAGCAACTTCGTCGCATCCCCCCGGACCCACAGCATCGTCCTGACATGCTCATCCGAGGATCGACTGAGTCACTACCTGAAGCGACTGCGTCAGGCGGATCAACGTCCGCCACCGAGTCAGGATCGAGCCTCTCTCAAGATCTGGAAAGCGCAGCATCTGCGCGCCACACTCCTCGCTGACCTTCTGGAGCAGAGATGGGAGGATCGGGGTGGCCAGGGGATACACGTGGTCGTCAATGAACCCACCAATTCATTACTGATCCGGATTCCACTGCACCTTTGGAAGGAAGCGGAGCAGATCCTCCAGGATCTCGATCGATCCGACGACATCTGAGGGCAGGGGATCTGCGACTCCCAATCCCCTCCACCCGCTGATTCTCCCAAACCCCCCCCCCCCCCCTCCTCTCTCACACCCCACACAGCGCGCGACTGCTCCCCACTCAGGGGGT
>CAYRAM010000042.1:0-17715 GCA_964422295.1 uncultured Planctomycetia bacterium | reverse complement strand
CAGTTGCGATGTCGAAGTTGATGTCAGATGTGATGTCAGATGTGATGTCAGATGTAGATGTCACATGCGATGAAAGATGCGAGTGCGGTTGACCGGAGTGCGCCGTCGATCCTCGTTTGGATTCGGATGCAAATGATCCGGTTATCTGCGTGAGTGTGAGACAAGTGCGGGTGTAGCTTAGTGGTAAAGCCCCAGCCTTCCAAGCTGGTCATGTGGGTTCGATTCCCATCACCCGCTCCATTGCAAAATGGCAGTGACGGCCTTGGCCGTGACTGTACCGAAATGAAATATGGGCTGCTGTAGCTCAGCTGGTAGAGCACGTCCTTGGTAAGGACGAGGTCACGGGTTCAAGTCCCGTCAGCAGCTCCAGACAAACGGAACCCGCACATGGGTGCGGGGTGAACAAAATAGGATACGCCGTAGCCGAGTCACGAGTGTGGCCGGTGGGGCGGGAAAAGAGACCCTGGCGACCGCGCATAACGGTCTGAGGGGGAGGAGATTGGATCATGGCGAAGGAAGTCTTCGTACGCGACAAGCCTCACTGCAATATTGGAACCATTGGTCACGTCGACCACGGGAAAACGACTTTGACTGCCGCGATCACGAACGTGCTCGCTGAGGCCGGCATGTCCGAGAAGAAGGCGTTCGACCAGATCGACAATGCACCCGAGGAGAGGGAGCGTGGTATTACCATCGCAACCGCTCACGTGGAGTACCAGACCGAAGGTCGTCACTACGCTCACGTGGACTGCCCGGGTCACGCGGACTACGTCAAAAACATGATCACCGGAGCCGCACAGATGGATGGTGCAATTCTGGTGGTATCTGCTGCTGACGGTCCCATGCCCCAGACTCGCGAGCACATTCTGCTGGCGCGTCAGGTCGGTGTCCCGAAGATCGTGGTCTTCATGAACAAGGCCGACCAGGTCGACGACGAGGAGCTCATTGAGCTCGTCGAGATGGAGATCCGCGAGCTGCTGAGCAGCTACGACTTCCCTGGGGATGACATTCCGATCATCAAGGGATCGGCACTCAAGGCTCTCGAGGATCCCGGCAGCGATGCCGCTGGTCCGATCCTTGAGTTGATGAAGAACGTCGATGAGTACATCGAGATCCCCGAGCGAGACTCCGAAAAGGATTTCCTGATGCCGGTGGAGGATGTCTTCTCTATCGAAGGACGTGGAACCGTGGTGACCGGTCGTATCGAGCGTGGAATTGTCAAGACCGGCGACGAGATTGAGATTGTCGGAATCAAGGAAACACAAGTCACGACTTGCACCGGAGTCGAGATGTTCCAGAAGACTCTCGATGAGGGTCAGGCAGGAGACAACGTCGGTTGCCTTCTCCGCGGAACCAAGAAAGACGAAGTGACCCGTGGCCAGGTTCTCGCCAAGCCCGGAAGTATCACTCCTCATACCAAGTTCGAGGCTGAGGTTTACATCCTCTCCAAAGATGAGGGTGGACGTCACTCTCCGTTCTTTAACGGCTACCGTCCCCAGTTCTACTTCAGAACGACTGACGTGACCGGATCCACCTCCGTGGTGGATGCCGACATGTGCATGCCAGGAGACAATGCCAAGATCGAGGTGGAGTTGATCCAGCCGATCGCCATGGATGAGCAGTTGCGTTTTGCAATCCGTGAGGGTGGCAAGACTGTCGGTGCAGGAGTGGTGAGTAAGATCATCGAGTAAGTCCGGTTTTACCGGCAGTTTGACCGGGAACGCCGTGGCGCCTTGATGGTACCACGGCGTTCCTGCTCCCCCGCCGGAGTGTCAGGGGGGGGGATTGTTCGGATCTGCGGCACGGGAGGGCAGTAGCTCCAATTGGTAGAGCAGCGGATTCCAAATCCGCGGGTTGGGGGTTCGAGTCCCTCCTGCCCTGCCAACCTTGTGTTTGAGGATCGGGATTGTGAAGCCCGCAGGATTCGGTGGCTGTGGTGCGCTGCACTGCGCTGCATTGTTGCGAATACATTGAAATGATCGCTGCGGCGATCAAGAGAGAGGGTCGGAGTCGATGAGTTTTCGTCTCTACAAAGAAGGTCAAGGCAAGTGGGCACGAGGTGCTCTCGCAGTGATCTTTGGTGGTGTCGGCCTCTTTGCAACCATTTCGATTGCAAGCTGGCTCGAAGGAAATGGCATGGGAGACGGTGATCTCTTTACGATCCCATTTCTTGAAACGGGCCTCCAAACTCGGTCATTGGTTTCCGTCCTCGTCTTCGTGCCATTTCTGGCGGCAGGCTATTGGTACTACAACAAGCCCAGTCTCAGCGATTTTCTGATAGAGACGGAAGCTGAGTTGGAGAACAAAGTGACTTGGCCGACCCGCGAAGAGACCACGCGTAACTCTTTTGTGGTCTGCGTTACGGCGGTGATCATTTTGGGTTGGATCATGTTAGCGGACGGTCTCTTGCAGGTTGCAAAGAACTGGGTCTATGCATGATCGGTGAATTCCCCAACCACGATGAATCCACCGATTCCGAGGGTGAAGAAACGATCGCAACCGGAGACGCCGGCGAGGCGAATTCGGAGAGCAGTGATTCTGTGGATGGGGATGTGCTTTTACCGGCAGAGGATTCTGCTGAAGAAGTCAGTGCTGAAGAAGTCAGTGCTGAAATCGACGACGATCAAGCTCAGCAGCCTGAAGCGGCGGAGGCAGGCGAAGTCGAAGAAGCAGAAGAGCCTGTGATTCCTGCGGTTGTCCCAGGAATCATCAAGCCAGAAGAATCGGACTCTGACGAGTTGAACCACGAATGGTACGTCGTCAAGGTTGCCAACGGACGTGAAGACACTCTCTCACGAAAAGTGGAGAGAAAATTGGCCCTCAGTGGTCTCGACAAGTACGTGCGGAGCATCGTGGTTCCGAAACAGAAGGTGATCGAGATCAAAGATGGCAAGAAGCGAGTGCGTGAGCAGAAGCTCTACCAAGGTTACTTCTTCATGGAGTGCCAATTGGTGGACGAGATCTGGTACCTGCTTCGGGAGGTTCAGGGAGTGGGATCATTTGTCGGTGGTGGTGCCATCGACAAGCCGATGCCGATGACTCCGGATGAGGTGCGCAAGCTCAGGGATATGATCGAGCAGCGCGAAAGTGAAGCTGCGCCTGAGTTGAAGATCGATGTGAAGAAGAATGATTCCGTCAAGGTTAAGGATGGACCGTTCGAGAACTTTGAAGGTGTCGTCGAGGAGATTCAGCCGAAGACGGGCAAGCTCCGGGTAATGGTTACCATATTCGGCCGGGATACTCCGGTGGACTTGGAATACTGGCAAGTAGAGAAAACCTGATCTCGATTTTTATCGAGGTCCCAGCGGGAGATCGGGAGTGTTGTCATGCCCCGTTCGTTGACCGCAGGATAGGCAGAGATCATGGCAAAAGAAGTCACAGGGCTGATCAAATTGCAGGTCCCTGGCGGGCAGGCTACACCTGCTCCGCCGGTAGGCCCTGCACTGGGTCAGCATGGCGTAAACATCGGCGAGTTCGTCCAGCGTTTCAATGCGGACACAGGCAGTCAGCAGGGGCTCTTGATTCCCGTGGTGATCACGGTTTACAACGACCGCTCCTTCGATCTGGCCTTCAAATCTCCCCCGGCAGCAGTTTTGATCAAAAAGGCTGTAGGCCTCGAAAAAGCTGCCAATAATCCCGGGCATGAGGTGGTCGCCAAAATTTCCAATGATCAGCTCCGCGAGATCGCTGAAACAAAAAAGAACGATCTCAATGCCGCTAGCGTGGAAGCGGCCATGCTCATGGTTGCGGGTACCGCAAGGAGCATGGGGATAGAGGTGGAGGACTGATGGCCAAATCGAGCAAAAGGCACTTCGGGAACAAGTCAAAGGTCGATCGTCAGCAGGCACTTCCCCTGGAGGAAGCGATCAAGACCGTGATGGGATTCCAGAAAGCAAAGTTTGATGAAACCGTGGAAGTTGCGGTACGTCTCGGCATCGATCCTCGCCAAGGTACGCACAATATCCGCGGTGCTTTCTCCCTTCCCCATGGGATCGGCAAATCGGTTCGGGTGATTGCCTTCGTGGATGGACCCGCAGCCGAGGAAGCAAAAGAAGCGGGTGCCATCGAAGTCGGTGGTGAGGAACTCGCCCAAAAAATCGAAGGTGGCTGGTTTGATTTCGACGTAGCCATCGCTCACCCATCGATGATGAGATTTGTCGGTAAGTTGGGAAAGGTCCTTGGCCCACAAGGCAAGATGCCTACACCCAAATCTGGAACGGTGACCACGGATGTGGTCACGGCGGTGCAGGAGTTCGTCGCAGGAAAAATCGAATTCAGAAACGATGCGGGAGGCATCGTTCACGCACCGGTGGGGCGGCGCAGTTTCGACGAGAATCAGTTGGTCGAAAATGTTCAGGCTTTTGTTTCTCACATCGAGAAGTTGCGTCCCAACTCCATCAAGGGTGTTTACATGAAAAAAGTGTTTATCAAGTCAACGATGTCGCCATCCGTGGCAGTTCAGTTGGCCCAGTAGGAGCAACGAAGTTGGAAAGGGGGGGCCCATGGCCCGCAGATTGAAGGTGATGATGGCGCAGCAGTTGTCCTCGCACCTTGAGAATTCCGAAGACGTGCTCCTCGTGGATTTTTCGGGATTGAGTTCTTCCGAAGATTACGGTGCACGAATCAAACTGCGAGAAGCGGGACTCAGCGTCAATGTCGTCAAGAACTCCTTGCTCAAACGAGTTCTGACCGAGAGCGGACGTGAGTTTCCCGCTGAAACATTTTCGGGACCTCTGGCCCTGATCGATGGTGATGCCGATGCCATTACCGCAAGCAAAACGATTGCGGACATGCGCAAGGAGATGGGCAAGAAGTTACAGATCAAGGGAGGAGTCCTTGAGGGCTCCGTGCTCGGCCCCGAAGAAGCCGAGAAGTTGACGAAGATGCTAAGCGTTCAGGAAACGCAGGCAGCGGTCGTTTCCGCGATTGCCGGACCGCTGACTGGCCTGGTCGCCATTACTCAGAATCTGCTCACCGGTCTCCCCGGTGTTGTTCAGGCGATCGCTGACAAACAAAGAGAAGAAGGGGAGTAGCTGACATGTCGGATGAAGCTGCAACCGAAGAAAAGGCACCACCGAGCGAAAAGGTCGGAGCCATCATGGAGAGCATCAAGGGCCTCAGCGTCATGGAGCTCGTCGAGTTAAAGGACGTCCTTGAGGACGAGTTTGGTGTCAGCGCTGCCGCCATGCCGATGGGCATGCCGATGATGGCTGCTGGCGGAGGCGGAGACGGCGGAGATGCTGCCGAGGAGAAGACCGATTTCGATGTCGTCCTGACCGGCGACGGTGGCAAGAAGGTCCCCGTGATCAAGGCCGTTCGTGGCATCACTGGTCTGGGGCTCAAAGAAGCCAAGGAATTGGTCGAGTCCGCACCCAAAGCCGTCAAGGAGGGTGTTCCGAAGGAAGAGGCCGAGAAGCTCAAGGCCGAACTCGAGGAAGCCGGCGCTTCGGTCGAACTCAAGTAGTGATCACCAGTACCAGGATTGCCAACGGTTGAGTACGCCGCCCATGGAGGATTCCTTCATGGGATATCGGCGGTGATGAATCACGTTGTTTCCTGGAGGAACTGAGTGCTGGGGAGTGTCCGTGCGAGGGACATTTCCCGGGATTCGAAAACCAGTGGTAGGCCCCGGGGGGAGTCCGGGTCTGGAAGGTTTTCGAGAGGTCCCGGACAGCCGTCAACGGGTTGTTCAAGCAGTCCATCTCGCGCGGGAATCGGGGATTCCCGTCAAGAAGGTTTGCTGATCGCGGGAGCAAGGAATGCGCCCCGATCTCAGGGACTCGCATCGAGCGGGTTTTTCTTTCGTCTGTGGCCCGTTTCATCGGTGCAGATGGTGAAAACCTCTTGGTGCGCTATGAAAGCAGGTATCCATGTCGCCAGATGAAGCGATGGCCGTGGAGAATGGACTGAGACCCACCAAGGTTTTTGGCAGTGGTTTGCGAGCTGTGCAGATTCCCAATCTCATGGAATTGCAGATCAATGCGTATTCCCAGTTCCTCCAGAGGGATGTTCATTGGGCGGATCGGGACAATATTGGTCTCGAATCGATTCTCAGGGAAATCTTTCCCATCAACAGTTACGACGAGTCCATCACGCTGACCTATCTGGGTTATGACCTAGGCAGTCCGCGCTACACGGTCGATGAGTGTCGACAACTCAAACTGACCTATGGTGCACCCTTCAAGATTCGCCTGCGCCTCGAAAAGGAGGGGGAGTCGCTAGAGGAAGAGGTCTACCTGGGTGAGATCCCGCTGATGATCGGCGGAGGGGAGTTCATCGTAAATGGTTCCGAGCGTGTCATCGTCAGCCAGTTGCACCGTTCCCCCGGAGTCGATTTCAGTGAAGAAATTCACACGGGAGACGTCAAGCTTCACTCCTGCAGAATCATTCCCGAGAGAGGCTCCTGGGTCGAGTTCAATGTCACCAAGAAGGGTGCCCTGTCGGTACGAATCGATCAGAGTGGCAAATTCCCTGCCTCGATGCTGTTACGTGCCATGGAGGAAGAATTCGGATCTTCCACTGCTCTTCTCTCCCAGTTCTACGATCTTGAGACGGTCAAGGCGCGTACGGTCAAAGATATTGACAAGTTGATTGGAACTGAAGTTGACGGCGTTCGTACGGGTCGCGTGAGTGCGGAAGACATCCTCGATGCTGAAACAGGTGAGGTTCTCCTCCACACCGGTGACGTGTTCACCGAGACTTTCCTCAACAGTTACTTCTCTGAGGACATGACAGCGAAGCGCGGCGGAAAATCGAGCTTCAAGGTGCTTCCCGAAAGTTTTGACGATCTCTTCCTCAAAACGATCAGGGAAGACAATTCCATCGATCACGAAGATGCGCTGATCAAGATATACACACGTCTGCGACCGGGAAATCCGCCTCAGGTTGCCAAGGCGAGAGAACTTTTCTTCGACAAATTCAAGAATGATGCCAAGTACCGCCTCGGCAAGGTGGGACGCTTCCGCATCAATCGCAAATTCGGACTTGATCTTCCCGATGATGCCCAGGTGATTCAAAAGGAAGACATCCTTGAGTCGATTTCCTACATCTTCAAACTCCGCAATCGACAGGGTCAGTTGGATGATATCGACCACTTGGGTAACCGCCGGGTGCGGACGATCGAGGAACTTGCAGGAGATGAGTTGCGCAAGGGTTTCCTCAAGCTCAAGCGAACTGTCCAGGAGCGGATGAGCATGATGGAGCCGGAGAATTTGACTCCACGCTCTGTCATCAACTCCAAAACCATTTCCAGCGCAGTCGAATTTTTCTTCGGTAGAGGCGAACTGTCCCAGGTGGTGGACCAGACCAATCCGCTCTCACAGTTGACCCACGAGAGACGCCTCAGTGCTCTCGGACCCGGGGGGTTGAACAGGAAGCGTGCGGGCTTCGAGGTACGGGACGTGCACATCTCCCACTACGGGCGGATTTGTCCCATCGAAACTCCTGAGGGAACAAACATTGGGCTGATCTCCAGCCTCAGTGTCTTTGCAACTATTGACAAGTATGGATTCCTCATCACGCCTTACTTCCCGGTCAAAAATGGCAAGGTCGATCTTTCCAAGAGCGGAATCCGCTTTCTTCGAGCAGACGAAGAGGAAAACAAGTACCTCACTCCTGCGGATTCGCCGCTGGATCAAGATGGCAAGCTCGTCGGTGATTTGGTTCTGGCTCGCTACAACGGTGAATTCATCATGGTTGATCCGGGCAAGATTGAGCTGATGGACGTCTCTTCCAAGCAGTTGATCGGGGTTTCGGCAGCGTTGATCCCATTCCTTGAACACGATGACGCAAACAGGGCATTGATGGGGTCGAACATGATGCGTCAGGCGGTCCCCCTGTTGCGTACTGATCCGCCTCTGGTCGGAACTGGAATGGAGGAGCACGTCTCCAAATATTCCGGAATGGTCATGAGATCACCCAGCGATGGAACGGTGACCGCTGTTGACTCGACCCATATCGAGATCGATGGAGAGCGTTATGAACTTCGCAAGTACCGTGGCTTGAATGAAAGAACCTGCCAGAACCAACGCCCTTGTGTCGTCCTCAATCAGAAGGTGATCAAAGGTGATGTCATTGCGGATGGAGCCGCCACGGATAATGGTGTGCTCTCTCTCGGCAGAAACGTGCTCGTCGCTTTCATGTCATGGGATGGGTACAACTTCGAGGACGCAATCATCGTCAGTGAACAACTGGTACGTGATGACGTCTACACCTCAATCCACATCGACGAATTTGAAATCGAAGTTCGCGAAACCAAATTGGGTCGTGAAGAGTTCACCCGCGACATTCCCAATGTCTCCGAAAGGGTGCTCTCAAAACTGGACGAGCGTGGAATCATCAAAACGGGAACCCAGGTAATTCAGGGCGACATATTGGTCGGGAAAGTCGTTCCAAAATCGAAGAGTGAACTTTCTCCTGAAGAGAAGCTGCTTCATGCCATCTTCGGACGTGCGGGTGAGGATGTGAAAAATGAATCCCTCACCGTTGGGTCCGGCATCAAAGGTGTCGTTATCGGATCGAAGAAGTTCTCCCGGAAGAGTGAAATTACTCCGGAAGAGCGTCGATCGATGCGTACCAGGATGGAGCAGTTGGAATCAGAAACTCACGACAAAATCATTTTTGAGCTTGAGTCCTTGCTCGGTGAGATTCGTGATGTCACCGGCTCTTCTCCCCGAAACCCGGATAACGGAAGAGTCTTCAAGGCAGAAGAACTTTTCATGTCGCGCAGTGTTCATTCAGCAAAGATCGCCCTCAATCCCGAGTTGTTCCTTGGCTCTTCCGAGAAAAACAACCAAAAGATCAAGGATGCACTTTTCCGTCGATTCAAATCGATGGAGGAGTTTGAAGATTCCCGGAATCGTGAGGTGAATCGGATGACCCGTGGAGATGAGTTGTCTCCGGGAGTCATCGAGATGGTCAAGGTTTGGGTTGCGACCAAGAGGAATCTCTCAGTCGGTGACAAGATGGCCGGTCGACACGGTAACAAAGGGGTCATCTCCAGAATATTGCCGCTGCAGGATCTGCCCTTCCTGGATGATGGGCAGATGGTTGAGGTGATCCTCAACCCTCTCGGCGTGCCTTCCCGAATGAACCTGGGTCAAATCTTGGAAACCCAGTTGGGCTGGGCTGCAGACAAGCTCGGTTACCGCGCCGTGACACCCGTGTTCGACGGAGCCACGGAAGCAGAGATTCGGGATGAACTGACCAAGGCAGGCCTTACCGACGACGGTAAATCAGTACTATACGACGGACGTACCGGTGAGCGATTTGAGCAAAAGGTCACCGTCGGAAGAATGTATCTGCTGAAACTTCATCATTTGGTGGATGACAAAATTCATGCCCGGGCTACCGGTCCATACTCCCTCATTACGCAACAGCCGCTGGGAGGAAAGGCCAGGTTCGGAGGACAGAGATTCGGAGAGATGGAGGTGTGGGCGCTGGAAGCCTACGGTGCTGCACACATCCTCCAGGAGTTGCTCACGGCAAAGTCGGATGATGTCGATGGCCGTGCAAAGATCTACGAGTCGATGGTCAAGGGTGAAAACAGTCTGCAGGCGGGAACTCCTGTCTCATTCGACGTTCTCACCAATGAGATCAAGGGCCTGGGTTTGAACCTCGAACTGGAAAAGAAGTAAAACGATGATGGAACCAGTTTACGACAAGGTGAATGATTACGGCGCTGTCAACATACGTCTCGCGTCGCCGACAGACATCCTCTCCTGGTCCCACGGGGAGGTTCGCAAGCCCGAGACCATCAACTACCGGACATACCGTCCGGAGAAAGATGGACTCTTCTGCGAGCGTATTTTTGGTCCCGAGAAGGACTGGGAATGTGCCTGTGGCAAGTACAAGGGGATCAAGCACAAGGACATCATCTGTGACCGCTGTGGCGTCAAAGTGGCCCACTCCCGCGTTCGTCGCGAGCGCATGGGGCACATCAATCTGGCTGCTCCAGTGGTACACATTTGGTTCTTCAAGGCGATGCCTTCCCGTCTCGGCAACCTGCTGGAGTTGAAGACTACCCACCTTGAGCGGGTGATTTACTACCAGGACTACATGGTCCTCGATCCCGGTGACACTCCCCTCAAAGAGAAACAACTTCTCAATGAGGAGGAGTACCGTTTTGCCAGGGAGAAGTATGGGGATGAGTTTGAAGCAGACATGGGTGCCGAGGCGATTCGCACCATGATTCGAAACCTCGATCTTCCCTCTCTCTTCGATGAGTTGAAGGAGGAGTACGAGACCACCCGCTCCAAGCAAAAGAAGGCGAGCCTGATCCGAAGGCTCGGCATCATCCGTACTGTCATCGAATCTGGAAACAAGCCGGAGTGGATGATCCTCGAAGCGGTTCCTGTGATCCCGCCCGATCTACGTCCCCTCGTTCTTCTCGAAAGCGGCAACTTTGCAACGAGTGATTTGAATGACCTCTATCGTCGTCTGATCAATCGCAACAACCGCCTGAAGAAGTTGCTCGATCTGAATGCCCCTGAAGTCATCATTCGTAACGAGAAGCGAATGCTTCAGCATTCGGTGGACGCCCTCTTCGACAACAACCGTTGCCGTCGCCCGGTATTGGGATCCAACAATCGACCTCTCAAGTCGCTGACGGACATGATCAAGGGCAAACAGGGGCGCTTCCGCGAAAATCTGCTCGGAAAGCGGGTCGATTACTCTGCACGTTCGGTGATCGCAGTCGGTCCTGAACTGAAACTTCACCAGTGTGGATTGCCGAAAAAGATCGCTCTGGAACTGTTCCAGCCCTTCATCATTCGCAGGCTCAAGGAATTGGGTTACGCGGATACCATCAAAAGCGCAAAGAAGATGCTTGAGCGCAAGGATGATGAGGTTTGGGACATTCTCGAGGAAGTGACCCAGGGACATCCGGTGATGCTGAACCGCGCGCCGACCCTGCACCGCATGGGTATCCAGGCTTTTGAGCCGGTGCTCATCGAGGGTAATGCGATTCTCGTGCACCCCCTGGTTTGCGAGGGCTTCAACGCCGATTTCGATGGTGACCAAATGGCGGTTCACTTGCCGCTGTCGGTGGAAGCACAATTGGAAGCGCAAAACTTGATGTTGTCGACGAACAACATCTTCTCTCCCGCACACGGCAATCCGATCATCGCTCCGTCCCAAGATATCGTAATGGGGTGTTACTACCTGACCGTGGCAAAGGAAGAAATGGCCGGATGTGACATCCTGTTTTCGAGTGCCAGGGAAGTTCATACCGCTCTTGGCGCCGGAAAGATTCATGGCCACGCAATGGCAAGGGTACGTTTGCCTGAGGAAAAACAGGTCTTCAGTGCACACGGCAAGGTCGAATCTCCGGATGAACACGGGTTCCACAGAACCACTCCAAGTCGCATCATCTTCAATGATCTTCTCGATCACCTCGATATGCCCTTTTACAACTTTGCATTAACCAAGAAGGATCTGAAGTCTGTCATCGCTGACTGCTTCCGGATTCGTGGACGTCGTGCAACTCTGAAATTTCTCGACGACATGAAAGACCTCGGATTCAAGGCTGCTACCCGATCCGGACTCTCATTCAGTCTCGCAGACCTGCGTACGCCAGAACTGAAACCAGAAGTTCTTGAAAAAACCCAAGGCCAGGTAGATACGATTCAGCAACGTCACCAGGATGGTGTGATCACCAATGACGAGCGCAGAAGTCAAATCATCGACAAGTGGACCCAGACCACCAATGTCGTTGGCGAGATGTTGATGCAGCGCCTCAAAGAGGACTTGCGACCCGGAGATGAATACGTCAATCCGATCTTTGTGATGGTGGAGTCGGGTGCGCGGGGATCCGTGACCCAGATTCGTCAGTTGGCGGGAATGCGCGGGCTTATGGCAAAGCCATCTGGTGAGATCATCGAAACTCCGATCAAGGCATCCTTCCGCGAGGGACTCAAAGTTCTGGAGTACTTCTCATCGACCCACGGTGCTCGAAAGGGTCTGGCGGATACTGCTCTCAAGACCGCTGACTCCGGTTACCTGACTCGAAAACTTGCAGACGTGGCTCAAAATGTAGTCGTCAATGAGTCCGATTGTGGAACCCGCAACGGTCTCTCCAAAAAGGCACTCAAGCGCGGTGAGAAGGAAGCGATTCCGCTGGCCGCAAGAATTCGGGGTCGGACCTCTGTCTCCGAAATCAAGGATCCCGTTTCAGGCGAAGTCGTCGTCGAGGCGAATGGTCTGATCACACCCCAAATCGCTGATCGTATTCAGGAGATGGGTTTCCCTCGAATCCTAGTTCGCAGCCATTTGACTTGTGACAGCCCCTTGGGTGTCTGTGCAAAGTGTTACGGCATGGATCTCTCCAGCGGCAAGCTCGTCGAGCAGGGTTTGGCGGTCGGAATCGTTGCTGCCCAGTCGATCGGAGAACCGGGAACCCAGTTGACGATGCGTACTTTCCACATCGGGGGAGTGGCTTCGAAGGCGGTTCAGGAATCTGCGGTCAAGGCGTCCTACTCCGGTGAAATCGTCCTCAATGATGTCAACCACGTCGTCAACCAGGAAGGTCAAGATGTGGTCATCAGTCGCCGTGGCCTGCTGACGGTCGTCAAGGATGGCAAAGAGTTGGAGAACCACGAACTGAGTTTGGGTGCGATCCTTCACGTCAGGGAAGGAGTCGCGGTTCGCAAGGGTACTGCGCTCTTTGACTGGGACCCCCACTCACAGTCGATTCTCACTGATGTTGTGGGTTACGCAAAATTTGAAGACATCGTCGAAGGTGCGACTTTGAAGGTGGAGATCGATCCCGTTTCCAACCAGGAGCGCAGGATCATCACTGAGCACCGTGGGGAGATGCAGCCCCAGATCCGCATCTGCAGTGATAAAGCGGGAGAAGATACGGTTGCAGCCTATCCCGTTCCTGAACGTGCAATGGTGCAGATCTCTGACGGAGACAAGGTTTCCCCCGGAGATTTGTTGGCGAAGTCACCGCGTGAGGCTTCTGGTACCCAGGACATCACCGGAGGTTTGCCCCGAGTCACCGAGATCTTTGAAGTTCGAAAGCCGAAGAATCCCGCTGTCATTGCAGAGGTGGATGGAACCGTCGAATTTGGAGACAAGAAGCGCGGCAAGGCCATCATCAACGTCGTCACCGAAAATGGTGAGATTCATGAACATGTGATTCCTTCAGGAAAGCACTTCAGAGTGACCAAAGGGGATCAGGTGATTCATGGTCAGCCGTTGACTGATGGAGACAAGGTGCCGAAGGATATTCTTCGGGTGGAAGGCGCAGAAGAAGTACAGCGCTACCTGATCGAGGAGGTCCAAGGGGTCTACCTGTCGCAGAATGTGACCATCAATGACAAGCACATTGAAACGATCGTTGCGCAGATGATGCGCAACATGATGATCAGGGAAGCCGGAGACAGCGATCTATTGCCGGATACGGTGATCGACCGCCATCGTTTCCGCAAGATTTGCAAGGAGATGGTGGAGGAAGGAATGATGCCTCCGACTGCTGAGCCGATGCTTCAAGGGATCACCAAAGCCGCTGTGCAGTCAGACAGTTTCATCTCTGCGGCAAGTTTCCAGGAGACGACCAAGGTTTTGACCGAGGCCGCTCTCAGTGGCAAGAAGGATCGCCTGGTCGGTCTCAAGGAGAATGTGATCATGGGTCACATGATTCCTGCAGGTACGGGTTACAGGAACTACTTCGACAAGGGAGTCCGCCACCTCGGTGAGCCTCCGGTTGAGCAGAAACCGGAGCTGAAATCGGTGCTGGTCGGAAATCAGGAAAAACCTCAGGAAGTCGCTGCCGAGGAAGCTCCAGTCGTCGATCCATTACGGGAATTCCTCATGGGCAACCCTGTTGCAGGAGAGACCTCTGAGAATCCAATGGAGGCCACCCCTGAGGCCAACCCTGAGGCCACCCCTGAGGCCAACCCTGAGGCCAACCCTGAGAGCACCCCTGAGGCCGCTCCTGAGGAGGAAGCCTTGGAACCGCACCCTGATCTGCTGCTTGGAGGGGAGACGTCGATTTCCCCGGATCCGCAGGAGGAAGCTCCAAATTCGGAAGACGAATCCGATCCTGCGGGTTAGTATGACGAGCCGCCCCGATTTGATCAGGGGTGGAAAGTTGATCGCTGCCAGCATCGATCTGGCAATGATCAGGCAATGATGAGTCGATGTCGCTGAAGGGAAAGGCGGACTCGTCCGCTTTGGACCTTTGAAAGAGAACGAATGCCAACGATCAATCAGTTGGTCCGCAAGGGCCGTAAAGACAAGATGAAGAAGAGCAAGTCTCCGGTGTTGGACCGCTGTCCACAGCGCCGGGGGGTGTGTCTCAAAGTGCACACCATGACCCCGAAAAAGCCGAACTCCGCACTCAGGAAGGTGGCGCGTGTGCGCCTGTCCAACGGCAAGGAGATCACGGCATACATCGGTGGCGAGGGTCACAATCTCCAGGAGCACTCGATCGTGCTCGTCAGGGGAGGGCGAGTGAGAGACCTGCCCGGTGTTCGGTATCACGTGGTTCGGGGAACACTCGATTGCTCCGGGGTCGATGACCGCAAGCAGGGGCGATCCAAGTACGGCAAAAAGAACAAGAAATAGTGGGGTAGAGAGTTTGGCCAAGCGCAAGAGCAAGGTCGTGAAGCAGAAGTTCCGTTCGACGCAACGGTTCCAGAAGCCCGACCCTCGATTCAATAGCATGGTAGTGACGAAGTTCATAAACCGACTCATGTGGGATGGCAAGAAAGCTATCGCTCGCGGAATATTTTACGAAGCCATGGATCTGCTCGGTCAAAAGGTCTCCGATGCGGAACCTTTGGATGTCTTTCTGGCTGCTGTCCAGAATGTCATGCCCCAAGTTGAAGTACGTTCTCGACGCGTCGGTGGTGCAACTTATCAGGTCCCCGTCGAGGTGACTCGCCGTCGCGCCCAGGCGTTGGCTGTGCGGACCATCATCGAGACGTGCAGAGGCCGCAGTGGCAAGCCAATGGCGCAGCGGCTCGCAGACGAGTTTGCCCAAGCCTTCCGCAAGGAGGGGGCGTCAGTGACCTGGCGTGAGAATACCCACAAGATGGCTGAAGCCAACAAATTGTTCGCGCACTACGCTTGGTAGTCGCTGACTCCTCAGAGAGCATTGGTGAACGATCCCCCGCACCCAAAGGGTGCGGGGGATCTTTTTGTATCTGCCGGTGAATCCCGGTGACTGTCCCTGTATCCCTTGAGCAGAATGTCTTCTTGAATGAGAATCCGCATGAGAACAAAGTACTCATCCGTTTGTTACCCAGTTCAGCCATGGCCGGAGCGATAGTGTCTAGCAAAGAAGAAGCCAGTCATCCCACACGAAACATCGGCATCATCGCTCACATCGATGCGGGGAAAACCACCGTCTCCGAAAGGTTTCTCTACTATTCGGGCAAGGAATACCGGATGGGTGAGGTGCACGAGGGAAGTGCCCACATGGATTGGCTCGTCGAAGAGCAGGAACGGGGCATCACCATCACGAGTGCGGCGACCAGTTTTCGTTGGGCGAATACGGTTCTGAATTTGATCGATACTCCCGGGCATGTCGATTTCACTGCGGAGGTGGAACGAGCTCTGCGTGTTCTCGATGGAGCAGTGGGAGTTTTTTGCGGAGTCGCAGGAGTTCAAGCCCAATCTGAAACCGTCTGGCGCCAGGCGGACCGCTACAACGTTCCTCGCATTGCATTCATCAACAAACTGGATCGTATTGGCGCTGACTATTTTCGCGTCGTAGATAATGTCAGTGAGTCTTTTTCCATCGAAGCCCTGCCTTTGAATATTCCTGTTGGAACCGAAACAGATTTCAGGGCTGTGATCGATCTCGTCAAGATGAAGCAATACTCATTTGACGAAGAGAGTCTTGGGGCCACGGTCGAGGAGTCGGAGATCGATCAGGACCAGCAGGAGACTGCAGAGTTGTGGCGTGGTGAACTCCTCGACCGCGTCGCCGATTTCGACGACGCAGTGATGGAAATCCACATGGAGGGGGATGAGGTCCCTGAGGAGCTGCTTCGATCAGCCATCCGTCGCGGTACCCTTGAACGTCGCTGGGTTCCTGTCCTCGGGGGAAGCGCCTTGGGAAACAAGGGCATCCAGCCTTTGCTGGACGCCGTTGTTCATTATTTGCCTGATCCCGGGGATGTGGATTCACTGGAAGGTCGTGATCCCAAATCGGGAGAGATCAGAGAGATCCCTTGCAGCGCGGCAGATCCCTTCTGTGCACTCATCTTCAAGGTCCAAATTGATACTCACGGCGAGCTTCTCTACATGAGGGTTTACTCCGGAGAGTTGGAAAAAGGCAAGACGGCGATGAATCCGCGGATCGGAAAGCGTGAGCGCGTCAATTCAATTCATCGCATGCATGCCAACAGCCGCGAAAATCTCGAAAAGGCAGTTGCCGGAGACATCGTCGCCATCACCGGGCCACGATTCAGCGGTACCGGCGATACTTTCTGCGATGCGAAGAAGCAGGTTTTGTTGGAGGAACCGGTTTTTCCTGAAACCGTGATTTCGATGGCCATCGAGCCACGATCCAGTCAGGACAGGGACAAGTTGCAGGAGATCCTGAAGAGAATCGAGCGCGAAGATCCCACCTTTCGAACCGAGACCAATGAGGAGACGGGTCAGTTCGTCATGTCGGGGATGGGTGAACTTCACCTTGAAGTGATCCGTAATCGTCTTGAACGTGATTTCAAGGTCAATGCAAATATTGGCCAGCCGCGAGTGGCATATCGTCAAATGGTTTCCCGGGAAGGAAGTTGCAGGGTCAAGGTGGAACGTCTACTGGGTGGCAAGGATCAATTCGGTGAGGTCGGAATCAAGTTGCTTCCCCTCGGTTCTTCGACGTCAGACTCGGATGTGGAGAGTATCGTTTGGGAGGGTGGAGTCCCGACCATCGCCCCCGAATGGGTCCAGGCGGTCCGGGATACGGTGGAATCGTGTCTGAGTGGTGGAGGCAGCCTCGGGTTCCCATTCATTCAGGTCCAAGCGCAAATTAGCCTTCCTCCGGTGACTCCGGAAACGACGGAAGCGGGCTTGGCGGTGGCAGCGAGGGAAGCGTTTGAGGGAGCTCATGAGAAGGCGGGAGATGTTCTCCTTGAGCCTCTGATGCAGTTTCAAGTCACGACTCCTGAGGAGTATTTTGGTTCCATCCACCAGGATCTGGTGCGCCGTCGGGCGCAGATTGAGGATGTGGATCTGGTGGTGGATCAGCGCAAAATTACCGGGAAAGTGCCCCTGGCGGAGGTATTCGGATATACCACCGGCCTTCGGTCCCTCTCACAGGGAAGGGCAGGGTTCTCGATGGAACCCTTCGGATTCGCATCCGCACCGGCAGAAGTCGCCGACCGCTTTCGCTTCTGATCCCCGACGCCATCTTTTCGGCCCTCGGCTCCCAATTCTGCTCTGGGCTTCCCCTTCATAGCTGCAATCTATTAAGGCAATTTCCGCTCAAATTGGCCCGTCTTCGTTGACAGGGAATCTGGGCTTCTTAGAATCGTCGCTTCCGGTGAATGCAAACCATGCTCCCGGAGCGGTTTCTGACTCAGGGCCTGGGGAGGATGATTCCCCCTCGTCCGGTGTTTTGGACCGCTGTCGGTCGTGCGTTTGCATCCTTTGTTTCCTGGGGAAGGGTTCTCTTTTGGGAACGTTTTTGCAGGGGACGCCGGTGAACAGTGTGCGTGTAATTGTGTGCGTGTAATTGTGTGCGTGTAATTGTGTGCCATGAAG
>CAYRAM010000041.1:0-18021 GCA_964422295.1 uncultured Planctomycetia bacterium | reverse complement strand
ACGCGGAAGGTTCTCTCAGACACGGCTGCCCTCCAGTTCTTCCAGAGTCGAGTGGGCGATCTTGTGCAGATCTTCCGGGGCGTCCTTGCGCATCTCCTTGCGTACTTTGACCTCGCCCGATTCGGTGAGGTGGACAACTCCGTTGTAGGTCAGGCCCTCTTCCCGTTCACCCTCGAAATCGAGGCGGGTATGCGCGCCGCGACTCTCTTCGCGCTGCAGGGCGCAGAGAGCAGTGGATTCCGCAGAGGTGATCATGTTGCGCAGATCGATGCAGGTGTTCCAGCCAGGGTTGTATTGGCTGGTGGGATGCGCTTTGACATTGGCGACACGCTCCTTGAGCTTCTGCAGCGCATCGATGCCCTCTTCCAGCTCCTTGCCCTCACGGACGATGCCGACGTTGAGTTCCATGATCTTTTGCAGGTCGTCGACGACGACGTAGGGGTTTTCACCATCTTCACGGTTGAGGAAATCGGTGACGGAACGCATCTGTTCCTGCACCTGCTCCTGCTGCACCGTCGGCGTGCCGGAAAGCTGGTCGAGGTATTCCTTTGCACCCTGACCGGCGCGGGCACCAAAAACGATCAGGTCGGAGAGGCTGTTGCCGCCGAGGCGATTGGCTCCGTGCAGTCCGGCGGAACATTCGCCGGCGGCGAAGAGTCCGGGGACGTTGGTCATTTGACTGTGAGCGTCGACGCGGATGCCCCCCATGTAGTAGTGGAGGGTCGGTCCGACTTCCATCGGCTGGGCGGTGATGTCGACCTCCGCAAGTTCCTTGAACTGGTGGTACATCGAAGGCAATTTGCGTTTCACAAAGTCGGAATCCCGATGACTGATGTCGAGGTAGGCACCGCCATGCTCGGAACCACGCCCCGCCTTGACCTCGCGCATGATGGCACGGGCGACGACGTCGCGGGTCAGCAGCTCGGGTGGGCGACGGGCATCGCGATCCCCATCGAGCCAGCGCTGCGCTTCCTCTTTTGAATCGGCGGTCTCCGGTGCAAAGCGGTCGGGGACATTGTCGAACATGAAGCGCACACCATCGGAGTTGGTGAGGATTCCGCCTTCGCCGCGTACCCCTTCCGTGACGAGGATGCCGCGCACCGACGGGGGCCACACCATGCCGGTGGGATGGAACTGGGTGAACTCCATGTCCATCAGTTCTGCGCCGGCGCGGGCGGCCATGCCGTAGCCATCGCCGGTGTATTCCCAAGAGTTGGAGGTCACGCGCCAGGCCTTGCCGGCACCGCCGGTGGCAAAGATCACCGCCGGAGCCCGGAAGACGACGAAGCGACCCGTCTCACGCCAATAGGCGAGAAGGCCGCTGATCTTGCCTCCGTCCTGCAGCAGATCGATGGCGATACACTCCATGTGGACATCGATTCCCTGGTGGATGCCGTGGTCCTGCAAGGTGCGGATCAATTCGAGGCCGGTGCGGTCGCCGACGTGGGCGAGTCTCGGGTAACGGTGCCCGCCAAAGTTGCGCTGATTGATGAGTCCGGTGCGGGTGCGGTCGAAGACGGCACCCCAATCCTCCAGCTCGCGCACACGGTCGGGAGCATCCTGGGCGTGGATCGCCGCCATCTCCCAGACGTTGAGAAACTTGCCCCCACGCATCGTGTCGCGGAAGTGGATCTTCCAATTGTCCCGGTTGTCGACATTGCCCATGGCGGCGGCCATGCCCCCTTCTGCCATCACCGTGTGAGCCTTGCCGAGAAGGCTCTTCGTGATGACGCCGGTGTTGAGACCGAGATTGGAGGTCTCGATGGCGGCGCGCAGCCCTGCGCCTCCGGCCCCGACGACGAGGACGTCGTGTTCGATCGTCTGGATTTCGTTGAGATCAATCATCGGGACTCCTTCTACTGCCCACCGGCGGTGGACCACGTGTTGATGTCGGTGATCCAGCCGTTGCAGACGGCCCAGACGTAAAGGTCGGTGAACATCACCCAGAAAAGACTGATCCAGGCGAACGGCATGTGACGTTCATTGAGCCAGGTCGACCCCTTCCAGATGGCATAGGTCCATCCGGTGCTGCCGCCATCGCCGGTGGCAAAACGGTTGAGGCGGCCACCGATGACGTGGCGCCAGGAATGGCAGCCAAAGGTGTAGCCACCGAGGAAGAGTACGTTCAGGCCCATCACCAGCGTCCCGACCCCAAAGCCGAACTGGTAACCCGCCGGTTCGGTTCCCGAATTGGCATTGGAAACCCACGGAGCACCGCTGGCATCGACCGGCATCCACAGCGCCAGCCAAAAGTCGTAGGTCAGGATGAAGATGAACGCCACCGCACCGTACATGGCGTAGCGGTGCAGATTCTGGATCAACAGCAGTTTCGTTTCGCCGTGGTAGGTTCCCTTTGCCAGCGGACATACCGAACACCCCGCCGGAGAACCAACGAGACTGCGGTAGTAGGCCTTGCGGTAGTAGTAACAGGTGCCGCGAAAGGATGCGGGAAAGAGCAGGATGAAAAATGCCGGCGAGAGTGGCAGTGCGATCGGCAACCAGCCGACCATTCCCTGCCAAAATTCCACCGCTCCTTTGGGCAGGTTGCCGAGGAGTGAGTGAAAGGTCGGTGAACCGGCGAAGAAATCGGGGTTGGCGTAAACGAGGGGTGAGTAGAAGGGAGAAAGGTAGGGCGCCGAGTAGTAATCGGTGCCCATGAAGGCGCGGAAATGCACGTATACGATGAAGGCACCAAAGCCGAGCAGGGTCAGCAGCGGACCCTTTTGCCAAAAATCACTGCGCTGGGTTTGGAGGGATTGGGTGACGTGGCCGCCCTTGGGTTTTGTCCCTTTGCGCGGGCCAAACTTCGCCAGTTCGGTGGTGGCGGTGCTCATGCGGTGCCACTCCTCTCCTCAGTCAGGATTCGCCAGGTTTCGGTGAGGGTCAAATGCAACTGCTCCGGTATTGACCTGAGGATAACGGGAGACGCTTCCGACTTCACCCGAACCGACGTCGACATCAGGGGTTTCCTGAGCCGTTGCCAGGGTTCAGACTCGTCAGGGGAAATCCCTTCGAGATGAGGGGCTGAGGAGTTCGCATTGGCAAAAAAAGCTCCTGACGAGGATCGAAACACTCCTTCAAAGGCCATTCTGCCTGCTGGCGAAGATATCGCCCGTCGGGAAAGGGACCGTTTGGCCCATCTGGAGGTCGCTTCTGCGGATCGGGCGCTCTGGAATCTGCGCAGTATTCTGAATGCGATCGGCGAAGATCAGAGTGACCGATTGCTGGAAGCGCTCAAAGATGCCGCCGATCCCGATGCCGCACTTGGCAGCCTGGAGAGAACTCTCACCGGGATGTACGGGTTTCCAGAAGAATTGCTCGAACCGGGACGCCTCGAAAGGCTGACTCTGATCTTCGGCGCCGGCGAACCGATGGCAGACCTCTCCGAAGGTCACCTCGTCGAAATGACATCGCCGGGGTTTGCCGATCCGCGAGATCCGATGATCGAACCACCCCGCATCGGGGGTGCGGATGAAACTGCCCGACTGCGTTCCCTTTCCCGTTGGCACCGCCGCGAGCTGTTGCGCATCGTTTGCTGCGAACTGGATGGCGGCATCGATGTGGAACAGACGGGGGATGCACTCAGCGAGTTGGCGGATGAAACGGTGCGTGCTGCGTTCAAGGTGGTAAGTGCTGAAGATCTGCCGATGGGGGTCGTTGCCCTCGGCAAGTGGGGTGGGCGTGAGCTCAACTTTTCCAGCGATATCGATCTCTACTTCTTGCGTGATGACGACACCGATCCGGGGCCGTGCGAATTGGCGGCGCGCGGAATTCTGCGGGTCCTCTCTGGTCACGGAGGTACTTTTCCCATCTATCGCACCGATCTTCGACTGCGGCCTGGCGGGGTGACGGGCCCCCTGGTCCCCACGGTCAGTCAGGCACGAGCCGAGTTCCGCGCGGTCGCAGGAACCTGGGAACGCATCGTGCACATTCGCAGCAGACCGGTGCACGACGGCAGCGAGGGGATGAAGCGGCTTCTCAATGAGGTCGCCCACTTCGTTTTCCAGCGCCCCTTTGATCTGGACGAGATCCAAAAACTGCAGGGTTGGAAAGAAGTCCTCGAAAGCAGCCCTGCGGGCAAGGACGAAACTGAACTGAAGGTAGGTTGGGGAGGGATCCGCGATGTGGAGTACCTGGTGCAGTTCCTGCAATTGCTCCATGGACAAGTGCATCGCTCGATTCGCGGCGGCAATATCTATCACTCGATTCGCCGGCTTGGGGCGATCGGAGCGCTGACACCTTCCGAGTCGGCACGGATGCTCGATGGCTATCGTTTTCTGCGCAGGGTCGAGCATCACTGCATGCTTCAGCATCGTCGCCAATCGTTTCAACTTCCGGAAGACCCGGCACTGCAACGCGCACTGTCCCGATCTCTCGGGCACGACTCTGCAGAGGAACTATTCACAGCACTCGATCTGAGGCGAGACCGCATCCGTGGAATTCTCGAATCCCTCTTTCACACCCTCTTCAGGGGGTACGGCGATGAGAGTTCGGGAGAAGTTCACGTGGTGCTGGCTTTCGAGCCTGAACCGGAAGTGATCGATCGAGTCTTTGGTCGCTATTCCTTCCGTGATCCACGCAAGGCATATCAACTCTTGCGCAGGCTTGCGTTTCCGCGCCAGATCGGCTTGCGATCACCACGTGCCCGACATTACCTGGCCGCACTGTTCCCGGTGTTGCTCGATGCCATCAAGTCGACCCCGGATCCCGATCAAGCGGCACTGATGTTTGTCCAATGTGTCGAAACTCTCGGTGCCCCGGCGGTCTTTTACCAACAACTCACCGAGCGCCCCGAGACGTGCCGTATCTTTGTCGATCTCTTTGGCCGCAGTCGCTATCTGTCGGAGTTATTGCTCAATCACCCCGGTGTTCTCGACGAGGTGGTCGATCGGGTACGCACGGTGCGTCGGGGAACTCTGGAGAGATTGCTCGTCGAATTGCGCTCCACACTGGAAGGCGCCGATGACGATACCGAAGTCGCCCGTCGCATTCAGGAGTTCCGCGCGTTGCACTTCATCCACATCGGAATCCTCGATCTGAGTGGAAGATTACCCCTCGACCGGGTGCTGACATCGCTTTCGATGGTCGCCAGAGCGATCCTGACAGTGATCGATGAGCGTGCTCTGTCACAAACCAAAGAGATGTTGGGAGAATTGAAGTCGGATCCAAAGACCCCGCCTCAACATGCGATATTGGCATTGGGTCGACTCGGTGGTGACGAGATGGGTTACGCCAGCGATCTTGATTTGATTCTTGTGCACGATGGCTTCGGCTCGACGAAAAATGATCAGCCGGAGAGAGTCTTCTGGACTCAGCACCTGAAGAATGTCACCGAAATGATCGGCAAGCCGGGCACCGGCGGCCCACTCTACGAAGTCGATCTGCGGTTGCGACCGGATGGCGCAGGCGGGGCACTGGTGACACGCTTCGATGAATTCCAGGAGTACTTTCTCGGTGAGCGCTCCCAATTGTGGGAACACCAGGCTCTGGTTCGCAGCAGTGCGGTGTGCGGCGATGAGAACCTGGCGACAGAGGTGATGCAGTGGATTGATGAAAACCTTGGTCGCAATGTGGAGCCACAGCAAATCGTGGTCGAACTCGGTGAGATGCATGAGCGACGTCGTCAGGCGGGGCGCAAGGAAGGAATCGATTTCCGTACCGGGCCAGGAGGTCTGATCGACATCGAGTTCCTCGTACAAAGTTTGGTTCTGCGTCATCGGAAGAAGAATCCTGAGATCCGTCAGCCTTCGACTGCCAGAGCCATCGAAGCATTATCCAATGCGGATCTGATCAGCCATGCTGATGCACTGACCTTGCGCACCGCCTACCACTTCCTGCGTCTCGTCGAAAATCGTTTGTCGATGATGCACCGTGCCAGCATCAAGGCAGTTTCGGAAGAGGATGAAAGTCTTAGGGAGCTGGCGATTCGCATCGGATTTGGAGCATCATTGGCGGGCCAACCGGAAGAACGATTGCGCATCGAGATGGATGTGCACACTGAGCGTGTCCAAGAGATCTTCCGCCGCGTTCACGATGACTCTGCCGATTAGTGTCCAGCTTCACCGATCAGCCATCGGTGGGCATCTTCCAGAACTTCATCAGCCATCGAACTGCGCATCACGTCGTGTATGCTCAGATCTTCTTGGCGAGAGAGTCGATGGGGGCGAGTGGGATCCATCGATGGGCGCAGCTTCGGTGCCCAGCGCAGCAATCCGCGGGTGTCGACAATCGGGTCAAAACCGGGGGCGATGGCGTAGGTTGGCGTCCTCAGGTGTCGCACCATCGAATGGGCCCTTCCCATCGCCGGCAACAATCGACCGAGGAAGCACATCGGCAGGAGCAACTGTTGCAGAGGATCTGCCGGGTGCAGTGCTTGCTCATCAGGGAGATCACTGACGTAACGAGATGACCAGCGGCCATCCGATTTCAGGTCCAATGCGCGCAGCCCTCCCCGCTTCAGCATCGCAAACGGTTTCAAGATGGTGACATTCGATATGACGTAGGCCTTGAAGGTTGCGAGGCGCGACAACAGGTCGTCCTTGAAGGGGGGTGGTGCAAGAGCGGGTGCACTCAGCACCACTCCCTTGGGAGCACTGGAGATGTCACGGTCAATCTTTTCGAGAGCACCCAGAGCGGCGAGGCCTCCCATGCTGTGAGCCCAGATAAAGTGAGGACGTCGGGAGTCATTGCCATCCCCGGCGCTCCACAACATGCAACGCTCGATGGCTTCGATGACGGAATCAAAGCAGGTGCTATTGAGTTCGCGGGTTCGTGTATCGCGGACTTCTTCCAAATGTTGGTGATCACCAGGGTTCATCGCCTCGATCTTTTCGAGGGTGGCAGCTGCGTCTGCACTGTCGAGGTAGCAATGCATCAGGCGGCGATGGGCATCACTGCCATCGCCACCGTGGCCGGGGAGATCGGGCAAGCGGCAGGCGTATCCCCGATCAGCCAGCGAGGCTGCCAACGGCAACATGCGGCCGGAGTGCTCGCCGAGACCGTGAACGACGAGGATCTCCGAATGGATCTCCCCGGAAGCGGGAGTCAGTCGCCAGTGAGGCACCGGATGGATGCGGTGTTCGAGGTGGTGTTGGCCTCTGCGCGTCAATGTCTGCATCGTTGTGTGGTCACTTTCTGATGGATCTTTGTGGGTGATGGAAAAAACCGCTGTAGGCGTCACTTGAAAATATCATGATCAGGCTTGGATGCATTGAAATCACCTCAAGAGAGGATGTCCTTGACCAGATGGCCGTGGACATCGGTGAGGCGAAAATCCCGGCCCTGATAAGGGTAGACCAGTCGCTCGTGATCGATGCCGAGGAGATGCAGGATCGTGGCGTTGAGATCGTGCACGTGCACCGGATCGCGGGTGATGTTGTAGGAGAAATCATCGGTCTCGCCGTGGACGTAACCCTTTTTGATGCCGCCGCCGGCAAGCCACATGCTGAAACAACGGGGGTGGTGATCACGACCGTAGTTCTCCAGGGTCAACGGTCCCTGGCAGTAGATGGTACGGCCAAACTCGCCTCCCCAGATCACCAGCGTGTCATCGAGGAGCCCCCGCTGTTCGAGATCTCGAATCAGCGCCGCACTCGGCTGATCGACATCGGAGCACTGGCGGCGGATCGTTTCTGGCAACAATTCGTGCTGATCCCAGCCGCGGTGATAGATCTGCACGAATCGCACATCGCGTTCGATCATCCTTCGGGCGAGAAGACAGCAGGAGGCAAAGGTACCCGGTTTGTCGACATCAGGACCGTACATCTGTTTGACGTGTTCCGGCTCATCTTTGGTATCGACCAGCTCCGGCACCGAGGTCTGCATCCGATACGCCATCTCATACTGGGCGATGCGTGCCACCGTTTCCGGGTCGCCGATGGCATCGACCAGTTTGCCATTGAGGCGAGCCAGGGAGTCGAGCATCTGTCGGCGGGTGGTGCGTTCGACTCCCGGTGGATCGGAAAGGTAGAGCACCGGGTCGCCGATGGAACGCAGGGAAACCCCCTGATATTCGGATGGCAACATGCCCGCACCCCAGAGGCGTTCGAAGAGTGCCTGCGCCGAGCGGCGGCCGGTCCACGTCGCCTGCATCACCATGAACGCAGGCAGACGAGAGTTCATCGAACCGAGTCCGTAGTTGAGCCATGAACCCAAACTGGGTCTTCCCGGTTGCTGGCTGCCGGTTTGCATAAAGGTCATCGCCGGATCGTGGTTGATCGCTTCGGTGAACATCGACTTGATGATCGTGATGCGATCGGCGATGGCGGCGGTGTGTGGCAGCAGTTCACTGATCTCTGCTCCTGAGGGACCGTATCGATCGAATTCAAAACGGCTGGGCGCCACCGGGAAACGCGCTTGACCACTGGTCATCGTCGTCAGACGCTGACCATCGATGATCGACTCGGGCAGATCCTTGTCGAAAAGCTCGATCATCTTCGGTTTGTGATCGAAGAGATCCATCTGCGAAGGAGCACCCGACATGAAGAGGGAGATGACCCGTTTGATCTTGGGCGGATGATGCGGCTGGGCGAGGCTGCCTGGTCGTCCCAACGATGTGAGGTCGTTGGACAGGGTGTCAGCGGCGAAGAGCGGCGATCCTTCCAGCCCGGAGAGGGCCGCGAGCCCGAGGGTCGAGCCGACGGTGGCGAGGGAGCGGCCAAAGAACTGCCGACGTGTTTCCTGAATGTTGATCTGCAGTTCAGGGTCCATCGATCAGCCTTTCATCACCACTTCGTCAAGATTGAGGATCAGGTGGCACAGCATCATCCATGCGGCGTGTTCACCGGCATCGAGTTCATCGTCGCGTTCCATCTCGCCGACAGAGAGAAGTTCTTCTGCCTGTTGTGGATCCTTCTGCCACGTCTCGCGCATGATATCGAGGTAACTTTTCAACTCCAACAACTCTGCTTCGTCGGGCATCCGCGCAGTGGACATCCGCCACAGCCGGGTGATCCGCGCAGTGTCATCGGTGACCGATTCATCACGCAGCAGGTTGCGCGCCCACAGGCGGGCGCATTCGAGATATTGCACATCATTCATCAGCACCAATGCCTGCATCGGCGTGTTGGTGCGTTCCCGTTTGACGATACAGGTTTCCCGATTCGGCGCGTCGAAGATGGCCAGGTACGGAGGTGGGCTGGTGCGTTTCCAAAAGGTGTAAACACTGCGGCGGTAGAGTTTTTCGCCGGAGTCGCGGACAAAATTGACGGTGTTGCTGTCGACGTAACCGACCGCCTTCCACAGACCTTCCGGCTGATACGGTTTGACACCTGGGCCGCCCATCTTTTCGACGAGTAATTCGGAAAGAAAGAGCGCCTGGTCACGGATCACTTCTGCATCGAGTCGGAAGCGGGATCCACGACCGAGGAGACGATTGCGCGGATCTTTTTCATCTGCCAGTTCATCGACACGAGGTTTCATTCGATATGTTTGCGTTGTCATCAAAGAACGGATGAACTGTTTCAGATTCCAGTCGCGATCTATGAAATCGCGAGCCAGATGGTCGAGAAGTTTCGGGTGGCTTGGCCATTCCCCCTGTAAACCAAAATCTTCGGATGTGCCGACGAGTCCGGTGCCGAAGAGTTGCTGCCATATGCGATTGACGGTGACACGGGAGAAGAGTGGGTGGTCCGGATCGATGAGCCAATGAGCCAGGCCGAGTCGATTGGAGGGAGATCCTTCCGGCAGTGGTGGAAGAAATGAAGGAATCGCAGGCTCGATGGGATCGCCGGTGGGCTGATCGTACTGACCGCGCTTGAGTAATCGCGTTGCCCGAGTCTCCATCCGTTCTGCGGCGACCAGAGTCGTCGGGATCTCGCTATTCAGTTTATTGAGTTGCTCTCGTTTGTCTTTGATTTCGGAAAGAAGAACGCTGTACTCGGGACTGTGACGTGATCGGTAGAAATCACGACGCAGGGTCACGCTTCTTTCGTCGTCGGCGGGAACCGGTCCGGTGACGATGGATTCCCATTCGAGGGTTTCGCCATGGCCACTGAGACCAAAGTCATCCCAGTAGGTCTTGCCGCCGAACTGTGTGAAGGCGACGCCATTGATCTTGTCTCCCGCCTTGAGGCCGATTTTTTCCAGGTCGACGGCGAGGCGGACCCAGCGCCCGGTAGGTGGCAACTCACCCATGGGGCGATGGCCGGGGGTGTCGACCCCGGTGCCCCCATAGGTCACACGATCCTCACCCCAGAAGGCGCGGTGTTCCCAGGAATCGTTGCGGTGAACCTGCAGCATCACCGTTTGCGGTGGTGTGTCTTCATCCAGATATACATAAGCGTAGAGGCGATCACCTTTGTGCATGGTGCGTTGTTCATGGACGTGGACAAAGTAGTGCTGGGTAATGCGTTCCTGATCGGTCTGTTGCAATCGGCTGCGATCTCCCGAGCGGACATGGTGCCCATCTCCCTCGACCCAGTTCCAATCCTCTTCCGGACCATCATTGACGATACGGTCGGAGGGGGGAACTTCGTCATCACCCCACACCTGATCGCGGGTGGGAGGCATGAACTCCTCGGCAACCGCAAGGCGCACTCGACCGAGAGCGTGGCCGGTGTAGCGACTGGCAAAGTGCAGTTTCACGGTGACTTGGACGGTTCCATCCACTCCCCAGGGTTCGTCACTGGCAAAGATGGCGATGCGACGTTCTTTGCGATTGAAGCCTTCCACCGCCCAGCCGTCATCGAGGGAGATGTTGCCGTCGATGGCAGCGGTCACCGGCCAGTTCTGTTGTTGGTGGTCGGCGTGGGCGTGTTTCCATGCAATCGTGATCGGCTCGCCGGTGACTTCGCCTTCAGAATCCACCGACACCACTTCGCCTTCGATTTCAGTGAGGACGATGTTGCTGTTGCCGGCGCGACCTGGGCCGCCCTCAGGAAGTGAGGCATCGAGAAGGCCTTCAATCCGCAATGCGCGGAAGTGACCGCCGTCAAGAGTTGCCGAAAATGTGTAGGTGTCCCTGTCTGGATTGGTGCCGACAGCGAGGAGGGATCCGTCTTCGAGGCGTTCAAAGATCGCCCCGCCGGATGTGGTGGCTTGATCCGGATCCAGATGACGCCAGCGATCCTTTTCGGTGAGCCATTCTTTTTCATGGAGAGCCTGCGCCGCATCCATTTCTTCATTGGGCTCCGATTTTTGTGTTTCCAGGCTTGCCAGATCTGTTTCGAGATTTGTTTTCTGTTCCTTTTGCATACTGCTTGGAACAGAAATCACCGGAGGGTGTGCTTTGGCGTTGCCATCCATCTCTGCTTCAGTGGTGTTGTTGAAGAAACTGTAGAGACCGAAGTACTCCTCTTGTGAAACCGGATCAAACTTGTGATCGTGACACTGGGCACAGCCGAGGGTCAAACCGAGAAAGACGGTACCGAAGGTGTTGGTGCGATCGACCGAGTAGATCATTCGGTACTCTTCGTTGATGGCGCCACCCTCGCTGGTGGTCGGGTGGGAGCGAACAAATCCGCTGGAGATTTGATCCTGCAAAGTGGTCTCCGGCAGCAGATCCCCCGCCAATTGGCCGATGACAAATTCGTCGTAGGGGGTGTTGGCGTTGAAGAGTTCGATGACACGATCACGGTAGGGCCACATCTCGCGGTAATTGTCGAGGTGCAGGCCGTGGGTATCCGCATAGCGAGCGGCATCGAGCCAGGTGCGACCCCAGTGTTCACCGAAACGAGGGGAAGCGAAGAGTCGATCGAGCACCCTCTCCCAAGCTCCCGGGTCCTCGTCCGCCAGGTAAGCATCGATCTCTTCGATGGTCGGCGGCAGGCCGGTGAGATCGAGGGTTGCCCGGCGGATCAGGGTTTCCTTGCTGGCTTGCTGTCGCCAAGGCAATCCCTGTGACTCCAGTTTGTTTCTGAGAAAAGCATCGATGGCAGAGGGCGCATCGGTTTTCGACAACTGTGGGACCGCATGATCTATGGGGGGCTGGAAGGACCAGTGTGTTTCGTAACGGGCACCGGCGTCGATCCATTTTCGTAAGGCCAGTTTTTGTTCTTCGGTCAGTGGCTTGTGAATCTCGGAAGGTGGCATCTGATCGTCGGGATCATCGCTGATGATGCGATGCCATACTTCGCTCTCTTGTGAATCTCCAGGAACGATGGCCGCCAAACCTGAACGTGGTCGTACAGCATAGTCGAAGTGATCGAGACGCAAGCCCGCCTTGCGTGCGGCGGAATCGGGACCGTGACAGGCGTAACAGTGATTGGAAAGGATCGGGCGAATATCTTTGTTGAAGGTCGGAACCGTGGAAGCCGCATCGTTTTCACCGCCAGTTGGGGATCCTGAATCTGCGACGGCCACTGCGAGTTGCAGAGAGAGGAACACCAGGATGGCCATCACCGTGAGTGAACCCTGGGAACGAAGAAATTGCAGGCGGGGAATATTGTCCATGGGGCCTTTCCTCAGTCATCCGTAGATTATGGCATGCTCAGGCCCCCTGATGAAGATCGCCGCAATCGGTGGGAGGCTGTGGTGTCGGTTTCGCCCACAACCCCGAAGCCGTATCCTTGGGCGGGATGGAACGATTTACTTCCGCCCTGAAGGGTTATGCCGCCATGGGATTCTTGTCAGCGTCACTGTTGGTTTCTTGCCTGATTACCCCACTGCAAGATCTCCCTGGATACCGAAATACTCCTGTTATCCCCGGACAAAAGTGGCGTGTTCACGATGCGGACCGACCGCGTCCGCAGGTGGTGGATCCGGGGAAATATGTTCCGTTGACACGACCTGCCCATGCCCAAGTGCTGCTGGGTGAAAAGGGCGATCTCGGTGCCTGGAATCAGGGTGGCAGGGAGATCGGCTGGGATTGGCTCGGCGAAGCGCTGCAGGTCAAGCCGGGGACCGGCGACATCTTCAGCCGCGAATCTTGGGGGGACATGCAACTTCATCTGGAGTTCAGGACTCCTGAGAAGGTTCAAGGCAGTTCACAGGGTCGTGGAAATTCGGGAGTCTTTCTGATGGGCGTCTTTGAGGTGCAGATCCTCGACAGTCATGAAAACGTCTCCTACGCCGATGGTCAGTGTGGTGCCCTCTATGGCCAGTGCCCTCCCCGAGTCAATGCATCAAGGGGTCCTGGAGAATGGCAGAGTTACGACATCTTCTTCACCCGCCCCCGTTACAAAGAGAATCAGGTGATCGAGCCGGCTCGGATAACGGTGTTGCACAACGGGGTACTGATCCACAATCAGCAGAACTTCATCGGCCCTACCCGACATCTGAGATTGACCGACTACAATAATTTCAGTGCGCAGAAAGGCCCCATCAAAATTCAGGATCACGGTAATTTGATGCAGTTCAGAAACATCTGGGTTGTCGATCTGGAAGATGACAGTGATCAGGGGTTGCCAAAGAATGAGTGAAGGCACTGCACTGGAAAACTGGTGGCGCTGCATCGAGGAGTCGGTGATTCGCGGAGAGTCCTCACCCCAGGGCTTGCCAAAAGAGACTGACCCTTTATTGGTCGATCTGGCTCAGGCTGCGGTCTGTGAAGTGCGAATGGATTTCGATCCCATCGCAGGACTCCTCGAAAAAACAGCAGATCAGGGGGAGCCATGGTCCGATGCTCGCTCACTCATCGATCTCAGAACCCGATTGCGTCTGGCTCGCGGTGATGCAGACGTCCTTTCCAATTTGCTGGAAGAGGCCGGGGAGCTGATTTCCAGGAAGCCGATGAAGGCCACCTTGGCCCGCTGTCACCACTTCTTGGGTACATTGCAATTACAGAAGAACCGATCTGGCGCAGCTTTGGCTTCGCTGACCCGTGCTCTTGAGCAGGTGGGGGAGGCGGCTTGCCGACCTTGGATCCTAGACGGCATCAGCCAGGCATATCTGTATCTCGGAGCGCGTACCGAGGGACGACGATCTCTGCGAAGAACCATCATAGACAAAGATCAGGCGGAAGATCACTTGGGGATTGCCATCTCTTCCGGCTCCCTGGCTCTTGCGGAGATCCAATCGGGGCAGCCGCAAGCGGCTCTCGATGTGCTGACCGAGACTCTCAATCGACGGGGCGAGCATTTGGAACCGCTCTCACGGTTGCGGCTGTACACCTTCAGTCTGCAGGCTGCTCTGGAATTGGAAGATTCGTCAGAGTTGCCAGATCACCTGTCGAGACTGGAAGCTTGTCTTGAAGAGTGTGGTGGTGAATCGGTTCCTCCCGTTGGCTTTGCTCGCATGGCGCGAGCCCGTGCACTGGCCGTGGATGGGAAACATGAAGAAGCGATGGCGGAATTGGATCGAACCGCCGAGTTGTTGCGACATCCTGAACTACAGTTGCTCATCGACTACTGGCGAGTGGAATTGACTCCTCCGGAAAGCCGTAGCGCAGATCAACTGAGTCATCTGGAGGATCAATCGGCCGCCATTGAAAAGGTGACCGAGGGTGAAATTCTCGCCAGATTGCTGTTGGTCAATGCAGCTCTGGAGGCTGGAAACAAAAATCGGGCGATCGAACGTCTCGACGACGCATACTCGAGGGTAGTTGAAACGAATCAACCTCACTGGATCGAGTTGGTCGATGACGTGTATCGCGGGATCGACCCTGCCCGTCAGGCCGCCAAAAGCATCGAGCGATTCAGTGGCCGCCCCGCAGAACAGATGGCGCTGTCCACCACTGAGGATGCGACGATCATCTTTGCCGATCTCGCCGGCTTCACCCAGCGATCCACCGAACTCTCCGCTGAAGAGGTGATGGAGACGGTGCGCAGTGTCTTTGAACTGGCGGTTCCGCTATTGGCACAGCATCAGGTGCGACCTCTTCAGCATTTGGGGGATGGCTTGCTGGCCGCTTGCCAAGGAGAGAATCATGAGGCCCGCGGTTTGCAGTTTGCCATCGATCTCGTACAGAGAACTTCCCTCGCTTCCCGTGTGCGTCGACAGATGGGAGAGTCGTGGGGGCTGGATTTGCGCGCCGGGGTCAACTCGGGACCGGTCGTTTTCGGCATGCTCGGTTCCAGTTTCAAACAGGAGTGGCTCGCCATCGGCAAGACCACCAACCTGGCAGCGCGGCTGCAATCAAAAGGCGAGATCGGTGAGGTCGTGACCCTGCCTTCGATCGTCGAGCGGGTCGGCTTTGATACTTCAAACGCCATCCTCAAGTCGTATGAGATGAAGGGCTTTAACGAGCCGGTTCCGGTTCTGCGAATTCCCGTGGATTAATTGGGTGTGGTTGCCCGCGACCTATAGTTCAAAATCCTCTTCACGGAAATCGACCTCATCGGTTGCCGCTTCACCATCCCTGGCGAGCACCAAAATCGCCCCGTGGGGAACGATCAGATAACTCTCGCCTGCGAACTGGATTTCGATGGCGGCCTTTCGCAGAAACAAAACCTGATCACCGACCTTGGCTTCGAGGGGGATGAAGATGGGATTGGGCGGCTCGGTCACCTTCCAAGGTTCATCGCCGATCTCTGCAGGAGGGGTCATCGGCGTACCCGGGCCAACCTCGACTACCTTGCCGCTCTGCACTTCATTCTTTTCGACCGCACTGGCGGGGAGGATCAATCCCTCCCGGGTGCGTTCTTCACCCTGGGTTGGAGAGACCAATACACGGTCGCCGACGACGATCAATTTGCTGCCATCTCCAAACATCGAACCTCCTGCGGAATCATGATCTTTCTTGAGTTTGGATCTCCGATCGGGGCCGTCAAGGGGATATGATACCGATCCCTCCAGTATTGTCGGGATCGGCATTGGCGGATTCATCGTCAGGGTACTGGAGAAGCCCGTTTCAATCCTTCTCGGAGGTGTCGTGCAGGAATCCGGCGGGAGTCTTCCCGGCCAACAACTACCCCAGCCTCTGGCTCGCATCGTACCGGTGATGGATCAGGCCCGGGGGGATGCCCGATCCCTCCATGCCGCTGCATTCGCCAGTCTTGAAGCGGTAGTTCGTTGGCAGGGTTTGCTGTTGCTGACGGCGCGATCACGATTGTCGATGCCGGTGGACCGGGAGAAGAGGGTCCAAAACTTCCTCAAGCGCCCATCCTTTGGTTCATGGGTCGAGGTCCTCTTGCGCCACGGTGCCCGCGATCACGAGCGGGTCTCCCAGGGAACAGGCGCGCTGGGGATTCTTGAAGATCTGCGGCAGATTCTCGAAACTCCCCGGGATGAATACACCACGATGGTGAAAGCGGTCAGCGGTCGCGGCGGCAATAAACCCCAGCGCTGGATCGATGCCCTCGAACATCTGCCCTCTTATCGAAACGACTTCATCGGCCACGCCGGATTTCTCGCAGATGATCATTACGAGGAGAAGGCTCCCATCTTTGATGCGGTGGTCACTGCAATCCTTGAGGAAACGGCCAAGGTCGATCAGGTCTTGCGGGCGTGTTCGCTGGAACAGGCGGATCAATCACTGCTTCTGCAAGGGGTCGATCGCGGCGAAGAGAGCCTTGGGGAGATCCCTGAAAATACACAGCCCGGGGAGTGTTTTCTGATCAGATCCTCCGGCGATCTGCTGATCACCATGGGGGAGTTGACCCACTTCGATGACGGCGATGTGTACCTCTTCGACCGCACCCCCCGGGAGCGGCGAACAGAGTTCATCGATTTTGCCTCCGGGGAACGCAGCCGCCGGGATGGTTTGGCGCTGTTGGAATCGCGCTTTACCGAAAAGCTCTCGATGGATCGGGTCGGCGGCAGCAGCGCAGAGGTGGTCACCGGTCGGTTGACGCTTCGATCCGAGGTATTGCGCTTCTCCGTGACGACCGGAGAGCGGTTGTGGAGCAGAGTCGTCCTGCAGAACCAGTCGCCGATCCCTGCGCGTTTTAACGTGGAAGGGGTCGATTCACCGGGGTGGAACTGGTGTGAAGAAAACTTTGTCGCCGACGAAGAGGTCGGTGCCAATGAAACCCGGGTTTGGTTCGTTGCGGCGATCGCCGATCACGGAGGAACGATCGCACCGCCGGTGATTCGCGTCACCTCCAGTTTTGACCCCCGTCCGCAAGTCCTCGAATCGGAGGGCCCGGTACGGATTATCGATGGCGATGCATTGCCCCTGGTTGGTCGCAGTGAACAAGTCGGCGAGATCGTCGACCACCTGTCGAACAGAGAGAAAGAGGGTGCGGTCACCCTGATCGGCGGTGCCCAAGGGCAGAGAACCGGTGCGCTTCTGGAAGAGATCGCCCGTCAATGCCGCCAGAAAGGGATGCGCGATCTGCGTGGTACTTTCCGCGGTACCGCAGGACAACCGTTGAAGGGGTTTCATGACCTGCTGCGCGACATGCTGGGGATTCAATCCGGTGATTCGGATGGAGAGCAGATCCGCGAAAGTGCCGCAGTCTCCCTCGAACAGTGGCTCGGTGAAGACGCCGCAGCCATCGCCTATTTCCTCGATGAGCTGACGGGGGAATCTTCCCCGGAGAAGAGCTCGGAGCAGATGCGTTCTTTTTGGTGGTTCAAACTGATCTCCGCCGTCGCCCGCGAACTGCCCCTCTTCATCGCACTCGATGATTTGGAAGAAGCGGATCCCGATTCGAGCACATTGTTGAGGGGTCTGATGGAGCGTTGTCATCAGGAGGAGGTCCCAACGTCCTTTGCCCTCGCCATCGACCGTGAAGAGAATCAGAAAACGAAACTTCCCGAAGGCTGGGAAGGCGGTGTCCAGCCACAGGTCATCGAGATCGAACGGGTCGGATTGCGCGAGCTGGAAGAGTTGCTGACCCTCGCCTATCCCGGATCGCCGGTCCTCGATGATTTGCCGTGGCTGCCCCAGGAGTTGGATGATCGGGCCGCCGGCAACATCGGATTCGCCATCGATCTGGTGCGATCGCTGGGCCCTTCAGGCAAAGGCATCTTTGAACCGGGGGAGGAGCGGCAGTGGAAACTGGTGCAACCATTGCCGCAGCGGGAAGCCTTCTCTGACAACCTGCCCGCCCGCCGGGGGGATCTGTACAGCGGTTTGCTGGAGAAGATGGAGGATGACCAGGTCGCCATCTTTGAGACCTCTGCCCTCATCGACGGCGAGATTCCTGTCGAGGTCCTTGAACGCTTGCACGAGGATGCGGACCTCCTCGACGATGCCCT
>CAYRAM010000040.1:0-18252 GCA_964422295.1 uncultured Planctomycetia bacterium | reverse complement strand
ACAACTTGAGCATGATCGTCGGTAACCAAAAGACTGGCCGCTGGATGAAAAAATCGCCTTTCGAGAACCCTTACATTCTGGCGACCGAAATCGGCACTTGGTTACACAACTACAAAACTCCAATGAAGCGGTCAAACATGTACCAAGACGCCCCGGAGTTACGGAAGTTGTCCCAAGGCGAATCCCTATTCAGGACACGTTGCTCTGCTTGCCACGAGATCGGCAGATCGCAAGGCACAGCGATGAAGCCTGGACCGAATCTGTTGGACGTCACGACACGCAGAGACCATGAGTGGCTGGTACGCTGGATTCAGGAACCAGACAAGATGCTCGCGGAAAAGGACCCCATCGCCACGGAATTATTCGAGGCTTACAACAAGCTTCCGATGCCAAATCTGCGAATCGCTGAAAAGGAAGTCGACATGTTGCTCGACTACATCCAGACCGAATCGCGCAGAATGAAAAAGGTGATGGAAGTGGAAGCCATCGCTGCACAGATGGATGTCGAAGAGATGGATTGTTGCCAGAAGAATGAAGAGATGGTGATCGATTCCGATTCCGACACGATTGTGGATTCCGCCCCTGTGGCCGAATCGACCCTTCTTGATTCAGAAGATAATACTCAGATCGTCTCCCAAGTCAGTGAAGAAGAGACAACGGGGGTAGGTGTTTCGGCCAACACCACCCCCCCCTCCGGATTGCCACGGCCCCTGAGTCTGATCTCTTGGGCTTGTGGTTTGGGATTGAGCATATTGGCGTTCAGGGCGCGCATGGCACCCCGAAGCTGATAGTTTCAATCGATCTTTGACTTCACCCAACCACTTTGGATCAACGAGATCCAAAGTGGTTTTTTTTGCTCGTTGTCACGATGAAGTGTTGGTAAAGCACCCGACTTGAACCTCTCCGTGGAAAACTGCTGCAACGGAGACTACCGATATCTGGCCGGCAAAGGTCTTTGAAGAAAGTCACTCCCCCGGAGGCTGTTTCTCATCCGCTGGCTGTTCTGAGTAAAAGTCCTTGTCGCTGACCATGGCCGCGACGATGTACCCGAGCCCCGCCGACAACAAGGAGGTGTGGGTCAGCCTGGACTCGAACCAGGGACCGACGGATTATGAGTCCGCTGCTCTAACCAACTGAGCTACTGACCCCCACTTTGAAGATGGGAAGCAGTATGCCTGTTTTGCCACGGAATGGCGAGTCTTCCTGCAGGCCTTTGCCGATTCCTGCAGCCCCTTGCCGATTATGGGAGATTTGCCAGGGAGATGGTCAGTTCGCCCACCACTTCTTGCACCTCTTCCAGCGAAAGGTCGGCGTGAAATGGCAGCGCCAACATTCTTGGAGAGATTGAGTTCGTGATCTCCAACTCACCCCTCGGGGCATCGTCATAAGGTTGGAATTGGGTGATGGAAGGAAAGTACAGACCAGTCTCGATCCCTCGCTCAGCAAGATCCTGCCGGACCTTTTCTCTCCACTCCGCTCGCTCCAGCAGCACCACGTAGGTAAACCAGGATCTGCGCTCCCCCGGGTCCGTCAATGGCGGAGCCGGCGCAGGGATCACGCCATCGACCCCTTCCAACAACTGTCCATAGTGGGCCGCAATTTTTTCACGGGCGGCAACCCGGTGGTCGAGATCGAGCCATTGGCTCGCGCCCAGAGCCGCCTGTAATTCGGTCAGTCGGAAATTGTATCCTTCCCCCGAAAAGGAAAATTCTGCACCGGTCCGCCCCTGGTTTCCCAACTGTCGCACTTTGTCTGCCAATTCCTGATCTCTGCATGCGACGAGTCCACCCTCTCCCATCGTCAGGATCTTGTTGGGGTAAAAACCGAAGCAGGAAGCATCTGCAAGAGCCCCACACGGACCACCCTCCGTGCTCGTCCCCAGTGCTTCACAAGCGTCTTCGATGACGGGAATGCCACGACTGCGGCCGATTTCCATCAATGCTTGTATGGGCGCAGGGACACCGAGCAGATCTACCGGCAACAGTGCGCGGACATCATCACTCCAGACCGACAAAACCTCCTCAGGTCCGCAACACAAGGTATCGGGGGAAACATCGCAAAACTTTGGTGTCGCACCCACCGCACGAATGGCGTGGGCAGTGGCGATAAACCCGAGTGCAGGAGTGATCACCTCCCCACCCGTCACACCCAATGCCCGAAGAGCGAGGATCAAACCGGCAGTACCGCTGCTGCAGGAAACGACCGGAACCCCGAGGGTGTTGCGGGCAAGAGCCTCCAATTGTCGGGACCACTGACCCCCAGAGAGTCGATGGCTGTCGAGGACAGAGAGTACAGATTGCCGATCCGCGGCGGATATTCGCGGACGGGAGAGAGGAATGCGGTAGTGATATCCCGATTCTGCCGGAAACACCCTACTGATTGCCGCTCAGGAGTGCGCCGATGGGGCCTCGGAATTCCCGACCGAATCATCGGAACCCTGTGGTTGCAGGCGCTCCTTCATCATTCGACCCGATTTGAATTTGACGGTGACCTTCTCCGGGACTGCGATGCGGTCACCAGTGCGGGGGTTGCGAGCCATGCGAGCCGCTTTCGCTTTCGGCTCAAATACTCCAAAATCCCGAAACTCCAACCGATTCCCGGAGGCCAATTCTTGAATGATGGCGTCGAGAAACTGCTGGATGACCTCTTTGGCTTTTTGCTGCTGAACTCCAGTGTTTTCAGAAATACGCTGGACCAGATCCCTTTTGGTGACGGTGTTCATAATCGCTATCCCAACCCACCTGCTGACAAATCCACGACAGACTGCAGCAAACGGTGTCTCGAAGCCGGACCACAATCAGTCCGGACCAGGTTCCTTCCACAGGAAGGTACAAATCAGGGAAAACACGCCGTGGGCCAACCCGGGTCCATCCCCTCAAACCCCCGGGAATCGCTTGGTCCCTGAAGGAGCTTGATTGCCACGCTCTGATGACGACTGAAATGGGCGAATTTCCCTATTTCAAGTCAGTAACAGAACTTGTGACATCGAGGCTATCATCTCACCGGCAGGGCTGCAACGACGAGAATTGACGTTTCTTATTTTGAGATAAGGACTTACCCCAATTTCAACACCATCAGCGGATTTGACGCCTCATGCGCTTTTTATCGATTTTTCAGCCTGGGTGCCTGATTTCGGGGTGGCTTTGGCGGATCGCTTCGATCCTGCCTTTTTAGCGCAATTTTTGCCCTTCGAGCCGGTCGAAGTGGAGCGGACCTTGACACTTCTGCTGTAGCCCAAATCCTTGACGATCGACAGGACTTCGGTCCAGGAGAGGAACAACTTGTCCTCTTTCTTTTTGAACTCCTCGATGGCTTTCAAAAATTCCAATTCCTCCTGATTTACCGGTCTGGCCATGTCTCCGCCTGTTCATTCCAATGGGTTTCGGTTCCGGGGTACGGTTTGCAATACCCCATCCATCGGTGGATTCAGCGAATCTCTGAAGATTAAAGTGGAGAAGATCTCAACTTAGATCGAGTGCCGGAGTCGCAATGCCCAATTTTTCGACGATTTCCTGGCACAAACTGGCGACCTCCGCGGCAGCGGGGCCCTTGCGGTCATAATTGAAGATCGACATGCCAAACGAGGGCGCCTCCGCCACCTTGACCCTCGAGTGGATCACCGTCTCGGTCACCTCATCAGAATAGATTTCCCGAAGGCTCTCGATCACCTCCCGGGACAAACGGGTACGAAGGTCAACCATCGTCGGAACGACGACACGACAGGAGAGATCGGGGTGAAGTCTCTGCTGGACCAGTGCGACGACTTCCCTCAGATGAACCATCCCCTGCAGTGCAAGATACTCCGCCTGAACCGGCACGATGACGTCATCGGCAGCGACCAAAGCATTGAGTGAAAGCAGCCCGAGAGACGGAGGGCAATCGAGGATTACCAAATCAAATCGATCCTCGGGCAACTTCATCAGAGCGTCCTTCAAGAGCAATTCCCGCCCCAACTCCTGGTAAAGGTCATTTTCGGCGGCAGATAAATTGATGTCTGAGGGGACGAGGCTGAATCCTTCGGTCGGGACCTCGAAGATGCACTCTTCGATCTCTTTCTCCCGTCGTAGAGTGGCTTCGATCGTGAATTCCGAGATGCGGTCGAGGCTCGTTCCCTGGGATGAATCGATCAGGGAAGTGGTCAAATGGGCCTGCGGATCGAGATCCACCAGTAATACGCGGTATCCCATCTGGACATACCCCGCGGCACAATTGATCGCCAAGGTGGTTTTCCCGACCCCGCCCTTTTGATTGATAAAGGCCAGGCAACGCCCATAACTGTTCTTCTTTGATGGGTTTCCAGTGGATGGGCCCTCAACCATGATTCCCCCAATTCGATTGATCGATCCATCGAGGAGATTAAGGGCAAGACCGACGCTGGGCAAGGGCCTCGATCAGGATCATAAACATGCGTGAGAGGTACGATTCCGCTATCCTTGACCGAATGAAAGAGGGATCCGTGCCAACAATAGACTTCGAATGCTGCCGCCTGACCTTTTCACTTGCTGCGCCCCATCGGCTTTCCCCTCGATCTGCATTGAACAAGGCCTTGGAGACATCGAGCCCACAAGTTGTCGCCGAGACGATTCTGCAATCGATCCCCTACAGCGGTTTCCCTGCGGCGGTGGAAGCGCTGGGATGGCTGCGAGAATCGATCCCTGAAACAGATGAGATGGAACTCCGCACGGCATCCTCTAGAGATATCTTCCTGGAAATCTACGGCGATTCCGCCGACAAGGTGCGATCAGAACTCTCTTTTCGACACGCTGATTTGGAAGAGTGGATCAGAGAATTTGCCTACGGCACGGTGATGGCGACCTGTCCTTGGGACACCTCTGAATTGGAATTCCTGGCGATAAGTTCACTTCTTGCCCAGGCGCGCATGACGCCTTTTCATTCCCATTTGCGAGGAGCGCTCTCTTGCGGAGCAATACCTGAGAAACTTCATGATCTCTTGGACCATTTGCAGGATGTCGCTCAGCCGGAAGCTCTGGATACCGCCCGTAAACTGCTCACCAAAGAGTCCCGGAGACAGTGAATCCACTTCTCATAACTTCAGGTGTTGGCTGATCGCATCCGCAAGCCGCTGGCTATCTTCCCAACTGGCCACCATCGACAAGCGGACGAACTGTTCATCCGGGCCATGACTATCAGGGTCCCCCACCAAAGCATCGGAAGGGATCGTCACTGCCAGAATTTTTTCGTCGAGCAGCGCTTCTGCCAGTTGACCACTGGTGATCCCCACCGGGGTTTTTTGCCAAACATACATCGAAGCCTCCGATTCGCTTCGAGGCAGCCCTGCACTCTCAAATGCATCGACAAACAGGTGCATACGCGAGCGATATTCTTCACGCATTTCTGCAACGTGGGTCTCATCCGAATAGGCTGCGATCGCGGCATCCTGAATGAACCATGGCGTTCCGGTATCGATGTTTGCCTTCAATTTGCGATACTCCGCAATCAATTGAGGGTCACCTGCAATCCAACCAACCCGATAACCGGTCATCGCAGATCTTTTTGAGAGAGAATTGAAAACCAACACTCCATCGGTCGCAACTTCGAGTGCGGAATGGGGTGGCTCGCCGAAGTAAATTTCTGAGTAGGCCTCATCACTGCAGGCGATGATGTCGCGATCCTTGCACCAGGAAACCCACTCTTGCAGATACTCCAGAGTCGCGATCTTGCCTGAAGGGCTGGATGGGGTCGTTAGCCAAAAGACCTTTGCACGTTCTGCGACTTCATCGGGAATCGCGGAGAGATCTGGCAAGAATCCGCTCCCATGATGGACCGGTGCATAGTGGGGAATCCCCTCGGCAAACAAGGTGCCGGATGCGTAGGGCGGATATCCTGGATCGGGACAAATCACCGAGTCACCCGGATCGACAAATGCTTCTGGCAGGTGAAAGATGGATTCTTTGGAACCGATGGAAGACACCACCATCGAATCAGGACAAAGCTCCACACCAAATCGTCCTTTGAACCAATCCGATACTGCACCCCGGTAAGCCTCACTCCCCCCAAAAGGGGGATAACCGCTGGCAGCATGTTTTTCGACCGCCTCTGCGCACGCCAGGCGAATCAATTCAGGGGTCGGACGAGATGGGTCCCCCATTCCCAGATCAACAGGATGAAACCCTTTTGATTTCAGTTCCGCCGTTCGTTGACGAACAGCAGCCATGGCGTACGCCCCGAGTTGGCTCAAACGGTGGGAAACCAAGATTTTCTCCTTCAGTGCTTCTGGGGATCAGTTCGAAGCCTCAATCCCCGAAATAGATGGCACAAGTCTCCAAAGGCTCGCTCCCAGACTGGGGAGTCATGAGACAACGCTTCCGAATTGAGTAAAGCCACAGGGTCGTAGACTTCCCCAGCGGGGAGATCCCCACCCGCGGAAAACAACCCATTGATTTCCCCATCGAGGAAGGCGGAGTAATCCTTGAAGGGCCTCATCGATGGCGTCCCCCCGGGATTGTCCTTCATCAATGCCGCCCTGGCCATGATTTCCAATCCATGACCGAGCAACTTGGTCACTGCCAAACCGTATTCGCGAACCGCACGCCGAGGGGAAACACCGCTGGCGACAGCTCGGTTCAACTCAGTTCTGCGATATTTCAATTCCCAGTTGAGTCTTCCCCAATACCTTTGCAAGAGATTCAGCAAGCGACTTCTCTCATCCGTCACCAACAAACCTGCCAAGTCACATTCCACAAGAGCGGCCACCAAATGGGTACCGGAGCAGGTGTATGCCCAGCAACCTGCGATTGCAGGTCCTGCGAGCCCGCTCGGTCTGCGAACATCCCCCAGCGGATCCTGCAAGAGTACTGGCGCGATCGATTGATCGGCCTTTTCGAGATCGGAGAGAACTCTCCCGATCAATCCTGCGAGGGAGATTCCACTTGCTGCGCTATCACGTTTCAGGGAGCAACGGGCAGCAGCGTCCAGCAACCATGCCAAATCATTGACCTCCTGCCAGCGCTCCGGAGAAGAAGTCTTTGCAAGGTCTGAGCCGACACGCTTGACCAAAGCAGGATCAATATGATCCCCCGACAAGAGAACTGCGGTTCGAAGCAAGAGATGGGGATGCTGCTCCCCTCGATGGCCATCGTCTCCATGAATCGGAATCACCGATGCGGGATCGGCCATCAACTCCATCAATTCTTGACGCTGAGATTTCAACTCTTCGATCTGTGGCAGCGCCAAATGAAGATGAGCCATCGCCCAGGGATCCCCCGCCTGCAGGCCACTTCGGATCAACTGTTGCGGGATGGTTTGTTGCCACTCGAAGAGGGCGGGTGCAGATTTGTTGGAGGTACAGGAATTGAGGATGAAAACTCCGGCAAGGAGCAGGGTCAGCGGAAATCGGCACTGTGCGCACCACCTGTATCGCATCAACACTGCCACCATCTCCTTTCCTTCCCTGGCCCCATCAGAATCTACTCTCATTCGACTGACAAGGCCTCTTGCCCTCCCCCGACGGAAGGGGCACCCTTCTGGGGGAAGGGAATCACCATGACAGACATCGCCGCGTCGGGCCCAACTTTGCCTCTTCTCGACGACATTCTGCTGCTCCTGCTGGGAGCGATGGGGGTAGCGATACTGACTCGTCGCTGGCGCATCCCCTATACCGTGGGGCTGGTGATCGCCGGCATGGCGGTCGGTTTCCTTCGTCACCAGGGGATCCTGCCCAGCGGAGGGGAACACTTTGAATTGACGGAGGAAGTGATCTTCTTGATCCTTCTTCCACCACTCCTCTTCGATGGAGCGATGAATACCTCCTTCAGAAAACTTCGAGAAAATGGCGCGCTGATCGGGTCGATGGCTCTCTTCGGCACCCTCGGGGTAATCCTCATCACTTCCGCTGCGATCAGGTCCATCACCGATTGGCCATGGGAGTTGGCTTTACTCCTGGGAGCCATCGTCAGTCCCACCGACCCCGTCAGCGTTCTCGCCATTTTCCGGGAGCAACGGGTCGAAAAGAAGCTGTCCGCCATCGTCGAGGGAGAGTCTCTCTTTAATGACGGTGTCGTGGTCGTGCTCTACTTCCTGCTGATGCGAGGCATCGATCAAGGATGGTCCGAGATCGACGCCATGGAAGGCACCTGGACCTTTGTTCGGATGATCGGTCTCGGCTCGATCATCGGATTGTCGCTGGGAGCAGTCTTCAATTGGGCCCTTCGTTACATTGATGAGCGGCTGGTAAAGGTCCTCTTTTCGATACTTCTGGCGTACGGTTCGTATCTTCTCGCAGAGCGACTCGATTCCTCCGGGGTCATCGCCGTCGTCTTTGCCGGATTGATGGTTGGAAATTCGGGTGCCAGGGATCGAATGAGCGCCACCACCCAGGTCAGCCTCGGCTTGACGTGGGAAGTGGTGGCATTCCTGGTCAACTCACTGGCGTTTCTTGCCCTCGGGTTTGCCGTCGATCCAGTTCTGGTCATGCAAAACATGGATCTTGTCGCTCTCGTCTGGATCGCCAGTGTTGCAGCCAGGGCACTGATGACTTATGCCATCGGCGGCCTCGATCACTCTCTTCGGGATTCTTTCCCTCGCTCATGGCTCCACGTCATCCACTGGGGAGGACTCAAAGGGACAGTCCCCATCGCTCTTGCGCTGGGTATTTCCCGATCCAGCGTGATGGAAGATACCGCTCCGACGATGCAGGCGGTGGTCGCAGGGGTCGTCATGTTCTCAATGCTGATTCAAGGAACGACCATTCAATTTCTGCTGGTGAAATTGGGCATCGTTCGTCCCCGTGAAAGCAGGAACCGTTGGGAGAGACATCAAGCGCGGGCGATCGCGGTTGAAACCGCCCTAGATGGATTGACCGACATCGCTGGCACCACGGAGATTGACCCGGCACGTCTCGAAGAGATACGGCAGAGGTTGATCATGATCCGGGAGGATATTCATGGCGACCTTCGCCAAGTCCTGGAAGATCACCCCGAATTGGCAGCAGAACAAATTCGCGGGGTTCTCATCCGCTTGCTGCACCGCCAACGAACTGCTGTGGACCAAGCCTTCAGAGAGGGCTTGCTCTCTGAAGGTGCCCTCCGAGATGTCCAGGAAGAAATCGACCACTTGCTGATGCAAGAGATTCCTGACCCCGTTCCAGGATCGCAAAAAGCGGAATCCGCAAATGAATGAGCAAGATTGGGTCGACACTTTTGTTCGGCCACGCAATCGTTGCCCCGAGCCGGCCCACGGCCCTGGCGATGATGCTGCACTGTTTGTCACCCCCGCCGGGTGCAAAGGTGTGATCTCTGTCGACTCGCTGGTCAGTGGGCAACACTTTGAAGTCGATTGGCTCAGCGATTGGCATCCCCCAGGTGTTCTGGCTACACGCCTCTTGAGAGGCAGCCTGAGCGACATCACCGCGATGGGAGCGAGGGCCTCAGGAGTCTTGCTCTCTCTCGAAACCCCACAACTCCCCGGATATTTCGGAGAGCATTTTTGGCAGAGATTTGATGAAGAATCCGACCTTCATGGAGTGGAACTCCTCGGCGGTAACGTCACTCGCAACTGTGAATCACTCTCGATCCACGCGACGGTGATCGGGCATGTTCAGGAAGGTCGGGAATGGCGAAGGGATTCTGCCCTCCCTGGCCACTGGATCGGGGTGAGCGGGGCCCCGGGAGCAGCCGCCCGATCTTTGGATTTGCTGCTGACGGGGACGGACGTACCCAAGGGTGATCCATGGCGCGCCCCAAAATCGCGTCAACACTTTGCCATGGCACTTCAAGAGGCTCTGGCCAGCAATGCCAGCGCAATCGACATCAGCGATGGATTGCAGATCGACCTCGGTCGGATCTGCAAAGCGAGTCAACTCTGCGCCACCATCGACCTGGATGGCTTGCTGAATCCGCACTCTGGCCCCACTCCCAATCAGGTTCTCGGTGGCGGAGAGGACTATGAGTTGCTCCTCGGAATCGATCCGGGTGAGGTTGCGACGGTCGAGCAAGTGGCCCGTGAAACAGGGACTCCCTGGCAGTGGATCGGCAGATTTGAACCGACGACCGGCGATGATATTGGCATCCAGTGGCAGTGGGGCGGCGACCATTTCTGCCCTGATACCGATGGCCAAGGCTGGGATCCATTTCGCAACTAAGCGTCAGCACCCTCGATGGCGGGAGTTTCTTCACCTTCATTAAACAGAGCGTCGTCGACAGCAGTTCCATCTTCGGGCTTGAGCAAAGGAAACAGCACGACGTCTCGGAGATTTTCTGCGCCACAGAGCAGCGCAACCATCCGGTCTATTCCCATCCCCCAACCTGAGATCGGCGGCATGCCATGTTCCATGGCGAGGAGATAATCCTCTTCCATCACCATCGCCTCATCATCCCCATCAGCATGTAACTGTGCCTGTTCTTCGAGGCGCTCCCGCTGATCGATGGGATCGACCAATTCGGAGTAAGCATTGATCACTTCCCAGCCATGGATCACCAACTGGAATCGATCGGTAATCGTCGGATCATCGTCATTGCTGCGTGCAAGGGGTGAGAGGTCCACAGGGTGCTGGATCACAAAGGTCGGCTGTTTCAACTGGTGACGAACTGTCTTCTTGTAGAGCAGATCGATGAGCGCACCCCGGCCCAATCGATCCACGTCTTCCAGGGAGATTCCCCTCTCCGATATCGCCGCCCGGAGGGAGTCTGCGTCGGGGCATGTCCGCAAATCGATGCCCGCATGCTGCAAAATCAAGTCCGTCATGCTCAGGCGAGGCCATTCTCCACCAAAGTCGATGTCCCCGGCCGCATGGGAAACCACCAATGACCCGGTACATTCTTCGATGGCGGACCTCAGCAATGCCTCGGTGAAATCCATGTTATCGACGTAATTCCAATAGGCTGCATAATACTCCAGCATCGTGAAATCCTGGAGGTGGGAAGGGTCCATCCCTTCATTTCGGAACACCCGGGCAAATTCGTAAACCCTGTCAAAACCTGCCACGATGCAACGCTTGAGGTAGGTCTCCGGTGCAATTCTCAAATACACCGGTATGTCCAGTGCGGAGTGATGCGTTTCAAAGGGAGTTGCAAGTGCCCCTGATGGCTTCGTTTGAAGAACCGGGGTTTCAACCTCATCAAAGCGGGCTTCATCGAGACCATTCCGAAGGGCTCGAATGAAATCTCTGCGCATTTTAAATCTGGTGCGGGATTCTTCGTCACTGATGAGATCAAGATATCTTCTGCGGTACCTGATTTCGCGATCGGAAATTGCATGGAATTTCTCGGGCATCGGCCTCAGCATCTTGCCGAGAAAATTCCACTCACTCGCCCGTACCGTCAATTGGCCGATCCGGGTTTTATAAGTCTCACCCACAATTCCCACAAAATCGCCAATATCGACCAACTTGTTGAACTCTTTGAATGATTCCGCACCTAAGTCGTCCTTTTGGACGGAACATTGGACTCTGCCGTGAATGTCTTGAAGATCGAAAAACGTTAATTTTCCGAAATCGCGACGACTGACGATGCGTCCACAAACTCGAACATCGGAGGTCTCTTCCGGAAGGGAAGCGGCCTCCGCCAGGGAGTATGTTCTTTCCCAGCGTTCGGGATGCGGGTGGTGCCCCGCCTCACGGAGTTTTTCGATCTTCTCGATCTTGATTTCGCGGATCCGGTCCTCGGCCACGGTCTCCTCGCTCTCCCACTTCACGGGGTCTGTAGCCACCACAGTGGCCCTGGAGGTTCCTCACCGGGGGCCCAAAGCCCTCTCTGGGAACTCTCAGAGCGAATCCTAGCCTTCCTGCGCACAGGGGTCAAAGAACCCCGCAGAATCAGGGGATCTCTTCTCCGATTCGGTGAGTTCTGGCTTTCAGGACCGTTGACTTGGGCTGTCAGCGGGCTTAATCTTTGTTTTTCGCGGAGGAATCCGTGAAATGTGGAAGAAATGAGGCTCCGGAATCAGCCCCTGCCCCCCTGCAGGTGTACTTTCCGGGTCGTCCTGTGGGAAAAAAGAGGAGCCAGTGATCGCCGATCCTGCTCACTCCTGAAGACATTAGGCCATCACGCAAGTTCGGCCATTACGCAAGTTTGGTCACCGCGCAAGTTCGGCCATCACACAAGAGGGAGGGACCATGCGTCCACACCGTCAGAAAATCAAGATGATTGCGTTGCTTCTCTGTTTCGGGCTCGCACTGGCCCTGTCCGGATGCGCCTCCGGGCCAAAGAGCACCGTTTCTTCCAGCTTGTACTGGAAGCGCGTTTTCAACCAGTTTGGTGACGACATTCGCAACGCACGCACGGACATCGATCGAATCGTGTTTGATCTCGACGACCGCCCGATTGAACAATACTAATTCTGTAATTTTTCAGTGGGTGTGTCATGAACGGAGACTGACGAACGTCAGTCTCCGTTTTTTTTAGACGTTTCTTTTTCGTGCCAGCAACTCCGGGTCTGGATCGGGAATCGCCGTTCCTGATTTCACAGCCTGAAGTGCTTCTTCGATACGATCCTCCACCCTTGATTTCTCATCTGGTGCAAACCATTCGACAGGCAATTTCCTCGACCAGACCAATTGGGACCGCGCCAAAGATCGATTCATCGCCTGGATCTTGTCCGCTTCCATATAGGGATCTGTTTCCTCACGCAAAGCCTTGGCGATACGTTGGTAACCGATGGATTGACTCGCTGAAGATCCCCAAGGGGGATCATGAGCCGACAACAATTGCTCAACCTCTTTGATCCACCCCTCTGCAAACATTCGAACCACCCTGGCCTTGATCCTTCGATGAATCTCTTGGCGCTCGCGGTGCACCCCTATCAATAGGGTCTTGCCTGGATCCAAGATGGGAATGCGACGACGGTGCCAAACGCTGATAGGCTCACCGCTTTGTTCATAGACTTCGATAGCCCGCATCAATCTTTTGTGATCGTGACGATGGATCGTCTGGGCCGCCTCAGGGTCAATTTCCTGCAGCCGATCGTGGAGAAAATCACCACCTGCAGCCCTGGCTTCGTCCTTGAGGCGGCTTCTGATCTCGTCACTTGGCCCAGGGCCTTGAAAGATTCCCTCGCGCAATGCGTGGAGATAGAAAACTGTCCCACCACAAATCAACCATGGCTGCCCATCCCCTGTCGATTCCCGGAGCGCTTCCAACCAATCGAAGACCGTAAACTCTTCCCAGGGATCAACCAAGTCCGTGAGTTGATAGGGGTTTCCTTGACGCAACTCAGCAGCGGGTTTCGCGCTGCCAATATCCATGCCCCGGTACACCTTCATCGAATCCATGACCTTGACAGGGAGTCCTGTAAACTGGGAAATTTCCATCGCCCTGCGAGACTTCCCTCCGCACGTCGCACCGGTGACGATGATGGCAAGGGGTGGGGCCTTCAAATCTTTCATCATTCACAACCCCACCACTCAAACTTCTCATCGTCGCCATGGAGGACAAGAAATCCTCCACGATCCTCAAATGGCTCCAGAATCTGAAACTCTCCTTTGCGGCCAGCACAATGAACAACTTCCTTCCTCTCGATATGAAAGTGACCGCAAATGATGCGGTTGTATCCTTGTGCCAACAGCCCTTCGACCATTCGAAGATCCGGCTGCATCCGGATTTTCGTTTTCTTTCGCACAGATCGCCGCGATCCTGACCGGATCCCCCCTGCCAGACCTTTGCGAATGATCAGCGGAAGAGATGAAAGCAAACTCCGGGTGATCGGGTGCCGCAGTATCTTTCGCATGCGTTGATACCCGCGATCCTCTGTACCGAGAAGATCTCCGTGGGAGCAGTGCCAACGCTCCCCGGCCCACCGAAGTTCAACGGCATCATCATGGACCCGAACCCCGGTAGCAGATTCAAACTTTTCTCCGAGCAGAAAATCGCGATTCCCGGGAATGATGGAGATTTCCGTTCCTGAAATTGTAGCTTTGCGCAGCGCTTCCAATTCACCCGTGTACTCGGCTGTACCGAGTTGTTCAGAACCACACCAAAGATCAAACAAGTCTCCCAGGATTAGCAGCGAAGCTGACAACTCTTGACACCTGTTGAGAAGATTATTGAGCCAGATCAACCTCTGAGAACCGCCATTACAGTGAAGGTCGGTCGCAATCAGACAGCTGTCCAAAGGGATCACTGGAATCGCACTCCGGGTCATGACGCGGCCTCCCTTAGGGAATCACCCAATCATCCGGATTGAATCCGCCAGATTTCGGCTTCGATTCTGGACGGTCTCGTTTTTCGCGGGAGAAGGGTCGACCTTGATCAACCTTTTCAGGTGAGTCAGAGCGCGACTGCTTTTCGGAGTCCTGAGGACCGTTTTCAGCCAGAGATTTTTCAGGCCGGTCCTTTTTCGGGCGCAAATTGGACCTCTTCTTTTCACTCAATTGGCGATCTTTTGTCTTTTCGGTCTCCGCCGAACTCCTGCGTCCCTTCATGACGCCACGATCTTTTTCTTCTCTCTGGGCAGTACTTGGAGAGGACTTTGCCGAACGAGTTGCGCCGGGTCTATTCCTCAAAGAAGCGGCCTCGGGAACCGTAGGGCGATGGCTGCGTTCACTTGTGGATTCGGAATCAGTGTCGATTTCCTGTATGACTTTTGGCGATTTCGATGATGTTGGTTTTCGACTCGGAGATTCTGCAGATTGACCGCGCTTCTTTCCGGCTTTCCTTTGCTTCCTTGCTCGATTCTCAGTTGAAGAACCAAATCCCTGAATCGATGTCGCATCTCCCCCGTGGGCAAAATCGAACACCAATTCGCCCTTTCCCAATTCCGTGTCAATCACATGATCAAAGCAGCTTCTTGCTTCGGCTTCGAGATCAGGATGAGCAACGAAAACTTGGGAAAGTTCTCTGCTTAAACGAGGCAGAGCGCGCAAGGTGTGCAATACCCTGTCCCGGTCCATCGCAGGAAATGGCTCATCGAGGAACAGAAATTGAGGAGCACCGGTGACCGCTTTTACATACGCCTGGGCAAAGGCCAAACGAAAGCCGAAGGTTAAGCCTTGCAGTGTCCCCCCTGATAACTCATGAGTCTGAAGAAAGTCACTCTTTGCACCTGTAAAGAGCTTGATTTCAAAATCTCTCGTCACTTGAGCATCTCTGTAGCGTCCTCCTGTGAGATGCGGCAGCAGACGGCAAAGCCCCTTACCCAAACTGGGACCAGTTCGGAGGCGAACCGATTCAATAGTCTCCTCCAGAAGTTCCGACAAGAGACGATGGACGTCCATCTCCTCCCGAACCACAAAGGACTTGCTCCTCAAGCCGTCATTGACTTCTTCAAGGGTCTTGCGACGACCCTCTTGATTTTGATACTCACGAATTTGAGAAGACAAACGATCACGTTTTGACTTGAGCCGCTTGATCGCTTCATTGGCCTCGTCCAACTTTTTTCTATTTGAACGCAGTGTTTTGCGAACACTCTCCACTACCGGTTGCAATCGAGAAGCCAGTTGCGAGCCTGGTTCCTCCCCCAATTGGGATTGAATCTCCCTGCGCTGACTCCTGAGTGATTCGAGAGACTCCTGAACCCCTCGTAACCTGCAATGGGAAACGTCCTCTCCCGGATCAAGTCCGGCCTTGCCATGCGCAATATGGGCATGAGTTGATTCGAGAGAGGCTCCCGCCACATCCCTCTCCATCTCCAACCTTGCAACATGGCCCTCAGCATCAAATGCTTTCTGCTTATCCAGGGAAGCTTTCGACCATAACCAAGAGGAAAAAACGAAAAGGGCGGCCCCGAAGGCTGACAGTAGAAATCCAGTCCCCTTCTCTTGATTAAAATCAACAAACTGCGGAATGTATTCTGAAAATCCCCACTCAAGTTCGTGATTGAGTCCGACAAAGATGAATATGAGTCCCGCAAGAAAAGTGACCAAAGCGAGAGCTCGATGGCGCAACTGAGAACCTGATAACTGAGCGATATCAGATTCATGCCGCTCTATCTCACGGACGAAGGAAGCTTCGTGATCATCGGATAACTTCTGCTCCAGTGACTGCTGCGCTTCCTCCAACACCCGATCGAGAGCAAGTCGCCCATCATGCGCAGCCGATAACTTTTCGAGAGAAACACACAACTCCGATGATATCTCACCTGCATTCTTGATCGGTTCAGGAGCAAGATCTGCCTGCAGCAGACCCATCAGTCCATTGCACTTCTTTTGAGCTTCACCTGAAGGAAGCCCATCCAATGACTTCAGCTCGTTATAGATTTTATTGACTTCATCCCGTTGGCTCTCGGTGCGTTGGACCCTGGAATGACTCACCCTTGAATCCTCATGGAGTGCTTCCAGGCGCATCTCTCTGCTATCAAGCTCGCTCTCCAGGTCGGGGATTTTTTCGATATTGGGCTGTAGTCGCGAAATATGAAGTTCATTGCGCTGAATCTCTGTCTGGTTTGCAGTGAAGACTTCTTCCAGATCCCTCAGGGCAGAATCCACCTTCCGGTTCGCCCCCTGCAGAACATCGATTCCCGCCACACGATCAAGGAAGCTTCGGAAGTGTTCCGGAGTCGTCACGGACTCTCGTTCAGCCAAATAAAAGGAGTGAAGCGTTTCAGTGGCACTCAACTGAAATCTCTTCGAGACCTCCTTCTGAACCTGAATCACTCCAGCGGCGACTTCTTCACCCGTTGAATTGTCAGTCTCATCGAGGCGAAGAAGCCTGGCATAGGAACTTCCCAATCGATCCATTTCGCGCCAAATTCGATAACACTCACCGTCATGCTCCAGATCCAACTCGACGATGCAGTGATCTTCTTCCCAGTGAATCAGATCGACGATCGACCCGCGGGTCATCTTGTGAGTCGTGCCGAAGAGAGCGTACTGGATCAATTGCCCCAAACTCGATTTGCCACTCTCATTGGGGCCCACGAGCCCGATCAATCCCCTCCTGGGGATGTTGTCGAGTCGTATTTTTCGGAATTTGAGAAACCCATCGGCCCTGAGACTGCGGATTAGCAAGATTCATCCCCTGACTGTTGTTCAAGGATGAAGCGTTCACCGAGGATTCGAACCTGCTCATACTTCTGCTGGCTATCAGCATCAACCTTGCCCTCGAAGGCACGTTTTTTAACTTCATAGATCCTTTGGAACTCTTCCAGAGGGGGCCGAATTGCCAATCCATCGAGGAGCCACTCTGAACGACGATCCGAGGTCTCAGAATCAGGGTCTTTGGAAGAATCCCGAGCAGGTGTCATACCTATTCCATCCCGGTTGTGGTGACGGCGCAACTCCGCAGTTCCAGCGACCGGGGAGGCACGAGGTTCCGATTCGGAACCCATCGAATAGATTGTCCGCTTCCCATGTCTTTACGCAAGTTTCTTCACTGATTCTGCAGCGATTCAGCCATCGGTCAACACCTCAAGACAACGTAGATAGCAATCTGCCGGTGGGGAATCTCCATGCAGCAGAGAAATTTGAACCCCTCGATGACCTTCATCGATGGTCTCAAATTCCAACTTCAATCGCTCTTCCGGGAGCATTCCGGCGATTCTGCCCGCCCACTCCGCGGCGACGACCCCTTGCTCAAGCCATTCATTCCAACCGTGGAGAGCAAGTTCTTCCTGTTGCTCAAGGCGATATGCATCCACGTGCAAGAGGGGAATGGTACCCTCATGGAGAGTGGCTATGACAAATGTGGGACTTCGGACTTGGCTTGAGAGCCCCATCCCCTGAGCAAGTCCACGCACAAAGGTGGTCTTGCCACTTCCCAAATCACCTCTCAGATCGAGGAAAATGCCACGATCCACCACCTTGCCCAGCCTCTCGCCCAGAGTTTCTGTGGCTTCTTCACCGGCCAGGTTCAATTCGACAGCTGCAGGCTGCTTCATTCAAATCACTCCTCTGAAAAGTTCAACCCACACATTGTGGAAGAGCATGTCGTTAGCAACCCCTGTAGGATAGGGGCAACAACCATGACCAAACAAGTCGGAGTCCAAATCGAAGAGACTGCCAGGCTTGTAATGGCCGAAGAGGTAGCGAAGAGATGAGCAGATTCAGTTCTCCAATTTCCTGTAAATTCCGACTGACATTGGTCACGCTGGCGCATCTTCTGTTGTTTCTGCAATGCTCTTTCGGATCTGTTGATCTTCCCGACAACCTTCCCCCTGGAATCGACCTTGAACTGCCCGCCGATCCTGGTCCTGGTCCCGGCTTTCTGCCACGCCACGGCAGCCTCGAATTATTGAAAAATCTTGCGAGTCTGGCACATGAGCAACCGCAGCAAGCGGTGGATCTGCTCAAAAGCTGGTTGATCCAAAGGAAAGGACAACTTGTCTTTGATGGCGAATTAACTCCATGGGACGATCTCTCTGCAG
>CAYRAM010000039.1:0-19022 GCA_964422295.1 uncultured Planctomycetia bacterium | reverse complement strand
GCGCTGAAGGCATATAAGCGCGAAGCCCCCTTCAAAACTAGATCTCGCATGAGACTCCTGGAAGACCACCAGGTTGATAGGCCGGGTGTGTAAGCATGGCAACATGTTCAGCTGACCGGTACTAATACGTCGATCGGCTTGACCTCTATTTCTCATTTGCACGATCTGAGCAATCAGTTCGTCCGGGGTAAGCATGTGCTCCGAAGATGCAATGTGCAGAGTCGAGATTGATCATTCACAGGTAATCCCTGGCTTTGTGACATTGGCCAACCACCACTTTGAAATACTGCAGCGTGCTCGGTCCCGAGTTTGTTCTTTGGATGACGTGCGTTGCCAGAGTTTCCGGGTGATTATAGTAGGGGGGCCACACCCGTTCCCATTCCGAACACGGAAGTTAAGTCCTCTACGCCGATGGTAGTGGTTAATCCCGCGAGAGTAGGTCGTTGCCCGGTTTTTGATTTTTTCAGGCTGGATTCGTCATTGACGTTTCCAGCCTGTTTTTTTATGTCAGCGGATGGTCAAGTGGAGGATGGCTTTTTCTTTCGGTCGATAAAGTTTTGCATTCGTTCGTGCTTCTCTTCCGATTCAAAGCAGATGGCCTGACTGATCGATTCAAGGAGATCCCTGCCGTATGCACCGGTTTCCGGTGCCCCATTCATCACCCTTTTGGCCAACTGCACTGCTTGCGGTGCTTGCTTTGCGATTCGACGAGCCCATTCCTGCGCCGTATTGTGCAGCTCTGCCTCTGCGACCACCAGGTTGACGAGACCGATCGACAAGGCTTCTTCGGCATCGATGACTCTTCCGGTGAAGATGAGTTCCCGGGCCTTGCCGATGCCAATCAATCGCTCCAATCGATGGCAACCTCCTGCTGCAGGAATAATTCCCAATCCCACTTCAGGTTGGCCGAGTTGGGCTGATTCAGAGGCGACCCTTAAATCACAGGCGAGGGCCAATTCACAACCTCCCCCCAGTGCCCATCCTCGAATCATGGCGATGGTCGGGCAATGAAGCTGTGCCAACCGTCGAAACAGGTTTTGATTGATCCCTTGGAGGGCTTCCCATGGTCCCCTGGCCTTGAGAGCGGCCACATCCGCACCCGCGACGAAGCTGTCCCCTGATCCGCGGACGATGAGGCATCTCAAATCTCTCATGTTTTCAATCTTGTGAAGAGCTTCATGCAATGCCTCGATCATGTCTCCGTCGAGAGCATTCTTTTTTTCGGGTCGATTCAGGATCAGATGCATCACATTTTCTACGTCGGGGTCCGCGTCCAGGAGAATCCGTTCTTCCGCCATCGATCGCCTTTCAGAAAGTGATCACTATTTTCCCGATGGCACGCCGTGATTCCATTCTTTCATGGGCCATGGCGAGCTCCTCAAAAGGATAGACGGAGTCGATCAACGGGACCAGATCACGCGCTGAGAATGGTTGCATCAAGTGGTTGAGAAGAGTTGTCGACCCCATCGTCGAACCGATGATTTGCTGATTTTTGAAAAAGAGGCGTTTGAGTTCGATGGAGACTTCTGACCCAGAGGTTGCACCACATGTGGTCAGTCGGCCTCCCCTTGCCAATGCGAGCAAGCTTTGATTCCAGGTCGACTGACCCACATTTTCGAAGACGACGTCTGCGCCGTTGCCATCGGTGATCGATTTGACTTCTTTCCACCAATCTTGGTTGGCGGGGTCGAGAACATGATCCGCACCGATTTCTTTTGCCCCGTGACGTTTTTCTTCAGTGCTTCCTGTGGCGATCACCTTGCAGCCTTTGAGTTTCCCCAATTGGATCGCCATCGAACCGACACCGCTGGTTCCTGCAATCACGAGGAGAGTCTCTCCCCGGGCAAGTTTGGCTTTTTCCAACATCGAAGCGCTGGTCACTGCGGAGAGGGGAAACGACGCCGCTTCTTCCCAGGAAGCCGATTCGGGTTTCGGCAAACACTGTTCTTTGCGAACGACGACATACTCTGAACAAGTGCCATCGCACGTTTCTCCGAGAATTCCATATTTGTCACACAAAGGATCGTTGTCGTTGCTGCAGTGCAAGCACTCTCCACATGAGAAACCCGGTGACAGCAAGATTTCCGTTCCCAGGAGATTGCGGGACAGTTCTGAGCCCACTGCGTCGATCACTCCTGATCCATCGCATCCGGGGACGATAGGGAGAGGAAAACGGTGTCCCTTGACTCCTTTTCGCACCCAAAGGTCCAGATGGTTGAGAGCCATGGCATGAAGTTTGACGCGAACTTCAGCAGGCCCCGGATCGGGAATTTCCACTGATCCGAAGGAAAGGACTTCGGTTCCACCGTGGCGATCGATCTTGACCTGTTTCATTGATCCAATTTCATGGTGACTCTTTGATCCTTGTGGGTTCACGGCTCAGAAGGCCTCGCTGTTCAGAAGGCAAGGTCCTCTGGGCCGACAAGACCAAGCCGGTCTGCCCAGCGAGGCGGACGTTTTTCCAGGAATGCTTCCACTCCTTCACGGGAATCGGGATGACTGACGATACCTTCCAGGTAGTCCTTCTCCAGATCGGGCAGATATCGTGCCCATTGATCCTTGGCCCTGCGGTGGAATTGTCGGGCAGAAAATGCCAACATCGCCGGGCTCATCGGTGCGTAAGACTCTATCTCGGTCTGCAGCACTCGTTCCACATCTCCTTGTGGAGCAATCATGTCGAGCACCCCTTGATGGGGGAATTCCTTCGCTTTGTAGATCTCCCCCGAGCAAACCATGCGAACTGCGGATCCGGTTGAACTGCGGGCGAGCATTTGGATCCAGCCTGCAGGTGGGAAGCAGCCCAGTTTTATTTCTGGAAGCCCGATTTTGGCGCTTTCATCGACGATGATCCTGTCACACGCCAGTGCCAACTCAAAACCACCGCCCAGACAGTGGCCCTCAATCGAAGCGATAGTGATAGCATCCAGCGAAAGCATGGCATCCAGGCAAGCGTGAAATCGGGGGAGGAGCTCAGGCATTTTCTCGGGAGTGTGCTGGGCAATATCAGTCCCACTGCAGAATTCATTTCCATCGCCTTGAATGACCACGATTCTGGCGACATCGTCATCTCGAATACTGAAAATCGCCTCCAGCAATTCCTCACAGTGTTCGAGATCGAGAATGTTCAACGGGGATGAATCGAGAATGATGCGAGCTACGGGAAGTCCCTCTCGTTGCTCATTTCGAACATGAACCGGCATGCTATATTCTCCTCAGCGTCCTTTGAATTCGGGTGTTCGGCCCTCTCGATTGGCAGACATCCCCTCCCGGGCATCATCGCTTTGAAACAAGCGTTGTTGCAATTCCCGTTCAAGGGATAGCCCATCCTGCAATCCGAGGTCTGCGCCTCCCTGGATGCTGCGCTTGATGAGTCCTACTGCAAGCCCTGCTCCCTTTGGCGGGGCAAGCGACTTGGCATACTCCCTTACTGCATCACTGAAGCTATTTTCGGGGAGCAGCTTGTTCACCAACCCTGCTGAGCTGGCTTCTTCCATCGAGACCATCTTTCCCTCCACGCACCACTCCATGGCGGTTGCTTTGCCGAGAAGACGTGCCAGTCGTTGAGTGCCACCTGTTCCGGGAAGTACTCCTAATTGGACTTCCGGAACGCCGATTTTGCCGCTCCCCTCACATGCGATCCGGATGTCGCAAGCCAGGGCAACTTCGAGACCACCACCAACGCAGTGACCTTGAATCTCTGCGATCACCAATTTGGGAGTCTGTTCGAGCCGGTTCAATGTTTCATTGGCATGGAGGCAAAAAGAGTACTTCCAATCGGGGGTGACCGAATTCAGCATTCCGATATCTGCTCCTGCGCAGAAAAACTTGGGGCCCTCGCTGCGAAGGATGATCGCGAAGGTTTCCGGATCAAAACGAGCCTCCAGTATTGCTTCGTCCAACTTTCTCATCAGCGGATAGGAGTAGCAATTCGCGGGCGGCACGTCGATGGTGAGGACTCTGAGGGAGCCGTCCTTTTCGACGTGTAATTGGGGTTCGGCACCCTCTACGATTTCAGACTCGGAATTCATGGCTCTCCATTGGAGGGGGCAACTGGGCCTTGCATGCTGTAAAGATGTTCAGGAGAGGTTCGCACCCGTTGGGAGTCTTCGCAAGTCCCTCCTCCCATGCCAAGAAAGAGTTGGATTGCGTTTTCTCTGCGAACCGGGGGGTTAGCATGGTGGAACAGATCAAATCTCATGTGAGTGGAGGCGCATCATGCCTACGAAGATATCGGTGATCGGTGCCGGAACGATGGGTGCAGGGATCGCCCAGGTGGCAGCGATCCATGGCTACCGAGCAATTCTCTGCGACGTCTCGCAAGAGCAATTGGGCGTGGCACTGGCTGGCATTGAAGCGAGCGTTGAAAAGGGTATCGCCAGAGGCAAGACCTCCGAAGATGCTCGTGAAAGAGTTCGCAATGGGTTGATCACGGAGACTGATTTGGGCAAGGCGTGTGCGGGATCGGACGTGGTCATCGAAGCGGTGCCTGAAGATGCCGATCTTAAGCGTTCCATATTTGGCACGGTGGAGCCGCTGATCGCCGACGACGCCATTTTGGCGACGAATACTTCTTCAATTCCGATCTGCGAATTGGCAGGCTCTCTCGCGCATCCTCAACGTTTCGTAGGCATGCACTTCTTCAATCCGGTGCCAGTAATGGCGTTGGTCGAAGTGATCCGAGGTGAGAAAACCTCTGATTCCACGATCGATCGAACTGTTGAACTCGCCAAGAAGTTTTCCAAGGAGCCGATAGTGGTCAAGGATTCCCCGGGCTTTGCCACCAGCCGCCTTGGGCTGGTGATCGGATTGGAGGCGATCCGGATGCTGGAAGATGGCGTCGCCAGTGCCGAAGAGATTGATAAAGCGATGGAGTTGGGATATCGACACCCGATGGGACCACTGAAATTGACCGATTTGGTGGGGTTGGATGTTCGCTTGGCGATCGCTGAAGTACTCCATGAACAGATCGGTGAGCAATTCCGTCCCCCTCAACTCTTGAAGGAAATGGTCTCAAGAGGCGATTTGGGCAAGAAGAGTGGTAAGGGATTTCATGACTGGAGTGCCTGAGCATCTGCAATGATTGCCGAGTGAGCCCTCGACCATTGACCCGAAAAACCCTCCCTGTAGAGTTTATGAAGTGAGGTTTTGTGTGCGTTTTCGCCCGGAAACGCACCCTATGCAAGGGAGAGTGGACAATGTTGAGATTTTCCTACCTGTTGGGGTTGGTCTGTGCCCTTTTGGCTCCTGGTTCCCTGTTTGCACAAGAAGCAACGGTGACATTGACCGGGGGATCCGGCGCCACGGGAGATGTGGTTTCCAGTTCAGTCACACTTGATTCGACCGTGGTTGTACAGGGATGGTCTTTGGGCATTTGCCATCCTGAAGCTGACCTGACTCTGCTTTCTGCGACCGATGGCGCAACGACCCAGGTGGTGAATGGGGGATCCCCTCCGGATTTCAATGAAGTCAACATCGTCGCCGGAGGAGTGACTGTTGGAGTCGTCATCAGTTTTATCGGCAGTAGTTCATTGGATGTCGGAACTGATTATGAGTTGCTGATTTTGGCGTATGAGCTGATCGGGATCCCTGACGTGGATCCCATCGATGCTCCCGTTGAGTTTTGTTCCGTTCTCGGTTCGCCTCCGGTTGACAACGTCATCGTATCTGGAGGGGCAAGTCTGGTTCCAACGCAAAATAATGCAAACATCATGATCATGCCTCCACCCGATTTTTGTCTCGATCTGGTTTGCTCCGGTGGAGTGTCCGATTCCATATTAACCTGGACCGAATGCACGCCATTCGATTACGTCCTCATCCACAGGGATGGGGAATTGATCGCCATGGTCGATACCGGAGTTCAAGAGTATATTGATGAAGGACTCGATCCTGGAACCTACGCTTATGCATTCATCGGGATCGTCTTCGTAGATTCTGAGCCAGAACCCACGATCGTCACCAACCTGTGCACGACTGATATTATTCCTGTGACAGCGGCAGGGATTTCGCCGACGGCCGGTCATTATCTGGGTGGTGAAACCATTACGCTGAGCGGTACGGGATTTCTCGCCGCTTCCGATACCGTGGTTTCGATCAATGGCCTTCCCGTGGAAAATCAGGTTGTTGTCGATGATACGACGATTACCGGCACGGTTCCCGCGTCGACCTCTGGCATCGGGGCAGTGAATGTTGATGTCGTCAATTCATTGGGTTCGGCGACGCTTGATCAGGCGTTCACCTATGGGTTTGTTCGCGGAGTCGTCAATGGCGATGTTCTTCTCGACATCGGTGACGCAATGTACATCGCCATGTATCTTTTCAGCGGCGGAGATGAGCCTGCTTGTCTCGAAGCTGCAGAGGCTAACGGAGATGGGATGATCGATATCGCGGATGCGATATACGTGGTTGCGTATTTGTTCAGAGATGGTCCAACCCCTGCTGCACCCTTTCCGAATCCTGGATTGGACGATGATCCGACTGGTGGGTATGGCTGTAACCCCTGATTTTGTGGGGTGCTGGCTGGTCCGATTGACCCGTTGCGCCCCTTTGGGTATGCTTCTCGGTCCTGCGCTGACACTTGCAATGGAATGAGAGTGTCTCAGTTGCTCTGCTCGGGGTGTGGCTCAGTTTGGTAGAGCGCCACGTTCGGGACGTGGAGGCCGGAGGTTCGAATCCTCTCACCCCGACCAATTTGTATAAGCGAAGCCGTGTGGATTATCCACACGGCTTTTTTCGTTTCAGAAGGGCAAGAGATTCTAGGTTTTATCTAACATGTGGCTGGTCGACTTTTTAGATGTGTGGAAGATAATTAAATCTTCACAAAGGAGTTCGCATCTGATTTCATGGATTCGCCATCAGTGACGGTGTTCAAGATTGAATTGTGACGCATTGATTTAGGATGACTCCTATATCGTTAGAAAAGAGACCATGGAGAACAAGTTCACAATTGTGGTCCCTTATTTTAATGCTGAACAATGGATCGAGAAATGCATCGAAAGTGTTTTGGCCCAAAGCGTGGAGGAATATTCATGCGTCATTGCTGATGATGGCTCCTCCGATCGTTCTTTTGAAATTTGTCAGTCCATTGTCGGATCAGACAAGAGATTTCATATCATTAAGAATCCCGAAAATCTGGGTGCGCTGGGCAATCGTTATCTGGCAACTCTCATTCACAACAAGGAGAAAGATCCTGATTCCATCGTCATAAATCTGGATGGGGATGATTGGTTTTACGGCTCCGAAGTTTTAAATATCCTCGACGGCTATTATTCCGATCCAGATTGCTGGATGACTTATGGCAGTTACATCAATTATTCCGATAGCAGTCCTGGTGAGTTTTCAAAACCGGTCCCAGACGAAATCGTCAAGGATAGGGACTACCGCAAGTATCGCTGGTGTACGTCTCATTTGAGAAGTTACCGTTTGGGTCTTTTTTCAAAGATCAATAAGAAGGACCTGCTCGATTGGTTGGGGCGTTTTTATCGATCGGCGACAGATTTGGCTCTCACTTATCCGATGCTGGAAATGAGTGGAGATCGGGCCAGATTTGTAGAGGAGGTCCTCTATGTATACAACGATGTGAACGACCTGAATAACCACAAAGTTAAGAGACGTACCCAAGGTCGGCTTGCTCGTAGGATCCGTAGAAAACGCAAGTATGACCTTTTGTCGAGTTGGTAACACAACAAGGGTCATCTCAGGCGTATTCTTTTCCTGCGTAGTCTGCGTTTGATCGCAGGATCTTCTTCAACAGATCCAACTGTGGTAAATATATTGGGTGCTTGACGTTAGCGAACCTGATGATCGAAACTTACGTTTCTCGGACGAATGGAATTACATTGAACAAATTGTCTGGTGTTGATCGTGTTTCTTTAGAGCGTTATGCCCAACTAATCGTTACTCGTGGGTGCAATGTCCAACCAGGGCAGCTATTTCAAATTGGAGCAGACGTAGAGAGCGCAGACTTTGCTGTACTGGTTGTCGAAGCTGCTTATGAAGCTGGTGCTGCATTTGTGAACGTCGATTTGTCTGACGACAGAATGCAGAGGGCCAGAATCACTTCATCTCAAAATGAAGAGTTTTTGGACCATGTCCCAGCCCATGTTCCCGTCAGGTTCGATGAGCTGATCGACACCAATGGTGCAGTGGCCAGGATCATCGGTCCTTCTGATCCAAATACGCTATCCGGGCTGTCAGCTGAAAAGATGAATCGTGTCCGAATGGCTGGCCATCATGCTGCTAAGCGCTTTTACAGTGAAGGGATCGGTATGTCAGCAGTGCAATGGTGTGTCGCTGCTGCAGCGACCACTGGCTGGGCAGAATCGATCATGGACGGCCTCCAGGGGCCTGAGGCTCGTCAATGCTTGTGGCAAGAATTGTTGCAAATCGTTCGAGCCGATCGGGAAGATGTCTTCGAGTGTTGGAATTCGCATGTTCAACACCTTCAAGAGCGTTCGACGAGATTAAATGAATTGGAGTTGTCGAGTCTCCAATTCACAGGGCCTGGCACTGACCTCGTCGTTGGGCTTTCGGATCTTTCGAGATTCAGTGGAGGGGGCGCTCAATGCAAACGGAGTGTTGAATTCATCCCCAATCTTCCCACAGAGGAAGTGTTTACCACACCGGACTGGCGCAAGACCGAGGGGGTCGCTCGTGTTACCCGGCCATTCGTGGTCAATGGAGAACTGATCAAAGATTTGAGGATGACGTTTTCCAAGGGAGAGTTGGTCGATTTCGACGCTGCCATGGGTGCAGATACTTTTAAAGCCTATGTTGACAGTGATGCCGGAGCGAGGAGGCTTGGAGAAGTGGCATTGGTAGGTACCGATTCACCGATTTTTCAAAATGGTCGTGTATTCAAAGAAATTCTGCTCGATGAAAATGCAGCATGCCATATCGCTGTCGGAAATGCGTACAAGAGCTGCATTGAGGGCGGAGAGAAATTGTCTGAGGAAAAGTTGGCAGAGATTGGCTGTAACACTTCAAGCGCTCATACGGACATGATGATCAGCGATGAATCGGTTCAGGTCATCGGAAGGTCGAGAAATGGATCCGAGCATGAAGTCATTCGTGATGGAGCATGGGTTCTCGGGGAATGACCCTTCCATCGGGATCGCTCATCAGCAGTGTCGAGTATCGTCGCTTGGATGTGGCTCTCAATGAAAGCTTCGCTATTTCAGGGGGGGCCGCCAAATCTGCGGAGTTGCTGCTTCTGCGGATCAGGGATAACCAAGGCAACATGGGCGTGGGTGAGGCCGCTCCCTTTCCCGCCTATGACGGTGTTCACAGGGACGATGTTCTTCAATCAGTTTTGTCTTCCGACCTCTCATTCCTGAATGGTGAGTGCTTCGGTGATGATGAGAGTGGTGATCTCGAAAGTTTTCATCAGCGGTTGTCGGGTGCCGTGACCGTGGGCCCGTTGATTGCAGCGATGGAGATGGCTTGGTTGGATCTGCAGTGCCAACAACTTCAGATGCCATTGTATCGATACTTTGGCGGCAGAGCTCAGGACCTTGAAACTGGAATCACGATCGTCGTCGGCAATCGGAGCCATGCGGTTGAGTCCTCCAAAAATTTCATTGCCCAGGGGTTTCAAAATCTCAAAGTGAAACTCAGTGGTGATTTGGAGCTCGACTTGGATCGACTCCTGAAAATCAGGGAGATCGGTCCTGATTGCAGGCTGTTGTTGGATGCTAATGGTGCATTTGATCTTGAGGGAGCGATCGAGTTGATCGCCGGTTTGAAGTCCCAGGGTATTGTCGTTGACTATCTGGAACAGCCCCTTCCCAAAGGGTTCGATAACCAAATGGTAGAGTTGTCTTCCCGATCTCCGATTCCAATTCTGGCTGACGAATCATGTACTTCACATGATTCGGTCGTGAGTGCGCTGGAGGAGTTTGGATTTGCGGGTGTGAACTTGAAGATCCAAAAGAGTGGAATATTTGAAGCGATCCGCATGCACCTTGCTGCGAAGGAGAGGGGCGCACTGTTGATGATCGGTGGAATGGTGGAATCTCCACTCTCGATGACCTGCTCAGCCCATTTGGCGAAGGCGTTGGGTGGATTTGACTGGGTCGATCTGGACACTCCCCTGTTTATGCCTGAACATCCCTTTTTTGGTGGGATCAAATTTGATCGGGGTGTCGTCCTTCTGGGGGATGAAGCCGGGTTGGGCATCACGATCCAGGATGAATACCCTGGTTTTATCGACTCCGATTGGATCAAGGTTTGGCAAGGAGATAACGGATGAGCCTATTGGCCATGGGGATGTTGACAGTGGGCTTGAACCTGCTACCGGATTTTCAAATTCTGCCAGCTTCGGCCGGTGAGGATCAGATCCCTGCGATTTCTTTTGTTCAAGAAGTTACCGGTCGGCCTGGAAGTTCCGATTCGTCGACTCAAATACAGAGAGTTGTCCTCTCTGCAGACAAGGTGTGGTTGTTGGATGAGCAGCGCCGTTTGATTCAGATTCTCAGGGTTGATCAAAAACCTGCAGTGTTGTGGGAAGTCTCGCTGGATCTGAATCGCTATCGGGAAACCACCGACCTTTCCCGGATACAGAAGGATCGCATGGTTCAGGAGCGACAATTCGTCAAGCGCCTCGAGGCCTTGCCGGTTGACGAGCGCAGGGAGTTATTGAAAGCGGCCCATATCCGTCTCGATGACAAGGGTGATTTGATCCGTGAGGTCTCACTGGAGGAGGTGGAGGGGTCTCGACAAGAAAACGGTCTCGATCTGCGTCGTGTCAAAATTAGAGAAAATGACCGCCTGATTGCAGATCTTTGGCTGGCTGACATGACGGTTCCCTTCTCATTGGCTGAACTTCATGGAGCGACCGGCGCATTTGGTTCAGAAGTCCTCGGTGTCGTTCGTGATCTTAAGGGGTTTCCTGTTTCTGGAACAATTCACGTGGTCACAGCAACATTGACCCATCCGCTCGAATTCAAAATTCGGGAAATCATGGATTCTCCTGTTCCCCAGAGCTTTTTCGAACTCCCGGATGGTTGCGTGAAGGAAGAACAGCACTCCTTTATCAATTGCCCCGTCTGCGGTTCGGAGGTTGAGAGAGAAAACTCCGCAGCCAGAGCCAGGGACAGGGAAGGGAACTGGATCTATTTTGAATCGAGAGATTGTTTCGCCAAGTGGAAGAAGCAACGCAGCGAGCGGTAGCGTTTTTCAGAACGAATTATTCCAGAGCTTCGCGCAGTGCTGCCAAATCAACCGGCTGATCAGAGAGGGCCTTCTCCACGATGCTGCCGATCCGGCTCAAAGCCGCTGAATCCTGCCCCTCTATTCGAGCGGTCAAATTGGCGGTCGTGTTGGAAGCCCGAATCAACATCCAGCCGTCGTCAAATGAGACGCGCACCCCATCCAGGTCCACCAGTTTTCCTCCTTCGGGATTGGAGCGGAATCGTTGGACGAGGTGGTCGACGACACCGAACTTGTGCTCCTCCGATACCGGGATTTTGACCTCTGGTGTAGACACCTTCACAGGGATATCAGCGAACAGATCGGAGCACTTGCAGTCGTTCTGTACCATGATTTCCAAGGTGAGCAGGGCGGCGAAGAAGGCATCGTCAAAACCGTCTCCCTTGTGATTGACACAGATATGGCCTGAAAGCTCACCGGCGAGGATCGCTCCAGTTTCACGCATCTTTTCTTTGATGATCGAGTGCCCTGTTTTGCTGAGGATCGGTTCTCCGCCTGCTTTGCGAATCGCCGGTTCGATATCGTCGGTACATTTTACGTCAAAGATGATTTTTCCACCGGGAACTTCCTTGAGCAGGTGGCGCGCGAATGCCAACAAGAGTAGATCGGCGGAGATTTTGTTTCCGTTTTCGTCGATGAGGCCTACCCGATCAGAATCGCCATCGAAGCCAAAGCCGCAAACATAATCCCCTTGAGACACCTTTTCACAAAGTGCTTTCATGTACTTGGGGACCTCCGGGTCTGGGAGATGGTTTGGGAATGTTCCATCCGGTTCGGCGTATAGGGCATCGACTTCGATGCCGAGTTTTTCAAAGAGGGGAATTGCAACGGGGCCTGCAGTGCCATTACCGCAATCGATAGCAACTTTCAATCCTTGTGGGAATGAAAAACGATCCAGTCTTGCTGCGAAATAATCGTTGAGGATGTCTTCGCTTCTTCTCGAACCTGGATTTCCAACGGGTGTGGATGTCAGGCACTTGGCGTGCAGTAGTTGCAACTCATCCCCCCAGATGGGGTAGAGGCCTCGGGTAATCTTGAGGCCATTATAGTCGATGGGATTGTGGCTGCCTGTGATCATGACGCCACCATCGCAATTCAGGTGCTTGACCGCCCAGTAGAGGACAGGAGTCGGGACGTGATGAATCTCGATGACATTGAGGCCGGCAGAGCAGATACCCTCTGCCAGTGCCGCAGCAAAAACAGGGCTGGACTCACGGATGTCATGGCCGACAACGATCTCGCGGGCGTTCTCTGCAGCAAGGTGGAGCCCGAGGCCCAATCCAATCTGGCGAACTCGATCACTGGTCAGGTCTTCTCCGACAATGCCGCGGATGTCGTAGGTCCGGAAGATTCCTATGGGGAGATCAGATGGTTGATTCATAGTTCCTCCAGTGGGGTTGAGTTCTGATTTGGGCAGGCCTCATGGGATTGGAATGAGGCCTGATCGAATTCGTTCCTGTCATGAATCCCTGTGCGAGGGTATGCTTGCTCAACTTTAGTTTTTCAAGGGGGGTGGTGCAACATGCTCTCAAATCGCATCTGGTTTTTGGGAATTAGCGTGATCTTGCTTTTTGCTCTGCTGGGGTCGGGTGAGAGTGTACTGGCAAGTCAGGCGAATCAGCTGACAGATTCCAGAACCTCTGAATCCGAGGATCTGCCTCCGGGAGTCAGCTCGCCAGAAGAATTGTCCAAGACCACGGTGGTGTCTACTTTGGGCGATCGATTCCGCAGCCTCTTGGGAATTCTGGTCTTTTTGGGTTTGTGCTATCTCTTGTCGAGTGACAGGAAGTTGGTCCGTTGGCGAACCGTTGCCTGGGGAATGGGTCTTCAACTGATTCTCGGAATTTTGATTCTGAAAACAGAATGGGGTGCGAAATTTTCTGATGGAGCAAAGGAGGTCTTTAATGGGATTTTGAACTATTCCAGGGAAGGTCTCAGTTTTGTATTCAGGGATTTGACCATAGAAAATTCTGTGGCACCGATAGAGTTGTGGTTGATTCTCATCGGGACGATCGTATTCGTATCAGCGCTGATGGCAATTTTTTACCACATCGGAGTTCTTCAGGTAGTGGTGTGGATGATTGCTCGAGTCATGCAATGGACGATGAAAACCAGTGGCCCTGAATCTCTTGCTGCTGCCGCGAACATCTTTGCCGGACAGACGGAAGCCCCACTCGTCATTCGGCCGTATTTGAAAAAACTGTCCGATTCCGAGGTGATGGCTCTGATGACCGGTGGCATGGCGACGGTTGCCGGAAGTGTGTTTGCCGCTTACGTCTCCTTTGGAATCGATGCCGGGCACCTGTTGGCAGCGAGTTTTATGTCTGCGCCAGCAGCACTCGTTGCTGCAAAGCTGCTGATACCAGAATCCAAAGGGGTTGGTGAGCATGAAGCAGCGAAATTGGAGATCAACCGAACAGATTCAAATGTCCTTGACGCTGCCTGTCGCGGAACCAGTGAAGGCCTGATTTTAGCTCTCAATGTGATTGCGATGCTGGTTGCATTCGTCGCTCTTGTCGCACTGGTCAATGCCGGCCTTGGCTGGCTGACTCAGCACGTCTCCTATTGGTTCCTGTGGGTCTTCAGTAGCCAGGAAGTCACCCTGGCTGCTTCTCCATGGTTCAATCTTACGGATCTGCTCGGCTGGATTTTCTATCCCTTCGCGTGGCTTCTGGGGGTCGACTTCAAAGACGTTCAACAAGTGGCTTATCTGATCGGCACAAAAACTGTTTTGAATGAATTCCTGGCTTTCCAAAACTTGGCTGAATTGGGTGATAATGCAATTTCAGAGCGCTCAAAAATTCTTGCAACTTATGCGCTCTGCGGCTTTGCCAATTTTGCCAGCGTTGCAATTCAGATCGGAGGGATTTCTTCCCTGGAGCCAGAGTTGCGACCCCGATTGGCAAAACTGGGGATCAAGGCGTTGTTCGGCGGTACGATTGCGGCACTGCTGACCGGCTGCATCGTCGGCGTGCTCCTGTGATCGAGAGTGCCAAGGATTTCCTTCTGGATAAATGGGGGGGATGGAAACCCGAGGTGGGGGTGGTTCTCGGCTCAGGAATCCAGCTGTCCGGATCCGAGTTCAAGGAGTTGGATCGCTGCCCTTGCGCCGACATTCCAGGTCTTCCCCAACCCTCGGTCGAGGGGCACAGTGGTGAGTGGATCCGCTTCGATTATCAAGGGGTCCCTCTCTTGCTCTTGGGTGGAAGAGTTCATCTGTATGAAGGCCATTCCGTCGAAAGCGTGACGATGGGAATGAAAATTCTTGGGGCACTGGGATGTGAAAAAGTCATTTTGACCAATGCAGCGGGGGGAATTAATCCAGCGTGGTCGCCGGGCGAGGTCGTGATGATTACATCCCATTTGGATTTCCAACGGCATGGAATGATTTCGCCGAGCGGATCAGGAAGTGTATTTGACGAAGGCTGGCAGGGCAGGATTCGAGATCGAGTCGAACGTCTGGGAACCCGGCAATTGGCGGAGGGGACCTACGCTGCTTTGCAAGGGCCCACTTATGAGACCCCTGCAGAGGTTCAGATGCTGCAAAAACTGGGGGCGGATCTGGTGGGGATGTCTACGATTCAAGAGGCTCGGCAGGCTCGTTCCCTGGGAATGGGTGCAGTGGCCTTTTCACTGGTGACGAATGCTGCCGCAGGGACCGGTGATTCGGAGGTGCTGGATCACGAAGAGGTCCTTCAAACGGGGAAGGCTTCTGGGGGTCGAGTTTTGGAAATCGTGAAAGAAGCCATCGCCTGTTCAGGCGATTTCTGAGCGCGAATCTAGATGGACAAACTCACCAGCGCGTCGAGAGCTACCGTGACGCAACGATCTTCCAAGCCAGGCTTGTCATCAGGATCGAGGAACTCGTCATGTTGGCGTCTACCAAATACCGTACAGATGCAGCCGGCGCGCCATTTATTCATGGAAGCCAGGGTGAAGAGTGTTGAAGCTTCCATCTCCATATTGGCCACCCCGATTTGTGCCAGACGATCGATCACTTGTGGATCCCTGGGAGGGAAACCGGGTTCATTCCTCCCTTGTGCACCGTAAAAGCCAGGGGCTGTCGCAGTGATGCCGAGATGGACAGGTGCGTTGATCTTTTCTGCGCATTGAAGCAATTGCTGGATCACATCGGGATGGGCTACGGCAGGATATCCATCAGGGACAAAAGTGGTCGACGTGTTTTCCATGCGAACCGCTCCCCAACTGACAACCAGATCGCCAAGGTGGATATCTGCATCGATTCCGCCACATGATCCCGCACGAACAAGAATCGGGTCATCCACAATTTTCGATAATTCGACCATCGCAATCTCGATATTGCTGGCACCTATCCCCGTGGCCATCAACGAAACTTCTTCATTCTTCCAGGTTCCGGTGATGGTGAGGTACTCACGACAGGTCCACTCTCCCCTGATAGAGTCGAGATTCTCTGAAAATCTGCGAACTCTGGTGGGATCCCCTGCGAATAGAATGCGCCTCGCAACATCGCCCGGGGCGAGTCCAATGTGGTATTGGCGACGGGCTTCATCGTAGTTCATCATTTTCTCCGGATTTGATGAGTTGTCGATCGCATCACAAACTGCCGCCCTAGGTCAAAAATGGGCGTGCACAGATTGTAACGGAACCTCTCGTAAAAACTCCAGACGAGATATTGCCCCGAATGGGGGTATCGGCTCCTCTTGGTCAGTTCTTGGCCATCGTGCCCGAGCCATGATATTATCGAAACGTCCCAATGCCTTGTTGCGAGCAGTGGTCGAACTGTCCGCAATACATTTTGCGAAGGAAGTCGCTTATGACACGCCCAGTTAAACTAACAAATCAGCCAGGGAGATCCTTCTTTGGGCTGCTGGCTGTATTTCTGGTTTGCCTGTGTGCCCAGCCAGCAGATCTCTCCGCACTCGGAAATTCTGTGCTGGATACCAAGCAGATCAAGAAGCTGAAGAAGGATTACGGAAAGGCGATTCAAGGCCAGCAACACGATGCGGCTATCGATGTGATTCGCCAGATCACCGCTTATGGAACCGCTGATGCCTTGGAAACCGTTTATGACCTCGGTTATGCGAATGGGACCGTTCCCTCCGTCTACGAAGTCATCTGTGAAGAACTTTCGATTATGACGGGAATCATCGACCACATTTCCGAGCGCTACGACAAGATCGATAGCAAAAGTGATTTTCGAGAACGAGTCTACATGACCGACATACTCGCTTTTCCGACGAATAAGCGAGGAGAGTTGAATGATCGAAAAGTTTCTCTGGAAAAGCAGTTGAAGCGAATTGAGGAAGGCGGACTTCGTCCCGGAAGCGACCCATCGATTCCTGACCGCCTGAAACAGGAGATCGAGTCTCTCGGTAAACAGATAGATCGTTTGAAAGGGCAACAGAACGATGAAGCGCTCACATTGTTGGTGAAGTTTCTCGGCGACAAGTCTCCTTTCGTTCAGGGAGCTGCCGTGGAGGCTTTTCGCAAGAGTCAAAGCGCAGTGTGTGTTGAGCCCCTGATCAACCTTTTGGAAAAGCTGCTCAAGAAACGCAAAGACGTTCTTTATCATCAAGTGAGAGATGCCCTGTGGGAGTTGACGGGGCAGGATTTTGAATTGATCGAAGAGTGGTTTGCCTGGTGGGAGCCGCGCCAGGACAGTTTCGATCCAATGGAAGAGAATCACGAAGGAAAGACGGGCGTCAAGCGTAAGCGCAGAGGGAACGATCCCGAGTTTTGGGGAGTCCCTGTCGAGTCCAAAAATATCGTCTTCGTGATCGATACCAGCGGTTCGATGAGATATGTCCACAAAGACGATATACCCGGTTTGGCCCGAGGCGATGGTTCTGATTCCGGGCAGTCATCGGGTGGTGGACAGATGACCGCAGAGCAACAAAGACTCGCTCGGTTCTGGACCCGAATGGAAATGGCCAAGCGCGAATTGCGTAAAGTGATTCGCAAGATGTCCAAAGATGCCGCTTTTAATTGCGTTCGTTTTGACACCACCGTAAGCAAGTTTAAAAAGAAGGCTACGCCGGCTTCGAATGGCAACAAAAAGAGTGCGACTAAATGGGTCGACGGACTGAAGTACAACGGCAATACCAATACCTTGGACGCCTTGACCCAAGCATTCATGCAGGATGCGAGGACCAACACCATTTTCTTCCTGAGCGATGGTTTGCCCTCTGTGGATGGCAAGGTCGAAGATCCGACACAGCCGATTTTGGACAAAGTATTCGAGTTGAACAGGTTCCGTAAAATCAAAATTCACTGCTTTGGATTTCACCCCTTCACTCAGGGCGGCCAACAGATGCCTGGTTTGACGGCAGCAAACACATGGTTAAGGAAATTGGCGGAATCGACCGGTGGAACCTACACCGACATGAAGGTGGACCCCAAGTTGACACCCGATAACCCAGGAGACTGAGGTTTCAGAAAATCTTTGATTTATATGGCAGCCTCTCCGGCCTTCTTTGCCGGGGAGGCTGTTTCTATCTTCTGCGGGCTTGCGGGTCAGTTTTTAAAGATACGGGTCGAGACCCAGTTGGCGCGGTCCAGGATGTGGTAACCAGTGCCCATTTCGACCTTCAGCGAAAACGTCTTTTTTCCTTCCAACGGGATATTGAATGGCTGTGGGGCGTCGCGCCAAGAAACATCTTTCGGCCCCCAAACGCACACTTCATCAACAAGGATGGAAAATCGTGCGCACCCGATTTCAGGTTCGTCGTCCTTGGGTCTTGCGCTGGTGTCCATGCCCGCAAAGCCGGACAGTGAAACATCTGTTTCCCCCACTTTGAAGGTCAATAGCGAGTTGGAATGGACTCCGATCCCAGTGGTGAATTTCCTGGAGCCAATCTTCAGTGGACCACCGAGAACATTTTTGTCTTTTTGCCAAGTCCACGGGAACCACCGATCCTGGCCCAGCCCCTCAATCGCTTTCTCTGGGACTCGGTCAACCAAGAGTTGAACACGGTCATTTTCAAAGTTGATTTTAAGAATACGATCGATGGGGATGGAGACTTTGGATTCGTTCGGTGCAGCGAATTGCAACTCCTCATTGTCAAGTGAAGTGAGAGTGCCACGGGGCCGGCTCCCATCTCGTGTGAAAATTTGAATTTGCCGCAAGTTGGAATTGGCGTGGGAAGGCAAATCATCCAGTGCTATCAAGCGGAATCCCCTTATTTTGCTCCACTCGACTTTGAGATTCCCGAGAGACTCATCATCGAATGAGACAGCCTTGGCTGTCATGCTCTCAAGTATTCCTTCGAGTCGTGCACCATCCTTGGTCAGAAGCAGGTCATGATCAGCCACCTCCGTGGACATGAGAGTTGTCGGCTCTCCAGGGGCGACATAACGTTCCAGGTCCACCAGAGGAATTGGTAGAGGCTTTTCAAGGGAGGGAGAGTTCCAAAAAATCACTTCCTCCGTCGGATCTGATGAGTCATCGGCGGATTCGTTCCCCAGCAAACGCCTTTTGTCAATTCTGCCCTTCCAGGACCCGCCGCCACGAAGGTGCAAGGTGGCTGCAGGGGCGGAATCAGCGTCCTTCCCGGAGAACTCGATGCTGATCAGATTGCGCAGCGATAGCTCCTCTTCCGGAAGCGAGAGGGACGTGGTCTCGGCCTCAAGGGGGACTAGGGTGGACGAAATACGACCGGTCAAAGTTTCGTAGACGACGGGGTGGGACCGATCGGTGTTTTGGAATGCCAAAATGGGTCTGTGGGAGGAAGGAATCAAAAACAGAGCACAGAGCAAGGCCCTGACGGTGTGGTTTCTCATAGAATGGGTCAAGGAATGGGTCAAGGAATGGGTCAAGGAATGGGTCAAGGAATGGG
>CAYRAM010000038.1:0-19736 GCA_964422295.1 uncultured Planctomycetia bacterium | reverse complement strand
AGCCCTGTTTGATGAGGCGCTGGACGTTTTTGGGAGAAGCGGCCACTCGGCATTCGCCGGGCCAGGCTTCCTTCACTACACCGATCTTCATGACCGATCCTTTCAAGGCAGATCCCTGCCTATGGCCCCATGATCGCCGTTTTGCGCTTTCTTTGAAGTAATTCCGCAGTATTCGCCCCGGCTTCGCAGGTTCCTCTTTCTGGCCTGATTCGATATAATGGGGGTGACGACGACAATTCCTGATTGCCCCAGCAGGAGTGGTGTGGAGCAGTGATGAAAATGATCAATCTCTTCGTACGCTGGCGACAGCAACTTGGAAAAACCAAACCACGAACTGGCGATTTCTGTGCCAGGTGCAATAAAACCGTTCTATTCTGCGGAATCTTGCTCTTCCTACTGGTGACCCCTGCGGAGGCTCAGATCTCTTTTTCCGAATGCGGCACCTTTGAAATGGATCCGGTCGGACAGTGCCTCGTTTTTTACCCGGATGATCCCACCCTCGGAGAGATCAGTGCAGACCTGGGAACCGCTCCCCTTCCTCCACCTGGAACCTATGGGCTTCTCAGCGGGACCGCCTGGGATTGCGCCGGTATCTGTTTTCCAACACTTTGCATCAGCGGGGGCATTTTCGAACCCTGCAATCCAGTGAGCGAGCCCGAGTTCATTCGTGGTGACTGTAACAATGACATGTCTTTCAATATCGCCGATGTGATCTACCACCTGCACAGTCTCTTCGCCGCTGGCCCCCCTGCTCCCTGTCGCAGCGCATGTAACCTGAATCTCGACAATGTCGACGACATCTCCGATTCCATTCTCATGCTGAGCGTGATGTTTCAAAACACTACGCCACCCCCTGCGCCTTACCCTGACTGCGGTCCGGCGGATCCTGGCAATCTCATCCTCGGCTGCCAGAATCCGATCTGTCCCTGATTTGTTGCTGCGCCCCATCTCTGATCCTTCAGCGCCACAAAATAGGTGCGATTCACGCCCAAATTGGATTTCTCTGCCCTGACCTGAAGTGGTGTGAACAGGAGGAGGAGTAACCCCGGCCTGATTTACGCCTTTACATAATTCATCAGCACCTGTCCGACAGCCTCATAAATCCGGATAAACCCGCCAGGGGACCACCGCGGACCTCATCTCGCCATCACCGCCCATGGACCAGGGCGTTCTGCTCAATCTTCAGGAAAGGAGGCGCCCTGTGAAGAACTTCTGTCGAAAATCATTGGTGCTGCTCTCCATCGTTTTCCTGAGTAATCCCGTTTCGATGATGTTGATCGGGCTGATCAATCGGATTCTGTTGAAGCCCGTGCGCTCCTGTTTTGTTGTTTACCCGGCCAGGCAAAAATTTGCTGACCACTACGGCTTCAAGTTCGTCCAACCCCTTCTGAAGAAAACACCCATCATTTGTGGCGTTTACTTTCAGGGCGGCGTGCCAGGGTTGATCTTTGCGATCTCCGGAACAGAATCGGACTTTCGGCAACCAGACTTCCTCGCCAAACTGAAGCGCAACACCGATCGCATCGCCCTCTGGCTTGGTATCTCCAGCATCAAATACTCCGGGATCTTGCCCAGTGCGATGCATCGACAGGGTGTCTTGAATCCTCTGGAGTTGAAGAGGAAATCACTGCGCGTGGGCCTGGTCGTATTCCGCGCCGAAAAGCAACTAAGGGAACAACTCGCACTGGAATCAGATACTCCGGTGATCCTGCTGGGTGGGCGTGGAAGCATCGGCGTGACATTGCACCGCCTTTTCCAGGCGGCGGGACGATCGGTCCACTCCGTCGATTGTGATGACCCCATGCCGGAATCACTGCGTGGAGAAAGGGCTATTCTCATCGATGTCGCCAGAAAGGGCGCACTCGAGAAGCGTATGGAGCAACTGTGGGAAGGCATCATCATCCTCAATGAAACCTACCCCGAACCACGCCGTAAAACCCTGCGCCAATTGGAAGAGATGAGTATCCCCGTCTTCCACCTCGCCGGAGTAAAGGGGATCGCGCTGCCTCCCTTCCCCGATGCCTACAGCGGAGGCATCCCGTGCTGCGGCATGAATGAACGAGGAGACAACCATCCCCTCATCAAGTACCTCAGCTCCGACGCCTTGATGGAACATCTTGTGCAGCAGATAACTGCAAAAGAATCAGACTCCATCGCAGCTTGAAACTATTTCAAACATGATCGAGAGATACGCAATTGTGCAATATCAGTTTTCTTATCAATTCACCCTGTTGCAAAATCAAGGCGTTGATTCGACCGTTAGCAACTGTTTTAATAGACTTGAATCTGATCACCGATTGGGTTTATTGAATGCTCGTCATTATTTGATACGATGGATTTTTAGATTGCCCACCAGCCAACTTCGTATTATTGGGCAGGAGTAAACTGATGCTGAACGCTTGTGTTAAACTTAATCACTTCGCGATGATTCAGAAGTTCGTGCTGAGCTTTGTGCTGGCTTCCTTGGTAGCGCTTTTCACTATGTCACAGGCACAGGCTTCCGATGTTTATCTTCTCAAGATGGAGGTCCCCCTCGTTCCCTTTCCCATGATTGACCTGTATCTCGACAGCCAATTTGGTAGCCCTGTCTCTGGCTGGTCGATCACGATCTGCCACGACCCTACAGGGGTCGATTGGGCTGATTTGTTACCAGGATCAGCAATCATCAACTTGCCCTCCCCACCGGATTTTGAAGCCATCACTCCTTTCGGCAACGGTTTTACCGTCGACTGCGTCATCGATAATGCTTCCGTGATCAGCTTGCCTGTCAGTGACAACCATCATTTGTACACCGTCGATTATTCTTGGGTCCCCAACGGTTCCCAATGGTCTGAATTGGCCTTCTGCACTGCTCCGGGAGGTTCAACCGGAACCCTGATCAATTCAGGTGGGAATTCATATCCCCCCTTCACCTTTGAAACCTTTCTGTTCAATGGTGTTGTGGACCCGTTTGCTTTCTACGTCACCCCATTGTCTTCAGGAACATACGACGCAGGAAGCGGCGTTGGCAGTATTACTATAGAACCCTGGATTTTCCCGGGCCTGGTTCCCACATTTGAATTGGAAGGGTTGTCGATGGCGATCTCCCACGATGCCTCAGTGCTGCAGGTCGACAGCGTTGAACCATCTGGGGATTTTGCTGCTCTCTTTGGGGGCGATGGCCCTGAAATTGCATTGGTGGAGATCTTCGATGACGGCTGGACCATCGACATGACTGTCGACACCACCGGATCCACAATAGTCCTCCTGGATGGAATAATTACTGCGGTTGAGGCGACCTATTCCACCATTCCATCCTCGATCCCCCCAGGAAGTTGCATAGCCAGCTGGCTTCGCTTTGATAACTCTTTGGGAGTCAATAACGAACTGGATTTTGTTGGGTTCGGCAGCGGAATGCCGGTTTTCAACGACAACGTTTTGGTCATGACACCCGTCGTAACCCCCTTCCTCAGGGGCGATGTGAACGGCGATTCCACCTTGAATCTGGCAGATGGGATCTCCCAACTGGCTGCGCTATTTTCCGGTGCAGGTCCCGTGGACTGCGCCGATTCCGCCGATACCAATGACGACGGATCCTTCAACATCGCCGATACGATCTACCTGCTTAGCTTTCTCTTCACCTCGGGACCACCCCCACCGGCTCCATTCCCCAATTGCGGCTTGGATCCGACTGGTGATCTCCTCGGCTGCTCATTCTCGCCCTGCCCCTGAATTTTTCAGTTTTTTTGAAAAACTCGGTCCGACTCACCTATTTCTCCCGATGGTGAGAAACAGGAGGCCCGCTTGAATCATGGAATTTATTCACCACAAATGGGTCCTCAGAATTTTCGCTCCCTACTCTTCGTAAAATCGAATATTTCCGCAGAAAAACTGCGATCTCTTCCCGCTCAGGCGACGTTGATCCTGGACCTCGAAGACAGCATCCCAATCGACAAAAAAGCCCATCAAAGGCGAAAAGTCCGCCGCTTGTTTGAAATGGGATTGTTCAGAGATCGTTCCGTAATATTGCGAATCAATGGGCCTGACCAACCCGCTGAAATGCAATCAGATGTGCTGGAATGCCTTCATGGAGACCTCGACGGCATCTTGATCCCCATGATTCAAAACGCTGCCGAGACTCGCTCTATTGCAGAGCTGGTGGAACGCCGTGAGGAGTCACTGAATCTGCGAAGGGGGCATTTCTCTCTGATTCCGTTAATTGAGCGACCAGGTGCAGTTCTGGCACTGGAAGAAATTGCCCGCTCCTCCAGCCATATCGTGGCCCTCGCATTTGGCCATGTGGACTATTGCGTGGAGATGCACGCAGAAATCGCTGAGGAGTGTTATTCGGATGCCCAGATGCGAGTTCTGCAAACAGCAAGAGCTTGCCAACTATCCGCAATATCAACCGTCTATCTTGATTTGGCGAATGAGGCAGGATTCAGAGAGCAGAACACACGAATGAAAAAGGTCGGATTTGATGGCTGCTTTGCTCTGAATCCGCTACAGGCAAAATTAGCCCTGGAAATCTATTTCCCCACTGCGAAAGAAATCGAATACTCTAAACGGGTTGTCACTGCTTTTCGTGTACAGGGACACATCGCGGTCCTCGACGGCGAAATGATCGGCCCCCCCATGCTGAAGACAGCGCAGAGAGTTTTACAAGAACAAGATCTCGAAAACCGGGGGATCGCCTGATGAGAGGTGAACTCCCCAAATACGGCCTCGATTTGAATAGTGCTCAACCGGGGCAAATTCTCGAAAGCCCTTACGAGATCACCTGCGATGAATCCTGGCGCAGCCAATGGCAATCCGTCTTTCCCACCGCAAGCAAATTGACCACCAGTGTCGAATACGCCAAACAGTGCGGTTTTGACTCTATTCCCGTTCCACAGGCGATGCTCCTCAACATGACCTTGTGCTTCTCGGTGGAACCATTCTCGCAAAGTTGCAGACTTCATTTGGGGCTGGAGAACGCTAAGCAGGAACGGCATGCTGCAATCGGAGACACTTTTCGCAGTTTTACAAGAATCGATTCGCTGTCAAATACTTCAAGGGGCGATGCGAGTGTGATTCATACCACCCACATCCTGGTCAATCAGCAAAATGAACGCGTCTTCTCATTGGGAAAAAGATCGTACTACGATCCTCTTCCCGCAGATTTCACAGTCAGCCCCATCAGCCAAGCAGACGAGATCTCTTCTTTGTTTGACTCTCCGAGTCAATCTTTGATTGATCATTATTGCAGTATTGAAGAATTCCCCGCCTCTCAAATCGAACCCCTGGAAACGGGTCGCCTCATATTGCACCCCATGGTGCGCCCTTTGGGCTGGTCTGAGAATCTGGCTTTATCGACCATCTACCGAAATACTCACCCGATACATTGGGATTCGACTCACTATCGCAGGGAAGGAATTGTTGTCTGCGGTGGATTTGTCCAGACGATGGTCTTCGCAACAGGGGATAGGGAAGTCCGGCAAGTCTTGGATGAAACCCTGGTTCACTCGTCTCACATCAACACCGTCACCCCGGATGACGGAATCGGTTCCATTTCCAAGGTTCTCGAAGTTGAAATGATCTCTGATCAATTGCAGAGAGTGACCTTGAAAACCCTTGGGCTCAAGAATGTCGATGTTTCCAAAGACTTGGCATCCCTGGAGATTCCAGACTCTCTATTGGAAGAGAATCCTCTGAAACCATCTGAAATTGAAAAGATATGTACGGATCAATGTCCTGAGCTTGCTGGCAAAATTGCAATGCAGGCCACCCGATCCATTTTGCGACCTCGTGAGTAATATTTCGGGGAGGCGTGCAGGGTTGGGGAACCTGAGAATGGAAATCGACGTTTATGAGACAAGAACACAAGAAGCAACCGCCCGGTGCATCGGAGTCTTTTATGTACCATGCACAGTCTGTACATACCGAGTTCGAATTGAACAAGGCTTTTCCCGGGCAGGTCCTTGAGAGTCCACATGAGGTCACCATCGAAGATCATTGGCGAAACCGATGGGCTTCAATTTTTCCGGCCAGCCAACGCCTCCATACCAGTATCGAATACGCACGCTGTTGCGGCTTTTCCGAAATCCCTGTTCCTTCCGATCTGCTGCTGAACATGGCTCTCAGTTTTTCACTGGACCCTCTCTCCAAATACTGCCGTTATCACCTGGACATCGAAAATGCCAGGCAGGAAAAATACGTCAAAGTTGGGGATACACTCAAAAGTTATTCCCGGGTTGAAAGCATCCATAACACAAGCCGCGGAGATGCCAGCGTTGTTTCCTTGACTCACATCCTGGTAAATCAAAGACAAGAACGCGTTTTTACGCTCCTGATGCGTTACTACTTTGACCCCATCGATGCCCCATCCGAAATCCTGCTCTCGCCCCCGATTCATCCGGCTCTTAAATATTTTCAGCAAGCAGCGGACTTCTCATCATCTCGGTTCAACAAGATTACTGAATTCCCGGATGCACCTCATGCCGCATTGAAAACGGGAGATCTGTTTTTCCACTCGGGCAACCGCCCCATAGCCTGGTCTGAGAATCTGTCCCTCTCAACGATGCTTCAGGAATCCCACCCGATTCACTGGGATTCAGATCGCTACGGAAAAGACGGCCTGATCATCTCCGGCGGTCTGATTCACTCTTTGGTTTCCGCAATCAGCAATCGGGATTTTCGACAGGTGATCGATGAGGTGGTGTTGCATTGTTCCCATCTCCAACCAGTATCTCCCGGTGATCAGGTGGGAGCTGTCAGCCGCATTCTGTCTGCCGAACCTATCGATGATCGACTGGAGGCGGTGACGGTGAAAACTTTGGGTCTCAAAAATTATCCAGTGATGGAAGATGTGGATGCAAATGAATTTCCACTGCGGCTGCTAAAGGAGAAACAGCGAAAGCGCAGCGAGATTGAGACGATCTGCCAGCAAGAATCGCCGCAATTGGCAGAACATATCGTTCTTCAGTCTGTCAGAACTTTGATTCGTCCTTTGCCCAACTCTACGATTAGTAACCGATCGACAAGTTGATCACTGGCCCTGGGTCGTAGGTCTCCTCTGGTCCCGATGTAGAGTCGACAGAAAGAGGCAACACCAGGGACAGATTCCAACTCTTCATCGATTCATCGCGCCAACTGACTCCCAATTGAAGCGATACATTTTGAAATCCCGTATTTGGATCTTCCAAACCATCCCAGTAGGCGGGCCCCATATCCTGAACAAAAACCCCCAACAACCCATTCAGGTTTTCCCAAGGGCCCACTTCTCCCAGGGGTGATACGATTCCAAACCCTCCCTGAATGAGTTGTGACCCCTTGAACCCTTTGCCGCTGACCGCATTCGGAAAGCGCCCCTGGCCGTAGATACTAAAAATACTTTCTTCACCAACGGGGCGTGAATAAAAAAGCTCCAGGATCGGGTCAAAGGTCCCGCTGCCAAATTGGATATGCTCGTGCGCCTCCCCGTCATCCCCCAAATCGTATGGATTATCCTCGGTCTTACCTATCGGCAAGGTGGAGCCTACAGCAATCGCCAGGCTTCCCATCTCGACACCAAAATCATGGGCGTGCCATCCCAACAACACCTCCATGTCACCAAATCCGGTGAGCATTTCCGAAGGATGATGAATCTGGAGGTTTCGCTCCATCGCCTCGATTTGTTCAGGGGTTGCTGAAGGGTCGATTTGGGAAATCGATGAGGTTCGCGTTCTGCTTTCCAAAGGAAGTCGTGCACGAATCGCCCACGGCTCATCAAAAGTGTAATCGAACTGCATCACGACTCGGAAAAGATCCAGAGTGACATCGTGAACGTGCCCGGGGACATCGATCACATTGCCTTCTGCATCCAATCCTTTGTCCTCAAAGTGAGTGCCGTCGAAACCGAATCCGCGAGTGAAAGAAATGCGAGTCTGAATCGTATCTGTGCCGTGTTGGATGGAGCCCAGACCGGACCCCAACGCACCCGGATCGGGAGCGCCCGGGTTGGTTCAGGCGGGTCAGCCCTGCGCCCAAAGAGATGGCCCGGCGCAAAGCTGCAGCAGAATCAGCGGCAGAATCCAAAGGGCGCTTCTCAAGCCAATACTCTCCATGTGCAAAGAGTCCCTTCCCGTTGCGTATCGGTAACCCGACGATAAAACCCTAAATCAATCCCAAAGGCAATTAAATAAATCAGCCTACAGCTATGATCATCGGGGTCATGGCTCAAAATTCTGATCACAACCGTTACAATGACACCCATGGAAGAGCCACAAACAGCAATTGTCGATCAAGCAGCCCGGGAAGCGGTCCAAATAGCATTTGAGGAGAGCGATCTGGGCGACATCGAGGATATCAGCGGGCTATTCCTGGGTTACGCCAACGTCAACTTTCGAGTGAAAACAACGGCGGGAATCTATCTTGCACGTTTCTGCCGCGCACAACCGCTAAAGCGCATTCATGACGAGATTTTGTTTCTGAACTCCATCGGGGAAAGCGGGTTTCCCGCCGCATACCCCATCTCCAGAAAAGACGGAAACTTTGTCACCATTCATCAACAAGAGAAGGTGATGCTCTACAACTATGTTGAAGGCTCTCCACCAGAGATCTGTGCAGATTCTGCGCATCAGGTTGGCCATGCTCTGGGATGCCTTTCACTGAAAACGGTCCCTGCGGAGTATTCCTCCACTGCCATGATCGTAATTGAAGACTTGCAGCGATTTTGCGAAGAGAAAGCTTCGGACCTCAAGCGCTACCCACAGTTTCGAGATCAATTTCTCGAACAAACCCGATTTATCGAAGCGCATTTGCCCTTCGATCTTCCGCGCGGATTGGTTCACGCCGATGCGTTTCCCGATAACACCATCTTCCAAAAAGGTAAACTTGTCGCCTTGATCGATTTTGAGGATTCATGTGTCGATGCGCTGATCTTTGACGTCGGAATGGCCATCATCGGTTTTGGATACAAAGATGACGTCATCCATGGGAATTTGGTGGAAGCCCTGATTGACGGCTATCAGTCACAGCGAATGCTGAACTATGCCGAAAGGGAAGCCCTGCCGGAAATGGCTCTCTGGTGCGCCCATGGCATGGCGTTTTGGCATTTGAGGCATTACCTGAAAAACCCGAATGATCGCCAAAGACAGCGAATTGGTGAACTACAGCACATCGTTTGTGGATTGAGGGGCAGCGACGGCGATGCCATTCGCGCTTGCTTCTGATTCCGATCCGGATGCGATGCCCGCATCTCCATGCGAAAATCTGCATTGGCGGATGAAAGGAATCGATGCAATACGAAGATGGACATTGGAAAATCGCTGGGGAAACAGCGGAAAAACTCGCAGAGGAACACGGCACCCCGCTGTATGTCTATGACTCATCCGTCATCGAGCGTCAGGTCAGCCATTTCCGAAACGCCTTTTCAGGTTTTGATCATCGCATCTTTTATGCCCTCAAGGCCAATTCCAATCGCGGTCTCCTGGAGCTGATGAAGAATCAGGATGTCGGTCTCGATGCTGTATCGATCCACGAGGTTCGCATCGGCTTGGATGCAGGATTTTCTGCGGACAATATCATTTTTACACCTAACGGAGTTCCCTTCGATGAACTCCAACAAGCCATCGAGCTGGGTGCGCGAGTCAACATAGAAAACTTGTCGTACCTGAAGAAACTGGGAGAGGCGTACCGTTCCGAAGTGCCCTGCACTCTGCGAATTCATCCGGGCCTGGTCCTCTCCGGTTCGGAGCGGGATGCAAACAGTTGGTATCAACGATCCCGATTTGGGATAGATCGCCATCAACTGGAAGAAGTTCACCGTCTCGTCGATGTGTACGGTATCCGGGTTGAAGGCCTGCACGTTCATTCCAGTTCCATGATTCTCGATGAACAAGTCTTTGGCAGCGCCGCTGAACTGCTGATGAAGCTGGCCCTGCAATTCCCCGATGTGCGCATCCTCGATCTCGGTGGCGGAATTCGCCCCCCTTACCGTGAAGATGACGATCACCCTGATCTCGATGCACTGGCATCCTGCCTGCAAAAACCGCTGGAACGTTTCGAAAAAGAAAGCGGTCGCAGGTTACAACTGTGGTTTGAGCCCGGCCGATTTCTGGTGGCTGAAAGTGGGATATTGTTGACCCGGGTGAACGTCCTGAAAGAGGTGGGTGGACGAAGCGTAGCCGGGGTCGATACCGGTTTTCATCAGTTGATCCGCCCAAAATTGTACGACGCCTGGCATCAGATCTGTAACGTCTCAAACCCTGAAGGTCCGCAGAAACCCATCGATATCAGTGGCTGTCTCTGTGAAGAAGATGATCTGGCAAAACAGCGATCCTTGCCCGAGGTTCGAGAAGGAGATCTGCTCGCCATCCTCAATGCCGGTGCTTATGGCTTCTCCATGGCCTCTACTTACAACTCCAGACCGCTTCCTGGGGAACTGTTACTGTAATTATTGTCAACTTGTATAAACCAACCATTCGCAGTATAATGACTACATGATTAATTGTGTTCGCATCCTCTGGCTCTGCTCGATCGTCATCGCTGTTTTCTTCAGTGCTGCGACTCCAATACCGGCTCAGACAATTCCTCCTTATGCGGAATACTATGTAGAAATACCGACCATAGGGGTTCCAGGTGATATGGTCAGTGCGATCCACCGGACCACAACGCAATACCCCACCTTCAATGGATTTGGTTTTGCCATCTGTAACGACCCTAATCAGTTGCAACCGGTCGACATCGAACCCGGACCCTCACTGCCCACCGATGCGGTCGGTTTTTTCTTTAACGGGTATCTGGAGCCAGGAGGTGCTGGACACGCCTGCATCCTCGATGGATTCGGTGCGGTGTCTGTGCCGACCGGTGTTGGACATCACATCACTACCGTCCACTATCAAGTGGTCGGCGGCGCTTCCGGGGAAGAAGCCTTCATCGAATACTGTGATTTGGCCGACCCTGCCAGCGGCGGGACCGTCCTTTACTTCAACTGGCTTACCCATGAAGGCACAACTTTGCTGCCCGAATTGATCATCGGATTCCCGCAATTCAAACGCGGCGATGCAAATGCTGACGGAGAGGTGGACATCGCCGATGCCGTCTACAGCCTCGGTTGTCTATTCCACGGCGGCCCCATTGCCCTTTGCCGTGATGCGGCGGATGTGAACGATGACGGCAACGACAATATTGCCGACGTGGTATTTGCATTGATGCATCTCTTCATTCCCGGCTCGCCCCCGCCACCACCCCCCTTCCCTCTGTGCGGCAGCGATCCCACGGGGGCAGACTCTTTGGATTGCGAGCAGTCTACAGGAGGCTGCTGAGCGAGATCTTTGACCTGGGCCTGGTGTTCTTCTGGCGAGCCTTGGGCCCTGATGAAAATACTCCTCCCGATTTTCCGATCGTAGTTTCTCTGCGGTGATTCCTGTGACAGAATGGCGCCCATTCCCGATTGATCGTGTACTTGTTTCAAGGCCCATTCCTGCGTGAGTGGGAACTGCAAGGAGCCCCATGAGCAATACCTCATCGACTGAGTCTCCCATCCAGGAAACCTCCGCAGAACGCGGCACTTCCTTTCTTCGGCCAATGCCCCCGATGGGAATCTACGAAACCCTCTATGCTTTTCAGGCTGCTTACGGTGAGCCGATGGGGGACCCGGGGACTCATCCATGGAGCCAGGGTTATCCACGCACCAAGCAAATCCCGGGTGGACCGGAGATGCCCTCTGCTGTATCGGTCAGTTCAGAAAATCTGATGTATCCCAAGTCATGGGGCATGCCCGCACTGCGAGAGAAGATCGCCAATTACTACCGTAAATACTATGGCGCAAATATCGATGCAGAGAACGTCATGGTCTTCGCAGGCGGTCGCCCCGCCCTGTTTTCGGTGTTGCTGTTTCTTGAAAAGGAAATCCGCGTCCGAATCGCTTCAACGGAGTACACCCCCTACTACGACATTCTCGAACGTCTCAGCGTTCCCTACGATTTGATCGACAGTAATGAAGGCAATCGATTCAATCCCCCGATTGAAGATTACACCGCGACCGATCCAGACCAACGCACTTTGATGTTGCTGAGCAATCCCTGTAACCCAACCGGCATCACCCGTAACGGTGCAGAGATTGACACTCTGGTTGCCGCTGCCAGCACCGCCAACCGAGGACTGCTGATCGACGAAGCGTACGAGCTTTTCCACAACCCGCCGGTCAGCGCACTGTCTCACATTCCGGATATCGACAAGACCAACATCTTCGTCACCGGTGCAGCGACCAAAGGCTTGCAATCACCGGGTATCCGCATCGGCTGGGCGATCGCCGCCAAGCACCACATCGAGATTCTTGGCAACTTCTCTTCTTTCGGCATGGGCGGAGTGTCCCACCCTTCACAGTGCTACGCTCTCCAGTTGATGGAGGAGAACCGCATCGAACAGGTCCGCAAGGCGATTCCGACCTTTTACGGCAGCCAGCGTCAAAGGTACGGCGAAGCGTTCGAACGGATGGGGCTGCAGCTCTTCACCGGCGACGGTGGTTTCTATCACTGGTGTCGTTTGCCAGGCGATCTGACCGCCGCCGAGCTCAATGAACGACTCTTCCCCGAAGGGGCCGCGATTCTCAAGGGCACCGATTGCGACATGCGACGTGAAGACCACCAATCTCCATTAAGGAATTTCATCCGCTTTTCCTTCGGCCCGCTGGGACCGGAATCGTTTGAGGATGACATCGAGATTTTTGCCAGGGCGCTGGAACGGTAAGCACGCCTTCGTTACCCGGTCGGATCATTAGATTGAAATGAAAGCCTGCTGGAAAAATCACGGGAAATCTCCTCGCATCGTGAATGGTGAAAGCATCGAAATTGCTGTGTCTAATTAACACTTGATAGATTCAAGCAGCACCGTTCTTCACGCATGAACTCTCTTCGCTGACCTCTCCTATCATCTCTCCCGGAGATTCAAGAGGCCTATTCGCAAGATCACTCCATCTCAATTCAGATAGACAACGGATTGACGATCTCGATGGCGATAATTCCAATAACTGAACAGGAGATTTATCCACCTGATTTGCACATAACAACTCCGCGATGTGTCGCTCCGTCCTTGCGAACATTTTCACTGTTTCGTTTCTTGTCCTCCCGATGAATCGGACTGAAGATACGGCTAATCACGGCAAAAATTACTGGTTACAGGAGGTGTGTTTTGAAGCAGCGATGCAATTGCTGTTCCGTGAGCCCGCAATTCCGAGGTTCATTGAACTATCGACATGTGTTTCTTCTTGCGTTCGTTTTCATCCTGGTCGGGCCCATATCCGGCGGACTTTCATATTCACAAAATGTAGAGATTCCCGCATCGACGGATAACTCTCTCATTCGTGCGCCATTGAGTTTCCAACTGCCATCAGGAGAGATCACTACCCTGTTGTTCAGGGGAGTTATTTCCATCTCCAGGGAAGCGTCGGATTCTCTGTCGCCGAATGAAACCCGCTATCAACTATTGGGTGCTTACCTCGAAGGACCTCAAAATTCAGCCATGAAGTTAGCGATGCCAATAGGTGTGAATTTTTTTACGGGTCAGCAAATGCCCGTGCACATGGAGATGCAAGTCAACGGCGTGGTCTACACCGCTGGCGAGCCAGTCGATCTCATCCGAATCAGCCCCAACAATGACTCGCCGCTGGTGGTCAATTGGGACCTCGATATTCCCGTCGACATCGTCTTGAATCCGCCCAGTATTGGCGATCCGCCCATCGTCATTGTTCCCAATCCGAATCCAAATGACCCGGATATCCAGGTGATCCAGCTGCCTTCCTTTTCGGTGGATTACAACACCATTCTCGCGCCTCCCAGTGCTTCGATGACCTTTGGCAGGGGAAACCCTCCCACCCCCGGTTTGAATGTGTTGGGGGCACTCTTTGATGACAACGTGGATGGATACTGTCACGGGGAGAGAGTCACCGACCCGGGAAGGGATGTCATCTTCTCCGTCGACAGGATCAGCGTGGGGCAGCCAGGATCGGCGGTCAATATCGCAGCCTTCTCTGCGCCCCCTCATGCGTCCTCCTCCGAATTTGCATCGATGGGGATCCCACCCGGCGGCGCAATCACGCCTGTGAACACTCTGGTCGTGCCCTATACAGAATTGACCCTTGACCCTGCGGAAGATCTGGATGCCCTTGATGACTCTCCCCCTCAGCATGCCGACCCCAATGGCGATGGAACCCCCGACAGACCCGTGTGGTTCTCACTCCAGGATGGGGGGAGCTCGATTGGTTCGGGCCTTCCCGAGAGCAGACCTGCCGCGCTTCCCGTTGACGGCATATTAACCGGCGATGACATTCTTGCCTGGGTTCCCGGCGTTGGCAGAACCATCTACGCCAGTGGCAGGATTGACATTGGCTTAGTCGATGGACAAGAAAACCCTGAACTCACCGACGATATCGATGCCCTCGTCATCATGCCTATCAATTCCTTTAATGAAGGAAACGACACGCTGCTGACTCCTGCACCTACCGGCATTCCTCCATTGAATGGCAATGGCGAAATCAACATGCCTCCAGCTGGTGGGCCATTGACGTGGGACTTGGCATTCTTCTCACTCTCCAGAGACAGTGCCAGTCTTGGTGGGCCAAATTCCTATACTGCTGCAGACGTATTCGTCACCAATTTCAATGGTACTTTCATGCGCTTGCACGAAGCCGCAGACCTCGATCTGACAGCAGAAGACAATGTCAACGCAATGAAGTTCATGCTCACCGAATGGCATGGATCGGTCGGTGTTCCCACAGATACGACAGGAACCTCCTCGATTGATTTCAATATCGGAGGCACTACCACGACCGTCGTCATCCCACAAACCTCCGCCGGATCGGATGCTTTTGTCGCCGATCAGATCGTCTCGCAGCTGAACAACAGCGAGTACTTCCAGGTTCGTCCCCACGCCCGCGCCTTCTCAAACCCATTCAATTCCACCTTGATCACATTGGTGGGTGTTGGGCCGTGCAACACGCAAGCGATCCCGGCAGATCCTGCACTTGTAATTACCGCTGTCGCGAACCCGCTGCCCTTCCCATTAGTTCCGATTGCAGCTTGTCCCAATGACGAGTGCCCGGACGCCCTCCCCATCGGTCCTGGTGTCACTCCCTTCGACACCTCGTGTGCGACCCCCAGCCCCGATGCCTTCGATCCGGACATGTGTGTCGACCTGGGAACGGTCAAGGACGACCTTTGGTACATCTACACCGCTGATGTCTGCGGAACCCTCAAGGTCAGCACTTGCCCCAATGATGGCTCTGCTACCTTTAATACCGACTTGGTCGCTTACTGGGGCAATTGCACCGACAAGGTTCAGGTCGCTTGCAGTGGAGATGTCGCCGGGTGTCCCGGAGGAACCTCGGCGATGGAGTTCTCTGTCTCGTCAGGGAACACCTACTACATCCGTATCGGCGGCGTCGATGACACCGTCAACGGACCCGGCGAATTGTTCCTCGACTTGATTCCCAACTTCAACCCCGGCGATGAGTGCTCCACCGCTCTGCCCGCCGTACTCGGAGCAAACTACCTCGATACCAACTGTGCGACCACCAGCACCGATGCCTACAATGACGCCCAATGCCCGGGCACATTCCTTGGCGATATGAACCAAGATGTTTGGTACACCTATACCGCTGACATGGGCGGATTGCTGAATGTCAGAACCTGCGACATCATCAACTTTGATTCTGATCTCGTCGTTTACAGAGGGTCCTGCGACAACCTTGAACAAATCGCCTGTAATGGCGATGGCAACAATCCCGCAACAGGAGCCGCTTGCGGCCTTTTCACTTCTGCGATCGAAGACATTCCCATCGCTGCCGGTGAAACCTACTTCATACGAGCGGGTGGTTTTGACGCGCAGTCAGCTGGCAAGGGGATTCTTGAACTTGAATACCGTCAGCCGGGAGGGGGCCCTGATCCGATCACCGAATTGACCTGTGATGCCGACTGCACCGAATCAGCCACACTCAATTGGATCAATGGCAGCATGTACGACAGTATCAATGTCTACGTCAATGGCGCCCTCGTCGATTCAATACCGGGGACCTCCACTTCCTACACCGCCACCCCGATTACCGGCATTCGCAACATCTGCCTCGAACCGGTTGTCGGCTCAATGGTCGGCCCACAAACTTGCTGCACTGTCTTTGGTCTCACTCCTCCTCCCATCGATGTTGCCTGCGACCCGATTGCCGGCACCACCGATGTCGCGGTCTCCTGGAGCAACCCGATCGCCTACGACTCCATCGAAGTCCAGGTCGGGGGAGTCTTCTTCGCCTCGTTGCCGGGAACTGCAACCAATGTGACGGTGACAGGTGCCGGAACCACCGAGATCTGTGTTCGTGGATTGCTCGCCAATTGCTGGTCTGACTTCCGCTGCTGTACCGGCGGAGGTAGCGGCACCTCTCCCATCACTGACATGATGTGTGATGCCAATTGCACCGATACCGCCACGGTCACCTGGACCAACGGCGGCACGTACTCCAGCATCAACGCCTACGTCAACGGCACTCTCGTCGATGTCCTTCCGGGGTCTTCCACCTCCTACAACGCCACCCCGATCTTCGGCATTCGCAGCATCTGCCTCGAACCGGTTGTCGGTTCTGTGGTCGGCCCACAAACTTGCTGCACAGCCTTTGGCCTCACGCCTTCTCCGGAAAATATCGCCTGTGATCCTCTCGCCAGTACAGCGGACGTTTTCGTCTCCTGGAGTCTTCCCACTGCCTATGACGGCATCGAGATTTTGGTCAATGGCGTATCTTTCGCTTCGCTGCCCGGCACTGCGACATCATTTAACGTCACAGCTGGTGCAGGTCGGGAGATCTGTGTTCGTGGATTGATCGCCAACTGCTGGTCAGACCCCGTGTGCTGCGATAACACGGGTACCCCTCCGGGAGTCGGCTCGATCAATTGCGATCCCAATGAGCCCAATTTCGAGGTGGTGGTCACATGGTCGCCTCCGATCATCTACGACTCGGTGGAAATCACTCTCAACGGTGTGGTTGTGCAGACGATATCGGGCACGGCAACACCCTTCGTGACCGTCACCGGCGTGACAGGCACGCGGGAAATTTGCGTCACCGGAATCATCGGTGGCATCACCACCGTGCCTGCGTGTTGCATCGTCACGATAGGCTCAGGTCCGCCGGAGTTCATCCGTGCGGATACCAACCATGATGGTGGTGTCGATATCGCTGATGCGGTTCGCGCTCTTCAGGAGTTGTTCAGCGGAGTGCCCTCCCTGGGGTGCCCCGATGCCAACGACGCCAATGACGATGGCGGTGTCGACATCGCCGACGCGATTGGTGTCCTGCAGGCACTCTTCACCGGAGGCACCATTCCCATGCCCTTCCCGAACTGTGGTCCTGACCCGACCCCAGACTCGCTTGGGCCCTGCAACCATGCCGCATGCCCCTGATCGATCCGGGGCTTTGACAAAAAGGGCTGGCACGCTTGGCGTGCCAGCCCTTTTTTCTTGCCCGCCGACACCCCTGATCCCGGCCTTCATTTGCTTGGCGTGCCCCGGTTCGCTTTCCCAAAAGGTCTGTACCAGTATGATTTCTAACTCAAGGCCCGATCATGGAGTGGGCTTACCTTCTCTAGAGAAACGGTGCCCGACGTGCAGGAACAGATCCGAAACGTGGCGATCATCGCCCACGTCGATCATGGCAAAACCACACTGGTCGATCGCCTCCTGTATCAGTCGGGGATGTTCCGCAATGAAGAACTCGATCGTCTTGCAGGAGGCCAGCACGGCCTGATCTTCGACAGCAACCCTCTCGAACGTGAACGCGGTATCACAATTCTCGCCAAGAATTGCGCCATCGAGGTTCAGAGGGGCGAAACGATCTATCGCATCAATGTCATCGATACCCCCGGGCACGCCGATTTTGGCGGTGAGGTGGAACGGGTGCTGTCGATGGCGGATGGTGTGCTGCTGCTGGTCGACTCTTTCGATGGGCCGATGCCGCAAACCCGATTCGTACTTCAAAAAGCGCTCGAAAACGGTCTCAAGCCGATGGTCATCATCAACAAGGCGGATCGACCGGATGGACGCCCCGCCGAAGTCGTCGATGAAGTCTTCGATCTGCTGGTCAACCTCGAAGCGGATGATGAAACCCTCGACTTTCCCATCTTCTATTGCTCCGGACGGGATGGCTGGTGTGAAGAGAAACTCGGCGGTGAAAGACATGATCTTCAGAGAATCTTCGACGCCATCATCGAACACGTGCCGCCACCCCCAGTAACCCTTGACGCCCCTTTGCAACTGAGAGTCAGCACACTCGATCACTCCGAGTTCATCGGCCGTATCGCCATCGGTCGCATTGCAGCCGGAAAAATCTCGATGCACGAAGAGGTCCAGGTTCTCAGTCCCAACGCAGCTCCTAGAAAAGCCCGCATTCAGGAGTTGCACCTGTTTGAGGGACTCGGCCGCAAGCAGGTCAAATCTGCCGAGGCGGGAAATATCTGTGCAGTGGTGGGCATCGAAAACATCGAGATCGGCGACACCATCGCCTGTATGAAAAATCCGACTGCATTGCCAGCGATCCTCGTCGACGAACCGACTTTGCATATGACCTTCCGCGTCAACGATGGCCCCTTCGTCGGTCGCGAGGGCAAGTTTGTCACCTCGCGCCAGCTGAAGGATCGCCTCGACAAGGAGTTGGAACGAAACGTCGCCCTCAGGGTGGAACAAGGTGTGCGCCCGGAAGAGTTCCTGGTCTCCGGCAGGGGGTTGATGCATCTGGGCATCCTTCTCGAAAATATGCGCCGCGAGGGTTTCGAAATGTGCGTGGGTATGCCCCGTGTCATCGAACGCCAAGTGGAAGGCAAGTGGCATGAGCCATTTGAGCATCTGGTGATGGATTGCCCCATCGATGCTCAGGGTCCGGTGATGATGCTCGTCGGAGAACGACGAGCGGAAATGATGGACATGAGCACCCGTGCCACCGGGGACATGGTGCACATAGAGTTCAAAATCCCTGCCCGCGGGCTGATCGGTCTGCGTACCAAGTTGCTCACAGCCACCGCCGGACGGGTGATCATGCACCACAGTTATCTGGAGCATGGTCCTCAGGTGGGATCGATCCCGCGCCGGAATTCCGGTTCACTGATCGCCGTCGAAAGTGGTCAGGCTACCCCCTACAGCCTCGACGCCCTCTTCGATCGTGGCGTTTTCTTTGTCGAGCCAGGGGACCAGGTCTACGAAGGACAGATCGTCGGCGAACACAACCGCGAGAATGATCTCGAAGTGAATGTGGTACGCACCAAAAAACTCTCCAATGTTCGCGCCGCCGGCAAGGACGACAGCACCAATGTCCGCCCTCTCAAGAAACTCAAACTGGAGGAAGCTCTCGAATTTGTCGTCGAAGGGGAGCTGGTCGAGATCACGCCCGAAAGCATCCGCGTGCGCAAACAACTGCTCAAAGAAGCGGACCGCCGCCGCGAAAAACGTAAGGCCAAATCTGACCAGTCCAAATAACTGCGCCAGTGCTGAAATTCTGCCACCAGCGGATTCATTTGGCAGCCGCTCCAACATGAGCAATCTCAAAACCCTGCGTATGGAACAGGGTGAGCAGATACAAATCATGGGGTGACAGATCGTCAATTCCCTGAATCAGCCCCCTGAATTGCCCCCAAAGCGCATTAATTCGGCAATTCTGGCCCCGTGGATAGTTCATCCGGATTCCCGTATAATGGGATCTTCGGGGATTACTCCTGAGCCTGACTCAATTTCTTGGAGCAATGATGGATCTGAAAAATCGTTGGGGA
>CAYRAM010000037.1:0-20618 GCA_964422295.1 uncultured Planctomycetia bacterium | reverse complement strand
CGGCAAAGTCAGCCTCCACCCACAACTCGGTATCCTCAGCCGGGATCTCGATCGGCTCACAGATGAATGTGCCGTTGAAGGTGGAAGGATTGACAGACATGCCGGCGATCACGTACACGTTGCTCAGGGCAGGGGACCCGTAGGTTCCATCGACAAAGGTCAAATCAGAGGTCTCTGCAGGGGGGGCCGGGCTACCTTCGGTGTAGTAGACGGCGTTGTTGCAACTGTAGTTGTAGTTGGCCAGTGAAAGCCCTCCACCAGCGGTGATCACCTGACCATCATAGGGAGCGTTGAAGTCGAGAACGACTCCGACGGTACCTCCATCGGCGTAGGTGGTCGGAACCACAAACTCGGCACCGACATTGTCGGCATCGGTTCCAGCGATATCGATGCTGTTAAGCGTGATGATCGCCGGATCATGGCTGACACTGATGACGAAGCCCTGTACATCTCCGGAAGACTGTCCCGTGACGGTGACCGTTCCTCCTCCATCGGAGGACACGCTGGTCACTCCCAGGCTCATCACATCTCCACTCCCTGCGAATACCAAGCCAGGCATTACGCACAGCGCAACGGCTGCAATTATTGTAAATGATAACGATTTCACTTTTGACCTCCTCAAAGTCCAGTGAAGCGGGACCGGAGCGACCTCACTGGTGCACCGACCCTGGAAATAGCGGGCAAAACCTTACTTATTGTCTGAGTTGGGTCAATTCACCGATGCCCCTGAACTTCCGGGAGGTGATCGATACACAAACCCAATCCACTCAAAGTGGGAATCCCATCTCAAGCCCTGGGCATTCACAGAACACTCACATCGATGAAAGAGTCTCATCGAGAAAGCGACTCAAAAGCCTCGGCAGAAATATCGCCAAGGATTTGAACGCAAAGCCCACACTCCTGCCTGATAAAGGACACCCACTCATTACAAATAAGATACAACAGTTACATTAGTCACGAAACAGATAAATTGCGGGCGTTTTGCGACGCTGAAAAAACTGGGTGTGTGAAATCGGACGGACCTGAGTTGGGGATAAACCTTTGCCACTGCTAAAGATAAAAATCTCCCCTGCCGCCTTTGGCAGCAGGGGAGATTCATGGCATTCAAGATCCTGTCCTTTTCTCCCATAGCAGATATGGGGGGAAAGAGGATGGGGTCAACTGCTCGCTAGCAGGCGGAGCCTGCACAGTCTTCAGGAGTTTGGCCGTCCACTTGCCCACAGTCTGGGTAGGGAGCAACCGGCATCGGTCCATCGAGGAAGCGATAGTTGAAGATGTAGACTGCGTCACCCGCATCTGTGGAACCGTCACCGTTGGAGTCATTGGCCATGGAACACGGATTGGTTGGTCCGCCAAGGAACAACTCATTGATAATCCAGACTCCATCTGCAATGTTCACACGAGCATCAGAGTTGGCATCTCCGCGGATAAAGTCCACTGTGATTACTGGATTCAGCGCAATGGCACCATCTTCGAAGTTAGCATCCAGAGAAGCACCACCCACCACCATCACGTTTGATACAGGAGGGGAACCAAGCCCATTGTCCCACGTCAGTGAAGCTGTTGCGCCGGTTTCATTCCCGGCCATGCTGCCACCGGTTTCGTAGGTAGCCGAAGCCACTTCCGATGCGCTCGGGAAGGAAGCAGTCGTTCCACCGGTAAAACTGTAGACCACGCCTGCGGTCCAGCCGTTTGAGAAGATTCCGATCTCACCAAAGTCCGGATCGAAACCCAGAGAGAGAGTTACATCGGTCGGCGTGACTTCTGCAGAGTTGGCGAGACCCATGGAGAATCCCTGGGTTTCATTCGGGAATGGAGCACCCAGACCAGAGTTGTCGGTCTCGGCGATCGAAATCCCGACCGCTGCGCTGGCATTTCCATCCGCTGGATTGTAATTGGCAGAAGTTGAGGCCGCTGAGTAGGTAAACTCAGGATCGGGAACACCCACCACAGTGAGTGTCCCGGAGTTTTGGTTGGGAGCAAGCGAAGCACCGCCAACCACGATCACCGTTGCCACAGGGGGTGAGCCCAAGGTATCGCAGAAGTCGACCGAGGATTCTCCCTCGGCAACTCCGTCGTAATCCACCGTCAGCAATTCGAAACCGCTCGTATCCCCCACAACTGCGCAACCGGTGAAGCAGAGGACCACACCTTGGGTTGCCCCGTTGGGGAAAGTCGAGATCTCATCGAAATCAGGAGGACCGCCATTTTTGGCTGTTTGGGTACCAGCACCACTTGCAGCAGCACTCACAGTGGCCACCGCAGGATCATTACACACGCCGAGAGACCAACCAGCGATCTCTTGACCACTATTATCCATCGTCATCGACAGGGTGCCTGATCCCCCTTCGGGTACGGTACCGCTGCCTGCATTAAAGCTCGCTTCCTGGGCAACAACTCCTCCGCTGAGGAAGAATACAAACGCCAGGGAGAGCAACTTGTTCGTTGTCATTTTATTTCCCTTCATTCCAATAAATCCTTTTCAATCCACTAAACCTAACAGCCCGTATCATCACTGTCACAAACCGGCAGGGTATCGTCTGCGGTCGCGTCAGGACCATCCTCATAAGGGCCAGGAGCCGGAGGAATCGGACCAAATTTGAAGAGCCAGTTCAGCAGATAAACCGAATCTGCCATGTTCAGGACGCCGTCGTCATTGCTGTCGCAGGCATCGGGACACAGGATTGGCAGTCCATTAAACTGATTAGCTAGCATGGTGGCAGAGTCGGCAAGGTCAACCTTGTCATCACTGTTGCAGTCGCCACGCTGGAAAATCTCCTCGGGAACTACGTAGACAGAGGTATCGAAACGCTCGTAAACCTGGATCGACTCGTAGTCAATAACAACGTTGTTGTAAAGATATACGTCGCCGTTGCCGTTGATGTCGTTACACCAGTAGATCAACTGTTCTTCGTCACACTCTGCAGTGTCATCGACGGTGACACGCATCTTGCCGACCAGGAGTCGTCCCTCATTGAGGTCTGTGGTCTGCGGCAAAGTCTGCCCCTCGAAGGGTGGCAGTGCGTCCAGCAACAGGGCCACGATCAACTCGCCAGTCTCTCCGTCGGAACAGTCGTCATCGACTTGGACAGCAAGATACTCGATGCCGACCTGGTCGAGGATGGAGCCGTTGAACTCCCATGAATCCTCGTGAATCGTCAGATCGCAATCGTAGCAGACGGTAAACGTGAAACCTTGAATGTAATCATCGTTGTCTTTGTAGTAGAAGCAGAGATCACCGGTTTGACCGAGGTAGGCGTAGTTGCCCTCAGCTGTGTCAAACTGCGTCTCCATCCACAAGCAGGTGTCTTCAGCAGGAACACCAACAGGTTCACAAGTGAATGTGCCGTCTGTCTTGAGAGGAGAAACAGAGAGTCCGCCGACAACAATAACGTTGCTCAATGCAGGAGCACCCAATACCCCGTCTGCCAGGGCCAGTGGGCTGGAGGAAGCTGGCGGAGCCGTTTCACCTTCGACGTAAATATTTGAATCATTGCAAGAGTAGGTGTAGGTAGCGATATGAGTTCCGGTACCGATGGGGATCGTTTGTCCGTCAAAGGGAGCATTGAAGTCCATGACGACTCCCAAGGTTCCACCCTCGGTGTAGATATTGGTAATCTCAAACTCTGCACCTGTGGATAGGGTTGCCTCACCCAATGAAATCGCCTCAAGAGTAATCCCAGCAGAATCATGGGTTACGGCAACCACAAATCCCTGAACCCCTCCAAGGCTGTTATCGAGAAGTATACGCGCATCGCCAGTGGTTCCAAATCCGTCGGCCGGAGCTGATCCATCTTCGACGATCATCGTTGCCGGGGGAGGCTCAAGCAGTGACAGCGTCCCTCCAGACAATCCCAGCCCATCACCCGCTCCAATGGAGAGTCCTCCCTGGACGATGATGTTGTCGAGTGGCGGAGAGTTGAGAGTTCCATCCGAGAAATCGAATGCAACATCCGTATCTGTATCCACGATTGCAGTGGGAGTAATCTCAATATTGGCGAGTTCCAGCCCTGAGCCCGGGGCAATCGAATTTCCTTCAAAGGGAGCGCTCGCATCGACCACACAGCCGATGGTGAATCCATCGTCAAAGATCTCCGCAATGAAGAGTTCTGCACTAGCACTGTTGGTCGCAGAACCTGGCGAAATATCGGAGACAGCGCATTGGGAGCCGTCAAATGCCACTGCAGCAACATATCCCTCAGTGGGAGCCGTTGCATCCAAGGAGAGGCCCATGCTTGTAGAAGCCGTTCCCTGCGTTGAAGCATTGCTCAAGCTCATCGACTGAGCTCCTCCAGCAATTGCGTGATTCACACACAGAAATACGAGTGCAACTATAATAAAAGTGCTCAGGGGAGCACACGTTTTGAAGAGATTCATAAATCTCCTCCCTCTGGAATATAGTCCTTTTGGGGGTCACACCTCTTGTGCCGCACTCACCCCAGGTTCGAACGGCAGCGATTTAATAATAGTTCAGTCTATAAATAGAGATCCGAAGACCCCTCGGTTAATCATTAGGCATAATCAAACTATTACGATGTCAATATGTCAAGCAAGATCCGACTTGTTTGTTTATTCATTACGAAAACATACACAAGTTATGACAGGAGAGTCAGCATTGTCACTGACCGCTCTCCCAAGCAACTTTTTTATACGGGGAAAACACGAGATTTGACGAATTTATCGAAGGGTGGGGAATTTCCCGAGGCGAGATCACTACAAAGAAATTGCACAATACAAAACCTCCACCTGAAGCGTGTATTGGACAATTCATGAAAAACTTGAGATTAACAGGAGCGGAAGGCTCCCCCATCCGAAGGAATCAGGACTTCGGCGAATCTTCTTCCTCAGCCGATTCGTCCTCAGCGCTCGCTGCGTCCTCATCCGCCGATTCCCCCTCAGCAGGATCAGCCGCACTTGCCTCTTCATCCGCCTTCTCTTCCCCAGTGGCAGCAGTGGCCTCCTCGGTCGGTGCTGGGGAAGAGGGTGAATCTTCCACCGAAGACTCTTCGATCGCTGTTTCCTCTACCCCATCGGCGGCGGAATCCGCCTCAGCGGAGGCAGGGGAATCCGCAGATTCCGACGGTGCCTCCTCCGTGACCGCGGCTTCGGAGGCAGCCTTTGCCCTACGGTCTCCCTCAGGGAATTCATCATCTTCACGGACAAATCCCAGATATGCCCTCACAGAAGCATCTCCGAGGCGAGGCTTGACGAGACGCAGTATCCGGGTGTAACCACCGGGGCGGTCATTGTAGTACGGCCCGATTTCATCAAAGAGCAACTGCACCACTTCCCGATCCCCCAGGGAAGCCATCGCCCGGCGAATATTATGAACTGATTTTGTTTTCGCCAGTGTGATGAGTTTTTCAACTTGCGGCTGGATAAATTTGGCCTTCGCTCGAGTGGTCACGATGTGGCCCTTACCCTGCCACTCAATAATCATGGCACGCATAAGATTCCGGCTCAGAGCCCTGCGATGGCTGCCGTTTCGATTCAGTTTTTTTCCTGCAACTCTATGACGCATCACTCAACTCCGTAGGTCTCAACCGTTGACCTGTCCCAATTCCAGATTCATGTCAACCAGTTTGCTTTTTAGTTCATCCAGGGAGGTTTGCCCAAAGTTGCGAATTCTCAGGAGGTCGTCCTCACGCAATCTGATCAGCTCCCGTAATGTAGAAATATTCATCGACTCAAGGCAATTGGAGGCTCGCACAGAGAGCTCCAATTGGGAAATCGGCATATCCAGCAACGCCCGCATCTCCTCATCTTCTGCATCCGGAAGAGTGATTTCAGGCAATCGTGGCTGAAGCACTTCCGAACCCAACTCGAAATACTTCACCACCGGAGTCAGATGTTTGCGCAGGATCTTTCCTGCCTCCACAAGAACACTCTCCGGATCGATGGTTCCATTGGTCCAGACCTCAAGGATCAATTTGTCGTAGTTGGTCAACTGACCCACCCGTGTGGCTTCAACGTGATAACGGACTCGGGTCACCGGAGAAAAGGTCGAATCGAGCCAGATGTGGCCGATCTCTGATTTGCCTTCAGCATTTTCCGCTGCCGTGACGTATCCGCGCCCGATCCTGGCTTTCAGGACAGCCTTGAACTCGACATCTTCTGTAAGAGTGGCAATCACCTGATCCTGATTGTGGACCACGACATCATCGCCATGCTCGATGTCCCCTGCGGTAATCGTCCCCTTGCCGGATTTGCGGATCGTCATCTCCGCTTCCTGGACTCCACGGAGCTCCACGAGGACTTGCTTGAAGTTCAACACCACATGGGCGATATCCTCCAAAACACCATCTTTGGTGGCGAACTCATGATCGACACCTTCAATTTGAACTTGCACAAGAGCCGCACCCTCAATAGAGGAGAGCAACACTCTGCGCAGGCTATTGCCAATGGTGTGTCCGTAACCCTTTTCAAAGGGTTCTATCACGAAGTTTCCGTATTGGAGATTCTTCGTATCTGCATCACACTCGACCCGGTTCGGCAATTCGAATTCACGCCAGCGAACGCGCATCGACATCGACAGGGCTCCCTTCTCACACGATGGCAGGACTCGAGGGCCCCCACCGGCAAGTCATTAAATTAAAGGACTTCAGTTCTCTAGCGAGAACTGAACTCGACAATGTACGCCTCGTTGATCGGAATCGAGACGTCTTCCCTTGCAGGCAGGCGATTGACCGTGCCCTTCAATTCCTTGGCTTCGAGGGTCAGCCACTCCGGGGCACTTCGGCCTTGAAGTGATTCCAACCGCTCTCTTGCCAGGGACTCGCTCTTCTTCCGCGTCTTCGGAGCGATCACGTCCCCCACTTTGACCAGATGGGAAGAGGCATCGATCTTCTTGCCATTGACAATCACATGGCCATGAGCCACAAACTGACGCGCCTGCGATCGACTGTCCGCAAATCCCAATTGGTAGACTACATTGTCCAATCTTCTCTCCAACAGGATCAAAAGGTTGGAACCGGTGTTCCCCCGCAGACGATCCGCCTCAGCGAAGTACTTGCGGAATTGGCGTTCCAGAACGCCGTAAATCCTCTTCGCTTTCTGTTTCTCACGAAGACGAACTCCATATTCAGAAGGACGCCCCCGGCGAAATCCATGCATGCCAGGAGGGTAAGCTCTCTTCGCAACTGCACACTTGGCAGTGTGACAACGCTGCCCCTTGAGGTAGAGGCGCTCGCCATCACGACGGCAAAGACGACATTTGGGTCCGAGGGTACGTGCCATGGGTTTCCTCCTCAGACTCTCCGGCGCTTGCGCGGCCGGCATCCGTTGTGGGGTAAGGGAGTCACATCTTCGATGGCGATGATTTCCAGTCCACTCGACTGGATCGCACGAATCGCCGACTCCCGCCCTGGACCTGGGCCCTTGACCTTGAGATCTACCTGGGTCATGCCCAGCTTCTTGGCCATCGCTGCACAGTTTTCTGCGGCTCTCTGGGCAGCGAAGGGTGTCGACTTGCGGCTCCCCTTGTAACCAACACTGCCACCACTCTGACTCATGAGGGAATTCCCCTCAGGGTCCGAAATGGAAATGATCGTATTGTTGAAGGTCGACTTGATGTGCACGATTCCCTTGGAAACGTTCCTGCGAACCTTCTTTTTCGTTGCTTTCGCCAACGCAAAGTCTCCGATCCTGATTACTGCAGATTACTTCTTCTTTTTGGCCACGGTCCTGGCAGGCCCCTTGCGGGTTCTGGCATTGGTCCGGGTATTCTGTCCACGAACAGGCAATCCACGGCGGTGACGTATTCCACGGTAGCAGGCGATCTCCTTCAGGCGCGTAATGTTCTGTTGCACCTGACGACGCAGTTCCCCTTCAACAACGAAAGAGTTCTGAATCACAGTGGTAATTCGACTGACCTCATCCTCGCTCAGATCACGAGCCTTGATCTCTGGCTGAACCCCGGAGGCGCTGCAGATTTCCTGCGCCACATGAGGCCCGATGCCATAGATGTAAGTCAACGCTACGTGAACGCGTTTGTTTGCCGGGATGTCGACACCTTGAATCCTTGGCATCGCCTGAAACCTGTTCCTTACCTATCAGCAACCGATCCGGTCGCTAAACAAATCATTTGCCTTGACGCTGTTTGTGGCGGGGATTCGTGCAGATGATGCGGAGAACTCCGTTACGACGGATCAACTTGCAGTTCTCACAAATCCGACGAACCGATGCACGGACTTTCATGAAATCCCCTACTCCAAGCGACCACGGGTCGCAGAACTCCGTCATCCACAAAGTGCCATCCGCACATTGCGGTCGAGCAGAATCCAATCACAGCCGAAAACTCAATTGGGATGGTCTTCGACGCTCGCCGTCTCACACACAACCCGCACCGGACCGCAGAAAACTCTTGCGGGCGGACAATCCATCACGAAACAGTCCCACATCGCACGGGAATCCCGCCCGATTTCATGGGTAATCCGAGGGGCGGATTGCACTCCGGACGACACGATGGGAAGCGAGGAATATACCGAGTCTGGCGTATCATCGTCAACCGCATCCCCTGAATTCCACAAGATTTCGGAGAATTTGAGCAATTTAGGGGTGCTCCCCCTGCGGGGTCACTGATCCGACTCACTGATCCGACTCACTGATCCGACTCACTGATCCGACTCACTGACCCGGCTCACTGGCCCACTGCCCCGGCCAGAGGTGGCCAGGCCTCAGCGGGTCCCAAGGTCAAAACCCGTGGTCCGTCCGCCGTAATCGCAACGGTATGCTCACAGTGAGCAGAGACACGGCCGTCAGTGGTGACCACTGTCCAGCCGTCATCCAGGGTCTTCACACCCCCCACACCGCCATTGACCATCGGCTCGATGGCGAGAACGAGCCCTTCTCGCAGTTCAAAATCGCGTTTTTTCAGGTCGGAAGAGACGAAATTGGGCACTTGTGGCTCCTCGTGCATATTTCTGCCGATCCCGTGACCGACAAATTCCCGCACCAAACCGCGCCCGGAGGCCTCAATCACCTCCTCAATCGCGGAAATCAGGCCACAGAGGGTGTTTCCGGGAACCGCCCCGGCGATTCCCCGTGCCAACGCCTCCCTGCAGACTTCGAGGACGTGGAGGGTTTCTTCCGCCGGCTCTCCCACCAGAAAGGATCTCGCAGAATCACCACAAAAGCCCCGGGATTCGATGCCGATGTCGATCGACACCAGATCTCCCGACCTCAATTGACGACTGCCCGGAATGCCGTGAACCACCTCTTCGTTTACGGAGATGCAACTGTGTGCAGGAAAGCCGTGATATCCGAGGAAGAGGGCTCTTCCTCCGAGCTCGTCAATGCTATCCCTGACGGCATCATCGATCTCTTGGGTCGTCACACCCGGTTCGATCAGTGGAGCAATCCTTTGAAAGGTGCGGGCGACCATCTCACCAGCCTCTGCCATCAGATCGATCTCACGGGAAGATTTGTACTGAATCAAGAATCAGCCCGCCTGGTTCAGAGCAGAGCGCAAGGCATCTCCTACATCTTCGATGGGAGCTGCTCCGTCGAGGACCAGCAACTGATCCTTGCTTCGATAGTGATCGACGAGCGGCCCGGTTTCGCGGTGATAGACTTCAAGGCGATTCAGGATCGCTTCTTCAGCATCATCGCTGCGCTGATAAATCTCGCATTCCCCACCGGAGCCACATTCATTGTTTTCGGGGACCGGTGCGAATTCGATGTGGTAGGTGCCACCACACTTCTTGCAAGTGCGACGTCCACTCAGACGACGCACCAGTTCTTCTTCGACACATTCAAAATAGATGACGTGATCGAGGGAATCGTCCATCTCCTGGAGAAGGCCCTGGAGAGCCTCGCCCTGTTCCAAATTTCTGGGGTATCCATCGAGAAGCCAGCCGTTGCCTGCATCCGCTTCAGAGAGGCGATCACGAACCAGTTGCAAAACGACGGCATCCGGTACCAACTCGCCAGCATCCATGTACTTTTTTGCTTCGAGACCAGTGGCGGTTCCACGCTCCAGGGCATTGCGCAATATCGCTCCCGTGGAAATGTGGGGAATCCCCAGTTCTTCCGCCAGGCCAGCTGCCTGGGTCCCCTTGCCGACACCCGGAGGACCGAGGAAAACCAGCCGATTCATGATCAGACCCCTGCCCCGGACTTCTTCCGTTTCGGCGAAACGAAGCCCTCATACTGACGGGCGAGCAATTGCGCTTCGATCTTGTCGACCAGATCCAGAGCGACACCGACGACGATCAACAATCCGGTTCCTCCGAGCATTCCACTGACGAAGAAGTTGACGTTGAGACTATCGGTGATGATCTGTGGGATCAGAGCAATCACTGCGAGGAAAACAGCACCCGAAAGCGTAATCCGCGAAAACACCTGTTGGAGATATTCAGCGGTCCTGCGTCCCGGACGGATTCCGGGAATGAAGGAGCCGTACTCTTTCATATTTTCCGACATCTCGACGGGATTGTACATGAGAGATGTCCAGAAGTACGTGAAGAACCCGATCATCAGCACGTAGATCGTCATGTACCAAAAGGTTCCTGGAGCAATCAGATCCGCGATACCCCGGGTGGCGTCAAAATTAACCAGGACGACCCCTGGGATGATCAGCAATGACTGCGCAAAGATGATCGGCAATACGCCGGCACTGTTGACCTTGATGGGCATGTAATGACGCTGGCTTCCTGTTCCACGGACAGTGCGGGCATTCTGAATCGGAATTCTACGCTGCCCCTTGGTGATGAAAACCACGCCTGCAGTGATGACGAAGAAGAGCACCAACAGAGAGAGCAATTTGAGGACGAAGAAGGGTTGGCCATCTGCATCCAATGCACGCCACTGGGCTGCGAAATCCTGGATACTCGCAGGAATGACAGCAACGATTCCGGCCATGATGATCAGCGAGATTCCGTTTCCGATGCCGTTCTCAGTGATCTTTTCTCCGAGCCACATCAGGAAGAGAGTTCCTCCTGTCAAGACGAGTATTTGCAGTAATCCCATCCCGAAACCGCCAGAAGAGAGAGCCTGTGATCCACCCCCGCTCTCAGGACTGTTCACCCAAAATACGACGAACAGTGACTGGATCAGGCACAATCCCACAGCGGCGTATCGGGTCCAACGGGCGATCACCTTGCGCCCCGATTCACCTTCCTTCTGCAACTCTTCCAATTTTGGGAAAACCTTCGTCATCAGTGAGAAGATAATCGACGCACTGATGTAGGGCATGATCCCAAGGGAAAAGATGGTCGCTTGGGAAAGAGCTCCACCGGTAAGCAGGCTGGTCATACTGATGAAATTCAGCAATCCACTGCTCTCGTCTTGGCGTTCAGTCATCGAATTGACCAGATTCACATCGACCCCTGGGAGATAGATGAAGAACCCGATTCGATAGATCGCCAGCGCGATCAGCGTGAAGCCGATCCTTCGCCGAAGATCAGGAATGGCAAGAATGGTACCGATGGCCTTTATCATGAACTCCCCTGAATGGTCTTGGCTTCCCCACCACACTTTTCAATCTGCGCCTGTGCGGCTTTGCTGAAGCGTGCGGCCTCGACAATCAACTTCTTTTCCAGTGTACCGGAACCGAGAATCTTGAGGCGGGAATGCTTCTTTTTCACCAAACCATTATCGGCCAGGAAATCAAGATTCACCGTCTCCACTCCCTCTGGTACCAGGTTCAGGTCACCCACGTTGATAATATCGTAGGAGACCCGGAAGTTCACATTGCTGAAGCCTCTCTTCGGCAAACGCTGGAAGAGGGGAGTTTGTCCCCCTTCAAATCCACGCTTGCGGCTGAAACCGGATCGCGAACGCTGACCGTTCATCCCCCTGCCGGCAGTTTTACCACCTCCGGCAGCATGTCCTCGGCCGACTCGCTTGCGGTTCTTATATTTATCGGAACGATGATTCAGTTCGTAGAGGTTCATACGAGATCGACTCCCCTCAACTTGGCAACCTGCTCGCGGGTCCGCATGCGGCCGAGTCCTTCAAGGGTTGCCTTGACGACATTCAGCGGGTTGTTGCTTCCGTACTGCTTTGTGAGCACGTCATGAACACCCAGGCATTCGAGGACGGCACGACCGGCGGCCCCGGCGATCACACCGGTACCCGGTGACGCGGGGATCAATTTGACCTTCGCGGTTCCGGAAACACCGACCACTTCATGGGGAATGGTGGTCCCCTTCAGCTCGATGGTGACCAGATTTGCACGCGCATCCTTGAAGGCCTTCTCGAGCGCACTTTGCACTTCCTTGGCCTTGCCAAATCCGATACCGACCTTGCCCTTTTTGTCACCGAGCACGACGAGTGCGCTGAAGGACATCCGACGACCACCCTTGACGGTCGCAGCAACGCGATTGATCTTGACCACGCGCTCTTCCAGCCGCGGCCCATCATCCTCATCGCGCCCACCACGGCCACGTCCACGGCCTCCGCGTCCACCACGACCACCGCGTCCACCTCGACCACCCCCACCACCTTGGCGGTTATTCCCACCACGTCCGCCACGTCCTCTTCCATCGGAGGATTCGGACTTGGTGGCCTCCGCTTTCGCTCCAGAACTTTGAGTTCCAGAACTTGCGGAGCCAGGAGTGCTCTCGGCTTCAGCAGCCCCTCCGGATGCAGCCTCTGCGGCGGGGGCATCGGCGGGGGTCTCTGCGGGCTTCGCAGCCTCTTCTGCCGGCTTGTTTTCTTCTTCAGACATGCTTAAACCTTGATGCCTTCCTTGCGGAGTGTCTCTGCGAGAGCCTCAATCCGCCCATGGTACTTGTAGCCATTGCGATCAAAGGAGAGTGCCTCGACACCCTTATCCTTGAGTCGATTGGCGAGAAGTGCACCCACTGCTTCCGCACCCTTGACGTTTCCGGTGGAACCAGCATCGCTGATTTCTTTCACCTGGGTCGAGGCGCTGGCGATGGTGACTCCAGTGAAGTCGTCGATCACCTGGCAGTAGATGTGCTTTGCACTGCGGAACACTGTCAACCTTGGTCGGCTGGCAGTTCCGGTTATTTTCTTTCGAATGTGGCGTTTCCTGCGAAGGCGACGCACGGACTTTTTCTTCGTTGCTTTCATCGTGCTATACCTCCCTATGCCCCGAAGCTCTTCGCTTGCTTGCGGCGAACGACTTCATCTTTGTACCTTATCCCCTTGCCTTTGTACGGCTCAGGCTTTCGGGATGCGCGGACGTTGGCCGCAAACTGTCCCACCGCCTGTTTATCAGCCCCGGAAATCACGATCCGGGTGTTTTCCGGGCACTCGCAATTAATCCCCTCGGGAATTTTAAAATCGACGGGATGGCAGTAGCCGATGGAGAGCACCAATTTCGAGCCCTGTACTTTGGCATTGTAACCCACACCGATGATTTCCAGTTCCTTTGAGAATCCTGTGGACACACCGTTAATCATGTTCTGAATTAACTGACGTGAAGTCCCATGCATCGCGCGAGCGATCCGCTCATCTGATTTGCGCTCTACATTGACCTGCTCCTCAGCAACACCCACTTCGATGGTCGGATGCACCGGCAATGAGAGCTCACCCTTGGGGCCCTTGACATTGACGGCATCGCCCTTCACCTCAACGGTGACGCCTGAAGGAATCGGGAGGGGTCGTTTTCCAAGTCTTGACATGGCAACCCCCCTAGTAGATCCGACAAATCAGCTCACCACCGACATTTTGCTGGCGTGCTTCATTATCACTGAGAATCCCGTGGGAAGTCGAGATGACCATGATGCCCTGGCCATCACGGACGATCGGCAGGTCAGCCACGGAGCTGTACACCCGGCAACCTGGCCGGGATACCCGGTCTATGCGCCGGATGACGGTTTCACCTTCAGGACCATACTTCAAGTCGACGATGAGCTCCTTGGAGGGGATATCTCCTTCGACATGGTAGTCCTCGATGAAACCCTCACGCTTCAGCGTACTGAGGATCTGCTCCTTGATACGGGAAAAGGGTGCACGGACTGATTTTCGCCGCAGCACATTTACATTGCGGATACGTGTCAAAAGATCCGCAACTGGATCGGTCATACTCACTCTGGTCTCCTCCGCTCCTGGCGCGACGCGCGCGCTGGTCAGCCATGGAAAAAAATCGTACGGACTACCAACTAGCCTTACGGACACCCGGAATCTCACCCCTGGAAGCCAGGTTCCGGAAACAGATCCGACAGATGCCGAACTTGCGGTAGTAGGCACGCGGCCGCCCACAAAGGCGGCACCGATTGTAAGCCCGAGTCGAAAACTTGGGCTCAAGTCTTTGTTTGTTGATGAGGGCTTTTCTTGCCAAAGCCGCTACCTCACTTTTTCTTGAACGGGAAGCCAAACTCCGAAAGGAGGAATTCTGACTTCTCATCGTCTGAGTTACTAAAGGTAATACAAATATTCATTCCCTGAAGAAATTCCACATCGTCGGGACGAAGCTCAGGAAAGACCAATTGATCCGTCAATCCCAACGAGTAATTTCCGCGCCCATCAAAAGCGGTTGCAGAAACACCACGGAAGTCTCGAACCCTTGGCAGGACCACAGAAATCAAGCGGTCCAGAAACTCGTACATTCGATCCCCACGAAGAGTCACTTTGCAGCCGATTCCACTGCCTTCTCGCAGCTTGAAATTTGCAATCGACTTCTTCGCCTGGGTGGGGACGGGACGCTGGCCGGTGATTTGGGCCAGCTCGCCCACCGCTTCGGTCAGGCGTTTCTTGTTGTCGAGAGCCTTTCCGACACCGCGATTGACGACGATCTTCTCAAGGCGAGGTGTCTGCATCGCATTGGCGATGCTGAACTTTTCGCACAACTTTGGTGCGATCGAGTCTTTGTAAAGTGTTTTCAATCTTGCCATTGTCTTATCTCGTTTCCGGATTAAACCGGTTCTCCACTGCGAGCTGAAACCCGCACCTTTTTGCCGTTTTTGTCCACTTCCATGCGAACGCGCGTGGGCTTGCTATCCTTCGGATCGATCAGCATGACATTGCTGATGTTGAGACCTGATTCCAGTTGAATCCGGCCCCCCTGGGGATGCTTCTGGCTCTTGCGCAAATGCTTGTAGACCATGCTCACGCCCTGAACGGTCACGCGACCACTTTCCAGGTCGATTCTCAGCACTTTCCCGCGCTTGCCTTTTTCGGCACCGCTGATCACCTCGACGGTGTCTCCGCTTTTTAGCCGCGCCATTGCCTTGCCTCTCTCTCGCCTCAGACCACTTCGGGTGCGAGGCTGATGATTTTCATGTAGTTCTTCTGACGGAGTTCCCGGGCAACCGCACCGAAAATGCGGGTTCCTTTCGGGTTTCCATCCTTGTCGACCACGACGAGAGCATTGCGATCGAACTTTACGTAGGACCCATCCCGTCTGCGAATTGTTTTCTTCGTCCGCACGATCACACCACGTATGACCGATCCCGGTTTGATTTCACTGGAAGGCAACGCCTTCTTGACGGAGCAAACGATAACGTCCCCAACATCGGCAAACTTGCGCTTGCTTCCACCCAAGACCTTGATGCACATCACTCTCTTGGCACCACTGTTATCTGCGACATCGAGTTGGGTCTGCATTTGAATCATGACTGGGTCTCCTCGATCTCAAGCGCAGTCTCCAAAGGAGAGATTGCGCCGTCCCTCGGGGCCATGCGCACGATCCTCTTCAGGCCCCAGCGCTTCAGCTTCGAGAGAGGACGACTCTGCTCGATTTCGACCAAGTCCCCAACAGCAGCTTCATTCGCTTCATCATGCGCATAGTACTTGGTGTGCTTGCGAATGAACTTCCGGTACTTCTTGTGCTGGACCAGACGCTCGACTTTGACGACGAGAGTCTTTTCCATCGAACTGCTCACCACTGTTCCGATGACGCATCGGAGCGCTTTTTCGGCTTCAGTGTTCTCGTTATTCTCGTTACTCATTATGACTCCTGCTCAGCAGAGCGTGTCTCCTCGAGAGCTCTCTCGCGAAGAACCGTTTTCATGCGAGCGATATCTCGACGCATTTCACGAATCTCACCTGCACGTTGCACCTCTTCATTCGCCGCCTTGAGGCGGATCTGAAAGAGATTCGCATGACGCTTGTTGATCTCGATGACCAAATCATCATCGGGCAGTTGGCGAACTTCACTGACCTTCATACCGTCGGCCTCCTATGCACCATGCGGGTTCCGACAGCAAGTTTGTGGGCGAGCCTGTTGAAGGCCAGCCGTGCGGTCTCTTCAGGCGCACCCTGTACTTCATAGAGAACCTGGCCCGGTCGCACGACCGCAGCCCAGAATTCCGGTTCACCCTTACCTTTACCCATTCGAGTTTCAGCGGGGGTCGAAGTCACCGGCTTGTCCGGGAAAATCCGAATGTGGACCTTTCCCGAGCCTGCCAAAGCACGATTGCAGGCGATACGGCCCGCCTCGATCTGCTTGGCAGTCACCCAACCGGGCTCCGTTGCCACGATTCCAAACTCACCGATGTGGACAAAATTACCGCGGGTCGCATTGCCGCGTACTCGTCCCCGGTGGACTTTTCTACGCTTGACGCGCTTGGGCATCATTGCCATGGCGCCCTCCGCCTTTCCGATTCTTGCCCTGCATCACTTCGCCGCGATAGACCCAGGTCTTCACGCCGATGATGCCGTAGGTCGTCTTCGCCTCGGCGAATCCGTAGTCGACATCCGCTCTCATGGTGGAGAGAGGAATACTGCCCTCAGAGGTCTGCTCCGTACGGGCGATTTCCGCCCCTCCGAGACGACCAGAGATCATGATCTTCACACCCTTTGCCCCGGACTCCATCGTCAGACGGAGAGTCTGCTTCATGATTCGGCGGAAAGGCATTCGTCTGCGCAACTGATCAGCGATACTCTCAGCGACCAGCTGGGCATTGGTGTCCGGATTCTGGACCTCGACGATATTCAGGTGGACATCTGTTTCTTCCCCAACGATACGCGCAAGGTCTTCTTTCAGCTGTTCGACTTTTACCCCACGCTTTCCGATCACCACTCCGGGTCTTGCTGCGTGCAGGTGAACAGTCAACTTGTTACCGCTGCGTTCAATCTCGATTTCTGGAACACCCGCTGAGTAGAACTCGTGCTTGATGAAGTTGCGGATCTGCTGATCCTGTACCAGTTGATCACTGAAGTCCTTCTTGGAGGCGTACCACCGAGAAGACCAGTTTCGGGTGATTCCCAGTCGAAGACTCGTTGGTCTGACCTTATGACCCATGTTTACTGACCCTTCTTCTCACCGAGGCTGATGTTGATGTGTGAGGTGCGCTTGAGGATGGGATATGCCATGCCCCGGGCCCGGGGACGCCAACGCTTCATCGTTGGCCCCTCATTGACGGTTGCTTGAAGTACCACCAAATTATCCGGTTCTGCGCCACCTTCCTGCACGGCATTTGCCAATGCAGACTTGATGACCTTCGCGATCATCGGAGCCGCACGCCGATTGCTGAACTTCAGCATGTCCAAAGCACCCTCCACGGGCATGCTGCGGACCTGGTCAATCACGTAGCGAGCCTTGCGCGCCGTGATCCGGGCGTATCTGTGACTCGCCCTGTATTCCGTTACCATCGGTTCCTCACCTTCGGGTCATGCTGCCCAGATGGGCAACCCCCGCTTCGTTGTTTTACTTGCCGTGACTACCCAATTTGCGCGTCACGCTGAACTCTCCCAGTTTGTGCCCGACCATGTTTTCGGTGACCTGTACCGGCTTGAACTCCTTGCCATTGTGGACAAGGAAAGTATGACCGATGAAGTCCGGACTGATCGTGCAGGCGCGAGCCCACGTCTTGATCGGTTCGGTGGATCCCGACTCAATGTTTTTCTGAACCTTTTTCATCAACTTGAGGTCGACGTAGGGTCCTTTTTTCAGTGATCTACCCATCGTTATTTCTTCTTCCGATGACGCACGATGCTCTTGTTGCTCGCCTTGCTCTTGCGACGCGTCTTTCCACCCTTGGAAAGACGCCCTGTAGCGGAACATGGGTGGCGTCCACCCGCAGTTCTGCCCTCACCACCTCCCATGGGGTGGGCAACAGGGTTCTTGGCGGTACCACGAACCTTGGGCCGACGACCGAGCCAACGCGTGCGGCCCGCCTTGCCCAACTTGATTAAGCTGTGATCCTCGTTCCCGACGGTTCCGATCGTCGCCCGGCACTGGGAATTGACCTGACGGATTTCTCCGGAAGGAAGTGCAAGGGTGGCAATCTTGCCTTCCCTTGCCAGGAGTTGGGCACTCCCTCCGGCGGAACGCACCATCTTCGCTCCCCTGCCGGGGATCAGTTCGATGTTGTGAACTGCCAAACCCACAGGAATATCTGCGAGTGCCATGGCATTCCCTGACTTCGGCTCGGATCCCGGCCCCGACATCACCATCGTGCCCACCTGCAGATCTCGAGGAGCAAGGATGTATCGCTTTTCGCCATCCCTGTAGTGCAGGAGCGCAATCCGCGCACTGCGATTCGGATCGTATTCGATGGTGGCAACACGGGCGGGAACTCCGTCCTTGTTGCGCAGGAAATCGATTCGCCGGTAGAGGCGCTTATGGCCACCGCCGCGATGCCGCGTCGTGATGTGTCCCTTGTTGTTGCGACCACCGGATTTATGCAGTGGTTCACAGAGGGACTTCTCAGGGCGGGAAGCGGTGATCTCCGCAAAATCGGAGACGGAAGCATTCCTGCGTCCTGGAGACGTCGGCTTGTATTTTCGGACGCCCATGCCGTCCCTTCTCCTTCACCGACCCCATGGTCGGACTCTCGTGTTTTTCGGCCAGGCCCCAATGGGTCAACCGGGGGCCCCACCCTATTGTGCCTCCCGGTCCACCCGGGAGGGGCGATCAGATCAGATCGATCTCGAACCCCGGTTCGAGGGTCACCATCGCCTTCTTGTAACCACTGGAAAAGCCGATGGATCTCCCTACTCGACGGCGCTTGCCGTTCTGATTGAGGGTATTCACCTTCTTCACCTTGACATCAAAGATCTCCTCGATGGCCGCTTTAATCTCGATTCTGTTGGAATCGGGGTCCACCTTGAAGATGTAACTGTTGTTTTCTTCAGCCTGATTAGTGCTCTTTTCGGTGATCACCGGCTTACGGATGATGGTGTGCGGATCCTTCATCAGTTCCCCTCTCCGGCGACATGCTGAACTTCGATTTCCTGGATCTCCTCGAAGGCATCTGCCGTCATCACCAGGTTGTTACAACGGAGCAGCGAAAGTGCATTCAGATCGGAGACCGGCATCACTTCCACCGCCTCCAGATTGCGACAGGAGAGCCAGACATTGCGACGCTCCTCCACCGACATTGCGTTTGGTAAACAAACGAGGTAGGAGCGAGTCAAACCTGCCCCTGCAAAAAGCTTTTCAAACTCTGCGGTCGATGGGTTGTCTGTCGGAAGGCTGTCGATGATCAGGGCTTCCCCGTCAATCATCTTTGAGAGCAGGGCATGGCGGGTTGCCAAGCGGCGCTGCTTTCTGGAAAGACCGTAGTCATAGTTGCGAGGACGCGGACCGAAGACCACTCCTCCACCGCGCCAGATCGGCGACTTTTTACTGCCTGCTCGAGCACGACCGGTGCCCTTTTGTCGCCATGGCTTTCTCGGTGAACCATGGATCTCACCACGGGTCCGGGTATGGGCGGTTCCACGGCGAAGGCGGCCTTGGTAACGACGAACAGCCTCTTTCAGCAGAGGAATGTTCGGATAATTGGATACGGCACCGGGGGTAAATGTCTTGCTCCCCTGATGCTTACCATCGGTACCATGGTGCGGCACATCGACCGCTTCCAGAACCTGTGGCTCCTTGTTTTTCTCGAGTCCGGTACTCACGGCTCTCGTTCCGTTCCATCCACGCCCTGCTATCCCCATAGGGGATTCACAGAGGCTCGCTGATGATTACAAACTCTCCTCAACGGTCAGATAGGTGCCATTGGCTCCGGGTACTGCTCCCTTGACGACGAGAAGATTTTTCTCGGCGTCCGCCTGGATCACCTTCAGGTTTCTGACCTTGACATTCGCGTTGCCCATCTGTCCGGGCATCTTTTTACCTTTGATCACCCGTCCAGGGTCCTGCATCATTCCGGTCGATCCGATTTGACGCTTGCTTTTGGATCCGTGACTCATGGGACCGATGCTATGGTTCCAACGTTTGACCGTTCCGGCGAAACCCTTGCCTTTGCTCGTTCCCCGAACGTCGACCATTTCGACCCCCTCAAAAATTGAGAGATCGATGGCCTGTCCCGGTTCCACTTCCTGCCCATCGATGGGCGGGATCTCCTGGATGTAGCGTTGGGCCTGAACTCCGACTTTGTCGAAGTGGCCCGCCAACGGCTTGCCGGGATCCTTGTGAGTCGGATCGAATCCGACCTGGACCGCCTCATAGCCGTCATGATCACTGTCTTTCACCTGCAGTACGGTGCAGGGGCCCGCCTCGATGAGGGTGACCGGGATCCAGTTGCCCGAATCATCGAACATCTGGGACATTCCCAGTTTCTTCCCGAGGATCGTCTTTCTGATTCGCCGAGCCAAGGGTCCTCCTAGATCTTGATCCTGATGTTCACGCCCGCAGGCATGCTGATCTTCGTCAACGCATCCATGGTTTTGGGACTTGCCTCACTGATCTCGATGACGCGTTTGTGGGTACGCATCTCGAACTGCTCACGGGACTTTTTGTTCACGTGAGGTGAACG
>CAYRAM010000036.1:0-20940 GCA_964422295.1 uncultured Planctomycetia bacterium | reverse complement strand
GGTAACGCAGACCTTCTTTGCGTCACGGGCCCAAATTTTCAAAGAACAGTCTCGCAATTCCAGCGGAGCCGACAGTACCCGGGGTCGCTTCGTTTCACCGAAGCGACTCGGTGGGCAATCATGCCGGGGGAACCCGCTTGTGTTAAATCACGAGCAGATCGGGAATCGTACAGACTCGTACCGATCCGTCAACATGGATTTAAGATTTTTCAGGAAATATAAACCCAGCGCAATTACTGATTTGAGAAATCAGCTCTTTTCCTGCCCCATGGTCTTGGGGGCATCCTTGGTTGGAGCCCCAAACCACAGCCAGATCGCCACTGCGGCAGCGACAAGGGAGGCCTTTTGGGAGACGGTCAGTTCCCCCGCTAAAACACCATGATCAGCCCGTATCGACTCAATTACGGACCTACCGATAGAATATAGGCCCAAAAACAGGGCGAAGGTCCGGCCCGGCCGGCTCGCCCACCGACCCGCAGCCACCCACAGCAATCCACAAAGGAAAACCCCCTGGATGGTGGAATAAATTTGAGTGGGCTGGAGTGGCGGACTCGGGTTTTCTGCACTTCCAAAGGCCAGTGCCGGGGGACTCCCGGGAGGAAAACTCACCGCAAAGGGGAAATCCGGCTCGCAGACTTGCCCCCAACAGCAGCCATTCAGAAAGCAACCGAGACGTCCAAATGCGATCCCGATCGCCAAAGCGGGAGCAATCACGTCCAACAGATCACGAGTGTTTCCATAGCTTCCTTTTCGCTGCATCCAAAGGAAACCCAACAATCCTCCGGCGATCGCTCCGTAGAGGACCAATCCACCCTCCCACAAACGGAAGACCGAAGTCCAATCGCCATCTGCAAAAACTTCGTTGCGAAATTGAATGCAATACCAGGTGCGCCCACCGAGGAGCCCGAACAACACCAACGACAAGGGAAGTTCAGCCACTCGATCCGCATCCAGTCCCCGGCGCGCTGCTCCCTTGCGCAATAAAAATATGCCGACGAGAACTCCCAGCAACACCATCGCCCCATATCCGAAGATGGGGAAGTCCCCGAAAGGAGTCGGTATTCTGATGAGTTCTCTGAGCAATTCTTCCTCTACTTCCATTCCCTTGCCGATACCCGGTCGCTGTCATCGGTACACGACACCTGACCACGGATCAAGAACGATCATCTCACAGGTTGAATCAGACTCATCCGTGACAGCGCAGGAATACTCCATTCGCAATGACTTCATCGTCCTCCTCGTTTAGTCTATGGATCTTGCAGGCAAGGAAGTGGTTAATGAGCTCTCAGTCAGCGACATGCAACCTGGCCATTCTGGGTAGCACCGGATCCATCGGGCAACAAGCACTCCAGGTCGTCGAAGAGTCTCCCGAATATTTCAATGTCAGGATCCTCGCCGCGGGAAGTCGCAGGGATGAGCTTCTCGCCCAAGCTCAAATTCACCCACAAGCCACTTCCATCCTGGTGGATCCTGCTTCCGGAGATTCCGCCGAAGATGAACCGATTCTCCGTGGCCCACAAGCTTTGCACTCTGCCCTTGAGTCCGAACCGATCGATCTTGTCCTGAACGGGATTACCGGATTCGCCGGGCTCGAGTTCAGCCTCAAGGCTCTTCAAGAAGGATGCGACCTTGCCTTGGCAAACAAAGAATCGCTGGTAACCGCAGGAGCATTGCTCAAGCAGGCCTCCTTGGATCATGGTGCTCGCATCATTCCTGTCGACTCAGAACACAATGCCATTTTGCAATGCATCGATGATCAACCGACGAATTCCATAAACAAGATTGTCCTTACCGCTTCGGGAGGTCCATTTCGTGGTTGGAACCGCCAACGATTGGCAGAAGTCACACCGGAACAAGCGCTCAATCATCCCACTTGGAAGATGGGACGAAGAATCAGTGTCGACAGCGCCTCGCTTTTCAATAAAGCATTTGAGCTCATCGAGGCTGTCGAACTCTTCGGCGAACCTCCCGGGGGCATTGACGTCGTGGTCCATCCTCAATCTGTCGTGCACGCTTTGGTTGAATTCAAGGATGGGAACTGCCTGGCTCATTTGAGTGAACCTGATATGAGGGTCCCCATTCGAAATGCGCTTTTCAAAGGCCACAGAAGTACGGGCAACTTCTCTCCCCTCGACCTCGTTTCCCGAGGAGAACTCACCTTTGAATCTGTGGACCACCACGCCTTTCCGGCCCTGCAATTGGCGCAGGAGGTCCTGAATCGACCGGGAACCACCATTGGTGCCGCCTTCAATGCTGCAGATGAGGTCGCGGTTGCTTCCTTCCTTTCCGGTGACGCAGGATTTCTCACCATTTATGATGTCGTCGAAAGGGCGCTCCAAGAACACGTGCCGAGCCCGGCGGATTCACTGGAGTCCATCCTCGAAGCAGACCTTGAGACCCGCAACAGAGTCAGGAGCTGGATCCCTTGAACCTCATCCTCGCCATCCTTGGAATCGGCTTTCTCATTTTTATCCACGAATTAGGGCACTTCCTAGCAGCCAAATTTGTTGGTGTCAAAGTCCACACATTTGCCGTTGGATTTCAGCCAACGATCTTTGGGTGGCGTGCTCGACTGCTCGCATTCACCTGGAGAGGAACCGAATATGTCATCGGACTGATCCCACTTGGCGGTTACGTCAAGATGGCTGGGGAAGATCCTGCAGAAGAACGAACCGATGCCGATGACGAATTCCATCGCAAGCCGATACCCGCACGCCTGCTGATCCTGGTTGCTGGCGCTGCCATGAATCTGATCTTTGGCATGATCCTGTTCGCTCTCGCCTACACTGCCGGAGTTCGCCAGATGGCACCGGTTGTCGGAATGGTCGACCCTGGAGGACCGGCATGGGTCGCAGGGGTCAAATCGGGAGATCGCATCACGGCGGTCAATGGAGACGCATGGAGTGACTACTCGAATGTCGCCACTGCCATCGCTTTGGCAGGAGGTTCCAAACCGGTCGCACTGACCATCGATAGGCACGCTGCCGGCTCACTCAGCCAGACTTCCATAAATATCGAAGTCGATCCGGTATGGAATGCGGCGGATGGGCGCTACAGGATCGGTATCTACCCTGGCAGCAGCAACGTAATTGCTTCAGTTGAACCCGAATCTTCTGCGGATGCCGCAGGCCTGCGGGAGGGAGACGAAATCGAATCGATCCGCTTAAATATTCCCGCAGATGAGGTCGTGATCAATAACGCCGACGAATTGCCCGCAGATCTGCTCATTAAATCCTTGAGGTCGATGCGACAATCCACAGCGGAAGGGGTTCTTGACATCGAGTTCTCCCGCAATGGTGCGATGCAAACTGCAAACATCCCTTTATCCCCTCCTTCCACCAATAAAGATCTCCCGGCAAGCTTGGGAATATTGGCCCAAGCCAGAACCATTTTGGCGGTCAGGGCTCCAGCAGATTCCGTTTTTCGCCCTGGTGACGAAATCGTTTCACTGCAGGCAGGAAATGAAGACCTGATTCCCGTCGAAGTTCTTGACCTGTATACGGTAGAAAAATCTGCCCTCCAGAGAAGCGTTTCTCTTCAATGCAGGTTCCTCGACGGTTCGACAAAATTCGTCGAAGCCGATGACCTTCGTCTGTGGATATTGGAAGACTTGATCATCGGTCCGTCTCGCCGATGGATTCAAAAAGCGGGGACCGATGCCACCGCATTGGGGATCACAGAAGGGTGTCAGATTTTGCGCATTGGGGATCACTTCTTTGGCGTTTCCGATTACGTCGACGATCCCCTACCAACTGGAACCCTGATTCAGTGGATTACTGCAAACTCTCCCCGCACGCTTCAGTCAACCCGACTGAATGATGAAAAGAAACTCGGGCTGGTCGTGGCATCGCGCCCCGTCATCGGGCGAACCTTGGCGGGGTCACCCGCGAGATCATCGGGCCTGCCGAATGGCTCCACCATCGTTTCCGTCAATGGGATCCAGATTGAAGAATGGTCTCAAGTCACGCCTGCGGTGCAATCCACCGACGGTGAAGTCTCCCTCGTCGTGCAAACACCCAAAGAATCGCAACGAACTGAGTTTGCCATGACACCGATGCCATTGATGGATTCACTCGGAATTCAAATGGCAGCCCTTCAATTTCGTGAAGAATTGCCTGTCGGAGCGGCGCTCTCTGCAGGGTTGGATCAGTCGTGGATTTGGGGAGGCCGAATTTTCCTGACACTGAGGGCACTCTTCTCGGGAGATGTTCACGGCAAAAATCTGAATGGTCCCGTCGGCATCATCGATCTGGGCCGCAAAGTCTCTCAAGTCGGCTTTGGCAATCTGCTCTTTCTGCTGGCGCTCATCAGCATCAACCTTGGAATCTTCAATCTTTTGCCTTTTCCCATTCTCGATGGAGGACACATTCTGTTCCTGACGATCGAAGGGATACGCGGCAAGCCTGTTCCCGATTCGGTTCAAAATGCCATCCACCTCGTGGCATTCATGCTGCTCATAGCGATGGCGCTGTTCGTCACATACAACGACCTGTTGCGACTCTGGTGATTCCTTGTTGCGATTTCTGAGACTGAAACTGCTGCCCACCGTATTTTTGAATGTGGTCACAGCAGTTCTGATTTCGGAGGCAGATCCGGATCCAGTACTGCTTCTATTATTGCTGGCACAGGCGACCGCACTCTTCTGCTTTGGCATGGGCTTGAATGACCGGGTCGACATCGATCGTGATCGTCAAAATGCGGCGCTTGGAGTCGCGATGCCCAGGCCATTGGCAACTGGAGAAATGACTCTCCCAACGGCAAATCGCCTGCTCAGCGCATTCCTCGCACTCTTTTTTGCACTCTCATACCTGATCTACCTGCTCAAGGGCGAAGAGGTTTTGGGTGGACTCGCGGTCAATGCAGGAACTCTGTGCTGCATCCTCCTTTACAACTTGGGTCTGAAAATGATTCCCCTCCTGGGCCCATTGTGTATGGGTTGCGTCCGCGGCTTCCTGATCGTGGGAGCCACCACCACTGCTGCTGGCGAACTTCCAGAAATCAACTCGATCGCCATCGTTTATGCCCTCTCAATGCTTCTATACATTACTTCCGTCACCCACTTTTCGATGGAGGAGGAAAGGGCTCGACCAAGCGCTCTCTTTTGGCGTTCATTCGGCGTTCTGGTCGTTTTCACCATCTCCTTCGGAGGAATTTCGCTGCATCACAATACACTGCCGGAGATGGACTCAGCGCTGATCGGAATTATTGCAAACTTTCTTCTGGGATGGAGTATCCACTGGCGTGGCACGCAGTATTCCCCTTTTCCACCGCGGCAGATCACTCCTCAAAGACATACCCTGCTCTATCTTGCAGGAATGACGTGGATCGATTTTCATTACCTCTCTGCTTCCTGCTTTGATGAGTGGGACTTGTTTGTGGTACTTCAAATTTGGGTTCCTCTTTGGTGCTTGTGGATGATCTATGGGTTAGGCTTTCGGAATCGGGCCATTCAATCGGGGCCATAATCACTTTTGAGGGAGGCAGGCCATGAAAATTGTCGTCGTCGGGGCAGGAGGCCGAGAGCACGCCATCGCTTTGCAACTGGCGCGATCACCACGGGTTACAGAAGTCATCTCTGCACCCGGAAATCCCGGTATGGCAAAGTTGGGCAATTGTTGGCCAGCAGTCTCTGTCCCCCAGTTTTCAGAATTTGTGAAAAGGTGCACCGACGAGTCCATAGACCATGTGGTCATCGGACCTGAGGCTCCTCTCGTCGATGGCCTTGCGGATATGTTGAGGAGTGCGGGGATCCCATGCTTTGGACCTGGGGCCGCTGGAGCAAAATTGGAAGGCTCAAAAGCCTATGCCAAGGACTTCATGCAAAGGCACCACATCCCGACTGCCCTTTCCCGAACCATTCATTCCACCGCGGAAATTCCGGAAGCACTGGCCTCATTGCCGGATCAAGTCGTCGTCAAGGCCAGCGGGCTCGCTGCAGGCAAGGGAGTGATCCTCTGTAATGGAGACGATCATGCCACCGAGGTTGCGACTGGAATGCTTCAGGGAGACCTCTTTGGAGAGAGCGGAAAAACAGTCGTCATCGAAGAGATGATGCAAGGACCCGAAGTTTCAATCCTTGCGGTCGTCAATGGAACCGATTCACTTTTGCTGCCAACAGCCCAAGATCACAAACCTCTCGGAGATGGAAATACGGGACCAAACACCGGCGGAATGGGTGCATTTTCACCCGGGACTTTCACGACCCCGGAAGATCTGGATCTCGTCCGCAAGACCATCGTCGACCCCTCCCTCGAAGGATTGGTCGCCGACGGGATCGACTATTCAGGGGTCTTGTACGTTGGAATCATGTGGACCGATTCAGGACCAAAAGTCCTCGAATACAACTGCCGCTTGGGGGACCCGGAAACTCAACCTGTCTTTCTGAGGATGAAAAGTGACTTCGTTGACCTCCTTGAAGCCACCGCAACGACGGGCCCTTCCTCTGCTACTGTCCGCTGGGATTCCAGGGCCGCACTCTGCCTTGTTCTCGCTTCTGGCGGTTACCCGGATTCCCCCCAAAAAGGACAGGTGATCCGGGGAGACCTCTTCTCGGAGGTCGATGACGATGTACAAGTCTTCCACGCAGGAACACGTGCGCTGGATACGGGGGATGTGGTTGTCTCTGGAGGCAGGGTGCTCGGAGTTACGGCCCTCGCAGAGAATCTCGACTTGGCCAGGGATAAAGCTTATGACAGGGCGGACCACATCCACTTCGATGGAAAAATCCACCGGAACGACATCGGAGCGTACCGCTGGAATGCGGGACCGGTGATCAGCGACAGTTGAAACCGGAGTGTGCTGGATCGGTCATGGGGGAAGGAAGACAGAGCGATCGAATCACGATTCAGACGGGGTGTCACTTTGATTCCCCAGATTCTGGATCTCCGCTCCCCCGCAGTAACTCTCCCCCCAAGGCTCTGCGGAGAAAATCAGAGAAAGGTCTGAAAATCCGCCCAATCAAGGTGAATCGGTGAGCCTGGTCGAGTTCGTCGTCCAGATTTGGTGCAAGAACCGTTTTCGATTCAAGGCCTTGGATCATCTCTCCAAAGAGGGGTTCCTGAGACTGTTTGGCAGTATTGGGATTTCGCAATTCCTGTAGCGGACGAAGGACACCCCGAGAAGCCGCATGGCGAGCACTGATTTCCAGGGGAGGGCCTGGATTCACCGCATCCCTTGATGGGTCATTTCCCAAATCAGCCCCCGATGTGCCATCCTCCCCTATCACTATTTTGACAACTCTGACATGTCGATCTGCTGACTTTCAAAGAGCCGCTCTACTGTTTTTTGCAGGTTGCTCAACTTCGTAGAACGACAAGTCACATCGATATCCTTTGGACTCAGATCGGCGACGTCAGGATTGTGCCCCAGTTCTCGATAGAGACTAATGGAGCGATCATAGGATCTCTTAGCTACGGCATTGACGATTTCTATCAGATATTTGACATCTCTCGACTGCGGAATCATGTCCAAGGTCTTGGAGGATTCCTGAATCGCTTTTTGCATCTCTCGAATTTTTTCACGACACTCTTCTTCAGCATACCTTTGCCATGACTGGCCGTCGAACTTTCCACCTTTTTGAAACCGAGCTCCGTCCAGTGCTTCCGTGCGCGCTTTCTCAAATGCTCTTTGCAAAGCGAGCACCTCTTTGGTCCTCTTCAAAAAGAATGAGCGAGCGGACTGCTTAGCTTTCTCTGCATCCGCTGCAGTTCCAATGTCAAATTTCTGACGCCAGAAGGATTGCTTCCATGGAGCGGTTTCGATGGGGTATTTTTTCGGGTCCTTGGCCATGGCAGCCTGCACTTCGCGGCTCTGGGAGGCTGGAAGTATCTCAGAACGCAATTGGCATCCGCTGATCGATCCTGTCAAACCCTCCAACTTAATCCGCTCATCGATCCGGCGTGAACCATCCAAGGTAATCTTGAAGTCATACAGGATAAATGTACGCCACCGAATCTCGAAATCGACTACTGTTCCAGCAGGCAAATCGGTTCCCTTGCCGACCAATCGCAATTGCCAATCATCTTTAACCTTGTTGACTTTGACACTAGTCAACTCGATGAAAGTCGGTGGAGGTTTCGGTGGCCCCCCATCATCGTCCTGGGCCAAAGCCGCAGTGGGAGAAAGGAATCCGGCCATCGACACGACACAAAGAGTGCTGAGGATGACGCATCTCAGCCGATTTGCGCATCCGAACGTCTTCAACTTAAACATTATTCTTCGACTCCTACGCCAATCAGCGCATTGATTTTTTCAACCAAGTTATTGAGATCGGAATTTCTGGGAACGCGGTTCCCTGACCGAACTTTGATATCCAGTTTCTCAGGTTTGACATCCTTGGGTGACGGATCGAATCCCTCTACCCGATACAACTTTATCGATTCATGAGTTGATCTTTTGCCCACTGCAATCGAGAGATCCCTAAGATGGGAAAGAGCAAGCCTGTAAGCCAAAAACCGTGGTTCATTGAACCCTTTGATGATTTCTTCCTGATATTTGGTGACCACTTCGATCACCTTTTTATCCATGAACTTCCGCCAGGCATCTTCATCAAATTCACCCGTTGATTTGCGAAAATCGACACTTTCAGAGCAATCAGCGACACTCTTTTTGACCAATGCGTCAATTTTTGCCAGCTCAGAATACGTGGCAACAAAGTAATCCTGGATCAATTTTTTGGCAGCAGCGATCTCTTCTGGAGTTCCTATCACGAATTGGTTGTCAAAATGGAACTCTGTCCACGGCGCAGCTGCGGTGGGGAATAAATCCTGATCTTTTGCCAGGTCTTTCTTCACCTTGGATGTCTGCTTTTTGGGATCGATCACCGAACGAAACATGTACTTGTGGGATGACGGCTCCAAGGGCTTCAGCTTGAAACTCTCGCGGAACTTTTTATTTGCGGGCAAGGTTACCGTAAAGGTTTCCACCAGTTGGGATCGCCACGTCAGCAATAGATCCAACTTGGTACCCGCAGGCATTTTTATCGCTTTCCCCTGAACATCGAGAAGATACCTCCCGGAATCCTCATCCTTGCTGACCTCGATCCGAATCAATTCAAGCAGCCGTAGATCCTCGCCATTGGGACCTCGCCCTTCGCCCTGTGCCTCTACCGATGAATGCGCCAAGCCGAGAGAGGCCAGCAGCATTAGCGACACCAAAAACAGCACTGATCGGGATGGAAAAATCGACATCATTCCAAAACCTCCGAGATGAGATATCGAGCAGACGGAAGATACACCGTCAAAGTGAGATCATCCAATGCAGGGGAAACCATCGAACGGCCGGACAAAGCTCCCCCCGATGCGGTACCTGCTCTCATTTGAATTTCGTAGCCGAGAAACCCAAGGTTGAATTCACTCCCATAATCCTGACTCCCAGTGGCATACAGATATTTACCGGCGATCTGCTGATTACTGCGCCCACCACCGTCTCCACCTGCACGTCCACCAGGATCCTGCAAGGTGCGCGCCGTCGCTTGGCCATTGACGTTGAGAACCGTCATCACAGGATCATCCCACTGCACGGAAGCCCCGGAATATATCTTTGGTGCGTACATCGTCCACGTCATATTTCGGATTCGCCTGCGCTGAATCCCATCTTCGAAGGGAACCATGAACACGTTGGAGTACTTCGCAGGACGCTCCGTGTAATAGCCGCCCTTGCGACTGTCATCTTGAGTGTACTGGCCCAGATAAACCCGAAACTCGTCAATCGTCGCATTCGCCAGTACTCTTTTTATAGAGGTCGCCGTCGGTGCTCCTTGTCGGGTAAAATTGGTTCCGAACTTGAAGAGGCCTTCCGTTGCAACAGCCTGGTCACGGAAGAAGCCACCAATCATGATCTGATCCTTCGGCTCCTCTTCATTCACAGCACAAAACATCCCTTCACCGATGTTGTGGTTGACCGCATCGGTGTTTTCATGATCGACCCAGACGCGTAAACGGTTGGTGGCGGACTGATCGTCATAGGAGATTGCGACATGGTGCCACTCATGGGCGCGCCAATTGTTGATATTGACAACCGCGTCGGTACGCGCCCAGAATTTCTGATCATCGGTTTCCGCTTCTTCGGTTCCGGTAGCAGAATCATCATCGTCATTTCCGATCAGCGGTATCGCCTGACTGGCGAACCCTTTGGCGAAGGCCTGATGATAATAGAGGCGCGCGACACGCAACTGCCCTTCCGTATTCTTCCAGATCCAGAATTGACTCCCTTCCGAACTCTCAGGGGTCTGCCCCACAGGGGTCTGCACTTGGGTTGCACCCAAAAGCCCTGAGAATGTCGGATCGTTGCCATTAAATTCCAACTTTATCCAGAAGGAAACCGCACCATTGTAGTAAGGCAGGTTGCCAATGTCGTTGTTGTAATTGCGTCCAACTGCACCTTGATCCGCAGGAGTCTGACGGAAAATCATCGCCGGCAAGCGAAGGAAGCGTCCACCCAACGCTGAAGTTCTGAACATGCTGCTGTTCAATCCATCGGGCATGATGTCTGAACTCTGGGCAGCCTCGTCAACGAAGACTTCTGGGATGTTTTCCGCTTCTGCTGCACTGTCCTGAGCTCCCCAGGTGTAGGAAGAATACCGGCGTCGGTAACTGCTTCCCTTTTGGGCGTAGTCTGCATTTAAAACCTCACCGAGTGCTCGAAGTCTCGCCTCGGGATTGGAAGGGGATCGCAGCAGATTCCGCAGGGTTCTGGTGGAATTCTCATCCCTGAATCGAAAAGTGTGCGCCAGGCGCAAGGTGGGATTACTCAGCCAGCGCGTCGCCCTCGTCGCAGGATTGGTCGCAGCGATCTCCGCATCGATCTTTCCACTGATCTCCACACGGCCATCCTGTTCGGAGCCGGTATAAAATTCAGGCTGCAAGGCATCGATGGGATCGGGCCATGTGGTGACATTTTCACGCGCTCCGACACTGGTCCTCTGAACTGCACGGAAAGGCTGCTCAAATTGCTCCTGGGTCGTGTGGTGGTATACGTCAAACACCTTGACCACTGAACGGGAGACCGCCTCGGAGAAGACCTCCTGGCCTCCTGCTCCCGTGATTTCTGCATGGCTGGTAATTTCGAAAATCCCCTTGCTGTCAAAGCAGAATTCGGTCGTGTGCCCAAGCCGGACGTCACCCGCATTGGGAGATCCGTTGTCTGCTCCAGCCAACTTCACCAGACCTGACTTATCCACGGCATTATAGGATGGTTGATTGGGGTTCACTTTGTTGATGCGCGTATTCGGATTGGCGTTGGCGATCAGAATTGCACGCATCATCTCGTAGTACCAGGCATTGCTCCCGTCCGATGGGAGATTGTACTGACGTCGCAACCCCGACTCCCCATTTGGAACTCCGCGTTGCCACAGCTCCTGAGATCCATCCGATCCGATCATCTCTCCATAAAAATTAGAGGTCTGATTGGATTGAGGATTGACCACGTATACAGAAGACGGTGGCGGAAACAGATTCGCAGGCAAATTATTGACGAAGTCTTCGAAGCCGATGTCATTCGAGCTGGGAGACGCCGTCCAGGTTCTGAAGGGTCCACGGTCACGACGCCGCGAGATGATCGACCTTGCGATGTTCCTCGCTTGCTCCAAACCCAGTGGCTGACTGTAAACCCAAACAGGCGTTTGCTGGATACCCAACTCCTCCTTGACCGGTGCCAGGGTCCCACCACCCAAATCGATGGCACCCGCATTGCCTGCTTCGAGGGGCTGCTTGCTGATCCTCATGAAAGGGAAGGCCCTGCGTCCCCCCAATCCTGCCAGTATCGCAGTCAAAACCGGTTCTGATGCAGTATTGATATTGATCGGGGCACGCGGCTCCTCGGTCAGCGGGGCAGCACCACTGACCGTCTGCGCCTGAATATCCCGGGGATCGCCACCACGGTTGATTCCCGTGGTGCCCACATTGAGTCCGCCCCCCCCGCTTCCGGAATCGAAAGTATTCACCACCGGCAATGCTGCGGCAGAGCGATAGGTATGTGGGTTGACGTAGGCATGAGCAGTCACGAAATCACTGATCAAAGCCAAGTTTTCCCGACCGATCAGTGCAGCCAATTCCGATTTCGAAGAAAATCTTCGATCAGGAAGCCGATTGCGGAATTGGATGATCTCTTCCCCATCGATCTGTCGCCCCGTCTCATTGGGACCTGTCCACAGCGGGTTGACCCGGTAGCGATCATTCGACTTCAGTGCCCTGCCAAGATTGGTCAGGATCTGGGCCAAGGTATCTTGCTCACCATTCAGGTAGATTTGGCCGGAGGTGTCGATCAGTTTCGTCCTGAATCGATCCTCTCCGGGCTCCGAGGAGTTGATACCCGGGTAAGAGGGATTGGTCAGGTGTGAAGCCAGTGATGCCTCATCACCCTCACTCTCTTTGAGGGAAAGGATTCCTCCTTCCCTGCTAAATCCATTACCACCGACCAATCCGAAGATCCATGGGGCATTGGTCCTGTTCATCAGACGGGGCATGTCCCAAAAGGGTCGGCTTCGGAGCATCGAAATCACAGCCGATTCTGCAGATTTGGAGAGCAATTGTGCCCGATTCTTGTCGCGAAAATTTTCCGTCGCCTTCAACTCCAGACGCATCAAGGCAACGAAGGTCACCGCAATGATGGAGAGCAGTGTCAGCACCGCCAAGGCGATGAGCAACATCGACCCTCCCTGAGAGCGAACAAGAAGCGACTGACGAAGAAGCGGCTGAGCGGGACCCTGAGTCGCCGACTCCCACTGGCCAGCGGCACAATTCATTGCATTTTTCCCCGTTTCAACCGCACTGTTCCGGATCATCATCCAACTCCTGTTTCTGCAGCACCCATATCATTGCCCCGCCTCTCTTTGCAGGCAGGATCACACTTCCTCACTGAAGAAGGAGACGTTGATCAGGCCTCCACCGGTTCCGCTTCTTTGGTTTCCTGACCGGGTGCAACCATGTCGGGAAACAGCCTGCGGCGCAATTCAGCTTCCAATTGCAAAGTCATTTCAGGGTGATCCCTGAGGAACTGAACCGCCCTGTCGCGCCCCTGCCCGATACGCTCTTCACCCAAGGAGTACCAAGTACCTGCTCTCTTGACCAATTCGTGCTCAACACCCAAATCGAGAAGATCCCCGTGATAGGAGATTCCAACGTTGAAAATGATGTCGAACTCCGCTTTCTTGAAGGGGGGTGCCATCTTGTTTTTGACGACCTTCGCCACGGTGCGATTTCCACCCACTTCACCATCAGTCTTGATGGCGCCAATGCGACGAATGTCGAGCCTGACAGATGAGTAGAATTTCAGCGCACGCCCACCACTGGTGGTTTCCGGGCTACCGAACATGACACCGATTTTTTCACGGATCTGGTTGATAAAGACCACCGTGGTCTTGGAACGATGGATCACACCGGTCAGTTTCCTCAACGCCTGGCTCATCAATCGTGCCTGCAGTCCGACATGGGAATCACCCATGTTTCCTTCCAGTTCTGCTCGGGGCACCAATGCCGCGACCGAATCGATGACGACGATGTCGACCGCACCGGATGAGACGAGCATTTCAGCGATCTCAAGGGCCTGCTCCCCACTGTCCGGCTGCGATACGAGCAAATTTTCGAGGTCGACACCCAACTTCTCTGCGTAAGTAGGATCGAGGGCGTGTTCCGCATCGATGAATGCTGCAACACCGCCATTTTTTTGGGCATTGGCGATGGCGTGCAGGGTCAGGGTGGTCTTTCCGGAAGACTCGGGCCCATACACTTCGACAACGCGAGCTCTCGGCAATCCACCGATGCCCAAAGCCTTGTCCAATGACATTGATCCTGTGGGGATGACATCCACCTGGCGAGATTGCTGATCCCCCAACTTCATGATGGCACCCTGACCACACTTCTTGTGAATCTGCTGCAGTGCAAAATCCAAGGCCTGCTTTTTCTGGCCGTCGAGACCATCAATATGGGGGATGCTTGCTTCCCCTCCACGCTTCCCCTTGCCTGCGGCTGATCTCCCCTTGCGCGCTTCTGCCATATTTTCCTCTTCTCTCGGCTCTCGAAAACAGAGCTGTCTGTCTTCTCGAATTGCGGCTGTCTCCTCGAAATGAATGAGATCCAACGACCTCATTTACCAAATACAAATCTTGCCGGGAATCTCCACGAACAAACCCGATCCGGCAGAAAAAAACTGATTCTCCCTTGCTCAGCTTATTCGTTGCGGCTTGTTTCCGACTCCCTTTGCCAACGCTCGATCGCAGCATCCATAGCCTGCGGACGATCCAACACTCTCCTGCCGGAAGCCACGCTGTCCCGATCCGCATCGGGAATCGTCATCAATTGATTCCGAATCCACCGCTCACGTTCTGCGGGAGTCAGACGCCGACCACTCCACGGAGTATTCCTGGCGTGAAACAACTCCTCCGCCGTCAAGTTCCTCGATGAGTTTTGAATCCACTCCAATTGGGCACGGGCATGATCTACCGGTGTCCAACCCCCCCCTGCTCCCCGCAAGGATGCTCCCGAATTTGCACATCCGGTGAAGGATCCCAATCCTCCACAGAGCAGCAATCCGAACATCAGTAGGCTACCGCCGGAGCGGGAACGGCCTATCGATTCAGAGGCTGTTTTCAAACTTCCCATACCTTCAGAAATCTCATACTGGCGCTTCATGATCGATGGAGATCTCATCCCTTCACACACTCTGCTGCGTTTTCCAGCTGCGATTCACTGCTGCGCTTCTCGGCACCAATTTCGCACCAATTTCACCCGCTGGAATCTTCCCCGGGATCGATCGACGCCACGGCGCCTTCGAAGATGAGAGGATTCGCAGGAAAACCTGTCAGAAACGTATTCCCCGGCTCTTTGGGAAAGCGAGGGCCACGTGCGGGTCTGCCGAAAAGGAGACCCGATCCGAAAGCCTATCTTGCACTGCGGATGGGCCGCTGTCAAAGCGGCGAATTAGGCCAATTCCGGCCTATTTACGAATAGATCACCCTCTGAGTGAACCCGGTGAAGGTTTGCAAGTCCCCAGAGAGGAGATTCAGAATCTGGGAGGACGCAGGTCTATCCCGGGTAGCCAGGCACGGGAGATCTCCACGACTGCTTGCATCACCTGCTCTTCGATCGATTCCAGTGTCCGCAAACCGGTTTCCGTTTCGAGACCGATCGCATCCTCGATTTGTTCCGAGAGTTGGCCAGCCATATCGAAGAGCTGAATGATCGATTGCAACGCTTCAGCGCGGTTAAGTCGGGCTGGTATCGCGCTGATCAGGGACTCGAGATCTCCAGCGGTCACTCGGGCGGATGCCTCTGGAGTGACCAAACCGGGGCGGTGAATTGCGACCAGCAGGCCACGCATCGGCAGTCCGGAACGATTCTGTAAAGAAAAGGGTGTCCCTGCGGGAACGACGACGACATGTCCGGGGAACAGATCAAGGGTGCCTTTTTCACGCTGCACCTCGCCTCGACCCTCCAGGGCGATCAACAGTTCTTCCCGGGAATCGTGCTGGTGTGTCGGAGTTTCCTCCCCATGCTGGAGAGAAACTTCCCACAATTCCATGACGCGGCTGGGAATCACCGTTTCATCGGTGGCATCCTTCAGGCTCCACGGCTTGATTCTCATACTTCGACTCCCTCCGGGATCTGAAATCCCTGAAGAAGTTTCGGATGAAAAGTCGAATTTTGTCCACTATTTGGGGATCAGGGCCTCAGCAATACTTTCAACACGCCCTTTTCAGCAGCCTTGTCAAATGCCTCAGGGCCACCCTCCAGAGGATATTCTGTGTCGATCAGGTCGAGAGGATCGACCGCCCCGCTCGCCAAAGCATCGATGGCAGGCTCAAATCGACCGCAGCGAGATCCCAAGAGAGTGATTTCGTCGACCACGCAGGCAGAAGCGTCGATTTCAAGAGAGCCGGCATAGGTGCTCTTCAGAACCAGGGTCCCCTGTGGTCTCAAGGATCTCCTCGCAATCTCGAACCCGCTGGGGTTACCGGCACAGTCCACTGCAAAATCGAAAACTCCCTGCATTCCCTCTGCGGGGAGGACATCCGAAATCTCGCAGGTCGTCTGAATCCCGATCTTTTCCAGGAGAGATAATTTTTGTGGATGGCGTCCGAGCACCGTCAGTTTCACCCCTTGCAACGCCATGACCCTTGCCACCAATTGGCCAAGGCGACCATCCCCGACGACCAACCACTTTTGCTCAGGATGCGTGGATATCTGTTCGACAATTCTGAAAGCGGCAGCGAGCGGTTCGACGAAGACGGCGGACTCATCGGGAACGTGATCCGGAACCTCATGCAGGTTCTCTTCGGGAAACAGGAAATAATCACTGAAGCAGCCATCGCGACCGACGATTCCCAGAACTGTTCGATGGGGACAGTGACGATCCATCCCCGACTTACAAGCATCGCAAAGATGACAACTGGCGTTGATTTCCCCCACCACCCGCCGGCCTTGAAGCCGTTCACTCCCTGACACCACTTCAGCGACGAACTCATGTCCGAGGACTCCAGAGTACGGATAATACCCTGCGACCAATTCCAAATCAGTTCGGCAGATGCCTCCCAAACGGAGTTTCAGCAGGACCTCCCCCGACTTCGGCCGTGGAACCTCCATCTCCGTTTGAAACTTCAGATCACCACTGTCCAGAGTGATTGCCTGCAAGAGGCCTCCCCACCACGCAGATGAGCAAAAATGAGACGAGCAAAAATGACTCCGCAATCAATCTCAAACCCATCCATCGCCACTGATCCAGAGATTGACCGTTGGCAATAGAAAGACACAAGATCCTTTACGGAAATGTCACGTATGTACTTGCTCAACCGAACGATGACATCGCACCCAAACTGACTATTGCGCTACACAACCCTTAACCATCTTCTGCATGCAAATGTGACTCAAGCAAAACAAATGAGATTTCAGAAATTCACAACACTCCAAGTCCAATGATATACACATGAAACCATAGGTTATTTACTAGAGGGGCATATTTACATCATACGTATCCATGTCATCCGGCCGACGGAGTGTGTGGGGTCTTCACCGAACTGTGAATCATCCCTCAAATATTTGTAAAAGGGGAATCCAAATGACTGCAGAGAGAAAACCGGCTGAATTGAATCACGCCAAATCTGCAAAATTGTATGCCATCCTGGCCATAACATGCTTTGCGATGCCCCTGGTAGTTGGTGAACCTCAAGTTGACCCATCGGGTCTGGTCCCTTTGGTCATCTCTGAAGAGTTGCTGGCTCCCCCTCCTGGCATGATCTCCATGGTCGATGGAGCATTTGAAGGGCCAGGTGGATTCCCTTCCAATCATGCGATGCAGTGGGAAAACAACATTTTTACTCCTGGAACGCAGATCTTCGGAAGAACCTTTGATTTGCCCTCGGGCGGATTGCCCAGCCCCTTGTTCGGAGTTCAGGAATTTGACCAGCCCATGTTCCGATTTGAGGAATTTGGGACTCTGAACAATGAAGTCGGACTGAATCCTCAGCCATTTCCCGGAACGCCTGAATCGAATGCCCTCACCGGCGGTGGATTTGATGTCGACGGAAATCCACTGCCCGCTCCCGAGTTGACAGCCCTCGATTGCCCCCATGGATTACAGGTTGAACTCTTCCTCGACCAGCCTTTGACAGCAGCAGCGACGCGCCTTTGTAATGATCTCGGAGAAAACCCCTGGAAGCCTCGCATCGAGGCGTTTCTTGCACGCCCCTGCAATCACCTTCCCATCGAAGGCAGACCTCCCGGGGAGGGCTGGGCCCATCAACGGTGGGCAGAGTTTCCACCCCAACGGATCTTCCAATCGATGGTCACGGGAGCCCGCATCAATCATGGATTCCGTGGCTCGATGCAGACCCATGGCTACCAGCACGGTGTCAATGGAGAAAACTGCGAATTTGGACCAGGGGGGCTTTATCACAGCTGCTACGAGGACCTCTCCGGACTCGGCGCAGGCGAAGGAACTACCGCAGGATTGGAAGTCAGATTCCACCCTTCGCTGCCTGCGCAGGCACCGGAATCGCTGTGGTTCTTTGATGGAACGCTGCCGCCAAAACTTCTCAAGGTTCGCTATGGCGAACCGATTCTGATGCGGACGTGGAACGGTCTCCCCATCGATCCTGCCGCCAATCGCGGCTTCGGATTGCACACCATCACCATCCATGAACACAACGGTCACAATCCTGCGGAAAGTGATGGATTCACCAATTCCTTCTTCTTCCCGGGACAGTTCTACGATTATCGTTGGCCGATGATTCTCGCCGGACATGACACCATCAACACCGATGCCTCCGATCCGAGGGCTGGAATGCCGGATGGGAATGGCGGCATCATCAATGTTCGGGGTGATTGGCGTGAAACGATGAGCACCCACTGGTTTCACGACCACATGCTCGATTTTACCGCACAGAATGTCTACAAGGGCGTCGCTGCGATGATGAACTACTACAGCTCTCTCGATCGCGGAAATGAGGGTCTCGAGGACGGCGTCAATCTGCGACTTCCGAGCGGGACAGCGTTGGACTGGGGCAATCGTGACTACGACGTCAACTTGATCATCGCCGACAAGGCATGGGACCAAGAGGGGCAATTGTGGTTCAACCCCTTCAATACCGATGGTTTCGTCGGAGATCACCTGCTGACCAACTGGCAATACAAACCCTTCTTCAATGTGGCAGCACGGAAGTATCGTTTCCGCATCCTTAACGGATCGGTATCACGCTATCTCAAAATTGCCGTGGTCGATCAAAACGGAAATCGGGTCCCTTTTCACATGATCGCCAATGATGGAAACATCATGGAGCACGCGGTCCCATTCAATGGCACTTCGGGTACCCAGTTGGGGATTTTGCCCGCTCTCGCCATCGCCGAGCGCTACGACATCGTCATCGATTTTTCACAGTTTCTACCGGGCGATAAAATCTATTTCGTCAATCTGCTCGAGCACCGTGAAGGGCAAAAACCTGAGGGAGCCATTCCCTTGGGGAATATACTTTCAGGGGCTTATCAAGCGACCACCACGCCCACCGGATATCTCGGTGGAGACCCTTGCGTCGGAAAATTTCTGGAGTTCAGAGTGCAGCCCTATGCGGGTATCGATCTGAGCATGAATCCTGCGGAATATGAAGCAGGGGGCAAAAAGATGATCCCCCTGCCCAGACCGACCGAAGCAGAGATCGCCAATGCTACTCACCGGAGCTTTGAGTTTGGACGTTCAGCTGGCACCGACAGCCAACCCTGGACCATCAAGACCGATGGGGGACTCGGCTTCACCATGGATCCGCGCCGGGTGAGTGCTGCGCCGTCAATGGGAGATCTCGAAATCTGGACGATTGAAAACACTAACAATAATTGGAGCCATCCTGTTCATATCCACTTCGAGGAGGGAATCATTCTTTCCAAGGATGGCCTTGCACCTCCAATTTGGGAACGATGGGCACGGAAAGATGTCTACCGGATCGGGGGATTGCCCGAGAGTTGCACAAAAATGGAGATCGCACTTCGTTTTAGGGAATTTGCCGGCACTTACATGGAACACTGCCACAACACCCAACATGAAGACCGTGCGATGTTAATGCGCTGGGATCTGGAAAATCCCGGACAGGTCAACCTGATGCCCTCCCCCCTGCCCACCTGGGAGGGGGTCGAATATGTGAATACGGTGGCCCTGCCAACATTCAGGGTCGGCGATGGGGTCGGCACCTTCGATCCGATACAGGTCCCCGTGGTGGGACCACCCAATGCAGACGACGATGGAGACGGAATCCTGAATGCGTGTGATCCCGACCAAACCGGGGGAACCGATTGCGACCTCGATGGCCAGGATGATGACTGCCAAATCGATACCGACGGTGACGGTGCCATCGATCCTTGTGACCCCGACATCGATGGAGACGGGATCGCCAATGTCTGTGATATCGATCTGACCCTCGGTGCAGATTGCGATCTCGACGGGCAAGACGATTTGTGCCAGGCGGATACGGACCTCGATGGAATCATCGACCCTTGTGATACCGACCTCGACGGCGATGGGATCCCCAACACTTGCGACACCGATCAGACAGCAGGGGCGGATTGTGATCTCAATGGACAGATCGACATTTGCCAGATCGATACAGATTTGGACGGGATCATCGATCCTTGCGATCCTGATCTCGACGGAGACGGCATTCTCAATGAATGTGATACGGACCAAACTGCGGGTAACGATTGCGACCTGAATGGAGTTGCTGATCAATGTCAGGTCGATACTGACAATGACGGAGTCATCGATCCCTGCGATCTGGATATCGACGGCGATGGATTCCTGAATGACTGCGATATCGACCAAACTCCCGGCGAAGACTGTGATTTGAATGGCCAACTGGATGCCTGTCAAACCGACACCGATCTGGATGGGACGATCGACCCCTGTGATCCCGACCTCGACGGCGACGGCATCGCCAATGACTGTGACGTCGATCAAACCGGCGGCGCAGACTGTGATCTCAACGGCCAGGACGACAGTTGCCAGCTCGATACCGACAATGATGGCACCATCGACCTCTGCGACTCCGATCTCGACGGGGATGGAATCGCCAATGATTGCGACTTCGACCAAACCGGCGGCGCAGACTGTGACGTCGATGGTCAAGACGACAGTTGCCAGGTCGACAGCGACAATGACGGCACCATCGACCCCTGTGACTCCGACCTCGACGGCGACGGCATCGCCAATACCTGTGACGTCGATCAAACCGGCGGCTCAGACTGCGATCTCGACGGTCAGGACGACAGTTGCCAGGTCGATACCGACAATGACGGCACCATCGACCCCTGTGACTCCGACCTCGACGGCGACGGCATCGCCAATACCTGTGACGTCGATCAAACCGGCGGCTCAGACTGCGATCTCGACGGTCAGGACGACAGTTGCCAGGTCGATACCGACAATGACGGCACCATCGACCCCTGTGACTCCGATCTCGACGGCGAC
>CAYRAM010000035.1:0-21876 GCA_964422295.1 uncultured Planctomycetia bacterium | reverse complement strand
ACATCTGACATCACATCTGACATCACATCTGACATCAACTTCGACATCGCAACTGCAAATCGCATTCATGCTGAACGCATCCAATTGCAGACACGATCCCCGGAACCGATTCGTCAAACGATGGAATCGCTCGGTCCACATCGGCTCCATACCCCGTAGCCCCAGCGGTGGAAACCTCCACCGCCTTGTGAAGCAGATCCCCCGAAGAAGACTCTGCGGAGTATCCTGGCACAGGGAAGAGTGCAATGAGAAGACTTCAGGGGAGTTCTTTCAAGTAAATCCGGGCATTTGGGGGAAAAGAGAACAGAGAGAATGGGGGCGGTTGGATTCGAACCAACGTAGCTTACGCACTTGGTTTACAGCCAAGTCCCTTTAACCACTCGGGCACACCCCCCAATCTCTCTGTTTTCTCTCAAGTTGGTGACTGCTCAAGGTCAGCAAACGGGGTCTTCAAACCCCCCTGAACTGCCTCAAAACACCCCAAAGCGACCAAAACTCACCAGCAATCCCGTCTGCCTAATGCTCGAATGGGGGTCCCGTTGCCCCTGGGTGCAGACACCGCTGCTCCAAGACGTAGGTTTCCTGTCAAAGCAGGCATACTCTTCGATTTCGCTTCTACAAGCTTGGGAGTCCTCCCCATTGCCTGCCTGACTCTCGTCCGCAAAGTTCTCGGACGCAGCTACCACAAACCTTTACAGTGAAAAGGCTTATGAAAGCTAGCGGTGGGAGTCGAACCCACGACCACCCGCTTACAAGGCGGGAGCTCTACCGCTGAGCTACGCTAGCCCGGACATCATGCGAGGGGAACGATAGCGAGCCGACACAGTTCCTGCAAGCCTCTCCGAAAGAACTGCTGTGAATCCATCTCCTTCAGCGAATTTTCGACCAGGTCGTTCCCTGGGGACTATCTTCGATGAGGATCCCCGACTCCTGCAATCGGTCGCGCAGTTCGTCTGCGAGAGCCCAGTCCTGATCTTTGCGCGCCTGTTCGCGATCACGGATCCAAACTTCTTGTTCTTCCGATAATCCATCCCCTGCGAGGGTTTCTTCTGCAAAGATGAATCCGAGAATCTCATCGCAGTAACGCAGAAAGTCGAGGGATTGTTGCGCTCCCTGCCCTGTCGGCACTTCTCGACCGAGCCAACGCACCGCTTCATGAAGCACCCCCAAGGCCCCCGAAATATTGAGATCGTCATCGATGCATTCGTCAAATGACGTCCTCGCCTTGTCGAGCATTTCAATCAGATCACCGTTTGCTTCCGAGTCCGAATCCCCTGCCGATTGCAGACGCTCTCGCAAAGACCTGATTCTCTGTACTGCCTTTGAATCACCCTCAAGTCCCTGAAGTGTGAAGTTCATCGGCTGGCGATAGTGACTGTTGATCAAGCTGTAACGAATCTCGTATCCCTGATAGCCCTTTTCGATCAGGTCATTGATGGTGTAAAAATTTCCTTTGCTCTTCGACATCTTTTCGCCATCGACAAGCAGATGCCGTGCATGAACCCAATGCTTGGCAAAATCTCCAACCCCCGCTCCTACCGACTGTGCGATCTCACATTCATGGTGCGGAAAAATGTTGTCCTCTCCCCCGGTATGGATATCAAAGGTCCCCCCCAGATACTTGTGGCTCATCGCTGAGCACTCGATGTGCCAACCGGGAAAACCTCTTCCCCACGGGCTGTCCCACTGCATCAGATGCTTTTCATCGATTTTCCAAAGCGCAAAATCGTGGGCAGACTCCTTGCGATCGTCGACTGCGATGCGTGAGCCGGAATCGAGATTATCGACGGTGTTTCCAGACAGGCAGCCGTAGTCTGCAAAGGAGTTCACTCGGAAATACACTCCGACACCTTCGACTTCGTATGCATGACCCCTTTCGATCAATTGCTCGATCATCGTAATCATCTCAGGAATGTGATCGGTCGCCCGTGGATATTCATGGGCTTTGCGCAGATGTAATTGCTCGGAATTTTCGTGAAAGATCTCTTCGTAGTTGCGTGCGATCTGGAACGGGTCGAGACCTTCTTCCCGCGCTTTTTTCTCAAGTTTGTCTTCACCCGATGCGTCGGCAACATCGTCGGTGGTCAAATGGCCGACATCGGTGATGTTCATGATTTGGGTCGTCTTGAATCCTCGCTGATCGACCGCCCTGCGCAACAGATCTGCCATTAGAAACGAGCGGAAGTTGCCGATGTGGGGATCGCTGTAAACCGTTGGCCCGCAATTGTACATGCGTACCTCACCGTCAACGATCGGCTTGAGCTCCTCAAGGGCGTTCGCCATGGTGTTCCACAACTTGAGTGTCATCGTTCTCCTGCTCTCTCCAATTGAATCACGGCGAAAACATCGACCGCCAATCCCTCTCCAACTGGTCCCAGCCCCTCGCCACTCTTTGCTTTCAAACCGATACAACCCACTGGAATATCCAGCAAGTTCGCAATCTCCTCTTTCATGCGGTCCCTGTAATCGGCAAGGCGAGGCGCCTCCAAATGGATGACGACATCCGCCTGACACGGTTTCCAACCCGCGCTCAATGCCCAATGGCACGCTTCCCGCAAGATGGCAGAGGAATCCATCCCTCGCCAGCGCTCATCGTCATCGGGAAAGTGATCACCGATGTCGGTTCCTCCGGCTGCGCCAAGAACCGCATCCGCCAGAGCGTGGAGGACCGCATCCCCATCCGAATGGGCGATCGCTCTCAGGTCGCAAGGGATCTTCACGCCTGCGAGAATCAAACCTTCCCCCGATTCCAATCGGTGTCGATCGGATCCCAATCCAAATCGTACCGACAGATTTGAGTCGCTTGTTGACTCGTGGGCATCGCCAGCGGTCATGTTACTCCCGTCCCAATTCGCCCGTTCGACGAGGATCAATATCAAGTGCCGATATCAGGCTTGGGGATTGTAGTCCCTGACTTCTTTTCTTGCGAGTTTTGCACGATCGTACAGACCATAAAAAAGCCCCCGGGGGTCGATCCCCCGAGGGCTTTTCCCGATTCAAATCCGGTCAAATCAGAAACGAACTTCAGAAGTCAGTGAGATGACCTCGATGCCGGATCCGACACCCAGGGCTTTGGCATTCTGCAAAGTTCCCGCATTGATGTGCAAGGTAAGGAAGTCGGTAGCGCGGTAAGTTGCACGGACGTCAAATTCGTCCCCCAACTTTTTGCTGTTGTTCGAGGTATTCGAAGCCAGACCTCCCGCATTCGAATTCAGTGAGGCGTAAGTGAACATCCCCTGGATCGACCATTCGGGAGAAAGATTCATGCCTCCCTTGAGCTTGAATGCACGATAGTTCGTATCTACATCGAGGCCGTAGTATGAATCCTCAAGGATGATGCTGTCGTTATTGAACTCATAGGAAACAAAGTTCCCATTTGAGGTATCCGTGGAGTCACTATCCCCTGAATAATCCCAGAAGGAGACATCGATCCAGGGATCAGAGTCATCGTCCACTTCTGGAAGGTCGTAACGAACACCCGCAAGAAAAGCGTGAGCATCCTGATCGATGGTTCCAGAGCCTGTTCCTGAGCCGTAATCACCATTCTGCAGGTAAAGCTCGCCGTAGAACTTGAGCCCATCGTCACCGGAAACGCTTGCTCCTCCACCGAGGGTAAACAGATCCGATCCGCCATCATTCTTTGCATTGACGTAAGTGAATGACATGCTTCCGTTGTAGTCACCTGCATCGAGCGGCATGTTGTAGACAAAACCGAAGAGAGATTCATCCGTCAAGGATGAAATATCAAACAGCAGTACATCTACTGAGTTTTCACCGAGATCCAGGCGGCCAACCGCACCGGCAGGGTTCAACGAATCGACCAGCCCCGCAGAACTTGACTGGGGCATTCCCGCATCGAGTGCACCCGCCAGCGGGTTGTCGAAAGCACTCTCAGAGTTACCGAGACTGAGGAACATCGGATTACCGTTCCCCGCGAAATCGATGGTGTACTGAATCACTCCCATATCCACATCGAGGTCGGGATTCATCGCACCTTCCCAGTGGATCTTTGCTTCTTTGATCCCCAAGGGTGGGCTTCCATCCCTGAGATTGTTTGAAGCATCGAAGGGGGTATCGATGCTGATGGTTGCATCCACTCCCTCGGAAACCTCCGCTTCGATATTTAACTCGAAGAGGGGATCGATGAAGAATCCGTCGCGGACAGCAGGCGCCCAAGAACTTGCAAGGGGGGCCGCATTCCCTCCAGCTCCATTGCCCAATGCAGCATCAGCAAAACTGGCACTTCGATCGACAAACGTGAGTGAAAGATCACCGCTGATCGTCAGTCGCAGGGCTCGCTTCGGTTTGACATCGCCACCGAGGGAAGTCTGCGCTGCAATCGGACTTCCGATGAGCAACACGCCGATGATTGCAGAGAGCAATATCCCAAAGGATCGGCTAGAAATTTTTAACATGGGGTGATTCCCCTTCCCCGCTTAGAGGGGAGTTCCCTTAGAACCCCCGGCTGTAACTTCGACTGTGGGAGAGGGGACCACCGGGAAACGATGAACCAGAAAGGACCTCATCCACTGCCATGCCATGTGGCATCAGAGGGAGTCTGCGCAAATTGAAGGCCGAGGTCAAGGAGAAGAGGAACTCTGGGGTGCCGAGTTCGGTCCCGGAGGACCATTTCGGAGCAAAAATCGTAATTATCGGGAGCGAGATTCGATCAGAAGTTGAGCCAATTGCAGATCCGCAGGGGTCGTGATCTTCAAATTGGGAAACCTCACCTGGACAAAATGTACCGGTTGCCCGCAGGCGACGACTCCCTCAACTTCATCGGTGCGATTCCCCTGGTCAGAATTCAGGGCTTGTGCCAAGTGGGAATAGCGAAAGATCTGAGGAGTCTGGGCATTCCACAGTTGGTCCCGGTCAACAAATCCATACCAGGATGACTCTTTGTCACCTTGGTGCAGGGTGTCCGTCACCGCTTCCGCAAGGAGCGCAGCCCCCGTTTCGTTGGCCACCGAAAGGACCTGTTTCAAGTCTTCCCTGTGAAGAAGAGGCCGTGCACCATCATGAATCGCGATCAGATCAGCGGGCTCAGCCTTCCCTTCCAGTGCGGAGAATCCCAACAACACACTTTCCCTGCGACTCGCTCCCCCCGCGACCACATCCACGGTGACTGAGTCGTTATTCATCGACTGCAACCACTGACTCGCGGTCTCAATGTCTTCGGGATGCACTACCAATATCGCACCTGCACAAGAGGAATCCGCGATGGCCGCTTCAGTGGAGAGCGCAGCGATGGATTTCCCCCCCAATTCAATCGCAGCCTTGCGGAATCGGTGGCCCAAACGGGATCCGTCACCAGCAGCCACGACCAGTGCCCAGTATCTCATCAGGACAACCTTCCCGGTTCACTCCCATGAGGCATGAAGAGGCGCTCATACTCCCGCGCACAATAGCGATCGGTCATCCCTGCGAGGTAATCACAAATCGCCCTCTCGCGGCCCATCTCTGAACAACGTGCCAAATGTTCACCTGGCAACTGTGCCGGTTCGCGAACAAACTCCTCAAAGAGGGCAGCAACCATTCTACGTCCTTTTTGGGAAACCCTGACACAGAATGGATCGCGATAGAGTTTCTCTTGCAAAAATCCCTGCAGTTGAGCCTTGTCTGCGGACATGGCTGTAGAGAACCCGATGAGGTTTCCATCGTGCTCCCGCACATCGGATGCGCTCGATACCTGCGCCTCCCCAAGCCGCTTGCTGCTGGTGAAAACCAAATCGTTGACCTGCTCTGAAATCACTCCGGAAACGCATCGTGCAATCAATGCGCGCTTTGAAATTCCGGTTCCATGCCTGTCACTGACCTTGTCCATCGCTCTTCGAAAGAGATCGATTTCCGCAAGTTCATCAAGATGGAGCACCCCCGAGCGCAAACCGTCATCGAGATCGTGACTGTCGTAGGCGAGAGAGTCACCGATGTCCGCAAGTTGTGCTTCCAGTGCTGGAGGCTTGCCAGGGAGGAATTGCTCCAGTTCGGGTTCATCGAAGCGTCCATAGTGTTTGACGATCGACTCACGCACTTCCCAGGTGAGATTCAGACCCGGGAAAGCAGGGTAACGGGACTCGAGGAGGTCGACGACCCTGAGGGCATGTCTATTGTGATTGAATCCCCCATGGGACGACATCAACCGATCCAATTCCCTTTCGCCTGCATGACCAAAAGGTGGGTGTCCGACATCATGGACGAGAGCAATCGTCTCGACGAGGTCTTCATTGAGACCCAATCTTCGCGCAACCGCCCTGGAAACCTGGGCGACTTCAAGAGTGTGGGTCAATCGGGTGCGATAGTGATCCCCCTGGTGATTGGCGAATACTTGAGTTTTATACTCAAGCCTTCGAAATGCGGTGCAATGCACAACCCGATCACGGTCGTGCTGATACACGGTTCGAAACTCATCCACTGCCTCTGAGTGTTGTCGACCCCGGCTTTCCTTGCTGCGCATGGCATAAGGTGCCAGCAGTTGGTCTTCCAACTCTTCAGATTTCTGACGTCCGCAGAATTGCGGGCGGATTTCCTCACTCATCTTTGTCGACCTTCCTGACCTATCCGATGCCATTCAGGGACGTGTCTCCACATTGCGAATACCGGGTTGCCCCACCGGGCAGCGCAACCCGACTCCAGCGGGCAATTTTTGGCCGACCCTGCCAGGATTAAGACTCTCAAGGACTGCCAGCGCAAACCCTGTCCGATGGGAGACATCTGCGAGGGTTTCTCCCGCTTCACTGAGGACCACGGTCGTCTGCGGTTGCAGTGTCGCTGGCATCTCCCCTCTCTTCGCTTCTCCTCCGCCTGCACAGCCTCCCATGACGAGAGCGCTGACCAGAATCGCGCAGTTCGACGACGAAGCGATGCGTTTCCCAAGGCTGAAACCCCGTTCACGCTTCGACATCAAACTCCTCCTGCCGACTGGCTCCGGGGGCAGCAATCCCCCAAACTGACCTCCAGGGTCGCTGCTGCCAACAACCACTGCGGGGGATTGTAGCAGACTCCTGCAACTGGAGCAGGTTTCGCGACAGAGATTGCCCGTTTAGAAAACAACCCCGCATCCTTTCCAGGAAGGAAACTGATGAGGATCGCCGCAGATCACCTGTTCACGGGAACTTCACAGACGCGACCAGGGAGGATCGTGATCGAGAAGGGAAGAATCGTCGACCTCCTCGATCCCGGAGAGAGCGACCTCAATCTCGGTGAAGCGATGATCTGCAGTGGCCTTGTCAATGCTCATGTCCACCTCGATCTCAGTACGCAAAGTCAACGTGAATTTGTCGCAGATGATTTTGACGCATGGCTCAGAGGGATCGTCGATTTGAGAAGATCCATGGGCCCTGAAGGAATGACGGAAGCGGCTGCACAGGGTATTGAGAAGTGTTTGAGTGGTGGAACCACGGCCGTTTTCGACATCGATCCTTCCGGACACGCACTCTCCCCCCTTGCCGAATCAGATTTGAAAAGGGTCGTTTTCAGGGAACAGATTGCGCTCGCGGGTTCCATCGATGATCTCGGTCCGCTGAATCTTTTCTTTGATGAAAAGTGCCATCCAAACAGAGAGCTGCGCGCGTTATCTCCCCACTCTCCCTACACCGTCTCGACTGCTGCGATGGATCAATTGATCGATTTGTGCCTTGCCCGGGGGATCCCGTGGGCGATCCATGTTGCCGAAGATGTTTGGGAAGAGGAACTTCTCACATCAGGGACGGGTCCCGGTGCCGAGTTTCTGCGAAAATTTGATGCCGATCCTCAGTCCTTCGTGCGCGGTTCCGGTTTCATTCGGTCGTTGGCCGCGACCGGTAAACTCTCTGCATCGTGCTTGGTAATTCATGGCAATCACTGCACCGGGGAGGAGCTCGACGACATGGCTGCAGCGGGTTCCTCACTCGTTTGGTGCCCTTCATCCCACGAATCCTTCCGTCGGCCTCCCCACCCGGTCGCCGCCGCTCTCTCCAGAGGGGTGAACGTCATGCTCGGAACCGATGGAGAAATCTCCGCGGGTCATCTGTCGATGTTGAAGGAGCTTCGCAAAGCCCGGCAGGCAGCATCAGAGTTAACTGCACAGGAATTGTGGTCGATGGTGACCGTGAATCCCCGATCCTGGCTCTCCCGCTGTGGCCACGGCAGTCTATTGGGTAGTGGTCGACTCGAAGTTGGAGATCCCGCCGACTTGATCGCCGTTTCGATTCCGGATCATACGTTGCCGCCGATGGAATCCGCTCTGCAGGGATCGGTTCTCGCTTGCTGGATCGATGGTAGGGTGATCAATTCCTCTGCACCAGCCGATCGTCGCCCCTTGCCTTCAGAGAAGGAGAAAATGTGACCGCCGTCGCCATCGACAGTCATGCCCATCTGTATTTCGATCGCTTCGACGAAGATCGGGATCAGGTGATCCAGCGTGCCAAAGAAGCCGGGTTCGTAGGCATCATCAATATCGGCATCGACATCGAAACCAGTCAGCGTGTTGTCGATCTTGCAGGCGAACACCCCGGTTTCTGCCATGCTGTTGTTGGAATCCACCCCACCCACTCACTCATGGAGGAGAACGAATTCAACACCACATTGGATGCAGTGGAATCACTGTGCAGGGAGAACCCTGATCGGGTTGTCGCCATCGGTGAAATCGGTCTTGACTACTATTGGAAAGATGTTCCACCACCGATCCAGGATCGGGCATTCCGCGCACAGTTGGATCTGGCCCGCAAGCTGGACCTCCCTGTGGTCATCCACTGCAGAGAAGCATGGCCTGACACGCTGGATGTCATTTCTGAGTCAGGCCAGGGAATCGTCGGAGTGTTTCACTGCTTTGGCGGGACCACCGAAGAAGCGCGCCGGGCACTCGATCTGGGGTGGTATCTCTCTTTCGCAGGAAATGTCACCTATCCGAAAGCAGAAGATCTGCGCCAAGCCGCACGGATCGTCCCCAGTGATCGACTTCTCCTCGAAACGGACAGCCCATTCCTCGCACCCCAGAAGGTCCGCGGCAAACGCAACGAACCCAGTTTCGCACTGCATACCGCTGAAGCCCTGGCCAAGATTCGCAAGGAGGGATATCACCAACTGCTGGAATTCACCACCGCAAACAGCCGCAGATTGTTTCGGCTGCAGGGTGAGTAGTGGGTAATCAGACCTGGTGCAGATGCTCTGCCGGGAAAGTCTTCCCTAAAGCATCTTGGGGGGTGGGCAGATGTGATCGACGAAGGTCGCATCTCGAAATGCTTCCGCCGACTTGAGAACCTTTTCCCGAATCAAATCTGCACCGTGTGCAAACTCTGCGGAGGCTTTTTCAGGCATCTTCTTTGCACCATCAAGCCAAGGCTTGAGGAGCTTTTCCGACTTTTCCCGGGGATTGTGGTCCGGTGTCTGGGTGCTCATCGTGTTCACCTCGAATCTTCATCTTCGCGAGCTCACCAGCGGTAGCCGCCAGTTAACTCGAAATTTAGGGCTTCCTCAGTAGGTCCGCAAGTTCTTCGGAATCGATCTGACCCGATCTAAACCGTTCCAAATGCTCTTCAAATGCACTTAAACGGCCATTTGCCGCATTCAGGACCTCACGGGCAAAATTGATGGATTCCCCCAACCACCCGGCCACGATCGCCAATCGTAAGTCGTTTCCTGATCTGGAGATCAGACATTCTGAGTCCGATTTAGACAATTCGGTCAATTCAGACACCATCGACACCGCTCGTCGGTGCAATTTTTCATTGGTCACCTGCATTCGGACCATCCGCCCGCGGTAGATCCAACCGAGTCGCTGAGCACCCATCGTCGAGATTCGATGCAACAATCGGTGGGTCGCCGTCGCTGCTCCCAGGCGCGTCGAACCGGCAACCGTCTCCGATCCCGTCTCAAGGAGCAGGCGCAAGTTCTTTTCTGTATCCGGCAATGAGCAGGCGGGATTGGCGGTTACCAAGATGCATCGTGCTCCCCTGCCAGCCGCATGCGACAGGCCGTCACGGACGAACGCTGCTAATCCCGAGGCTGACACCCCCAGCACCAAGTCGTCCTCTCCGACCTGCTCTTCGTCGATGGCACGACACCCTGCTGCACCATCATCTTCAGCACCTTCGACCGCCTTCGTCAGAGCGACTGTTCCGCCGGCAATCAGCGCCTTCCTGCGATCATCTGCAATCGAAAAGGTGGGCCCCCATTCCGCCATCTCAAGAGCGATCAAGCGGCCACTGGTTCCTGCTCCGAGACCGATAATTCTTCCACTCCCTGACATCGTTTGCGCCCACCAAAGTGCAGCGGTCAGCGCTTCGTTGCGACACTTGCTCAGCGCATCACAGAGGAGAGATTCATGGGCTTCGAAGTGATCCCAGCAAGTTTCTGCAGTCGTGATATTGATCGTCGCCGGATCGATGTATTCGGTGGGTGAATCTTCGGAGGTCACCTGGAAGCTCCCGGGAATAACGGGCCTTGGATTCTTCGCCAAACCCGGCCGACATCCTCACGGATCTGCTTATCCCATTCGGGATGAGGATACTCCTTCAAGATCGTCTCCAGTTTTGCAGCGGCTTCTCCCAATTTATTGGAATGCTCCAACTCCCTGGCCTCCGCACGCGCCTCTTTCCAACGCCCATGGAGGATTTCCAACAGTTGGTCACGCCTCTTGAGCAAAGGTTCGATAGGGGGAAATTTGAAGAGGGCAGATTGAGTCAATAGGCGCAATGCCTCTGGGTGCTTTGAATCCTGGACAAATCCTTGGGCTTTATCGAGTTGCTTGCGAGTGACGGTGCGGGATCGCTGATAGGCCGAACTGAGTTTCACGGATGCTCGAATCGCCTTGCGCAAATTTGCGCTGCGCAGTTTTCCTGCCTGTAGAAGAGTTCCGTTCTCCAAATATGGATCAAAGATCGCCACCACCGTTTTCCCACCGGATGCGTGAAGCAATTTTTCAAGTCTTTTACGGGCACTCTGCTCCACTGATCTTTGCTTATCGGTCATGTCATCCGATGACGATTTCCAACTCCACCGATCACCAATTTTTTCCCACCGATCCTTGAGCCAGATCGTTTGTGATAGCGATTTTTTTGCCCCCGAATCAGAGAGGATCTCTTTGATTCGCTGATTCGTATCCTCATCAGAGTCCAGTTCCAATACGATGAATAACGGCTTCATCTGACTGAGAGCACGGTCGAGAGCGCCCCCCGAGGTCAACCATTCATCTTCGGCGGTCCCGTCGCGAACAACTCCAAGACCGTGGAGAGGCAGGCAAACTGTCATGGCGCAGATCATCATCGCCAGGGTTGCAATGATGCCAAGATTTGTCGATCGGGCCGACCCGGATGCGATCACCGGAGCCGTTCGCAAAGAAGCAGGATCATTTACGGAGTGCCGACACAAGGGACTCAAGGTCATCCCCCATTCTGATCAAGAAAGTCTTGAGAAAATTGGGTCCACCGAATCAATTCTATCTTCAATCTAACACCGAATTTGACCAGCAACCATCCTCCGCAGCCCTGCTTCCCCTTGCCCTCGGGATATGGCGGTCACATGATGATATCTGCGTAGGTTCCCGGAATCCGGGGAGTCATTTGCTACATTTCCTCAAACCTCATGCCGGGAAGGGATTCGGAGCATGAAAACATCTCCTCCGCTGACTCCACTCCCAAAGCCTCCATCGGACTCCCACCCTTACCTGGATAAACCAGGAACAAAAATCCAGGGGCTCTTCGACGAAATTGCGCCCCGATACGACATACTCAACAGAATCCTCTCCTTCAATATCGATGTCTGGTGGCGCAGACGGGCGGTCCGGTCACTGAAACTCTCCCCTGGCGACAAAATCCTCGATGCGTGTTGCGGTACCGGAGATCTATCGATGGCTGCGATTGCTGCAGAGCCGAAAATTGAAGTCGTCGGCAGTGACTTCTCGTTGCAGATGCTGCTCAATGGCGATCGCAATCGGAGGGGCAAATCAGGTGCGGCCAGGGGGCCGAGATTGCTCCAGGCCGATACTTTGAATCTACCCTTCCGGGACAACGTCTTTGACGGTGCCATGGTTGGATTCGGCATGAGAAACGTATCGGACCTCCGTGCGGGATTGAAGGAACTCTCCAGGGTTGTGAAGCCGGGTGGGCGTCTGATGATTTTGGAATTCACACCGATGACCCACCGCTGGTTAAGACCCATCTCGGATTGGTACCAAGGAAACATCCTTCCTCGTTTGGGCAATCTCTTCTCCGGTTCCCGGGTCAAGGCCTACAGCTACCTCGATGAGTCCGTCAAAGATTGGCCTGATGGAGACCGTTTTGCGGAGATCATCCGAGCGACTCCATTCCATGCAGTTCGCTGGCGCCCCCTGTTCCCCGGAAATGTTGCGGTGCATGAGGCGGTAAACGGATGAACCAGGAAACCCCTGTGCCCGCCGACTCGAATCTTCACCATGTGATCGCAGCCCCGGCCACGGATGTCGATCCCGGGAAACTGGCAAAGAAACTTGCCCCAGCACTCGGCCGTGTCCCCTTCGATGAAACTTATCGCCTCAAGAACTGTGGCGGGTGGTGGTTACGCGGCGGAAGCAAAGAGATGTCTTCTAAAGTGGTCGAAGTGGCCAATAGCCAGGGATTCCACACGAGAGAATGGGTCCAGGAGCAGGAGGCGACCCGTCTCAGAACTCACAGGACTATCCGCACCCGACTTGAGGATGATCGTATTGAATTGATCACACCCACCGATTCGCGGTGGATTCCACTATCCTCGATTCGCGCTATCGACATGAGTCTTGCTGCGGAAGACGACGATCCGGAAAACGAGAATCTGTCGCAACAACGAGAACGAGTCACCCGCAGCCTTGCGGAATTGATGCTCCCGGGAACCCCTGCCGGGGATCTCCTCGAAAAGATCTCTGAGGCTCCGATTCGAAATCCGCGCCCCAGGTTGTTCCTCCTCGGCCAGGGAGATTTGTGCTGGTCGATGGATCGATCAACCGTGTTTCTCGATTTGGTTCAACAACGAGCTGCCCAATCACTCGCAAACATATTGCGTTTCACGGGCCTGCTCATCGGTTCAGTTTCAGATGAAGTTGTTACGCCACAAACAAGACGTTTCTGGATCGAGGGGAACCTCGACTGTATTCGTCGAGATGTCGATTCCTGTCAGACGAACAGGATCGAGGCGATCAGAGGCTGGCTGGACGCTGGCGGTCAGATCCATGATCATTCGACAGATCCAATTGCACCTCTAGGAAAAGAGGATTCTCCTCTCAGTACCAAAGGAGATTCTCCGTCATGAGTTCAACACCCAATTCCACTTCCCAAACTGACTCTCCCAAGGAGCTCGTCATCGGTGTCAGCGGAGCGAGTGGCTCCATCATTGCTGCAAGATTGGTCAGTTTTCTGCTGGAGACGGATCACCGTGTCCATCTTGTCGCCTCAAAAACAGGCAAGTTGGTCACTCATGACGAGATGAAAACTCCTCAGGGAACCCGGACACTCTTTGCCGACATGGAACATGAGAATCTCACCGAGTGGGGTGAGAAAAACTTTTATGCTCCATTCGCCAGTGGCACATCACCGATCGACGGAATGGCCATCGTTCCTTGTGCCATGAGCACGGTCGCCAGTGTTGCCCATGGAATCTCTGACAATCTCATAAAGCGCGCTGCTGAAGTCATGCTCAAAGAAGGACGCCCCCTGGTCATCGTCCCCCGGGAAGCCCCCCTGAGTCAGATCCATTTGCAAAATTTGCTCACCCTGGCACAGGCAGGGGCGACGATCGTTCCACCTGTCCTGACCTTCTATCAACACCCCGGAGATTCTGTGAGGGAACAGGTGGATTACGTGGTCAGCAGAATCCTGGATCACCTGGGAGTCGATAATCAATTGTTTCACCGTTGGGGAAGTGACCGATGACCCTTGAAAAGGAATCGGAAATTGGAATCCTTGGGGGCGTCGCCGAATTCGGGGAAATGATCAAAATTTCCCACACCCTGTTCGCCATGCCCTTTGCAATCGGGTCAGCACTTCTGGCGGCTTCTCTTTACGATACCCAACAGATGGCATTGAGTTGGACTCCACTGTTGCAGGTCATCGTCGCCATCGCATTCGCCAGGACTGCAGCAATGTCATTTAATCGTTGGGCTGACCGGAACATCGACGGCAACAATCCACGAACTGCCGATCGATCGATTCCCGCCGGGCGACTGAGTCCGGGACAGGTGATGACGGCATCTCTTGTATCGATCCTGGGATTTATCGTGACCTGCGCCTGGATCAGCACCGCTGCACTCTTATTGGCGCCGTTGGTGCTGATCGTGGTCCTGGGCTACTCCTACACCAAACGTGTCACCTGGCTTTCTCATGTGGTCCTCGGTATCGGACTTGGACTGGCTCCGGTAGGTGCGTGGCTGGTGGTCACTGGCGAATTGGGGCATCCTGTTCCATGGATCCTGGGGACAGCAGTCCTCTTCTGGAGTGCAGGTTTTGACATCGTCTACGCTTGCCAGGATGTAGAAGTTGATAAAGCCCAATCACTCAATAGCATACCTGCGCGTTTCGGAGTCAGCAGAGCACTCGTTATTTCCCGTTGGTTTCATGGGATGATGCTGATCTTTCTCAGTTGGCTCTGCTTTGAATTGGATTTCCCGGTGACGTTGCTTTGCGCAACCCTGATCACTGCGGCCCTTCTGGCTTGGGGGCACCGGTTGGTCAACTCCGAATACCGGAAAGTGGGAAAGATAGAAAACGCCAGATTGGAGTTCAATGTGGCGATCAGCCTCCTCTTCTTGATTTCGATGGGCGCCGAAGCCTTCCGATCATGAGTGCAAGAGATGATGAACGACTGATCCTGATCGAGGATTCAACGTGGCGGCAGACAGCATTACCTGCAGGTCGCATCGCTCTGGTTCGGGGAACCCAGGCAATGCTCTTGCTTGCGGTGGCATACTTCGTACTCGCTCCCCTGGGACCGGAATCAGGTCCGGCTGCGATGCTGATGGCATCCCATTGGACTCCCAATTCGGACGCAAGCACGGCATCGACCTTGCAAGGCGGACTTCTCTCTCTGTTATCGATCCTGATGCCTGTCGACTGGGCATCCAAATTACTTGTCATGGTTCAGGTGGCCCTGGCACTGGCTGTGCTCGTTAGTTGGTTGCGACAACTGGATGCTTCCCGATCAACGGTGGTTCCAACAGCTCTGATTGCAGGGCTGTCTCCGGGAATTTGTCACCTGGTTGCCGCAGGTGGGGACGCTCCGCTTTTGTTTTTTCTTGGCGCACTCCTCCTGGTCGCAACCGATCAGGTACGAGCCGAAGCGGGCAGGGGAATCTTCTTTGTCGGTGTGCTCTTAGGAGTTTCCCTCCTGATCGGCCCCGAGATGTTTCCCGTGCAACTGTACGCCTTATTGACGATGCTCTTCGATCGTGGTCTCCGTGGATTGGGGTTGCGGGGGTTCGCTCTTGTTGGATTGGGGTGCCTCATCGGCTGCGCACTCGTGATTGCGATGTGTGCCCTCCAAACCTCTGCAATGAACTTTGACTTCAGTGTTGGCTTGAACCAACTCCTCGATTCCTGGAACCAATCCATCAATTCCCTTCACCTGCCAGCGATAGAGGTGCTGATGGGGGCATCCCAACAGTTGGGCATCCTATTCGCGATCATGTCACTCCCAGGTTTGGTTTGGGCGACCTTTCGCAGGCCGGGGGATACAGCCTTGTTGCTGCTGGTGATGACCAGTGGTGCGTTTGTTGCTCCCGATCCCCTAGCATCCGGATCACCCACCCTTTCACCGGAGCAGATCGACCGATTCGTTCTCTTCAGTACCCTTCCTGCACTGGTGTTTTGCAGTTGGACACTGACCCTTGCCCATCGATCGCTGGCTCGCTTTCAACCTTCGAAAAATGCCCTGGTCATCGTCTCCTCAATTCTTCTCTGCTTGGTCGCAGCGATCTTGGTGAAACCTCCGCTGTGGAAGTCGGAGTCGCAGTTGGTAAGGCAATGGAGCACGGCGGTCCTCGAGTTGGCACCGCCAGAGGCACTCTTGCTCACCGGGGGAGGAGAAAAGGCTGCCGCACTGGAAGCGGTTCAATGGCTCGATCAAATCCGTCCGGATGTCACCATCCTGGATCCATGGGGAAAATTACTTCCTCACCGCATCGGGCTTCAGGACGGAGTCGATGAAGATGCGGTCCGGACAGCGATTGGACGGCTGCTCATCAATGATCGTCCCCTCATCTTGCTCCCCGGAGCATTGAGTCATTCGCTGGTCGCTGGAGCAAACCTGCAACCTCGCGCCCTGTTATTTGAAATCCGCCCGCACAACTCTCCTTTGCAATCGGACAGGAGTTACTGGGACAAGGTTGAACTCAATGATCTTCCGGCGGATCCGGAGGCAGCGATGGACTGGCTGAGAGGATCAGGAAACATGCCGCCCCGAAGAGGGCGACTCGCCGGTCGCATCGCTGCAGATGCGTGGCTGGCGAAAGCTCGATCAAACAGGGAACTGACCTTCAGCAGTCGGTGGGCACCAATCCTCACACTACTGGAGGATCTCCAGAGAAACCCTGACGATGTGGAGGCGTGGCTAAAACAGCAAGGTGATGAGTTTGGGCAACCTAATCCAGATCGCGCTCGTCGTAGTGGCGACTGACCCGTTCCAGAAATTTTCGCTCTTCACTGCTGAGAGATTCGATCCCTTCCCTTGATACTTTCGCGAGAAGTTGATCGACCCGAAGTCTCTTTGCCGCCTCACTTTTCTCCTTGCGTTCCTGCTGTTCCTGGAGATAACGCTCTTTCTGGCGGCTCCACCAACTCTGTTGAGGTTGTTCAGATCCCTGCCACCATTCTCGATCCGAATCAATCTCAGCTTTGGACATGACATAACTTTGGATAAAGATGATCAATGCCATCGCCAACAAAAATCCGCTGGCCCCTTCGACCGTCATCCAGATCAACAACAAGGTCACAGCGACGACACGTCCGGATGTGATCAACACCCTGTGGGCTTTCAAATCGCCATTCCTCGACCAGACGATCGAATGCAGAATCCGGCCGCCATCGAGGGGAAAAGCGGGCAGCAAATTGAAGAGCAGTAAATCAAGATTGACTGCTGCAGCGATGGAAACCGGATCGGATACTGGCATGCGCAGAAAAAATGATCCGATGCCGTCCCCACTGAAAAGTGCGAGAGGCAACAGAATCAGCCATAAGACGAGATTGACCAGCGGACCACCCACGGCTACCGCCAAATGATTCGCCGGACGATCCGGAATATCCACTGTGGCAAGGCCTCCCAGTGGCCAGAGCAAGACCTCCCTGGCATTGCCACCGACCTTTCTGGCTGCGCGGCAGTGCCCCATCTCGTGTAGAAACACGGATCCAAAGAGAAAAACCAGGTAATAGATGACGGTGCTGCTTGAAGCCAAAGATCCCGCCCCTGCAGGATCTGCACCCGGTGGGGTCCTCGACAATGCCAACCACTCAAAGAGACCCCAGAGGAGAAAGATCCAATGGATCCGGACGGTAATCCCGTCCACAGTCCCCAACTTCAGTCCACCGCGATCAAACATCGATCCCCCACGACAAATTTTCACCGACTGTCGTCAACGCGCGCTCAATTTTCCTTTTTGAAGTACCGTCAGGAACCAAATTGAATCCCCTGCGCCAGCGGGAGCTCTTTGGAGTAATTGATCGTGCAGGTCTGCCGCCGCATGTATGCCTTCCACGAATCGGAACCCGATTCGCGACCGCCGCCAGTATCTTTTTCACCGCCGAACGCTCCACCAATCTCTGCCCCGCTGGTTCCAATATTGACGTTTGCTATTCCGCAATCGGATCCCGCCGCAGAAAGGAACTTCTCCGATTCCTGGACATCTCTTGTGAAGATGGCACTCGACAACCCTTGTGGAACTTCATTGTGCCAGTCGATGACTTCATCCAGATCGGAGTAACGCATCAGATAAAGAACCGGTGCAAAGGTCTCCTCATGAACGATCGGCATGTCGTGGCGAGCCCGCACGAGTGTCGGCTCGACGTATTGACCGCCTTCAGGCGCATCACCTTTGTATCGGTTCCCTCCGAGAATCACCTCACCACCCTGGGCGCGAACTTGGTCAAGTGCGGTGAGCATCCCCTCTACCGCCCGCTCATTGATGAGGGGCCCCATGAGAATCCCTTCATCGAGGGGATTGCCGATGGTGACCTGTTGGTATGCATCTGCCAACCGCGATTCCAATTCGTCAGCGATGCCATCATGCATGAAGAGTCGGCGTGTAGTCGTGCAGCGTTGACCACTGGTACCGCATGCACCGAAGAGCACCGCTCGGGTCACCAGGTCGAGATCTGCATTTTCGGTGACGACAATGGCGTTGTTTCCACCGAGTTCGAGAAGGCTGCGCCCAAGGCGCTGGCCGACCACTTCGGCGACTCTGCGTCCCATACGACATGACCCTGTTGCACTGATCAACGGCAGTCGACGATCGGCGATCATTGCCTCTCCCACCGGATCCGCATCGCCGACGATCAATCCAAAGATGGGTGGTGCTCCCATCTCATCGAGAACCGATTGGGCAATGCGATGGGTTGCAACCGCACACAAAGCGGTCTCAGGAGATGGTTTCCAAATGACGGCATCACCACAAACGGCTGCGACGAGGGCGTTCCATGACCATACAGCCACAGGGAAATTGAAGGCGGTGATGCAGCCGACGACTCCCAGTGGGTGCCACTGTTCATACATCCGGTGACCAGGGCGCTCCGAATGCATCGACAATCCATAAAGTTGCCGTGACAGTCCCACCGAGAAATCGGCGATGTCGATCATCTCCTGAACTTCTCCAAGACCTTCAGGAAGAATCTTGCCCATCTCTGCGGTCACGAGTCGACCCAAGGGGTCCTTTTTCTCGCGCAACGCCTCCCCGATCCTGCGCACCACTTCGCCTCTTTGCGGAGCGGGCCAGGTGCGCCACTCAAGGAACGCTGCATGGGTCGAGGCCACCACATTCTCGTAATCGGCCAAATCTCCACACTTCACCTCTCCGAGGGATGAACCATCGATCGGGGAGAGACAAGGAAGCACCGGGCCCCCACCCGCAAGCCACTGCCCGGAAAAGACCCCTGACTGATCCGCCTCCAACGACAACGATTCCAAAAATGATCGATCCATGAAATTGCATTCCTTTCAGAATCTGCTGGTGGAGCCTATGCGCCTCATCCCACTGTTCACGCCATGCTGCTCAAAGAAATATAAGTAGAGACCAGCCCAGCACAACACATCCCTGCCGTTCTGCACACGTTCGGGGGCCCCACCGTTTGTCATCTCATGCATGGTAAGGTCCGCATGGGATCTCCCTGCAAAGTTTCATGCTGCCTCAAGGGGATCGTTTGCAAGGGATATGAGCACTGAAGAGACGTCAAAGGTGGAAAAAAATCCCGAAGGGCTCGTCCAATCCGACCCGATTCTGCCCTTCGGAAGATGGACGGGAATATTCTTCACAAACCTATGACCTTAAACGAGTTAATACAGTTTATGACCGAACTTCGAGGGGTGCCTGGTCAGGCGAGCATAGATAGTCATGATTTTATTTTCTTACCCCTCTCGATGAGCCTGAATGTTGGGTAAGGTAGAAGGACTGTGCAGGAAGGCACTGTGTAGGCTAATTCTTGATTTTTCTGGATTGTTTTTCGAAGAGGTTCGAATCATATCCACTTCGTGATCCTTCTATGCATACGAATATTTGGGCTGATTTTGTTTTGTCAAAGGATGGAATGGTATCGACCATGCGTCGGTCCATCGGTTGGGATCGCTCAATTTTTTTTAACGAATGACAGAAGTCTATGGGCGGGTGAATCCCCGGTCATTGGCACTATGTGAAGATAAGAAATCGAATTGGCGCAGTTTTGGGCTGTTCGCTCTGATGAATGATCAATAATTTTCGACACTTCTCGTCGAAGAAAGGAAGTTTGAGTTATGCGGAATTTTGTCTGGGTAGCTATTTTTGCTGCCGCCCTCGCACTCTTTTCGGGGGGATATGCCGGTGCACAGGGTGCAGATGAGTGCATCAATGCGCAGGCCATCACCATTACCGGACCTGGCACGTACGTTGTCTTCATGGACAGTACCACTGCCACGGATTCGAATCCTCCGCTTCCTCTGCCGGCAAATTGCCCCGGTACATTTCTCGACGTCGTCGGAGCTGACATCTGGTTCAGTTTTGTTCCTGACCAGGATATGACCTTCGAGATCAATACTTGCGATGGTTTGACTCCCGGTTGGGACACCGATTTGGTCCTCTATGAGGGACCTGCGGATTGCTCTCTGCTGACGGAGATCACATGCAATGGAGATGACGCGTCTCTCCCAAATTGCCAGCCCTTCTCCAGCCGTATCGTGGGTCAGCCCCTGATCGCTGGAACCAATTACCTGATTCGTTGCGGTGGTTGGCAAGGTGACACGGGTATCGGTGACCTGACCATCACCGCCGTGATCCCCAGTGCCGAGATTTGTGACGACGGCCTCGACAATGATGTCGATGGATTGGTCGACTGCTTCGATCCGGATTGCGCGGGTGATCCCGTCTGCTTCGAGGGTGACGATATCACCTGTAGCGATGGAATCGACAACGATGCGGACGGACTCATCGACTGTGTCGACCCTGATTGCGGTGGAACTTCCCCTTGCGGCATCGAAATTTGCGGCAACGGAATCGATGACGATCTCGATAACCTCATTGACTGCTTCGATCCCGACTGTTTCGGAGATCCGACCTGCTTCGAGGGTGACGATGCCTCCTGTTCAGACGGCTTGGACAACGACGCCGATGGCCTCACAGATTGCTTCGATCCTGACTGCGGTGGTACTGCGGTCTGCGGAACCGAAATCTGCGGTGATGGTGTCGATAATGACGGTGACGGATTTATCGACTGTTTCGATGTCGACTGCGCACCGGATCCGATCTGCTTTGAAGGGGACGCAGCATCCTGTGGCGATGGTATCGACAACGATGCCGATGGCCTCACTGACTGCTCCGATCCGGATTGCGGTCCGTTCCCGCCGTGTGGCCCTGAGATTTGCGATGACGATTTTGACAACGACGGTGACGGATTGACCGATTGTTGCGATACCGACGATTGCCCCGCCGGATCCCCGGCATGCCAGCCGGCTGCCAACGATGACTGCATCGTTGCAGAAGTGATTCCGATCAATGGACCCGGAACATACACCGTCTTCATGGACAGCTGTACTGCCACGGACTCCACCTTCCCCGGACCCTCCGTCCCCTGTAACGTTGCCGGAGCTTTCAGCAATGACATCTGGTTCTCGCTCACTCCGGATCAGGACATGACGTGGGAGATTCATACTTGTGATGACACCAGTTGGGACACCGATCTCCTCATCTACGAGGGTTCCGATTGCACCCTTCTGACCGAGATCGCCTGTGACGGTGACGGTAGTGGATTAACCGGTTGCCAGGCCTTCTACAGCCGCGTCCTCGGCGTGCAGTTGACTGCAGGAGTCGAATACAAAGTTCGTGTCGGTTCCTGGGCATCGGGTGCCAGCGGAAATGGAATTTTGACCTTGAATGCTGTGATTCCTGCTGCAGAGGTCTGCGATGACGGTCTCGACAATGATGTCGATGGTTTAGTCGACTGCTTCGACCCCGATTGCGCTGCCGACCCCCTCTGCTTCGAGGGTGACGAGGCCTCCTGCAGCGACGGTATCGACAACGATGTCGACGGATTGACCGATTGTGCCGATCCCGATTGTGGTGGAACCGCTGTCTGTGGAACCGAAATCTGTGACAACGGTGTCGACGACGATGGCGACACTGCCATCGATTGCGCTGACACCGACTGTGCCGGCGATCCTGTCTGCTGCGCCGTCCCTGGCGACGAGTGCTGTACAGCCCTTCCGCTGGTTGCAGGAGCCAACCTG
>CAYRAM010000034.1:0-24267 GCA_964422295.1 uncultured Planctomycetia bacterium | reverse complement strand
GTGGGCGATTAGCTCAGCTGGCTAGAGCGTTTCGTTGACATCGAAGAGGTCGGAGGTTCGAGTCCTCTATCGCCCACCACATAAACATCGAAAAGGTCGGAGCTTAGCGCTTCGGCCTTTTTCTCATCCCCCCTGCCAAGGTCCGGAAGATGCAAAAAATGCGCCTCGATGTGCCCCCTCATCGATCTCCTGCTCGATCCACAGGCACCATCAGAAACACGGCTGGCACCGCTGACCCGTGAGTCAGAGATACAAGCCGTGTTGCGAGATTATCATTACTTGTCCCAAGGATCCGTAGATACGGCATCCATGCCTCCTCCAGACTTCTTGGGCTTAAATGATACCGAGTCAGGGGGGCCGTCGCCCTTCTTCTTGGCCTTCAAATTCGTGATGAGGTATGTATCCTGGGTTACATCAGCCCCCCCCGCCACATCTTCCATCTCCTCGTCGGAAACCTTCTTGCGGTCCTTGTCTTCCTTCTTCTTGTCGTCGGTCATAATGACCTCCCTTCTTGACCTATTATCCGGTTTGGCGGGGACGCTGGACAGAACAATTATGGGGCAACATCTTCATCAGCGGCAATCTCTGAAGATCTTTAAGTCATTGTGCGGGTTGCTCCGCATATCCAATCATGGATGTGTTCCACTGCTTCCCCGTGGATTTCATCAATGGCCTCGGTGTCGCTGTCGTCACCGTCCGGGAGCGCGTCGAGGCGCTCTTCGGCGGTTTGGGGTTTTTCTTTGGGCTCGTTTTTTGATGAACTCAGGGGCAACCCGCATCGGGGAAGGGTGCTGCAGGGGGTTCCCCTGAATTGAACAGGTAGAGCAACAGGAAGATCGCATCCGAGATGTCGATCCCCCCATCCATGTTTGCATCCCCGGCATCTTCAGGACTCGGTGACCCACCCATGCCGAAGAGGTAGTCGAGAAGATAAACCGCATCTGAAATGTCGACGGTACCGGAACCGTTGTTGTCCCCGCGGATAAAGGGATCGGCACAGGAACTGGGCGGCAGCATCCATTCGAGGATCCGTGCCAACAGTGGAGTACGATCTGCCACCACGACATTCGTGAAGGGGAATCCCATGACTGCCGCCTTATGGCCCTGTTCCACCGTCACCACCGCAGCCCCACCCCCTTGAAGGGTCCCCGGCCCCGAGGAGGGGTCATAGGAAAACGCTTTCTGTGCCGGTGCCAACGGAGTCATTTCCGACTGGTAGCTCCCCCCTGTCAGTTGCAGGTCGAGGCCATCCCCGAGGGGATTTCCCGGCTCTCCCAGCAAGGATGGCAACCCCATATCCCACTGCTCGTGCTCAAGGAACAGGTAGTTGCTGAATAGCGCCGTCGTGTCGAGGTAGGCGGTGGCGTACGCCCCCGAGAGCACCAGGTTGCCGCCCGCCTGCAGATAGTCCATCAGCAGTGCCTGCCGTGCAGGTCCCAGTTGATCGGGGTAGTTGCTGTGGAAGTAACCGACAGGCCAAATCACGACACCGTCGGTGTACTCCGCGAGCAAGGCAGCGGTCACCGGGCCGTCGACAAAGGGATCCCACAACTGGTAGGCGATACCGAGACCATCGAGAACATTCAGGTAACCCGCTTGATAACCGGTATTACCGGCTACGAAGTAGCCATTGATCACCAGGATGTCGATGGTCGATTCGACCACCACTTCTACCGATGGCAACGATTCATTTTCGGAAGCATCGATGGCGGTGATCACGTAATGGAGTTGACCCGCTCCGGCTTCGGAGTCGACATACTCGTTTTGCATCAGCGGAATCGGATTCAACAGAGTGTATGGCCCTGCGGAGACCTCTGACCGGTGGACAAAATATCCGCTCAAATCGGGCTCCGGGTTTGTATCCCAGGTGAGGGTCACGCTTCCATTGGCAGAGACCGCCACGACCCCGGTCGGAGGGGAAGGCGCAACTCCATCCGCTGCCGTTGCCGAGTAGGGCCCTTCGAAGATCACCGTCGATGTGGCCAGATCTGCGGAAACGGTGGTCTCGCCGAACCAGGCCACCGCTGAAGTCATGTTGTCGGAGAGTCCTGTGAGTTGTCCCAGCTGATCATCGAGAGTCAGATCGGTCGACTCCCGATATGCCTCTATCGGCTGCCCACCGAGGGGCGTCGTCTCGTTGTACCGGTACTGGAACCGATTCTCCCAGACATGGAAGGTGCCGCCCCCAGGCAGAATCGACTGCAGTTGCCCCAATACCTGGGCGGCATTATCGTCCGCCAGCGTGGTCGGCGTGCCAGTGGTCGGAACATCTTCGGCAAAGAGCCCAGCGCCCTGTTGATACAGTGCAATCTGAGCATCGATGTAAGCGTCGTAATCCAATTGCAGTTGCGGATCATTCGCCATCGCCCCGTACAATCCGTCGAGCACCCCGATGTCGTTTCCAAGCACCGCCGAGAACAGAGCCGCCAGCAGATCAGGGCGTTCTTCTTCCAGAAATTCGAAAAACACACCGGCGTACCTGTAAAAAGTGAACGATCCATAGGTGGCACTGGTGATATCCGCCACCGTCAATCGGGAGGAGTCCCCCGAAATCTGATCGAGCAAGATTCCCCGTGGCAGTACCCCGTTGATACGAGTCGCACCGACCAGGTACTCCGCCAACCCTTCGTTGTACCAAACCATTCGATTGCCTTCGTACAGCGTCCCCGCCTCGCCGAAGCTTCCGGTGATCAGGTAGCGACTGTCGAGGAAGTGTGTGTACTCGTGACGAAGCAGTTCTTCCAAGGTGTAAATGCTTTGAGAGGGAGTCCTGTCGTAGGTGAAGAGAGTTCCCCACCCTTCGATGAAGATGCCGCCGTTGTTCGTCGAGAGACCGTACAAGAACGGCTGATAGGACCAGTAATCCTGGGGGCTGCCATAGATCACCAGCGTCAGCACTTCATTGGTGTCTCCGGGAACCGGCTCCAGAGACCCACTCTTCCTGTAGAACTGGCTCTCGACCTCCTGGATGGCATCGTACATCGCCTTCGCCACGTCGAGGTCGATCGCTGTGACGAACCTCAACTTGCCCTGGTCGAAGAGAAATTCATTGGGAAGTGCGATCGCCATCACGTCTTCGCGGATTTGGACCAGGTCCAGCGAACCTCCACCGTAGAGGAGGCCATCAAACTGCATGTCCAGATCAGTGACCGCTCTCAACCACGGTCCGGAGTACGGAACGTGCAGGTTGTACGCCTGTGTGAGGATGTCGTGGGCGGCGTCCCTTGTCGCCTGTTCCAGAAATGCCATCCGGTTCAGCACCCACAGGGCATTGAGCACGACATACTCGCTATCCTCGGTGTAAGTGGTATCGAGAGCGATCACACCCACCGCAGCGACAAGAGCCGGTGGCACCACCGAATACCAGGGGCTGTTGACTCCACCGGCACTGTTTTCATTTCCAATCTGGCGCGCGAGTGAGAAGAGGCCACGATACGCCATCAATCGTTCCTGATAATCGGCCTCGTGGGCAGGGTCCGCCGAGTATCGTTCCAGCACTGCCTGAATCTGCGGGATCAGAAACACGCTCGCATTGGTGCTGTCGATGCTGACCAGCCATTGCGACAGCAGTGACACCGGTGGATTCGCGGTAATCAATTCGGGCTGCTGTCCCACGACGACCATCGCCTGCACCGCCGCGTCGAAGGTCGGATCGTCGTAGGTCACGCTCGCCTGATAAAACTCGTGGTAGAAAGCAATCTGGTAGAAGTAGCACAACTTTCGCAACCGCTCGGCATTGCTGAGCAGATCGAGAGCTTCCATTTGTATGGCGTCTGCGATCAGAACGACATTGCCCGGAGAGATCGCTGTTTGCACATCTCCGTCAAAGGACCACAACAGATCGAGGCAAGAGTCTGTGCTGGTGGCAACCATTTCGACGAACACAGCACCGTTGGCGGCGGCAAAGTCCGCTGAGGAACAGGGGCCAGTCGGAAAGCTAGTCGGGGCTGATCCGGATCCTCCCCCTGCAGATGACGTTCCCGCCTGGGCTGCAATCTTCAGATCACGACCGCAACCATGCACAAACTGTGTCAATGCTTGATCCGGATCCATTGCGTGGCCACCGCTGCAAGGCGCATCGATGTTGGCGATTTCAGAATCGAAGTCTCCTGCGGGCGGAACAACATCGATGAGTGGGCCCTGAGGCGAGGATGGTGTTGCCGGTGGCGGAGTTTGACCCGACGCAACAGTCACCAAGAGGCACAAAATCGCCATCGTGTATTTGAACATAAATAATTCGATCCCAGAGAATCAGAGCCTGTACCGAAGAATTCGAATCAAAAGTTTTTGCTGGTGGTTTGTGGGATGACCGAACCCGTGAAACTGATTCCACTTTATCGTGATCTCAGTGACGAATTCAATGCGTTTCCCCGTCAGTCCGGGTAAAGGGTGGTGTGGCATTTCAAGTCTCTGATAACAGACTCTTAACACTGTTGACATCGCAGAGGTCAGCCATTTACTCGATGGTTGAAAAGCTTGCCCTCCCCTGCCGGCTCACGGGGAGTTTGGGGATGGCGATCGCCACCGACTTCACTCCCTCATTCTCAATCGCACTCGCATCAGTTCTGATTCATGCGGATTCCTTGACTCTTCATCGCTTAACCCTTCAGAATGTGGCCGCGCAGCCAGAATCGGGGGATCGTGGACGACTTTTTCTTCGTCATCTTGTTTTTGGTCCTCATCGCTGCTGTCCCCATCGTCATACTTGTCCAGATCAGCGCGATCAAAAGACTTCTTGAGGAGTGGATCGACCACCAGAAATCTCCAGAGAGGTCACGCATCGATCGATCCGATTCAACCCGCCTGACCGAACCCGATCGCATCGCAGGAATCCGGCCCACCAAGTCTCCGCAGGAACCTCCCCCCATTGACGAAAAGTCTCGTGATCTGCCGAATGCTGATGAAGGGGAAGGCACCGGAAACGTTTCTCCCCCGGAATCCGAGCCTCCTGCCAAGATAAATGAAGAAAAATCTACGGCTCCAAAGGAGTCCACCCGGAAGCCTGGGGATCCCCCCCGATCCAAGCCGATCCCGCCCATCGAAACACCTCGAAAGAAAGAAGTCCGCCAAAAAACACCTTCAGCTTTTGAAACTGCCACACGGGAATCACTGCGAAAAATCAAGAACTGGATTCTGGTGGGAGAGGAAAATGCGCCAACGCAAGGAACGATGGAAAATGCGTTGGCAAGTCAGTGGTTGATGCGGATCGGCATCCTGCTGCTTTTTGCTGGTGCAGCATACTTGATGAAATTTTCCATCGACAACAATCTCATCACTCCCACCCAGCGGATATACACAGGTTTGATCACTGGCTTGGGACTCATCATCGCTTCGCACAAGATTCGCGAAGGGCAATTCACCCTGTTGCGTTACGGTTTGATGGGTGCGGGTGTCGGGATTTTGTATATCGCCAGTCTTGCGGCAACTTCCCTCTATCAGTTGATCCCCGATCTCCTTGGATACGTCGCTATCGCAGCCGTCAGCACCATCGCGGGTTTCCTCTCCTATCGTCACCAATCTTTGTTTCTGGCGGTTGTCGGGATCCTGGGTGCATATACCACACCGCTGGTGATCGGCATCAACTCCGGGAGTGCAACCACCAGTCAATACTATGCCTATCTCTTTTTCGTTACTGCGGGAACCCTGTTTGTGTGCTCGCGAAGAGATTGGCCGGTATTAATCCTGACGTCCTTTGTGTTGCATTGGGCCCAGGTGATTTATCTCCTGGAAGTCGTCGAAGACAGCCAGTGGACACAGGTGCTTTCCTTTACCATCGCCTACTGCATCGGTTTTTCGACGATCAGTTTTGCCCGCCATCTTCGGTTGGGAACCACCACGACCTTCATCGACATGATGATCCTGACCCTCAACGCTGCCGCCTATACTGTCTGCGTTTCATACCTGATCCCCATGCGTCATGACCCCATCATCGTTGCTGTTGCTACAGGGGGAGCAGCGATCTTTTATGCACTTCATGCATGGATCTGCTGGAAGACCCGACGCCTCGACTACCCCATCTTTCAGTTGTTCTGTCTGCTGAGTGGCTTTTTCGCATTGATGACCCTTCCCAAATTGATTTCGACGGCATGGATCACATCGACCTGGTCCCTTGCGGGGCTGTGCCTCTTGATACTCGCTGATCGAACAAAAAATGGCTTGATGGGTCGAATCGGCTTATCTCTGCTGCTGATCGGGGTGATCCGACTGTTATTGCACGATCTTCCCGAATGGTATTCGAGCAGTTACTGGGCAACCCCCTACGTCTCCGGAATGATGTACCTGTGGAGTTTTCTGGAACGAGCTATCGGAGTGATCTTGCCGGTAGGAAGCATGATTTATGCTTCAATCCTGTTCATACGTCATCAACCCATCCCCGATTTTGAGAAATCGGGATCACCATTCTTTCTGGGAAGCGGTTTCTTCTCAATTTTGAGGATCTTCTCATTGGCACTCATGGGTTCCATTCTCCTCATACATTTGCTCAATGAAATCCCACTGATCCCCTCAGGCCTGAAGGACTTGCTGACGGTCGCTATCTGGGTGTTGCTCGGAATGCAGATCATCAATGTTCTGTTCTTCAATGGTGCGTCTTCGAGGATCAGAACTTTCTTCGACTATTCCAGCGCAGGTGTCGGAGTTGCCGTTCTGTTGTGGCTCTTTAGCGACCATGACTCGAATATAATTTTCGGGATTATAACGAATGATGCTATGTGGCCCTTCATTGCAATCCCTGCCGGGGTGATCGCAGCAATCCCGTTGCTCAATCCGAAAATCCTCAAGCCCGCAATTTTTCTTGGAGTCGCGGCCTTTGCCTCGATTTACTGGTCGACCACCGAGGAAGCCTATCGGCTGATGGAGTACCTCTACCCAGGCATGAAAGACGGAGCCAAGACCATCGTCATGATCTTGAATGCCATTGGCCTGCTGGTGTTGGGGTTGAAACATAACAGATCGATCATTCGCAAAGCCGGGCTGCTCTTGATCGGGATCTCTATTCTGAAGATGTATTTCCACGATCTTCAGTCTCTGAAAAATATCTACCGGGTTTTATCCCTCGTCTTCATCGGATTGCTGCTGATGGCCGGGTCCGCTCTCTACCTCAAAGCCCAAGCAGCCATGGCCAAGGATCCAATAGACGAGGGTGGGGGAAATCCTGCCCCTGCCAAAGACGGCTAATCAAAGAACTCTCATGGATGCAATGCAGGCTCACCCGGGGAGAGACCGCAAGCATCCACTGTAAGCAAGCTGTCGCGTAGAGGATCTTTCAAGTCCCCAAAAATGATGACAAAGGCGCGCATGAAACAGTTTTTCACGGCAAAGAAAAATGACGTGACCATCGCACTTGTCGATGCATTTGTGCCCGATGAAAAACAAAGGCGAAGTGTCATCGAGATTCTCGATAAAGAGTCGGTCCCTGTCTCCGACCTTCAGTAAGCACGAGCATTGATACAGTCCTGAAGTTGTCAGTTGACCCGCTGCCTGTCAGCGGTGTACCGTCCATGAATCCCTGATTGATCACCCTGCAAGGAGGCATGATGTACACCGTCACCAAGGATCTCCAATTACCCTGCACCGTGACCGGCTCGTGGCCTCGTCCGCAGTGGTTCGACGACAGCATGTGGGGTCGCCCTCTGGACACCTGCATGATGGATACCGGTTTCCGTGAAAAGTACCAGGATGCACTCGCCACCGTCATCTCCGATGAAGACCGCGCCGGTCTCGATATCCTCACCCACGGTGATCTGCACTGTGACAACGACATGGCGGGACGCTCCTGGCATCACTATCCACTGCAGCGCTGGGCCGGCTTCGATGGGGACCACCTGCAGTCGGAAGAGACCCGTTCTCCGTGGCTGCGTTATCCTCCCGGTACTCTGCTCAACGAGATCTACACCGGTTGGCGTTGGCCACGCGTGGTCGGGAAGATTGAGCACCGCCCCCTCGACTACGACAAGATCTGGCGAATGGCCCAGGCCAAGACGGACAAGCCGGTGCGTTTTGGCACCTGCTGTTCCCAGGTAATGGGGCTGTTCCTCGATATCCACACCCCCCACTACAGCGAAAACCAGGAGCTGATCTGGGACATGGCAGTGGCGATGAATACCGAACTGCATCGGCTCAAGGATGCCGGCTGCCAGTGCATTCAGATCGAGGAGCCGACTTTGCACTTCTGGGCTAACACCTACGGCAAGGACAGTGAAGAGGTCCAGTTCATGCTCAAGGCGTTCAACCGTGAGGTCGAAGGTCTCGAAGACATCGAGTTGTGGATTCACACCTGCTGGGGCAACCCCAACATGCAGCGGGTGATCGACAACGACAGCTATGAGGAATCCTTTGAGCTGTACATGAACGAGTGCAAGGGCGATGTCTGGACCGTCGAGATGACTGATCGCGGCTTCCGCGAGATCGAGATGTTCGGTGCAGGCAAGGGCAACCTTCCGAAGAAGGTCTGCATCGGGGTGGTCAGTCACCGCCATCTGCAGGTCGACAGTCCCGAACAGATCGCCGAGCGCATCCGTCACGCCCTCAAGTACATCGCTCCAGAGCAACTGATCATCTCCAGCGATTGTGGTTTTGGTCGCCAGGGTTGCAACCGCGACATCGCTTTCTTCAAGGCGACCGCAATCGCCCAAGGGGTCAACATCATCCGAAATGAATTGGGACTGCCCACCAGTGATATTCGTGCCATGATGCCCGAGCTGCAGACCGACATCGTACCGAAGATCGAGGCGTAAGGGAGGAAACAGGATCGATGCCGCTGAAGAACGTACTGGCGATTGCTTTCATCTCGATCTTGCTGGTGTCCACTCTGTGGTTTGCCGACATCATTATCGACCCGTCGGTTCCCTTTGAGGCCGTCGATGGCCTGATTGCGGAACACGATCTTCAGTTCCACTTCTATGGTTGGCATCAGGGGTATTCGATTCTCCTGGTCGACAACTTGAATCGGCTGATCCGAGATAAACAGATTTCGAATAGTCTAAGAGGCGGCTCAAGCGAACAGATTTCCAATTTACTGGGACAAAGTGCCATCACCTATCGGAAGGAAAATTCGGTCACGATGCGTCTCTCATCGCCTGAAGGGACACGGGAGGTCACGGTCGACGGCTATTACACTTTTGAAACGTGGGATCCTCTGAACGCAAAGTTGACCATCAACAACACGATTATTCCTGTCAACGGTGACATGATCGTTGCCATCGACTTCGACCAGAACGGTCCGACGATTCACAAAATCGATGCAGATCTATCGGAAATCGCTGTTCAGGAGAGCGAATCTGCGAGCCAACCGGAGGCTCCCGCCGTCAGCGAGATCAAGGATTACATCCTGAAAAGCCGACCCATCCTGGATGTGCTGATTCACAATAAGCAGGAAAAGAAGTGACAGAGTTTGGTTCACTGGCGGGATGGATGTGGTGCTTCCCACCTGTTCCATTCGTGCTGCGGGTGCCGAATTTGGAGGCGTGATCGAAGGATTCAGCGAAGAAGAAAAGACGATTTGATGTGTTCAAAGATCGGCACGACCGATGGGTGAAACCAAAGAGCCTCTCCTGAAAGGCCTGGTCGCGGCGACTTTCACTCCGATGAAAAGCGATGGCGCTGTCGATGTGCTGCGCATTCCAGCGGTGTGTGATTTTGTGCTGGATCAGGGAGCGGATGGACTATTTGTATGCGGAAGCACCGGCGAGTCTCCATCGCTGACCGTTTCCGAGCGGATGGTGGTGGCGGAGACCTATCTCAGGGCTGCCGCGCATCGAGTGCCCGTGGTGATTCATGTCGGGCACAACAGCGTCAGCGATGCGCGGACGCTGGCGACCCACGCCGAACAACTGAATGCGGATGCGATCGCAGTGGTGCCCCCTTCTTACTATCCTCTGACATCGATGGATGCACTGGTCGAGTGTTTGCAGCAGATCGGGGAAGCGGCACCGGGGACCCCCCTTTACTACTATCACATCCCACCGATCACCGGCATCGACCTGTCGATGCCCGAGCTGCTGGGGAGGGCGGAAGAGCTGCCGACACTGGCAGGGATCAAATTCAGTGCTGCTCAATTTGAAGATCTGGTCTCCTGTGTTGAATATGAGTCGCGGCGATACAACATCCTCTTCGGCATCGATGAGCAACTGCTTTCGGGACTGGTGACCGGTGTCGATGGGGCCGTCGGCAGCACCTACAACTTCATGGCTCCCCATTACCGGCGAATCATCGACGCTTGCCAGGCGCAAAAAATGGACGAGGCACGAGAACACCAGCAGGTGGCCACTGCGATGGTGGAAAAGATCCTCCAGTATGGCGGGCATAATGCCATCAAGGCTGCCATGGGCATCCTTGGAATCGATTGCGGCCCGCCCCGATTGCCGTGGAAAGCCCTCTGTGCCACAGCGGTGGAGTCTCTCGAAAAGGAACTCAACGATGTCTCCTAGATGTCACTGCTTGCTCCTGCTTTTGTTGCTGCTGGCGCTGCCTATGGTGGGTCAGTGCCAGGATTCCGATCCCTGGGACTTCTCCCTGTTACCCGAGATTCCCAACCAAACGGGACTCGGTGGTCCCCTGGTGGGATCCCATGGGGGCGCACTGATCGTCGCCGGCGGAGCAAACTTCCCGACACCATTGAGTGAAGGCGGCGCCAAGATCTGGCACGACGAGATCCATGTGCTGCTCCCGGAGGCCACCGAGTGGATCAGTGGGCAGAGATTGCCCACAGCATTGGCGTACGCGGCGTGTACCTCGACCCCACGGGGCGTTGTCGTCGCTGGTGGCTCCGATGCGAATCAGGTCTATTCCACTTGCTTCCTGATGCGTTGGGACTCTTCCAACAGCGAGGTCGTTTTCGATCCTCTTCCCGACCTTCCTGCCGCCAGTGCCTTTGGCTCCGCAGAATCGATCGGCGACACCGTCTTCCTCTTTCAGGGGAAACACCAGAAGAGCGATCTCGAGTTACAGGGTGGATTCTGGCAACTCGATTTGAGCGCAGTTTCACCGGAGTGGAAATCGCTGCCCGCCCATCCGGGGGCACTGCGCTCGAAGATGGTGACCGCGGTCCAAGATGGACCCGGGGATCAACCATTCGTGTTCCTCTTCTCCGGTGCGCAGACCACCACCACCGATTCGGGAGATCTGCGCTTCCACGCCTTCACCGATGGATACCGTTACTCCCCCACAACCGGGGAGTGGACCGGTGTGGCCCCCCTTCCAGTGCTCGCTGACCCGCGCCCGATCGCGGGCAAGGACCGATTCCGCGCGCACCGCTGGCCGATTTCTGCCGCCTGTGCCGAAGCGGTGGGCACGCGGACCATCCTCGCCTTCAGCGGCTCCACCGATCGCCACATCGTCGCTGATTCCGGCAAAATCAAACCCGCAAACGAGCGCCCCGCATTTCTTTCCCGGGTTCTCGCATACGACACCATCGATGATCGCTGGAGTGTCGCCGCCTCGATGCCGGTGGGTGTGGTGACTACCGAAGCGGTGAAGTGGGAGCAACAGATCGTCATCCCGTCGGGAGAAACGCAACCGGGGATTCGCACTCCCAGGGTGCAGGCGTTGTCGCTGGGTACCTCATCCGGTGGGGCCCGTTTCGAATTCCTCGACTACATGGTGCTGACTCTCTACCTCTCGTTGATGGTGGCGGTCGGCATCTACTTTGCCCGACGTGGCTCCACCACCGAAGATTTCTTTCTGGCGGGTCGGAAGATCCCTTGGTGGGCCGCCGGACTGTCGGTTTTTGGGACGCAGCTCTCGGCCATCACCTTCATGGCGATCCCGGCCACATCCTACGGTTCCGATTGGCGCCGTTTTGTCGGCTCTGTGATGTTGCTGCCGGTGATGCTGCTGGTGATCTACTGCTTCCTGCCACTGTTTCGTCGTCTCGATGTGACGACCGCCTACGAGTACCTGGAAGCACGCTTTTCGGTGTCGGTGCGGGTCCTCGCCAGCGCCATCTTCATCCTGTTTCAGCTGGGACGGATGGGCATCGTGCTGCTGCTGCCGGCGATTGCCCTGTCGGCGGTGACGGCGATGGACACCTACCTGTGCATCGCCCTGATGGGACTGCTGGCGACGATTTACACCGTACTCGGTGGAATTTCGGCGGTGATCTGGACCGACGTGTTGCAGGTATTCGTGTTGATCGGTGGCGCGCTGCTGTGCCTGTTGGTGACGATTCAAGATGTGGGTGGATGGTCTGCGATGATCGAGGCGGCCCAAGCCGCCGACAAGTTCCACATCTTTGACTGGCGCTGGAGCAGCTCCGACATGGTCGCCTGGGTGTTGATGGTCGGCTTCCTCTTCACCAACCTGGTGCCCTACACCAGTGATCAAACGGTGATCCAGCGCTACCTCACCACCCCCGATGAGAAGCAGGCGGCGAAGGGGTTGTGGCTCAATCTGATCATCACGATTCCCACCGGAATCCTTTTCTACGGTCTCGGCACTGCGCTTTACGTCTATTACACCTCGCACCCGCTGGAGCAGGCGATGCTGCCGGCGGCGACCGATCAACTGGTGCCGTGGTTCGTGGTCACGCACTTGCCATCGGGGGTCGCCGGCGTGGTGGTGGCAGGGATCTTTGCCGCTGCGATGAGTTCCCTCGACAGTTCGATGAACAGCATCAGTGCCGCGGTGGTGAATGATTTTGTTGGCCGCTTCTCATCCGCAGATGAAAGCAGGGATGACCTGAAACTGGCTCGACGATTGACCCTGGTCTTGGGGATCATCGGTACCGGTGCGGCCATGATGCTAGCGACCTTCGAGATCAAATACCTCTTCGACTTCTTCCAGAAGGTACTCGGACTCTTCGGCGGCGGCCTGGTGGGTGTCTTTCTGCTGGCGGTGTTCACACGTCGATGCAATGCGATCGGAGCTCTGGCGGGATTGCTGACCGGAGCGGCCACGACGATGGCAGTGGCGTTTGGCACTGACATCAATTTCCTCCTCTATGCTGCCGTCGGTTCGTGCACCTGTTTCGGGGTCGGGTATCTGGTCAGTCTTCTGTCCGGTGGACAGGATCGTGAACTGGCAGGTTTGACGCTGGCGACACTGAGAGGTGGCGACGATGGATGATCTGAAACCGCTTCTGCAACGGTTGCGCACCGATCTGGTCGAAGAAACATTGCCCTTCTGGCTCGAACACGGTTGGGATCGCCGCCATGGCGGCATCGTCACATCCCTCGACCGGGACGGAACCCGCATCGATGGCGACAAGTCGATCTGGTTTCAGGGGCGAACCGCCTGGATGTACGCCACCGCCTACAACACCGTCGAGAAAAATCCGCAATGGCTCGAGTTTGCCACCTCGTGTCTGCAATTCCTGGAGCAGCACGGATTCGATGATGACGGTCGCATGTACTTCCTCGTCACCGAAGATGGCAAGCCGCTGCGCAAGCGCCGCTACGTCTATTCAGAAGCGTTCGCATCGATGGCCTACAGCGCCTGTGCCAGGGCCACCGGTAACGAGCAGTGGGCCGAGCGTGCCCGGCAACTGTTCGATCAGTACACCCGGATTTCCTTTGAGCCGGGGGGGATGGAACCGAAGGTCGATCCCGAAACAAGACCATCGAAGGGGTGTGGTCCGCTGATGATTTGTCTTCACATGGCTCAACTGCTACGGGACAACATCGGCGATGCATCGATGGACCGCTGGATCGATCGCTGCATCGAGGAGATCGAGCACGACTTCTGCAAGGCGGACCTGGGAGTGGTGATGGAAACGGTGTCCCCCACCGGTGAGATCATCGACAGTTTCGATGGTCGCCTGTTGAATCCGGGGCACGCCATCGAGGCGGCGTGGTTCATCCTGCACGAAGCGAAGCATCGAGGCGGCGATGCCCATCTGGTGTCGCTGGGGGTGCAGATGCTCGACTGGATGTGGCAACGGGGATGGGATGAAGAGTACGGAGGTCTCTATTCGTTTCGAGATCTGTACGACCGCCCGCCACAGGAGCCGGGTCACGACATGAAGTACTGGTGGCCCCACACCGAGGCGATCATCGCCACGCTGCTGGCGTATCAACTGACCGGGGATCCGCGTCACGCCGAACGCTTCCAGACGGTTCACGACTGGTCACAGCAACACTTCGCGGATCCACAGCATGGCGAGTGGTATGGCTACCTGCACCGCGATGGAACCCCGGCATTGGAACTCAAGGGCAACCACTGGAAGGGCCCGTTTCATCTGCCGCGGATGCAGTGGGTTGCATCGCAGCTGATCGATGGCCATCGCTGATCACTCCGTAGTGTTCTCATCCCTCGCGGCCAGTGCTGCTTCCAGCGTCTGGATCCGATCGTGTTGTTCCTTCATGGTGAATCCCATGAACAGAAAGCACATCGGCAGGAAGCTGAGAAACGGGATAAGGCTGCCAGAATTGCTGCCACCGCCCACATCCAGGGGGCCCATCGTCATCATCGTCAAGAAAAAGCAAAACAAGGCTCCCAAGAATGGCGCAAACCTGCGACGCCGGTTGGTATCGACCATGACAAACTCCTTTTCGCAGTGGTCTTGGTGCGGTAATACCGCTAGGTACGGCTGCCGAGGGCAGACCTACCTCTGAATCCGCAATCAGCGGCGAGCGTGACAGGGAAAATGCAATGGAGAGACCTCCATTGTCCAGGCAAGGAAGGAGACTGCCGATGGCTCGCGTGTGGCTTGCAGGCACTGCCCTGCTCGTTATCTGTGGTTGCGGATTGATTCCGGTCGCCACTTCAACTGGAGAAGGATCCATCAGGGGTCGCGTGGTCGATTCAACGGGCCAACCCCTCGCCGAAGTGACGGTACAGATCTGCGGCATCGAAACCCTGAAAAATGGCAACTGGACGCGGGAATTCTACCTCGGGATGTTGCCGAAGTTTCAGACCGATTCCGCTGGCAGGTTTCTCATCCCGGTCAAGAAACAGAATCTCCGCTACGACCTGTGGTTCGATCGCAATGGCAAGGCACCCAGCTTTCTTTCGTCCATCACCCCTGAAACAGGCGAGATACAAGTCACACTCGATGAGGGGACGATCCTCAGTGGCAGGGTCATGCGCCAATTACCGAACAATACGCCTGCAGCCCGACCCGGCCCAAAGACCCCCGTCGCGCAAACAGTGGTCTATTTGCGCCTTCCTGCAGAGGACCTCTGGTATCAACAACGTTCATTCACCGACACCGATGGTGTTTATCGCTTTCATGTATCAACCCCTCCCCCAGGCTCCCATTGGCAAGTCGATTTCCTCGGTCAGATCGTCGTAGTTGAAATCGGCGAAGCCAAAGAGATTGTCGGTCCAGATTTCCTCGTTGATGTGCGATCGATCGATCAATAGCATCGATCAACTTAGGCTCTCTTCCATCCGCAACCACTGATATCCAAGTATTAATCGTCGGAGTCACCCATGATACTCAGCACACGAACAAACAAATTGACGATGTCCATGTAGAGAGCCGCAGCACTGTCTATCGCATTATCCACCGTCTTGGGGATCTGATTGGCCCTCCCCCAGTCGTAACCAATGTACCCACAAAAGATCAATGCCACGATCCAATCGAGCCAACCGCTGGTGCCCCCTCCAATCATCAGCAAAAGGATCTGATAAACGACAACCAAAACCAGGGAGATGGTGAGAGCATTCTCGATACTTTGAAAAAACCTCGGGAAGAGAACTCCCAAAGTCATCATGGTTCCTACGACAAATCCAGTGACTTTGATCGCACCGAAAACCAGTTCCGGATCATAAGCAGCCACTATGATGTTCAAGACTAATCCAAAAGGTACGACGACAAAGTTATAGCCGATGAAGCTCACAATGGGATTGATCGATTTTGTAAAGAGCATAATCCCGAGCAAACACGACAAAAAATACATGATTAAAAACGGAAACATTCCCATCGAAATTATCAGGTTTGGATCTACCGATTTAACGACGATCCAATTGACAAAAAATCCCCAGAACAAGGCAGCGCCCAGGACGAAGTTGTACTGGAAATCGGTGAGAACTTTGCCATCGATATCTGTGCGATCAAATACGCTGGAAGTATCCATGAATGAAAGTCGCTCTCTTTAAAAATCGAAGCCACCGAATAAAAAATCGAAGTAACCGAATAATATTTGTATTTTACGCTGATTTTTTATTAGCTTCAATGAATCAATTTCGGACCTTGCACCCAATAACGATGTCGCACTCAATAATGATGTCATTCACGCTCATTGAATCATCACCCGCTCAATCTGATCCATCACCTTTGTTCTTTTCTGAAGTGGTCAGAGCGACGATCATCGCCAGCCAAAAGAGAGCGCTAACAGGAAACAACCAAAGGTATTTCAGAGTATAGAGAAAGGTCTTTTCTTTAGGTGGAATGAAGTACTCCATCCAAGCCCAAGTTGTTGCATAGCCCAAGCCGACAGCGATTCCCAACCGCAAGAACCACAGGATGGGTTGCTTCATCGGAGCCCCTTCGGCTCGGAGTCTTGGTGACGCTGATATAGATCTTCGATGATGTCTGCGTGACGCTGGTGCAGCGTCTCCAGCATCGATTCGTAGCGATCTTCCGTTCTACGCAGTTCTTCTTCGAGATCAGGATAGGTCCGATAGCGCTGCCAGACTTTTGCCGGCCACGTCATCACCTTTAACAAGAACGCCAGTGAATTCATCCCGGGCCCTATCCGCTACGGATCGGCAAAAGTTTGCCATAAGTCAGGCAGCGCCACAGCCATTCCAATGGACCGTATCGGAAACGACTGAGCCATAAAGGTGCCATGATCAGCATCAGCACCCAAATCGCCAGGACGATCTGTAACTGCTGAACACGGGTGCTCTCACCGAACCAGCCGAGCCCCTCGCCACGGAAGATGAAAACCGCCAGCACTGTCTGCAGAATGTAGAGGGTGAAAGCCATGCGGCCGCACGCCTTGAGACAACTCTGAAGACCTCCCAGGATGGGACTGCCGAACCAGATCAAAATCGCACTGATATAGGCCATGGCAAGGCCCAAACTGCCCCAGTAGTTCCACTGGTTGCCGAGGAAGAAACTGTACTCGAGGGAATGGCCTGCGAGCTCGTTTTGCCAGACACCCCAGTAAACCAATCCCAACCCTGCGATCCCCCCGATGACCAACAGTTTTTTGGTCGTGGATCTCGTGCCCTGCCCAAGCAAGAAACCGGATTTGAAGAGTGCCATCCCGATCAGCATCAATCCGCAGACTCGCCATAGAATGAAGAAGGGCAGGATGAAGAGTTGCATTCCCCATGACGCCTCACTCATCACCGGCTGCCATTGGGAAAAAGATCCTTGCTGAATCGCAATGCTCTCGGCATGAACCTCTGCTCCGGGGTTCCACGATAGCATCAACTCCTGGCGCTCAGCCTCACCCCAGTACGGCATCGTCATGCCAAAGAAGATCGAGATGAGAGATCCCACCAATAGCAGAGCGAATGCCCAGCCCCAGAGTGCCTTGATCGAGAGTTTGCGAAAGGGATACACCAACAGCGCACAGACTCCATAACTGAAGAGAATGTCTCCATACCAAAGCAAGTGTGCGTGCAGAAACCCGAACAGGATCAGCAGCAAGTTTCTGCGCACATGGGACGAAAGAGGAGATCGTCCCCTTTTGACCGCACGCTCCGTAAACAGAACGACCCCTGCGCCAAACAGAATTGAAAATATTGCCATGAACTTGCTGTCAAAAAAGAGGTGGCTCACCAGCCATACTCCGTAGTTCGCACCGGTCAAATCTCCAAAAGATGTCGGATTCATGTACGCCGAATCTGGCATCGCAAAGGATTGGATATTCATCACCAAAATCCCCAGCACCGCACAGCCGCGAATCAGATCGAGAGATTCCCAACGTTCCGCTTTGGGAATGGAGGGCAACTGCCCAACTTCTGCTTGATTCATGGAATTCCTCTTCATGGATCTGACCCAGGCTCCGTGTACGAAAACCGGGCCAAGGTCTGCCCTTGTCCCCGACCTTCGTACAGAATAGACAGGAGTCAGTAAAAGTTCACCCGGGCAGTTGCGAAATCAGGGGATATGACCGATAAACCGAAACACCTCGCAACTCCATCCGCTGGTGAATTCCGAAGCTACGCACACTTTTCTTTGATCATGGCGATGTTGATCCCGGCACTGATCGCCGCCCATCCCCTCGCCAACAATGACCTTCCAATGCACTTGGCGGTCGGCGACTGGATTCTGCAGAACGGCAAGATTCCCATCAGTGATCCCTTCTCGGCGACCGGTCACGGAGGTTCGTGGGTCGCCCATGAATGGTTGGCTGCGACCCTTTTCAAGTGGGTCGAACAGTGGGGCCACCCCAACTACCTGATCGCTTTCGCAGTCCTCCTTTCTGCCAAACTCGGAGCATTGATGGAGTTGATTCAGCGCAGTTTCGGGATTCCCGCCTTTTGGAGAATCATCTTGCTGGTTCCATTATGGCTGGCAGTCGGCCGCCGACTGATGCTTCGCCCCCACCTCCTGGCCCTGAATGCGGTCCTCTTCGTCTGGTGGTTGACTCGCATCGGCCGCCACTCACCGAAGTGGCTGTGGGCATTGATTCCGACGATGGTTTTCTGGGCCAACATCCATGGATCCTTCATCCTCGGACTCGCTTTCATCATCGGTGATCTGTGCATCTTCCCTGCAGGCCATAGCGCTCTCCCGAAGAAGCGAATCGGCATCGCCTTCCTTTGCGTGCTGTCGACGCTGGTCAACCCTCACGGGCTGTCTCTGTACCTGTTTCCCTTTCAATTGGCACTCGATCCAGTCTTCACATCCGGGGTCTTCGAGTGGATGTCTCCCTGGACTGCTCCAGGGTTTTTGCACACACCTGCGGCTCTCTGCGGATTGGCATTGATCCTTCTGGCTGCGGTCGGATGGGCGATTCAAAGCTTTGGATCCTCCGGTTCGGGGATCAAGACCATCCTTCGCAAACCGGGATTCGTCATGGCCTTGATCGCTGCTCTCACCGCAACGGGGATGGCAACTCTGCAACTGCGTCACATTGCCCTTGCTTCACTCCTGCTGACACCGGTCATCGGAGTTCTCTGGGCTGATCTGCGCTGGAAGATCTCTCCACGCATGCAATCACTCGCTTGCGGAGTGCCTCTCGTCATGATCCTGATCCTCTGTACATGGGGTTACCCTGCGGGAGTCGATGCCCGAGGACACTGGTTATGGCGATCCATCGGTGGCGGTTGGTCGACCCAAACTCCTGTGATTCCACTGAAGGCTTTGGTTCAGCACTGGGAGGTAGAGGGCACCATCCTTTGTGAGTATGAGTTTGGGGGATTTGCCAGTTACATCTCCGGCGGCAAACTGCGCCCGACGATGGATTCCCGCAACACCGTCTACACTCCGGAGTTCTTTCTCGCCCATCAATCCGCACTTCGTGGTGATGCCGGGGACACATTGCAGCGGTTGATAGAAGCCTCAGCAGTGGTCCTGATCTATCCAGAAAAGCCAGGACGCAACAATCTCGAAGGAGGGTTGGAAAAGTCCGGGTTGTGGGCACTGATCAGCATTGGTCCACAGGCGAATATGTGGGTTCGCAGATCGGCGGTCCCTGAAAAGCATCGCAGCAGCCTGCCCGCCCGGAGAGGGTGAACGCAGGATGCTCCTGTAAATTCACCTTGCGTTTACGCTGTCTCTTTTCAATGACAGATACTTCTCACCGGCATTTTTGATCAAGACCCGATCTTTGGAGAAGTCGAAAAAAAGAGATTGGCAGCCGTCGATGATTCGATCGTGAAGTTCTATATAAACAGCCCCAATGCCACTCATCGTCGGCACGTCATGGGTGAGCAGATCGAATTCTCCCCCTTCAATATCGAGCTTGAGAATGCCAATATCCTCAACCTCATATCCCAAAGAACTCAATGTGACCGCTGGCGCAGAGTGCATCGTTTCAGCAGAAACATTGTCCAATGGTTGATGGACTGCGGTATAGCCCCATTCTCCAGTTCCCCGGTTCTTCAATTCGACCGGCCCTGCTCCCCTGCCCACCAAAGCTCCGTGGACGATTTCGACGTCCTCAAGGTCAGCCAGATTCTTTTTCAGAATCTGCAGATTTTCCAGCGATGGTTCAATCACAACTATAAACGCATTTGGAAACAACTCTCGCAGTGCAAGGGTGGACAAGCCTGTGTAACCTCCGGCATCAACGATGACCCCACTGTAATTTTGTGAGAAGTATTTTCTGAGGATTTCAAACTCGCCGTATAGGCAACCGAGGGCAACATATAAGTCGGGGCTGCCTTTTCTGATCCACACCGATACTCCATTGATGGAAATATTCACCAACTCGCCTTTGGGTGAAAAAAAGTATTTGGCCCAATCGCTGAAGGGCACCTTTTTTTGAAATAGATAGGCTTTGAGGACTCCCAGCATGACCCTCAACATATCTCTTCTCCCTCAAAAGTCGTTGTACTTTCAGAATATTGAATCTCCGTTGGAGAAACCGTCGTGGAAATCCTACCTTACTCCGCCCGAAAAGGTGCCTGAGAAGTCAATTTTTAGGGCCTAAATGACATGGATTTGTCGGTGATGAACACTTCAGCGATTTTCTGTGAACTCCGAGAAGCGGTACTTCCACAAGGAGTGGGGGCTTGCCTCGGCAGGACCAGGGATCAAATCAGATCACTCTTGCGACTTACCCGAGGAAGATGATCCGGTGCTTCCTTTCGATGGCAGAAAACTCTCGGTGTCCCTGCCTGATTTTTTTGCACTGCGCAGCGCCTCACTCGCTTCAGAAACCAGGTCCTGAATCGTTCGACCTTGACCGGGATAACTGGCGATACCGATGGAGATGGTCGTACTCAACTCGGTCCCATCTCCGAGAATCACCGGGTTGTCACGAATATCTCTGCGGATTCTGCGAGTCAGAACTTTTGCATCTTCTGGAGCCGTTTCTGGAAGGATCATCAACCACTCGTCCCCACCCCAACGACCAACCGTATCGGTTTCTCGAACTGCTTCCGAGATTCGTCTCGAAACTTCCTGCAATACCATGTCTCCGGCGATGTGTCCGTGGCCATCATTGATCGACTTGAATCGATCCAGATCCACCAGCAAAACCGTGAATCTCCCCCCATATCTGCGTGATCTCTTCATCTCCCTGCGCAATATCTCATCGAGGTGACGTCGATTCGGCAACTGCGTCAGAGGATCCCGGGTGACCTGCTTCATCAATTGCTTGAGTGGCTCCCGAGAGATCAATCGCGGAGCATCGAGCACTTTGCGCTCGTGGATCAGGTAATCGGCGGTAGCAACGCGCACGCCCACCTGTCTGCCGAGGGTACGCTCCATCTCTTTTTTGTGATGGACGATGCCTCTCCAAAGATCCTTGGCTCGATCCGGATCGTGCCGTTCGTGAATCAATAACTCGATGAGATCTGCGTGGTAATCCATCTCCAACGGTCCCAGGTGCCTGGACAAGACCTCCAACCCCGAATCATCGAGGGTTTGGTCGCCAGCCAGAATGGCCAGGATATCGACTCCCTGTGCTTCCATATCGCGGAAACGCTGCAGATATGACATCGAAAAACCTCCGGGAACAATTGCTCCCGGAGGCCATTCTATCATTCGGGTTGTCTATCAACAGCAGGATCAACCGGTCACTTCTGTCGCTTCCCTGTCACTCCAGGAATTGACCGTCTCCAGCAATTGGTGGCCATCCAGGTCAACGTGGACCACTTCCAACCCCTGACGGGACCGAAGGCTGCGACGCAGACCGGTGTTTTCGCTACCGAGGACGATCAACGGCACATTCATGCCACGATCCAATTGGAAGTCCACCAGGTCGAATTCTTCGTCCTTGCAAATCCGCGCATCGATGATCATGAGATCGTAGTTGCGCTCGATAAGCACATCGCGCGCGACTTCCAAATCGGTACAGACATCGATGTCATGGCGTTCAAATTCGAAGATGTTGCGGATGGCGTATGCCGAGTCCCTGTCCAGTCCCATGGTGAGAATTCTCAGGTGTTGCATTGCGGTTTCCCCTTCTGCTGCCGGGCCAAATGTTGCCCATGCTGATTCTTCGGCAACGGTCAGGGAAAACTTGAGGAAATTATGCGTATCAGGGCAGGATCAGGCTTCCTGGCAAAAATAGGCGAGCAGGCGGATCAGGGTACTGCGCATCTCCTGACGATCCACCACCCTGTCGATAAAGCCGTGCTCCAGGTTGAATTCGGAGGACTGGAAACCCTCCGGTAGATCGGCATTGATCGTCTGCTTGATCACGGTCGGGCCAGCGAAGCCGATCAGCGCTTTCGGCTCGGCGAGAATCACATCGCCGAGTGCAGCGAAACTCGCCATCGCCCCTCCCATCGTCGGGTTGGTCAGAATGCTGACGAAGAGCCCACCCTCTTCGTGGAGTCTTTGGATGGCGGCAGATGTTTTCGCCATTTGCATCAGTGAATACATTCCTTCGTCCATGCGTGCTCCACCTCCGGAACCACTGACGAAGATGAAGGGGCGACCCTCCTCCCGGGCCAATTCGATGCTTTGGGCGATCTTCTCTCCGACCACTGATCCCATCGATCCCATGAGAAATCTGGAATCACTGACTCCAATGATCACCGGCACTTCCCCAATTTCAGCGCGCCCAACGCTGCACGCTTCCTTGAGACCTGTCTTCTCCCGGGCTTCACGCACACGCTCTTCATAGGATCTGCGGGCGACGAAACCGAGGGGATCCGCAGGGGCCAGATCCGCCAAAAATTCGACAAAGGTATCAGGGTCACAAAGATTGCGAATCCGTTCGTCGCTGGGGATCGGAAAGTGAAAATCGCACTCTGGGCAAACATTGCCCCGCTCCACCACCAGGTTTTTATAGATCATCTTGGTGCAACCGGGACATCGGGCCCACAAGCCGCCAGGCATGTCGCGACGACGGGAAGGACGGTTTTCAGGGAGCTGGGCATCACTCATACCGTTGGCCTCCCCTCACAGATCACTCCTTTGAGGGCAACCACATTGGCGGCCACGTCATCCCCCTTGAAGACCGCACTGCCGGCGACAAAGACGTTGGCACCGGCATCCCTGGCTTGGGGCAAGGTTTCAATGGTGATTCCACCGTCGACTTGAACTTCCAACCCCGCAGCCGCGACTTCGCGGATGGCCGCAATCTTTTGCAGAGGTTGCACCATGAATGACTGGCCGCCAAACCCTGGCTCAACGGTCATCACCAAAACCATGTCGCACTCTGAAACGTACGGCAGGATCTCCTCCACCGAAGTCTTCGGGCGAATCGCCAAGCCTCCCAATCGACCCGCCTGGTGCAATTGATCCAGGATGGGACGGGGATCTTTGCCGGTTTCGATATGAAAGGTCACCATATCGGAGCCCGCTTCGATGAAATCGCCGACGTAGCGATCCGGCTCATCGATCATCAAGTGAACATCGAGGAATCCATCGGTGGCTCTCCTCAGAGACTTCACAACGGGAGCACCGATGGTCAGGTTGGGGACAAAGTGGCCATCCATCACATCGACATGGATCCAGTCTGCCCCCGCTGAGAGGACATGATCCACATCTTGTGCAAGACGACTGAAGTCCGAAGAGAGAATACTGGGAGCAAGCCGGCCGACCGCTGGCTGGTCAGCCCGAGGATCGACGCCGTGTCTCTGGCGGCGAGTCGCAAAGTCGGAGAGTGATATCGGTTGATCCGATGACATGGAGACCCTTCCAGGGTCACTCAAAATGACCCCGAAGGCATCGTAGAGTCCCCACCGGACGAGTCAACGGAGCCGACAGACTCCAAATCTCGGCAGATTGAGAATCAGCCGATGGGAATGTCTCCTGGACCCGCAGTGCCGGAAGCGGATTGGCGAATCACACCAGTTTCGTCGACGAAAAAGTGGAGCGATCCATTGCTGCTTACCGGATCGGCATTGCAGTCAAAGGTACTGTATTGCCCCGACAATTCGAAATTGTAGCCATTGCGCAAGCCATTGGCGATTTCGCTGTCGATCAGGGCAGGGTCCATCGCTGCCAACTCAATCAATGTCGCTGGATAACTCCCCTGTCGCAGGCGGTATTGTTCTGCGGCGGTAGAAAGGGTCCTCATCGAACCGATGGCCGCTGCCTCCCGCCCACCAAGTAAACTCGTCTGCAGATTCGGAATGGCGATCGCTGCGATAATGCTGATCACTGCAACCACGATCATCAACTCGAGGAGAGTAAATCCGTTTTCAGAATTCTTCATGGTAAAGCCCTCATCCCTGGCTGAAACTTCAATACTGAAGATGGAGAGAAGGGGAGGGACTGCACAGCAGCCCCTCCCCGATCTCCGA
>CAYRAM010000033.1:25195-25267 GCA_964422295.1 uncultured Planctomycetia bacterium | reverse complement strand
GTGGACTGTGATCCTGAGTGGACTGTGATCCTGAGTGGACTGTGATCCTGAGTGGACTGTGATCCTGAGTGG
>CAYRAM010000033.1:25025-25095 GCA_964422295.1 uncultured Planctomycetia bacterium | reverse complement strand
ACTGTGATCCTGCTGGGACTGTGATCCTGCTGGGACTGTGATCCTGCTGGGACTGTGATCCTGCTGGGAC
>CAYRAM010000033.1:0-24925 GCA_964422295.1 uncultured Planctomycetia bacterium | reverse complement strand
TGTGATCGTCATCGTGTCCCTGGAGGGACGTCGGGGATCGTCAGGGGACGGCACATTCATCATTGCCGTGTCAGGATCTTCACCGCTTCAGGGGGATAAGGATCCGGCGTGGTCCAGGATCCCGGGTGTATGGTCCCTTCCAATTCATGAAACCCGGTCGAGGCAACGAGCGTATCACGTTGTGGTTCGTGAAGGTTTGCGGTGGAGATTCCATCGCCGGGCTCACATCAAATCAGCGTGCAAGTCGGAATCAGCGTGCAATTCGATTCAACTAACTTTGACGAGCGTGATGTTGGGGAGCGGGGGAAACGGTGAGCTCGAGGCAAGCCAGAGAAGCGCAACAGAATTCTCATCTGCGGGACTCATTGGGAGAAGATTCTCCCATCGATGATCCCCTCTGCGCTGCACCACGCCCCGGAGAGAGTCAGCCCGTCAGCCAGAGCCCGCAAGCGGCATGGAAAAAGATCCTTACAAGATTCAATGCACAGCAGGATGGTATTTCCGGCCGCAACTGGCTACGGACGGTGACCCCTCTCAATATTTCATCAGAGGAGACTCTTCTCGGGATTACGTCCGCTTTTTCGAGGGATTTGTTGGTCCGGAACTGCGGCCCCCTGTTGTCGCAGGTGGTTCGCGAGATGAGCTGTGGTCCTATTTCATGGCGAGTGATTGAGGATGATTTCGCACAAGGAAAACTCAACCCTGTCGAAGGCGAATTGGCGAATCAACGATCCGGCTTGCGAGAGAATAATTCAGGATTGGATCCTGCACGATTCACAGCACCGGAGAGAGGCAAGATCCCCGAAGGGTTGCGTCAAAACCTGACCTTGGATCGGTTTGTCGTTGGCAGATCGAATCAGGTCGCTTATTCGGCGGTTCGTGAGGTATTGAGAAAACCAGGCTCAGCTTTCAATCCGGTTTTTCTTCATGGAGGCAGTGGGCTCGGGAAAACACATTTGTTACAGGCGATCACCAGAGAGTTTTTTATTCATGGTGAGCGAAGTATCAGGTACGTGCAGTGCGAGCAGTTTGTGCATCTTTTTGTCCGTGCACTTCAAAACAAATCAATCGACAAATTTCGAAGTGAATTTCGAAATTTGAAAGTGCTTGCGATTGATGATGTCCAAATGATTGCCGGCAAGAAGAGCAGCCAAGAGGAACTTCTTGAAACCATAGACTCGATCGCCCAGGCGGGTGGGCAAGTGCTCCTGGCTTGCGACTTACCCCCGCGAAAGTGCCAATTTCTGCATCAGCAACTGCAGAATCGTTTTTCAGCGGGATTGGTGGTTCGAATGGATCCCCCGGACCTGCAAACCAGGCTCGAGATTTTGGAAAGAGAATCGATTCGCAGTGGTCTCATGGTTCCACCTGAAGTTCTCCATTTTATTGCTGACAGAATCCGTACCAGCGTTCGTGAGTTACTCGGTGCGCTATTGCGTTTGTTCGCAGAGGTCGATCTGGGGGGGAAGACCATCGATCTTTCCCTGGCCCGTCACTGCCTTGAGCCGGTAATCCGGGATGGCCAGAGAGTCGTCACCATCGATATGATTGTCGAAGCCGTCGCCCGGCGTTGGTCAATTCCACCTGAAGAGATTTACTCAAGATCCCGAACCCGGAACACTTCGATGGCCAGAAATGTAGCCACCTTTTTGGCGAGGAATCTGACGAGCCGATCCCTTGCCGAAATTGGTACGGAGCTGGGTCAAAGAACCCATGCTTCCGCCAGCAACTCAGCAAGAAAAATTCGTGAACTGTTGCAAAGCGATGCGGATCTTCGATCAGAGATCGATCGTCTTGTCAGAGAGTTGAGCGGCTGATCCGAATCCTTGTTGCATTTCCGGGAAGGGAGCAGGGGACTCATGTCACAGACTCCACCCACCGGGGATTCCGAATCTGCAGGGGTTTTGGATCCCCTCTTGGACCCCCTTTTGGAGCCGGTCACTGTCCTTCGTGGGGTGGGCCCGGTGATCGCCCGTCATTTGGATCGGTTGGGACTGGGCTCGATGGGGGATCTTCTGCATCACATCCCCGTACGGTACGAGGATCTTGAACTGAGGGGGTCTCTCAGGGATGTCCCTGAAGGTGAAAGAAAGAGTTTGTTCGGGACGGTCACTGCGGATCCCGCATGGATTCCCAGCGGACAGGGGCGTTGGGAAGCGGTACTGATCTGCGACGATCCCTCATCCACAGAAGTCACTTTGCAATGGTTCATGCCAAAGAGGTTCCGGCCACCGGTCAGAGCAGGCTTTCGCGGCTGGATCACCGGTGCGGTGCGATTCTTCAGGCGGCCCACTTTGGCACATCCCACGGTGCTTGCCTCCGGCGATCGCAATGATCCCCATCCCGGACATGGTGGGATCGTTGCGATTTATCGTGCGACTTCCGGGGTCTCACAGGATCTTTTGCGCAGATGTATCGACCAGGTCCTGAAGAAGAACATGAATCTGGCAATGACGTTGCCTGAGATTCTTCCCGGGGGCAGAGAGTTGCACGGATTATACAGCGGGCTGCATCAACCGCATTCTTTTGCAGAGCTGGAATCCTGCAGACACCAATTGGCGCAATTGGAATTGTATTTCCATGCCGAAGGGCAAGCTCGGGCCCGTCGCTTGAGGCAGCAGAAGCAGATTTCTCCGATCGAAGTGACCGACTATTTGGGACAGCGAATACAGGCACGCTTTCCTTTCGAATTCACTTCCGCCCAAAAGCGGGTGATCGCAGAGATCCGCAAGGATCTCAACGCCGGTTTTCCGATGGCGAGGCTCGTCCAAGGTGATGTTGGAAGCGGTAAAACTGCGGTGGCAATCTGGGCGATGCTTGCAGTGGTTGCACAAGCCAAACAAGTCGTCATCGTTGCACCGACGATGACCCTTGCCGATCAACATTTGAATACTTTTAAACAGCTGTTAAATGACTCGAACTTGAAGATCGCTTCAGTGATTTCAGGGACCTCAGCAGAGGAGAAGGAGGCGATTTCTAAGGGTGAAATCGATATCGTCGTCGGCACCCATGCGGTCATCTCGGAATCGGTTACGTTTGCTGATCTCGCACTGGTCATCGTCGATGAGGAACAAAAATTCGGTGTAGATCAGCGGCAAAAACTGGCCGCAAAAGGATCCGACGTCCATCGATTACATCTGTCGGCGACTCCCATCCCCAGGAGTCTGGCTCTCGCTCTCCGCGGTGAATTTGACCTCAGCAGGGTTGATGAGAAACCTCCCGGCAGAATCCCGGTACAAACCCGAATCGTTCCCGGTGATCGATTTCCCGCTGCCATCGATTTTCTGTGCCGCGAGATTGAGGCAGGGCACCGCATCCTTTTCGTGGTTCCCCGGATTGAGGATGGGGATGGGGATGATCCCCAAGGGGTGGAGCAGGTCGCGAGGCGCCTCGGTCAGACTCCCCTGAATGACGACGGGATAACCTTGCTTCATGGACGCCTCACCCCTGAAGAAAAACTACAAAACATGGATGCTTTCAGGTCGGGGGCAGCATCCGTCATGGTGGCCACCAGCATCGTTGAAGTGGGACTGGACGTCCCTGAGCTCTCAGTCTTGTGGATCGAGAATGCCGATCGTTTTGGTCTCTCCCAACTTCACCAACTGAGGGGCCGGGTGGGTAGGGGGGATCGGGCTTCCTGGTGTTTCTTCACCGTCGAAGGGGATCCGGCTGAAATCGACGAGAGATTGCAGGTTTTTGTCGAAGAGGATGACGGCTTCAGGATTGCTGAGAGGGATCTCGAATTGCGTGGAGGAGGGGAGGTCCAGGGAGTTCGACAGAGTGGCCAAGGTCGATTTTTGTTGGCTCGACCTCTCAGTGACCTGGAGACCTTTCACCGTCTCTCAGAGCATGCGACTGCGCGCCTGGAGCGCGGTGTGGAGGCGGCAGAGGGACGGCTCTTGATGCGGATCGGTCGCTATCTGGGTCCAGACCGTCCTTTACAGGAATCTCAGCCAGGAACCGCAGATGGACCCCTTGCCGCAACGTGAGAGCGGGCTACAATCCCTGACTGAGCCGTGGAAGCCCTGTGGGGACCACAGGTTCGAGGGGAACCTGCAAAAGTGATCTGTTTTCACGGGGTTTTCCGCTGTTACGGGGTTTTCCGCTGTTTCAGTGAAAATGAGACAGAATAATCACCCGGGTGATTCGTCATCCCCGGAGAATGCACCGCCGGTTTCGTGCCGACCATTTTTGGTATTCGAGGCGAAACGGTTCCGGTGTCATCTTTGGGACCTGTGGGGACAGGTCGGAAGTAGTTGGGCAGAGTTGCTTTTGCGATGCCCGGCGGTCAGTAAAGAATTCCAAGCATTGGGATTCAGGAACTTGAGTCCCCTGAACGGATTGTTCGGGACTCGTGAAAGGAATGAGAGCCATGTCTCACACTACAGCCGAAGATCCGCGACGTCAGCGGACATTCTGGATGGCCCTTTTGCTGGGCATCTCCCTCGGTGCCAATTTTATTCTCTGGATCGGCTCCGATGCCACACAGCCGCAAGTCGCATTCGGGGAGACCGGATCTGCCAGCAATGGGTACATCATGACCTCATTTGTCATGCAGGGTAAGGGCGCCGCAGAGGGCCTCGCTATCTTTGACACCAACACCAAAAAACTTTGGACCGGCTTTGAGTCCGGGAACGGATTCAGCATTCACAGTGTTCGTGATCTGAATTACGACTTCGTCCCACAGGAGTACTCCCAGAAGGGCAAGCAGAGGCCTAGCGTCAAGGCGATGAAAGATGCGGGCCGTCAGTAAGTTTGTCCCCAGGAAAGGTTTTGATTGATGTCGAATCGTATGAACTTTGATCAGGCTGCACAGCACCTTGGAGTTTCCGTAGAAGAACTTCAGGGGCTTGTCAGCAATCAGGAAATCCGTGCAGAGCACGATAGTGGTGAGGTTTACTTCAGCAGGCAAGACCTGGATTTCTACATGGAAAGCCGTTCCACCGAACCGACCGTGGTGCTTTCTGAGGAGAGTTCCGGTTTGCTGGAAGACGACGGTCTTGAGCTGGAAGACTTTTCTACCGATGAGACGGTGCTCAATATTGAGGGGCTCCTTGAAGATGAAGGGGGTTCCGGTCTCCTGGAAGGGGAATCAGAATTGAGTATGGGAGGGGTGGGTGACGAAACCGTGATCGACACCGACGAACTCTCTCTCGACTCATTCGATTTCGACGAGGAACCGTTGGACGCAGGCGGCGATGAATTGCTCCTCGCCGGCAATACGGAGATGCAACTGGTGCGAAAAAAGCCTGCGACGGCTATGACGGTATTGATGGTGCTTACTCTGCTCTGCTTGTTGATCCCCGCAGCCTTGTTGATGAACCTGATGAATCCTGGGGGAACCTTCCCCGATTGGGGAAATCATGGTGCGGTCAACTTCATGAATGGGCTCATCGAGAGTATTGTAAACAGTCTGTAACGAGACGAATTGAGCGGATGAATCGGGCCTCCGTGGGCGACCTGCGGGGGCCCGATTTTTTATTCAGGATGGCCCCTGATGAGACCTCACAAGTCGACCGCCCATGGCGGCTGTGAATCTGCCTGAGGGCCCTTCCTTACAGGAGTACTCCATGGCACACTGCCCCTTCCAGGGGGATGTCGCACCCTGGTCTTGTGGTGGATCTCGTCCATGGGCGAGCTCGATCGGGGGAAAAAGCATCCCGGATCCAAGTCGATAGATAGACCTCATGAAACTCATGCATGGGAACGGATGCAGATCGCTGAAACCGTAAGTGTATTCAGCAGGTTTGAACGATTCCAATGAGCGGGGATCTCTTTTTGGGTAAGGATTCGTGCCGCTGCAAGCCTCTGCGATCGTGACTCAAGTCCTTCGAGTCCGTGAAAGGAACTATTGATGAACGACTGCTCTAGCCTCTCAGTGAGTTTGGTATCAAAGAGTGTTCGACTTCTCTCTCTGTGGATCATTCCGCTTTTGATTTGCTCCTGTGTTCCATATGTCAAGTATGAGGATGCCGTCAGCAAACTGCAGCGGGCGAATCGCGTCAATTCGGATATGGAAAAGCGGCTCAAGGATACCCAAATTGCCGGCTTTGATGGTGAGGCCCAGTTGCAAAGAAGTTCTGCTCGCATTTTAGACTTGGAGAGTATTCTCGATGCCGTGACCAAAGAAAGGAATTCCCTTCTTGAGGTCAATGCCGCTTTGCAACAAAGTTTGAACGACATCCCCAAGGTGGTTATTTCGACCGAGCAGATTGCACCCGGAGTTAGCACCAATCCCGAAACGGGTGGGATCATGCTTCGGGATGACGTGCTCTTCGATAAAGGAAGAAGTACTCTCAAGAAGCAAGGCAAGGCGATCATTCAGGAGTTGGTGAAAAATATTCAGAGAGATTATCCTGAATACATCGTCTTTATTGATGGCCACACCGACAACACTCCAATTCGTAAGTCCAAGAATGCAGACAATTGGGAGTTGGGAGCGAAGAGGGCTCATACAGTATTCAAAGAGTTTGTTGCGCTCGGTTTCAACAAGTCGCTGGTGCGCCTCTCCTCCTCTGGCTGGGCGCAGCCCGTACCAGGGGTGAATCCGGATACCGAAGCAGGGCGCAGCCAGTGTCGTCGCGTCGAGATCAGACTGGGAGAGCCAATCGAGTGAGCATTCGCCCTGGGGGGAATTCCTCTGAGCAGGCAGCGAGTGGACCAAGCGCAGAAAACGGGAATTCCCCCACGGGGGAATTCCCGTTTTCAATTTCGCGCTCAAGTATCCTCGAGGAACTCCGTGATCGAGGATTTCGGTTTGATCCCCGTAAGGGGCAAAATTTTCTCTTCGATGGGAACCTGTTGAGGGCTTTGGTGAGGGATGCGGAAGTCCCTGATGGTTGCCCTGTCGTGGAAGTGGGACCGGGTCCGGGTACTTTGACGCGGGTATTGCTGGAGAGGGGAGAGCCGGTTGTCGCGATAGAGATCGATTCCTTGCTGGCAAAATATTTGAAAGACTCGTTTCCCGGAGAACTTCTGCAGGTCGTTGAAGCGGATGCTCTGGAGACAAAAAACCGTTTGTCTGCGGAAATCCTGGCTGCGCTTCCTGAGGGCGAATTTCAATTGGTGGCCAATTTGCCTTATTCGATTGCAAGTCCTCTGGTGTGTTTACTGGTGGAGGAGTGTCCCCGAATGACGGGGTTTGGAGTGCTGGTACAGCAGGAGGTTGCCGAGAGGTGGGTTGCTGCACCAGGAAGTCGTGAGTATGGCACGAGCAGTGTGCTCTTATCGAGGCTGGGAGCAGGCCAAATCACGCGCAAAGTACCGCCTCACGCATTTGTCCCGGCTCCGAGAGTCGATTCAGCCTTTTATCGGTGGACTCGCCGGGTCCCGGTTCCTGACCAGCCCCAGGGCTGGATGAAATTGGTGAGGACCTGCTTTCAGGGCAGAAGAAAATCCCTCTCACGGCTCCTCGGCCAGTTGGGATTGACGGAATGGGAGGTCGAGGGTCTCACCGGCGGATCTCGTCCGGATCAGGTTTCACCGGATCAGTGGGTCGAATTGGCACGTCTCGTCGTGGAAAAAATCGGTCCTCTGGTGGAGGACGATTGACTGGCGTTTGAAAGAATGCAGATGTATCCTCCCGTTTCAGTCCGGCTCCCCAGATCTTCCCCGGCACCGGGTGCTACGAGGGATCCTGCGGGAATCACCGCGCCACTGTTCTGCCGAAGACGGCTTCAAGTATCCATGATGACCTCGCATCCTCACGGATGATTCCCCAGGGATTCATCCCGATGAGTAGCGGATATGTCCATCGCCCTTTTCTCCGGTGAGTGCCCTATGGGATTCTGCATGCGGCCACAGGAGAAAGCGAAGAAGCTGAAAGGCCAGTTTTGTCCCTGTTGCAAAACGACGATCGAGATCGGATCCGTGATGCCAATCCCATCGAGGAGGTCATCCGCGATGAGGGCATCGAATTGCAGCAGCGGGGTCGGGTATTCAAAGGTCTGTGCCCATTTCATGCAGACAAGAATCCTTCCATGGATGTCGATCCTGATCGCGGAACCTTCCGCTGTTGGGCATGTAATGAGAGTGGCGATGTCTTCTCTTTCATCCAGAAGCGCTTGGGCCTCGATTTTCCTGGTGCTCTGGAGCATCTGGCGGAACGGGCAGGAATCGAATTCCAGAAACGCAAAGTGGATCCAATGGTTGCCCAGCAGAAAAATCTGGATCTGGAGATGCTGGATTGGGTAGCCGGATGGTTTACCCGGCAACTGGAGTCCCCGGCAGGGAAGGTCGCCAGAGAGTATTTGAAGGAGCGAGGGTTTCACGCAGGGACGATTCGAAAATTTCGAATCGGGTTTGCTCCTCCGGGATTCAGCTCTCTCACGGACACATTGAAGGAGGCGAGCGATCCCGAGAGTGCCCTGAAGCGCGCATTCGATTTGGGGTTGTTGAAGGAAGGGCGCGAGGGAACCTGGTACGACACTTTCAGGGATCGAATCATCTTTCCGATCATTCGTCCTGGAAAAGGGGCGACCCGGGAGAGTGGTGAGGTTGTCGCTTTCGGAGGACGTCACCTCGGATCTGTGCCCGATCCTTCTGAAGGATCATCGAGACCCGCTCCTCCAAAGTACATCAATTCGCCGGAGACCCGAATCTATAGCAAAAGCAAACTGCTGTACGGCTACCATCAGGGTTTGGATCAAATCAGACGGGGTCGCAGCCTGATTCTCTCCGAGGGATACACGGATGTCATGATGGCGCACCAATCGGGCTTCGGAACAGCGGTGGCCGTCTTGGGGACGGCGTTGACGGTGCAGGGAGCCCAGATGATCTCGCGAAAGGTTGACCGGGTCGATCTTCTCTTTGATGGAGATGAAGCGGGGAAAAAGGCTGCTTCCAGGTGTTGCGAGCTTTTTTTGGGAACAGAAGTTCAGGTGAGAGTCGTCATCCTGGAGTCGGGAGTAGATCCCTGTGATCTGCTCATTTCGGATGGGGGGAAGGAAGCCTTTGAAGAAGTCCTGGCTTCCGGAGTTTCTTCGTTGGAGTTTTTGATTGCCAATATTCTTCAGGAGCACGGGTTTCAGGTTGGGGAGAGTACTCCTCAGATTGCCTCGAAAGCGCGTCGAGATCTCTCCAAGCGAGTTCTGCAGCCCCTTTCCCTGCTGGGCCAGATCGTGCTCGACGAAGGGGTTCGCCAGGTCGCTCTGCAAACCGGGTGGACCGAGCCGTCCATCCACCTCGATTTTCAGGAGGATCGCCAGCGACGACCTGTCCAGCGGCGACCTGTCCAGCGGCAGGGATCGGCGCAATCGGGTCGGCGGACCGGCATCGAAGCGGGCGCAGGACCAAATGTTGCATATGTATCACAGGGTGGGGAAACGGTGGTTATCGAGAGTCAAAACGAGTCCACCGCAGCGACAAATCCGGATCCAGAAGTGGAGATCGATCCGTCCTCGGAGATCTCCTCAGAGAATGTTTCCCAAAAGGGGCCTCTTTCCGATGCGATTGCTGAGGAAGAGGATGTCATGTTGAAAATGGTGGTTCGTGACTCCTCCTATTACCGCCCCCTGTTTCGGATCTTTCCTCCCCAGCGGTGGAGATCTCCGGTACATCGGGGATTGGCTTTGGTGGTCTGTGAAAATCGGGAGGTCCCCGATTTGAATCACCTCACCGATATGGATCAAAAATCGCTACTTATCGACATCCAGGAACGAATCGTCAAAGAGGATCGATGGCAGGACAGCAGCGAGCGTAACCTCATGGTTCCTCAGTATATGGCGGAAATTCTGGTCGCTGAGCTGGAGAGAAAACGGACCCGGCTCATCCAGAAGAATGAATCGCGAGAAGTGGTCCAAAGTATTAACGAGCACATTCAACTATTAACAAGTAGCAAATTTCTTTTCGACAATTCGTCGCAAGCGGACGAGATCATCAATAGGTTTGAATTAGAGCCCGAATGGTCATCTGCAGACCAAGAGAAGCGAAGAGTAGGAGAATACAGTCCATGAGTGATTCACTGACCATCGATAGTGGTGGCAAGGACAATTCCGCCAATTCTTTGGAGAAGGAAAAGGAGAAGTTCACGGGGGATGACGCAGAAATTGGCGTCGCCGAACTGGATGAGGGGGATGAAGAAGAGGCCGACCAGGCCGAGGATGATCTTCCAACTCTTGGCAAAGATGAGCCGGAAGTCGAGATCGGCCCGATCGACGACGATGAGAACAGAATGCCCCTCGAGGAGATTCCGAAGATTGCTTCTGGACGCCCGGCTTCACGGGATTTCAGCAAGGAAAAGCGGACGATGGAGGAGGGGCTGGAGCGTCTTCTCGAAATCGGAAAGTCGCAAGGCCATGTGACTTTCGAGCAGTTCAATAAATGCTTTCCGGAAGAGTGCAATACTCCGGAGCGGATCGATGCAGTTTACGACCTGCTTGAGAAACACGATATCGAGGTCACGGATGATCCCGTCAAGATCGACGATCTCCCCGATGAGGCCGAGTTTACCGGAGAGAAGATCGACGATCCTGTTCGCATGTACCTGACCCAAATGGGTGAGATTCCATTGCTGACCAGGGCGGAAGAATTGCTGCTCGCAAAAACGATCGAGACATGTCGAGATCGTTATCGAACCGCAATTTATTCATCTGGATATTGTCAAAGCCAGATGATTCGCCTGTGCCAAGAAGTCTTGTGTGGTGATCAGGCCATCGACAAAGTGATCAAGTTGACACCTTCATCCGGTGAGCCGAGTCGTGAGGATATGCTTCAGCGGATGGGTCAAAATCTTGCCACCATCGAGAGACTCTACCAGTTAAACCTTGTCGACAAGAAGAAGCTGGATTCGAGCAAACTCTCCGATCGCTACAAGGAAAAGATTCGTGAAAAAGTGAACGATCGAGCGCATAAGATCGGCTTGCTTCTCGGAGAGTTGGTCTTTCGCCGCGAAATCCTCGACAATCTTCGTGACAACATGCGAAGCCATTGGCGCAAGGTGCGTAAATCCAGAAACCGCATCATGGAGATCAAAGCACGCCGTAGCCGTCGCAAGACAGACAAGGAGTCGATGGAATTGGAGCATGCCAACATCGACGAGATTGCGGTGATGGTTATGGAAGCGACCGATCCTTTCGGTGAACGAGTGGTGACGATGAATCGCCAGTTCAACCGCTACGAGATTGCCAAGCGCAAGTTGTCCGCAGGCAATCTGCGCCTCGTCGTCTCCATCGCCAAGAGATACCGTAACCGGGGCCTTTCATTCTTGGATTTGATCCAGGAAGGCAATACCGGATTGATGAAGGCGGTTGAGAAGTACGAGTATCGTCGGGGATACAAATTCTCGACCTATGCGACCTGGTGGATTCGTCAGGCGATTACTCGATCCATCGCTGATCAGGCCAGAACGATTCGTATTCCTGTTCACATGATCGAGACAATGAGCAAGGTGCGAAATGCGACCAAGAAACTGATGCAGAAACTCGGTTACGAGCCAAGTATGAAGGAGATCGCCACAGAATTGGAACTGCCCGAAGAGGAAGTTCGCAAGGTCTTGAAAATCTCCAAGCATCCGATTTCTCTTGATCGTCCTATTGGTGACAGTGACGACGGTTTCTTTGGTGATTTCATCGAAGATCAAAACGTCGAATCACCGATTCATACGGCGACCCACGAGATGCTGAAGGATCGACTCAAGGATGTGCTCAAGACGCTGACTTACCGTGAGCGCGAGATCATCAAGTTGAGATACGGGTTGGAAGACGGATACACGTATACCCTGGAAGAGGTTGGCAAAATCTTCAAGGTGACCCGTGAAAGGGTGAGGCAGATCGAGGCAAAAGCAGTCAAGAAGCTGCAACATCCCATCCGCTCCCGTCACCTCGAAGGATTTCTCGACGAATAATCCAATGTTCTTGCGGAATATAGGGCCTGCCTCCCAAGTTGGGGGGCAGGCCCTTTTCTTGATTTGAGATCTTCCAGCCTTTGATTATGATGTCGTGTGGATCGGGGGATCTGCGTAGGGCGTCGATTCTTCTCCAATCTCTATCCACATCAGGAAGCGAGTCAGGGCATTGGAAAAATTGGATCAGTTGCAACGATTTCAGAATCTCTTTGCAAAAATCGAGCTCTATCGAGCAGAAATCGGCAAAAGAAACCAAAAGGTCTCCGATTTTGAAGAGAAAATTTCGGAGATGCTGAAGGAGAGAGCTCCTCATGAGGAACGAATGGAGCAGGGGAGCGCCCTCGCAAGGAAGTTTGAAGCCGATGTCGCCGATTTGGAGAGCAGGATCGCCAAGAGTCGAGATCAGCTTTCCAATGCTACCCAAGCGACCGAATACTCCGGTCTTCGATCACAGATCGAAAAACACGAAGCAGACAAGGCCGCCTTGGAGGAAAACCTGTTGGCAATCTTTTCAAAGATTGAAGAGATCAAAAGTGGACTCGAAGATCTCGATCAGAGACTGAGCAATGCCCGGGAGGAGTATCTGGAGCTCAAGGGCCGGGTGACCGAAGAAAATCAGGAGTTCGAGGCGGAACTCAGCCAACTCGTCGTTCCCTTGGAGGAGGCGAGGTCAAATGTGGATCCAGAACTCCTGGAGGTGTTCGACCGGCTGCAACCCTCCATCGGCTCAAACATATTAGTGGTCACCGATGGGGACAATTGTGGAGGATGCCATGTATCCCTTGCTCCTCAATTGATAGAAAAAATTCGCCAGCAGAAGGATGTAGTGTTCTGCAACTTCTGCGGCAGGGTTCTTGGATGCTGATCATCCCTCGTTGGATAAGCAAAAAGGGAATCATCGCGCTTCTTATAAGCACAGTGGTACTGTTGCTGCTCGTCATTTTACTGGCGATGGAGTATCGCAATCGTAATCTGCGATTGATGGCTGAAATCGCCAAAATCAGCGGCCACGAAGATTTCATCGCATTTTCGCAATCGAAGATCGAAAACCGTGATTCAAACCTGTTCCCCCTGAGGTCTCGCGAAGAGATCGATACTTTCTTAATGAAAAATGCAGGGCGATTGGATCTCGGCGACGACGAAGAGGTTCTTCCCGAGGATACATTGAAAATCATTACTGATTACGATCAGGAGTTTCTCGAAGTCGTGAGAACGGCATCCAGCAGAGAGCCGATCGATGCGGAAGAGTTGTTTTCCAACATCTACAACCTCTCTGGAGCACGTTCCCGTCTTGTTTCGGTGATGGATTCTGCGCGTCTCCTCGACCAGATCAACACCTCCGGAAAGTTGCTCTCTTCTGCTCTTGAGGCCAATGAAAATCTGAATGGGGGAGGCATTCTGGTGGAAGAGCTGGTGCGCATGTCGATCCTCAACGAGTTCATGAAACAAATCAGATTTCAATACCCTTACACGGATGACCAGCTTTCCACAGAGGACCTTGAGTTGTTGCTAAGCACGTTGAATCGAGTGGAATCTCCCAAGATTGCGATCAAGAGAGCGATCCAAACTGAGATTTTGGCAAGCATCGAGTTGATCTATGGCGACAAGTCACAATATTTTCCTCAGGGTGCATGGGGTTACTTGTTTGAACCGGATGTCCATTTTTACCTGAGTTACCAGAAGCAATTGTTGACTGATCTTGAAGATGTGGAAACTTTGGAAGAGTTGACTCCAAGGGGAAAGGCCCCATGGTACGCAATCTATACCAGCGTCCTTGCATTGGGAGAATCGGCATTAAACACCGCAGTCAAGACTTCGCGATACACAGAATCCATGCTGGAGTACCACACAGATTTTCTGAAGATTCTCCTTCACTATCGAAACACAGGGCAATCATACGACGGTGACCTTTCCAAGTCTTCAAAAGTGACCGTTGGGAAAATTGGGAACGATCAGATTCGTCGCCTTGAGTATGCCGGTTCAACGCCACCCTCAGGTGCGGATGATCCATTGGCCCGAGAATTTGAGCTTCCCTGAGCCTCTGGTATTGGCCAAGTCTCGGCATCCTTATTGGGGAATTGAGGTGAGATTGGGGAATTGAGGTGAGATTGGGGAATTGAGGTGAGATTGGGGAATTGAGGCGAGCAGCTTTAAGTGATCACCGATAGAAATTAGAGAAAAAGTGTGAGCGAGCGGTAAGCCGAGTCCTGTTCACCGCCCGAAGACGGTGTGCGGTCATTCCTCTGGGCCCAACGTTGCCGCTGGGCTCTAACGACCTACCCGGACCTATTCCCGCGAACGGGAGCGGAGGGGGCACTCCTTCGCCTCTGTTTGGTCTTTCTCCGGGTGGGGTTTACCCTGCCAGGGACGTCGCCGCCCCCGCGGTGAGCTCTTACCTCACCATTTCACCCTTACCGATGTCAGTAACACCGGCGGTATCTTTTCTGTGGCACTTTCCCTGGGATCACTCCCGGTGGGTGTTACCCACCACCCTGCCCTGTGGAGCTCGGACTTTCCTCGCGATGACGGATGTCACCTCGCGACCGCTACGCTCGCTCACGGACCCAATGCTACACGGTTCAAGAGATTACTGATAGGCTACTGAAATACCCTGGATGAGCCCACCCAAGATCAATATCAACCCTGTGAGATAGATAAAGTGTTTAAAGACCTCCATGGGGATCGATCGGCCCTGGCGCTGTTTCAAGGTCACGAGAACATGAACCGTCGACAGGCAAGCACAGAGAATAAAGAAGAGATAGCTTTCAATCACTGGGTAACACCGCTCGGGTGGGGGTCAATTGCCCGGTCGGCGACATCGAGCATGGCGAGAGCATTGAGTAGTCCTGCGAAACAGGTCATATGGACACCCACATCATTAAAGGCAGAGACATCCCTGTAGGTCTGAATGCTCGTTACCCCAGGAAGAACATTTTTTGCAGCAGGATCAAAGAGGGCTTCGATGATGACTGTGGCGCCGCAGCCGGAACTGAGCCAGATGAGGTAGGGGTTAAATGTCCGAGAAATCGCCTCGAAATCAGAGAGAAACACTCCAGCCAGCCACAGGCCATTGATGAGTATCAGGATAAGAAACCCACGAATCCATTCACCCATGAACATATGTGCAGATCCTGGAATCAACCAAGCTGGCAATAACAAACCCAAGTTTGGAGAGAAAGACATCATCGATTGATCCTCACATCGAAAACTGTTCGCCGAGGTAGTATCGACGTGCATCCGAATTTTTGAGGATCTCCTGCTGATCCCCTTGAGCGATGATTCTGCCGTCGTAGATGATGTAGGACCGATCACAGACCTTGAGCGTTTCCCGGACATTGTGATCGGTCAGCAGAACCCCGATTCCTCTCTCTTCTGAGAGGTAACTGATGACCTGCTGAAGATCGGCTACGGCGATGGGGTCGACCCCACTGAAGGGTTCATCGAGCAGGATCAGGGAAGGATCAGAGATCAGGGCCCTGGCGACTTCAAGACGTCTCTTCTCGCCTCCGGAGAGGACTTCACCACGGCTATCGACGACTCGCTGCAAACCAAACTCTTCGATCAATTCCTCCAGTCGATCGGTTTGCTCCGGTTCGCTGAGGGGGCGGGTCTCAAGAATCGCCTGCAAATTTTGACGCACGGTCAGGCCACGGAATACGGAAGTTTCCTGGGGCAGGTATCCCATCCCCTTACGAGCTCTCTGGTACATGGGAAGAGAAGAAATTTCCTCGCCATTAAAGAAGACCTGCCCTTGGTCTGAGCGGATCATGCCCATGGTCATACGAAAAGTGGTGGTTTTTCCAGCGCCGTTTTTTCCCAGCAACCCAATGACGGATCCCGGTGGAACGTCAAAGGAGACGCGGTCTGCGACCCTTCTGTTGCCATAGGATTTACACAGGTTTCTGACCGTCAAAATCATCGAATGAAACCGCTTTCGTTTCGGCCCGGCAAGGCGGGCCAAAAGATGACAAAACCCCTGCCCAGCAGATTGGAGCGTGAGAAGGAGCCCCAGTACCGGGAATCGAGGCTGGAGGGACTGTTGTCCCCGAGGACAAAGTATCTTCCCTGATCGATGCTGTAGGGTCCAGTGACGCCGTTGTTGCCATTCCCTGTCCAATGGAGATCGCGGAAGATTTGCACTTGGTTCAGGTAACCACCACAGTGACTCATTCTGAAGCGGATCCCTTGCCCTGCGGTCGACTTGGTTCCTGCACTCAATTCCGATTCTGGCAACTGAACCTCGCCGAATAGTATCCCATCTGCGAAGACTCTCAAGTTTCTGTCGATCACCTCCATGCTGAGGGTCGATTCGACGTCGGATGAAAGCGCAAAGTCCTGTGATGTCCAAAGGACCTGTTCCTGTTCCTCAGTGACGAGAGTCAATCGAGTCTCCCCGGCATTGAAGGGGATCAGCCACCGATACGTCGATGGAGAGTTGTCGATCTCGATGGCCACTGACGATTCATTGCCGCGTCTGGGCATCGCCCGCACGTTTGCGGTGACCTTTAGATCCCGAATGGGGGCTGGTTCGCTGCCGCGGTAGTTTCCATTGTATCCGTAGTAGTTGCGCACCGGCCGCGTGTAGAAGAGTTCTCCGGCACCACTGGAAAAATTGAATCCCCAGCCACCGGGGGTTTTTTCCGGGGTGTCGGCAGTTTTCGCAGTGTAGCGGGTCCAGCCGGAATCCTGGCTCCATGCCTCCTTGACGATGCCGGACTCCAGAAAGGAGCTGTTGTGAATCGGTATCCACAGGTGCTCCTGCACGCCCACAGGTTTCACTTCGATCTCTCCATCGATCCAAATATCACCGTTGACGATCTGAACATCTTCACCGGGAAGTCCTACGAGTCTCTTGATGTAATTTCTCTGCGAGTTGAAGCGGAACACGACCACGTCCCACCGCTGCGGCTCGAAGGCGTCGTAACGAAGTTTGTCCACCAAGATTTTGTTACCGCCAAGAATGTCTGAAGTTTCAACCAAGGTCTCATGTTTGTAGGTGCACTCCCGACATTGGACCAACAGTGGCGTCGCAATGGCAGTTCGCAAAGTGGCTTCAGAGACTGCACGGGTATCCTTGCAGCCCGGGCAAATGAAGTTTCGTCCTTCTGCCTGGACTTTGAATCGAACGCCATTTTTTTTGCAGGTGCCTTCGAGAACCCTGTACGTTTCAGACATCAACACCCGATTGGTCAAACTGTCGCTGGAGATTCCGACAGGGGTCCCAGCGGTACAATTGGGGCAGTCGATCCGCGAATTGAGGCCGTGGAGATACGGGGCCATCGAGCCGGTCGGGATTTCATAGGATTCGAGAACGAAGTGGCGAATCAGCAGTGCCAATAGCAAAGCCACGATGATCGCTTCAGCGTTTTCCCTAAAACCCTTCCAACCCATCACTTCTTATCCTCTTCGTCAAGGCGAAGGACCGCCATGAACGCGTCTTGGGGAATGGCGACACTGCCGATCTGCTTCATTCTTTTCTTGCCCTCTTTTTGCTTCTCTAGGAGTTTACGTTTTCGGCTGATGTCCCCGCCGTAGCACTTTGCTGTGACGTTTTTCATCAGGGCCCTGATCGTTTCTCGGGCAATGATCTTACCGCCAATGGAAGCTTGCAGGGGAACCTGGAACATGTGTCGGGGAATGACTTTCTTTAACTTCTTGAGAAGTAATCGTCCGCGGCGTTCGGCGACTTCTTTGTGGACGATGATGCTGAGAGCATCGACCGAATCACCATTGACGAGGATGTTGAGTTTGACCAGTTGATCCGCACGATACTCGGAAAATTGGTAATCCAGGGTGCCGTAGCCTCGTGTATTCGATTTCAGTTTGTCGTAGAAATCTGCGATGATTTCAGCCAATGGAACCTGGTAGGTCATTTGAACACGGGTTTGTGACAGATAATCCGTTTTTCTCCACTCCCCGCGCTTTTCATCCATCAGTTTCATCACGGCACCGATGTACTCCACCGGAATGATGATGTTGGCTTCCACGATCGGCTCACGGACTTCATCGATGAGCATCACATCGGGAAGTTGACTGGGGCTGTCGATGTGTGTGACCTCCCCAGATTTGTGGAGGATTTCGTAGGTCACTGTGGGGGCGGTCTGAACCACTTCAATGCCCGATTCCCTTTCAAGTCGTTCTTGAACGATTTCCATATGCAGTAGTCCGAGGAATCCGCACCGGAATCCGAATCCCAGTGCATCTGAGGACTCGGGCTGAAAGGAGAAAGAGGGGTCATTCAGCCACAATTTTTCCAGCGCAGTACGGAGGTTTTCGTAATCCCCGCTCTCGGTGGGGTAGGTACCACAGAAGACCATCGGGTTCGGATTCATGAATCCGGGGAGAGACTCTGTGGCTCTTCCGACCCGGGTCGTCACCGTATCTCCGATCTTGACGTCGTGAATGGTTTTGATGCTGGCGAAAAAGTAACCCACTTCCCCCGCTTCAAGGGTATCGACCGCTTGCATTCCCGGTTTGAAGACGCCGACCTCATCCACGGAGTACCACCGCCCTGTCGACATCAGCAGGATGTCGTCCGTCTTGGAAAGTCTTCCCTCCTTGACGCAAATGTAAACGATCACTCCGCGGTATTCGTCGTAGTGTGAGTCGAAGATCAATGCCCTCAGAGGGCATTCACGGGGAGAATCAGGTGGTGGAACGAAGGTTACGATCGCTTCCAGGAGTTCATCGATCCCATCTCCCGTTTTGGCTGAGCAGCGAATCGTTTCCCCCGATTTGATACCAAAGGTCTGATTCAACTCCTCGTCGATTTCATCGGGACGCGCCATAGTCAGGTCGATCTTGTTCATCACAGGGATGATCTCCAACCCACCTTCCAGGGCCAAAAACGCATTGGCGACCGTTTGTGCCTCAACCCCCTGCGCCGCGTCGACGACGAGAAGTGCTCCTTGGCATGCAGCGAGACTTCGGGAAACTTCATACCCAAAGTCAACGTGACCCGGGGTATCAATCAGGTTGAGTTGATAAGATTCGCCATCATCCCCCGTGTACTCCATGCGAACGGTCTTCGCCTTGATGGTGATTCCCCGCTCCTGTTCCAGTTCCATGTCGTCCAAGAGTTGATCTCGAAACTCCCGCTCGGTAATCGTCCCGGTTCGAAGCAACAGACGGTCAGCAAGGGTCGACTTGCCGTGATCGATATGAGCGACGATGGAGAAGTTGCGGATTTTGTCGATGGGATAACTCATGAGCTTTCCCCTTGAGTCAGCGTCGATGCGAACAAGTGGGAAAATTGCCGTACTGCCAATCCTCGATGGCTGATTCGGTTTTTGTCTTCGGGACTCATCTCGCTGAAGGTCAGGGACTCCCCATCTGGCAAGAAGACAGGATCATATCCGAAACCGCCCTCTCCCCGGGGGGACTCCGTGATGACTCCCGGGCACCTCCCCTCGACACTCAAGATCACTTCGTCCCCATCGCAAAGAGCCAGAACACAAGAAAAGTATGCTTCTCGTGATGCGCCCTCCCTGTCATCGAGGCTCGTGAGCACTTTTTCGATATTGTCGGAAAAGGACGCATCTTCCCCGGCGTATCTGGCCGAATAGATCCCGGGATCACCATCGAGACCGGTCACAAAGAGACCGGTATCATCCGCCAATGCCATCAGGCCACTCCACCGGGAAAATTCGCTCGCTTTGATGATGGCATTTTCCAGCAGGGTTTTGCCATTCTCTTCCGGGTCGGGCGCATCACCGAGAGTCTCAGCGAGATCTCCGGGGGTCATTACCCGATTTCCGAAAAGATTCAGTGCCTGACTGATTTCCCGGTGTTTGTTGGGGTTTCCTGAGGCGATCAGGAGTGGGCGCTCGGGTTGGGAATTCAACATTTCTCCGATTTGGATCTGGGGCTGTATTCAGGAAGTTTCCCGAATCCATGGCTGATGGTACGAAACCCCCCTCGGTGAAGCAAGGCGACCCGGATTGGAACGGGAGGGCCATGCCTTAAATGAGGCTCACTGGCCACGATTCGAATCGACATCTTTGTGAAAGAATTCGCCGATCCCACTCAATCCACTACCGCTCTCAGGTGGGGGGCCAAGTCTGCACCTAATTGATCGATTCCATCGCGGGCAGCCTCAAGGACCTGATTCAGAGTCTCCACGGGAATTGCCATGCCCTCACAGCCACCGGCGATCTCGATGAGATCTCCCCTCAGGGTGCCCACCAGATTGAGATCCACGTCCGCTCGACTGTCTTCCGAGTATTCTAGGTCTACCAAGATCTTGCCGTCGACAATTCCCGCACTGATCGCCAACACCTGATCCCTGCGAGGATCTGCTGCCAGAATACCGCTCGCCAACGCGGATTCGATCGCCAGCCCCATGGCGACAGTGGCCGCATTGATGGATGCGGTTCGGGTCCCACCATCGGCATGCAGGACCTCGCAATCGAGGCGCAGTGAATATCCGGGCATCAGCCCCAGATCGAGCCCGCCGCGGATGGCCCTGCTGATCAAGCGACGAATTTCCAGGCTGCGCCCATCGGTGCTTCCTGCCTGTCGCTCCAAGCGCGGGGTCACTGAAAACGGAGCCATCTGGTATTCCGCGGTTGCCCAGCCGCTGGGCCCGTTGAGCCAACGGGGGGTTCCCTCTTCCATTTTTGCCACGCATAAAATTGTCGTTTTCCCGGCATGGTATAGAACGCTCGCATCGATTCCGGGGATCACCCCGGTTTCGATGGTGACGGAACGGGGAACACGATCATCACGGTTCTGTCTCATGGTCTCTCTCCCTGAATGGCGAGGGTCGATTGGAGATCCCTCCGGTCCATGCCGATCTTACAACATGTCGATTGAGAAGGGCGACATCCCGGTGATTTACCCATAGAATCTTGATTGGGAGGCCAAGAGGGATTGGAGAAGCATGAAAATCCTCGTTGTCGGTGGTGCCGGTTACATCGGCAGTCATTGTGTTCTGGAGAGCTTGAGGGCCGGTCATGAAGTGGTCGTCCTCGACGACCTCAGAACAGGACACAGGGAATCGATCGCAGATGTCGAGTTGGTCGAGGGAAGCTTGCATCAACCCCGTGTGCTCAGATCGGTGTTTGAATCCCATGACTTTGATGCGGTCTTCAATCTTGCCGCCTCATGCAGTGTGCCGGAATCGGTTCAAAATCCCGGTCTCTATTACCACAACAATCTTGCAGGCACCCTCAATCTCGTATCTGCGATGTTGGAGGGTGGGGTGACCAATTTGGTCCACTCATCGACCGCAGCGGTCTATGGCGATCCGGATGTCGTGCCGATCCCTGAGGATCACCCCATGCAGCCGGTAAACCCCTACGGCGATTCAAAAAAGTTGATCGAAGAGACTCTGATCGAGATGGCGAAGATGCATGATCTACGCCACGTCTGCCTCAGATACTTCAATGCTGCTGGTGCGGATGCATCCGGATTGATCGGCGAGGACCACCGGGAGGAGAGCCACCTGATCCCGTTGCTTCTCCAGTGCGCATTGGGCCATAGAAACCATTTCACGATCTTTGGATCCGATTGGGATACCCGAGATGGCAGTTGCATCCGCGACTTCGTCCATGTCACGGATATCGCTCGTGCTCATCTCATGGCACTCGATCAAATCGAGGACTTGGCAGGAGAATCGATCAATCTCGGTTCTGCAACAGGTGCAAGTGTCCGTGAAGTTATTGATGTTGCCAAGAAAGTCACAGGATGTGACTTCGAAGTGCGTGAAGAAGGCAGAAGGGATGGGGATCCTGCTGTTTTGTTGGCATCGAATTCCAAAGCAGCATCTTTGTTGGGGTGGAAACCGGAGAACAGTGAACTCGACTTCATCGTAGAGACCGCATGGCGATGGCATCGGACACACCCTGGAGGTTACGGAAGTGATTTTCGACAAATGCCAGGGCACAAAAGTCGCTTTGGCGAATTGGCGGTCCAATTGGGTTTCGTCACGGAACAGGATGTAGAGAGAGTTCTGGTGGAGCAGGAGCGCATCAGTGCGGAAGGACGAGGCCACAAGATGATGGGCCTTTGCATGGTTGAGATGGGATTGATCTCGACAACCCAATTGGTGGAAATCCTGCGTCACTACGACGAGGACAAGGAATAGATTTGGGAATTTCCACGGCTCATTCCATCTTCTGTTGGCTGTGTCTGACCGTCATGGTTTTGGGTCTCTCCGCTTGTGAAACGACTGCTGAAAGTCGAGGGAAGGCGAGATCCACCAACACTTCCGGCCGGGTATTGGCAACTGTCGGTCGTGTCGAAATCACATCCGGCGAATTAGAGGGTCGAATTCTCGACCGATATTATGGTCCCAGAGCGCTCAACGGACTGATTCGAGAGGCACTCTTTTCTGCAGAGGCGGAACGAATGGGAGTGTCCATCTTGGCAGAGGAGGTTCTGTCAGAGGTGGATCGCCGTATCGAATCGATTTTGGGTTCGACCCCGGCTGAACGCAGGGAAGCGACTCGTCAGCTGGATCGCCGCGGATTGACAGAACTGGACCTGCGCCGAGAGTTGGTCAGTGAAATTGGCCAAGCCTTGTTGATCCAGAAGGTGGTTTCCGCCAAACGGGAAATTCTGGAAGACGAGATTCTGGAACTATGGCGTCAGACATGGAAAGAGCCGCGGCGCAAAGTCGAGCATCTGGCATTTCCCTTCGGTGATCTTCGAGAAGAAGAGTTGGATCGTCACGGTGAATGGGTTGCTCGAGTGGGCGAACGTTGGCGCAAGGGATTTGGGATCGGAGAGATCCTGGAGCGTCCCCCGGGGCTGCGTCCCTCCTTTGAGCCCAGGATCGGGGAGGCGTGGTTGAGGGAGAGTGATTTGTCGGGTCAGCCTCTCTTTTATCAACTCTTCTCGATTCGTCGGGGAGAAGTCTACGGTCCGATTCGGGAAGAAAATTTTGGTTGGCATCTGTTCAGGGTGGTGGAAGAGAAGCAACCCAGACCCTACGCTGAAGTCAGGGATACGCTGTTGGCTGAGTTGCGAAGCGCTCCTCCGACCGATGCGGAAGTGCTTGCGGTGGAAGAGAGTCTGCGACTCAGGGTTCCGGTCAGTGTTGATCCCGAGGCTTTTCGTAGGTAGTGATCGTCGCTGCGAAATGTGGTTTGAAGAGGTTACCAGGTGGGAAGAAATCGAGGCATCGCATGATTTCGCGCGAAGAAGAAGGAGTCCCTCCCGAAGTGGAACTCAGCCAAAACGATGGAGAGGTTTCGGAGATCCTTCCTCTAACGGGTAATCGGTTGCGCTGCACGATCGAGGCGATTCTGTTTGCCTCACCGGAGCCTGTCAGCAGACGTCGATTGCAGGCGATGTTGAGGGAAGCCCCCAAGGGAGCGGTACGAGAGGCCCTGTTGGAGATGGAGGCGGAGTATCTGACTTCCCCCCGGGGATTTCTTCTCCACGAAGATGGAGCCGGGATTCGACTCCTCTCTAAACCCGATTTTGCGCCGTACGTTGCCCGTCTTCGCGGAGAGGGGCGCCGTATTCGCTTGAGTTCGGCTGCCTTTGAAACACTTGCGGTGATCGCCTATCGGCAGCCGGTCAAAAGGGCAGACTTGGAACAGATCCGTGGCGTCTCCTGCGGTCCCATCCTCAAAAATCTGATGGAGTGGAACCTGATCCGCATCACTGGTCAGGATGAGAGTGTCGGCAGACCCCTGCTCTATGGAACAACCACCGAATTTCTGGAGTTGTTCGGACTATCGGAACTGGAATCCCTACCGGAGCCGAGTCGTCTCAAGGATCAGGGTTCGGACCGGGGCCTGGAGATTCTTGACGAGATTATCCAGGGGGGAGAAAGCGCCGGAGATGAGGATGCCGATGCTCCGGTGAGTGATTCCTCGACAAGTCTCCCTTCGAGGGCCACCGAGAAGACGAAAACTGCACCGAAAAATGGTGATCAAGCGTCACGGGGCGAGGAAACGGGTCAGAAAGCGGATCAGGCAGATCAGGCCGATTTTCTCGGCGATGATTGGGTCAGCGACGACGACGGGTCTTCTTGACAGCCTGAACCACAGGGCTACCATTTCCTGCTTGTGCGCCGGTAGCTCAACTGGATAGAGCACCTGACTACGGATCAGGAGGTTGGGGGTTCGAATCCTCCCCGGCGTACTTTTTTGCCCCCCTCTTCTCTCCCTGCTGCCCCGGTTGCTCCGATTGCTCCGGGATACATTTGATCCCTGAACAGGAGGTCGTCCCATCGACGATGTAACGGGAGTTTCTTGGCTGCGTGACGAAGATGCGGATCTTCGTTCGATGCTCCAGGCATTGCAGGAAGCCCGCGCCGCTGCGGATCAGGGGGAGGTTCCGGTCGGAGCCATCATCGTGCACCCGGAAAAGGGGTTGGTGGCACGGGCACGCAACGCCAAGGAAACACTTCAGGATCCTACCGCCCATGCGGAAATCCTCGCCATCGGCCAGGCGGCAGAAGCGCTCGGCAGTTGGCGGTTGGAGAATTGCACCCTCTACAGCACCCTTGAGCCGTGCCCGATGTGTGCCGGGGCAATCTTGCAATCGAGAATTGAGCGCGTGGTCTTTGCAGCGAGTGACTCACGGTGGGGTGCGGTGGATTCAAAAATAGACCTCTTTCAAGCCGGATTGTTCAACCACGATGTGGTGTGGCAGGGGGGAGTGCTGGAAGAGGAAGCCGCCGGGATGTTGAAGGAGTTTTTCCGCGAGATTCGCGACGGCCAGCCGCGTTATGGCGGGAAAGAGGGGGACTGATCTTGATCCCGCCTTCCTTCACGGTGTAGAACGGACCTTTGAGCGGAGGGGTGCCAGAGTGGTTGAATGGGCCGGTTTCGAAAACCGGTGTGCCTTAACGGGTACCGTGGGTTCGAATCCCACCCTCTCCGCCAATTTTGAGTTTTGCGGAATTTCACAGCGGAGGGTTTCGACCGGGAATCTCGATGCTTTCCTCGCATGGCTTGGCAGTGTTTCCTGGGATGATCTGTTGGCAATTTCTGCGAAAATTGTGATACTACTGAAGCTGTGAAACGCCATTGAATGCGATTTTGAGGGGTTTCCCTCATTGGAGCAGCGAGTCGCAATTCGGAGAGGTGTCCGAGTGGCTTAAGGAGCACGCTTGGAAAGCGTGTG
>CAYRAM010000032.1:0-25855 GCA_964422295.1 uncultured Planctomycetia bacterium | reverse complement strand
TCGCCGAATCGCGGTCTCGCCGAATCGCGGTCTCGCCGAATCGCGGTCTCGCCGAATCGCAGCCCCGCCGGTTTGGGGGAGGCAGGAAAGGGCCGGGTGCGTGCACTTCGGTGGGGATTTGATCCCATCGTTCGCCCCCCCTCCTGATTACGACCCAAAGTGAAGTGAGACTTTGAGAATTGAGACTTTGAAAGAATTGAGACTTTGAAAGCATTGAGACTTTGAAAGCATTGAAACTTTGAAAGAGGAGAGATCCCCATGGCCAAGGAATTGACTTTCGAAGACACCGCCAGGGAGAAGTTGCTCAGTGGAGCAGACAAGGTCGCAAGGGCGGTGAAAACCACCCTCGGTCCCCGTGGAAGATCCGCCATCATCGACCGCTCCTGGGGTGGTCCCAAGGTGACCAAAGATGGAGCAACCGTTGCCGAAGAAATCGATTTGGAAGATCGAGTCGAAAATATCGGTGCACGGTTGATGAGAGAGTCCGGATCCCTGACCGCCCGAGAGGCAGGGGATGGAAGCACCACAGCGACAGTGTTGGCTCACGCCATCTTTTCACAGGGAATGCGGCAAGTTGCCGCAGGCGAAAATCCGGTTCTGTTGCAGCGGAGTTTGCTCTCCGTCGCCAGTCGCATCGAGAAGAAGTTGCGTGAAATGGCGGTCGAAGTTGAGGACTATGAAGCGGTCACCAGTATTGCGAAGATCGCTGCCAATAACGATGAAGCGATCGGCAAGTGCATTGCTGAAGCTCTCGAACGTGTCGGCGACGATGGGGTTTGCAGCATCGAAGAAGGCAAGAGTACCGATACGGTTCTCGAAGTCGTGGATGGCCTTCACTTTGATCGTGGGTACATCTCGCAACAATTTGTGACCGAACCCGATTCAGCGGCCATCACACTGGAAGACCCCTACCTCCTCATCATGGAGGAAAAGGTTTCCAATATTTCACAGATTCTTCCAGTGCTTGAAATGGTGGTCGAGAAGCGCAAGCCATTGGTTTTGATCGCAGAGGACGTTGACGGTGAGGCCCTGTCGACTCTTGTGGTCAATTGCCAAAAGGGTGCACTCCAGGTGGTTGCTGTGAAGGCACCAGGATACGGGGATCGCAGAAAGGCGATGCTGGAGGATATCGCTGTCGCCACCGGTGGCAGGGCGATTTTCAAAGACCTGGGAATCGAGCCCTCTGGAATCAAAATTTCCGACTTGGGCAAAGCCAAAAAGATCGAGGTGACCTCTCAAACCACCACTCTCCTCGAGGGTGCTGGCAAGAAAAAGGACATGGCGGAGCGGACCCGTTTGATCCGTCTTGAGATCGAAAATGCCAGCAGCGACTACGATAGAGAAAAATTACAAGAGCGTCTGGCTCGTCTCATCGGTGGCGTGGCTGTGATCCGCGTCGGAGGTGCCACAGAAGGAGAAGTGAAAGAGCGCAAGAAGCGTTTTGACAATTCATTGTCGGCGACCCGATCCGCGCTTGAAGCGGGAGTCCTTCCTGGTGGGGGGATCGGTTTGATCCACGCTAGCAATGAGGTCACCAACGTTCGCCTCAAGAGTCCGATGGACAAATTGGCTGCAGTGATCCTGGCAAAGGCGCTCGAAGATCCTTTTCGTCAATTGGCGACCAATGCGGATGTCGAGCCTTCCAGCCTTCTCAGGGAAGTTCGTGCAGAAGAGAGCGAGAGCTTCGGATATGACTTTGCCAAACTGGATTACTGCGACATGTACGAGAGTGGAATCATCGATTCCTGCGCAGTGATCTGCAGCGCTTTGCAGAATGCTGTGAGTACGGCAACGATGCTTCTGACCTCGAATGCGGTTGTAACGGATATTCCGAATGAGACCGAAGAGGAAGATCATCATCACGACCACGAAGGCGTTGGCGCATTCTAGAAACTGAGGGAGAACTCTGATGAGCAAGCAAATCCTATTTGACGAAGATGCCCGCCGCCAACTGCGCAAGGGAATCATGACTTTGGCAAAGGCTGTCAAGGTGACCTACGGTCCTTCAGGTCGAAACGTCTTGTTGGGAAAAAGTCTCGGCAAGCTGGAGATGACCAAGGATGGTCAAACCGTTTCCAAGGAGATCGAGGTAAAGCAGCCATTCGAAAACATGGGTGCGAGACTCCTCAACGAAGTCGCAAGCAAAACCAACAAGGAAGTCGGTGATGGCACGACCTCTTCGATCATCCTCGCAGAGGCGATGATCGCCAAGGGGAGTCGCTATGCCCTTTCCGGTGTCAGCCCCGTGGAACTTCGAAAAGGGATCGAAAAGGCCGTGGCTACAGCAGTCAAAGAGTTGGAAAAACTGGCAGCTCCGGTCGAGAAGAAACAGGAAATTGTCAACGTCGGCACCATCGCAGCCAACGAGCCTGAATTGGGGAAACTCTTTGGTGAAGCGATCCACAAGGTCGGTGAAAGTGGTGTGGTCACCGTTGAGGAGAATGACAGCGTCGGTACACACCTGGACCTCGTTGAGGGCCTGGAAATCGACAAGGGCTGGATCTCTCCTTACTTTGTGACTGACAGAATGAATGCCATTTGTACCTTGGAGAAGCCATTCATCCTCTTCACGGACTACAAGATCAGCAATCTTCAGGAGCTTCTTCCTGTTCTTGAACAGGTCGTTCCTACTCGCAGGCCATTGGTGGTCATCGCAGAGGATGTGGAAGGGGAGGCACTCGCAGGATTGCTGTTAAACAAACTGCGAGGAGTCATGGACGTCGTCGCCATCAAGGCTCCCGGCTTCGGTGATCGTCGCAAGGCACTGCTGGAGGATCTCGCCATCGTGACCGGTGGACAGATGATTGCCAAGGATTCCGGAGTGTCATGGGACCAGGTTGGCAAATCCCAACTGGGCACCGTCAAAAAGATTGAAGTCAGCAAGGACCGCACCATCTTTTTCCGTGGCAACGTCAACAAGGAGGCCATCGCTGACCGATGTGCCCAGATTGAGGCACAAATCGGGCAGACCAATTCGAATTACGATCGTGAAAAATTGGAAGAACGGCTCGCACGGATTCAGGGCAAGATCGCAGTGATCAGGGTCGGTGGAACTACCGAAGCTGAAATTGTTGAACGTAAGGCCCGTGCAGTCGATGCCCTCAGTGCCACGCGTGCGGCGATGGCAGAGGGAATCGTTCCAGGTGCAGGTACCGCATTTTTGAGAGTTGCAGAAAAGGTCGCAGAGGCCCGGGTTTCAGGGGATGCAAAATTCGGGGTCGAAGTTGTCGCCAATGCCCTTCTGGAACCCACTGCACAGTTGGCTCGCAATGCAGGCTTCGATGGCCCAGCCATCGTTTCTGAAATCCTTGAATATGAAGATGCTGAAATGGGCTTTGATGCTGTCCAGGGCAAGGTCGTGGACCTTTTGGCCCGTGGTGTCATCGACCCGGCCAAGGTATTGCGAGTGTCGCTTCAAAATGCGGCCAGTGTGGCAGCTCTGTACCTTACCTCTGATACGACGATCACCGAGTTGGAAAAGGACGAGGACGCCGTTCAAGGTGCAATGGTCTAGGGGAGCGGGATGTCAGCCAGGGATTACTACGATGTTCTTGGAGTCGATCGGGATGCGAGTGACTCGGAGATAAAAAAAGCGTATCGAAAGATGGCCCTCAAATACCATCCGGACAAAAATCCGGGTGACGAGGAGGCTGAACGCCTCTTCAAAGAGGCTGCCGAGGCGTACGAAGTCCTGAGCGATTCTGAAAAGCGAAAAATTTACGACACCCATGGACACGATGGATTGAGTGGGATGGGTGGAGTTGGCGGTTTCTCCGACATTGAGGATATCTTCCGCAATTTCGGGGACATCTTCGGAGGCGGTGGGATCTTTGGGGATCTCTTCGGCGGGCAGAGTGGTGCCCGCAGGGGTGAAAGCCTTCGCGCACATGTCTCGGTGACCCTTGAGGAGGTTTCCAGAGGAACCAGCAAGACGATGAATCTGCGTCGAAAGGTTCACTGTTCCTCATGTTCCGGTTCCGGAGCGGCAGCAGGAAGCAGGCCGGTGACCTGTAACACTTGTTCCGGTCGCGGTCAGGTTCTCCGTTCCCAGGGTTTCTTCAGTGTGCGAACCGGCTGTCCCACTTGCCAGGGGCAGGGGGAGATCATCGAAAATCCCTGTGATTCCTGTCATGGTGCGGGCCTCCAGCAAAAAACAGAAGAGATTGAAATCGAGATCCCCGCGGGAGTTGAAGAAGGAATGATCCTTCGGGTTTCCGGGCGCGGAAATGAAGGTGCAAGGGGGATTGCCGCCGGCGACCTTCAGGTGGTGATCGGTTATGACCGACACGCTTTCTTTCAAAGGATCGAGGACCACGTCGGATTTGAACTTCCCGTGTCCTATTCCCAGGCGGTATTGGGCGCAGATTTGGAAGTTCCCACCCTGGATGGCAAGGCGATTTTGACGGTCCCGCCGGGAACCCAGAGTGGAGAAGTTCTGCGCATGCGTGGGATGGGTTTCCCATCCGTCCATGCAAGGCGCAGAAAGGGAGATCAGTTGGTCGAGGTGACCATCGAGGTTCCCAGCAAGGTGAGTGACGAGCAGGAAGAATTGCTCCGTCAACTCGCCGAAATCGAAGCGACGGAAGTCGGCTCTCGCAGGAGGGGCTTCCTCGACCGATTCAAAGAATATTTCGGCTAGGAGAGAAGCATGGATACCCATCAGCAAGACACCTCCAAGGAGCATGAAGAGCAGCCGGAAGAGTCTGCGGAGGCGCAAAGCTCAGACAAGGACTCAAATGCAGATTCCCCTGAGGTCGAAGATTCCACAGCATCGGGTGAGCCGACCATCGAAGAAGAACGTGATGCTGAGGAAGAGAACGCATTCCTTGTTGATCAACTTCAGAGAGCCCATGCGGAGCTGGCCAATTTTCGGAGACGTACTTTGGAGGATCAGGCATCCCAAAGGATGAGAACTACCGTCTCGATTGTGCGGTCATTCCTTCCGGTGTTGGACGGGCTTGAAGCAGCGATCAAAGCTGGAGGAGATGAGGGGGGAGACGAGGGGATTCGCCAAGGCTTGACGATGATTGCAGAACGAGTTGAGGGAGTGTTGGCTGACCTGAAGATTGAAAAAATTTCAGCCATCGGCGAAGAATTTGATCCTGAATGTCATGAGGCGATGTTGCAGGTCGATCATCCAGAAGCTCGTCAGGGTGAAATCGTCGAGGAGGTCGAAAAGGGCTATCGTTGCGGCGAGTTGCTGATCAGGGCCTCACGTGTAATCGTTGCCCGGGGCGTGGATCAGGAAGAGCAGTCTTAGTCATGCCCACGTATGATTACATCTGCGATGCTTGCGAGCACTCCTTTGAAGTATTTCAAAGAATAGATGAAGAGATTCTTGAACGGTGTCCCCAGTGCGACAAAAAGAAGTTGCGCCGCCTGTTTGGTGCCGGGAGCGGATTGTTGTTCAAGGGTGCCGGTTTTTACGAGACTGACTACCGTAGCGATGGATACAAGAAGCGCCAAAAGGAGGATCGCTCAGATTCTTCCCCCAAAAAGGATTCTGCTTCCGAGAAGACACCCAAGAAGAGCGATGAGAAATCGTCTTCATGAATCGCCCAAAGAAATGTCCTGTTTGCAGAGAAATGATCGAGCCAAAAGGCGACGGGGAAATCTCTGCTGTTCTCCCGTTCTGCAGTGAGTCGTGCAGGGACAGGGACTTGGGAGGTTGGTTGGAGAACCAATACAGAATGGGGTCCCGTCCAATGGAGTCGGACGACATGGATGCCCATTCTGATCAAACGGAAGAGTGACGGGGAACCTGCGTCTTCAGCATCGACAAAAAAAAGGCCCGGAAGCGTTTGGCTTCCGGGCCTTTTTTAGAGGGTGGGGGTCACTCGCCCGATTGATCCACCAGTCGTTTTGGAAGAATTCTGCCCTCTGGCAATTCATCCGCCTTCACTTTTTTCACATCACCTCCGGCGTACACGACCATGACAAATCCTTCATGATTTTCTTCGACGCCATTGTCCTTGTCAGCGATGGAATCGTCACTTCCCAAGGCGGTACTTGTGGAAGTTGTGGACTTTGTCCTCTGGCCGAGCCAAGCATAGGAGCATGTGTCCTCATCGAGGATAAATTTGCCGTTTTCATCCTGCTCTGCTGGTAAGCCAGCCTCCATCGAAGCAGGGCAAATGAAATCACTGGGAGAGAGATCTGCACCCGCTTCAGAATTGATGAGCACATTCAAGGACTCATATGCCGGCGGATTTTTGCCCTTGGCGACCGGGAAAAATCTCTCATCGAGAGCAAATGCAATGGCTGCTGTGCCGATGTTCTTGAGGTGGTTGGTACAGGTCACCTCGTCCCCCTTGCGCAAGGCACTCAGGATGTTTCCAGAGAAAAGAGCGGCCAGGGTTCCGATGATGGCGATCACCACCAGCAATTCGACCAGGGTGAAACCCTCAGAACGGGGCCTGAGGTGGGGGAAGTGGCCAAGCGACTTGCGCTGCTTCATGAAGTCTCCTTCCAGGAGTCAATTAACGGGGTTCCTTGCAGTGACGGAAATAGCCCTGTGAGCTGCTGTAAGCCCACACGGGGAGCGGAAGGAGCAAAGAAGGTAAACCCTTCTGTCACCCTTCTGAGACGACTTCCCCGAATGGCAGGGCGCATTTGTCCTGATCACTGTTGAATTTATGACGGCCACACTAGGGGTTTCTTTCCGGCCCCCCGGCGCAGCTCCTCCAAAAAGACATGATAAGCCGAGATTTTACCGATTACCACCCTACCGGGGACGTTGACACCCCTGACAGGGGGTTGCTATGATTTTGGCTTCATCCTGTCGAGGATTGACCTCTGCCGCCGATTCCCAAGGGGAGTGGCAATTTCGTTCTCACGGGTTCGTTCTTGCGGGATGGAAAATCGGAAGGAAGTATTGGGTCGGGGATGGCTCTGCCGCAGGAATGGTTTCGATGGGTTGTGTCAAACATCCCCGGGACCTGGCGGTGGCTGCGTTGTATTTTCGGCTTTGCCAGCACTTCGTCCCTTCGGTGGTTTTCGCTGATTCAGTGACATTTGAGCCCGAATGATTTTTTGCAGATCTTTACAGGGTGCTGTTTCGAATCGGAAGACTTCCACAAGGGAGACACACTTCGAGAGGTTCCGGGATTATCCAATGGTCCCTTAATTCATGCACAGGAGAGTCGACCATGATCCACGATAGCAGCAGAGGAATAACGAGATCTCTATCCTCGGCATCGATTTCAACCCTGACGATGGCACTGCTCTTTGCTTTAACGCTATTTTCAGCGATCGGATTCCAAGCCGCCACTGCCAGCGCTCAGGATGCAGACGATCCCGGAATCGCCCGACTCGAATTGAAATTCGAGCGTCCACGTCAAATCACCGTTTTCGGCGGAGAAGGAAACGACCTGAGACCGGATGGTGTGCCCGAGGCTGGGCGCACTTACTGGTATCTCCGTTACACGGTTGAAAACAAGTCTGGCATCGACGGAACTTTTCATGTGGGGATCAAGGCCCGTTCCGACAAAAATCGCCGCTACGCAAATATTGCGTTGCCGTGGGTGGAGAAAGCCATCGAGCGCAGGGAAGGCAAGATGCTGTTTTCTCGTGCGGACTTGCTGGAAAAGAATGGCGCAGGTGATCTGGGCCTCAAGGTGATAGCGGGCCAGAAGATCGAGTGTGTGGCCATCTTCAATGCCATCGATCCCGAAGCAGACAAGATCATGGTCGATTTCCATGGACTCGTCGATGATATCGCCGTGGAAGAGTTGCCCGGCGGAATCCTGAAGTTGACGGAGCGGGTTCTGCGTCTCAATTTTGAACGACCTGGAGATGAGTTTTACACCTCGATGGATCTGTTCCAATTCAAGAAGAAGAAATGGATGATGAATACCCTCGAGTTCTCCGGACCTGACCTGACACCTGTGACCCGGGACTGAAGATGAGGTTGAACAGGGGAGGGGTCTCGGAGATGACGCCAGATCATGAAAGATTTCTGAGCGGACTGTCCGAGAAGGAAAAGACGTTGCTGATTCTCCGTGATGAACTCTACGAAGGATCTTGGCAAGAGATGGTGATGGATCTGACCGCCCGATTACAAAAGGGGCCACAGGTTTTTGACCTGACAGAAACGATTGAGGCCGACCTTGAGCGGATCGAGGAATTGGCCAGATACGAAAAAGAACATGAAGTCAATCTCGGGGAGTTCCTCGCAGATGAACAATAAATCAAGTCGGAAATCAGGTGCCCAGGGGTGTGGGGCGCAATTTCTGAACATGAGTGGAGAACCGAGCCCATGATCTCGCGAATTTCACCGAGTCTTTTGATCCTGTTGCTGCTGGCCCCGATCCTGATCGGTTGTTCCGGTGGGGCTGAAACCCGCAGTGACGAATCCCGTAATGCAGCCGCCACGTCAAACATGGTGAGCAATCCCGGCTCATCCGGGAATCCCGGATTTGCCAAGGAGGACATCGCATCCAAGGGGCTGGATGTCCGATGGAACTATCGCCACTCTTCTTCGATCAAGCAGTCCTTTGTCGAAAATGGCAACGTCTACATCGTTTCTTCGACCAAGGAGTACCCCCATGTGCTGGTCAAGATCGATGGCGCGACTGGATTGCCGAGTTGGACATACCCTTTGCAAGGGGTGTTGGAGCATTCGCCTTCGGTCTATGTGTATCCGGAGGAGTTGAGGTCAGAGAATCCTGATGAACTGTATCTCGTCGAGCGCGGCCGCGTGCACTGCATCGACGATCATTACGGTGCCCGAAATTATGTCATCAAGTGTGACTTTCCGATTTCCACCGGTGTCACCCCAGGCCTGGATGATCTGGTGATCGGTGGTTTTGACATGAGAGCTTACGGGATTTCCAAAAAGGACAGGTTTGTGAACTGGACCTTTCTCACCGGAGGGGGTGTGACTGCTGACGCAGCCAATCACATGAACGCTACTTACGTCGGGAGCGAAGACGGCACCGTCTACAAGCTTCTCCAGAGTGCGGGCTACGTCAGGAGTGACTGTTGGGATTACAGAACCTACGGAGCGATTGAATCGTCTCCGACCGTATCCGGTGATCGTATCTATGTCGGATCTCGTGATACCAAAGTCCATTGTTTCTCTGATGCCGGAGAAGAAGCTTTCCTCCACTGGTCGACTCCCACCGGCAAACCGGTGGTTTCCAGCCCGGTAGTCTCCGGTTCAGCCGTCTATGCGATTTTGACCGATGATCGCTATCAGGTTCCGATTCATGAAGTCATCAGCCTCGACAGTGCAGACGGAAAAGAACGCTGGCGTTTGGATGGATTCAGCCGAATCCTTCTCACTTCCCGCGATGATGTCTCTCTTCTGGCTAGCGATGGCAGGATTGTCAGTTGTTCCGCTCGTGATGGTTCTGAGCGTTGGTCTCTGGAGACTGGAGATTGCGATGCGATCGACGCTCTGGATGGAGGAATCCTGCTCAGTTATGGCCAGAGTGGATTGATTCAACGGATACAGATTCGTCGTTGAGTTCAGTGAATCTTTGAAAGATCGGAGTGGGCTCAAAGGTGAGTTCGCTCCGATTTTTTTGTATTCATTGTTTTTGGCGGGTCACTCTTAGCAGGTGAAAGCCCAAAGGCTGGATCTCCCGGAGGTCAATTTTTGCAAGGTGGACTGTTGGTCCTGTGATTCCCGGTGATCCAAGGACATCCCCGCTCCCCGAATCGATCAGGACAGGCCACCATTCTCTCAATTCGGCAGGGATTCCTGCGACACGCAAAGTCTCTACGGATCTGCTTTCTCTGTCGGGCCAACGATCTTGCGGTTGCCATGCCCTGACGGTGAGCGACGTTTCGGTTTCAATCTCCCAATGGAGACCCAGAAACTCAAAGGGGTCAGGACCCAGGACAACTTTGGGGGTCCATGCCATCGAGATGGTGTCCCACTCGGGAGAGATGTGAATCCACCTGCCGCAGCGTCGGGCTCGGCGATTACCCGGCAGTTCCACCTCGGGAGAGTTGCTCCCCGCGGTCAACCTCAGTAATCCATGAAGATGTCCACGGCTCAATTGTCCACCAGAGGACCCGGAGATCAGCAGTGCCTCCCGAAACAGGTCTGCGATCTCATGGTCTTCGAGTCCTTCCCATGAGTGGGGGGGAAATGACAAATAAGGACCCTCATAAAATACGGTTTCCAATCGGGGCATTAATTTGCCTTTTTGTTGCTTCCAGCGAGCACCCATCTCATCGGCCAATTGCGTCAGATGGGTCACCAATTCGGGACTCTCCTCAACCATTGCAGGAATCAATTGATGCCGAATGCGATTTCTTCGGTGTTGCGGTGAATCATTTGAAGAGTCTTCGACTGCTGTGAGAGAGGATTGTTCGAGATGCTCGATAAGGTGCTGTTTGCGAATATCGAGAAATGGTCTGAGAAGGCGGATCCCTCCTTGCCCCAAGGGGGTTACAGGGTGCATTCCTGAGAGCCCCTTCAATCCACAGCCCCTGAGCAGATTTCCCAGCAGTGTTTCCGCCTGGTCGTCTGCATGATGCCCCAGCAGCACATGGGGACAATTCCTCGAAGTGGCTACCTTTTCGATATGAGATCTGCGTTTGTCCCGTGAAAGGGTTTCCAGAGATGGCTGTCCTGGCCCCAATTGGCGATCAAGGTCTTCATGCACAACATGAATGGGGATGCCGAGTCTGTAGCACACTTGGAAGCAGTGTCGGGAATCCCGGTCTGCTTCCTCGCCCCTTAAGCCGTGGTGCATGTGAAATGCTTCAACCCGGGGAGAGGCTGAAGAGTGGTTTGCCCAATCGACCACCGCAGAGAGCAGTGCGACCGAATCAACACCTCCGGAGAGAGCCACCAAAAGCCCTCCGGGTCCGGCACATTCCACATCCAAGAGTTTGGCCACGTGATCTGGCACCATCCGGGAAGGGTTCATTCGAGACTCTGCACTCTGAGTTGGATTTTCAGGGGGGTCTTCACCCCTGCAGGTGCATTCGCCAAAGGATTCAGCCTTGCGATCATGTCGCGAATCCCAAAGGCATCAATCTCCACTCCAGGGGCAGGTTTGAGAGCAAGGTCGTAGATCCATCCTTCCCCATCGATCCAAAAGGAGAGCAAAAACTTGCCTGATCCTTCCGAGTCGGAGATCTCCATCCCCTGTCCGAGGAGCTGGGTCAATCCGGTTCGGATCGGCTCCCTGACTTCGAGCAATAGCCACCGGTCACGGGCCTTGTCATTCAACACCTGGTCCCGGGTATCATTCAGAAGGGATTGGATCTTTTGAATTTCTCCATCCTCCTCAGAAATTTCGGGAGTGGCAGGACCGTCCAGATGCATTTCAGGCACAGGTGAGGTCCCAGCATTGTTGAGAACTTCCTGCGGTGACTCCTTGGGAGCGATGTCGGCAATCTCTTTGTCCTCAATTTCCGTCTCGGGAGGATCCTCCTCCAGTAGAGGTTGTATCTCTTCGACTTCGGTTGGAATCGGCTCAGGTGGAGGAGGGGATCTGAAACGAACGTCGACCTTCACTCTTTGGGCGGGGAGTGTGCCCCTGTTTCCAGGAGCAGGAAGAAGGATCAGTAATCCAAGGTGCATAAAAATGGAGAGCAAAGCGGCGACTCTCAGCCATGAATCATTTTTTCTTTTCGACGTTGGAAAAGAAGGAAACTGAGAACGGAATTTCGTTGATCGGGTTGAAGTGGTGCCTGAGGAAGGCTGTTTTTTGACCAGGGATACTGTTGAGCGTAAAACCTGCAAGAACTTTCGGAAGACGGAGCCAAGATCAAATCGTGCCCCGGTATCCGACATGCTATCTATCCCCCCTGATTGCGCAGATCCCCGATCCAGCGTTGCTGTAGTTCGTGCAAGGTATCTACCTCTGAGCTGCTTCTCAAGAAGCCCTCCAGACCGGTATCACGAATTTGTATCAAATGGAGCGGGATCAAGGCTCGGGGAGTACTTTCGAGGAGTGAATCAACAATCGAACCGCAGGCTGCTCTCAGGAGATCACTCCGGATCGATTTCATCCTGATCAAATCCCTGATTTCCGGCAGTCGCCCTTCCTCGAGGGCATTTTGGAGAAGCCAGTCATCACGAGATTTTGCCACTGGACCGCGAGATCGGGATGCCAGACCCTCCTCAAGCCAAACTGGACATCGGGGGACTCCGAGGCTGGTGGCAATCAAGCTGCGAAAGATCTCTCGGGGCAGGTCGTCCTGGCTCAAGAGAGGTTCGTCGGGAACCACGTGGAGGATCGCTTTTTGAATCGTTCCGTACTCACCAATCATCTCGAAGCGGATCGACTCTCCTGCGGATCCCAGGTGCTTGTCGAGTGCAGCCTGAGAGGGGTGTTCGACGATGGCAGGGATCTCAGGAGGAGATCCAGGGAAGGAGTATCGACTCCAGAATTGGCTGAGCCATGCTTCGCAAACAGAGTGGAGATCTTCCCCTCCGATATCCATCCCCTGCAGTTCGTTAGAAGCTTGGTGCATCAAGTGAGCAGTGATTTCACTCGATACGATCTCTCCACCGACCAGTTCTGTGACCCGCTCAAGGTGTGAACTCATATTTAATGGGTGACCCGAATGGACTGCCAGATTCGCCAGTGCAAGGTGAAGTGCGGGGGAGTTGGGTAGAATTGTCAGCGCATCTTCGGCTGGAATTCCCTGACCATGGATGGATGCCAGGGTTATTGCAGCACGAGTATGTGGCCAATAGTGAGGGGACTTCTTTAGCAATTCCATGAGGACCTCATGTAACGATTTGAAATCTCGTTGAAGGAGGTATTGTTGTGCAGCCAACAAGGATTGCTCCTCAAAGACCAAAATCCAACTTTGACTCGCTGAAGGATATCTCGTTTCAAGAGACTTCAGATGTTGGAGTGTCTCCGTTGGTAGGCCTGCCTCTATCGATTGCAATACCGTCTCTTCAAGTTTGAGAAGGCGCCCCTGCTCCTGGATGACCATGGGCCTAAGTCTGGATACGCCAGGATCATCACCAGGGAGGGTACTGACTTCTCTCCATAACTTGAGAGCCGCTTCCGATGATTCGACATCGAGGTGATTCTCGATCTCTGCGACCAGGCACTTGCGGTAGATGTCCAGGACATCTTGGCACTCAGGATCACGGGTATATTCTTTGCGAAGATAACCGAGGGCGGATCCGGGAAAGCCGCCTCGAAGCCGTCGTTTGCACTCGGCCAACATCGATTCCCTTGCTGGAACCCGGATCACGTAGTCGATCAGGGATCGTTTCAAGGACAACGTTCCTTCAGGAACCTCGAGGACCAATTGATCCCGATCGATCGAGACGATCTTGCCGGTCAACTGGTGGCCATTGGTGAGCCACACCTCGTCTCCATGCACCCAAGTCCAACTGAGCACGAAAAGGCCAAATACGGCCACAGCGAGCGTAGCATGGGGGCCAGAAGGTCTCTTCAGGCCTCTTTTTCGGGAGCAGTTGACGGAGGGACTGGACACCAGTGATGATCCTTTCTTCCGGGCACCAGCCCGGGGTCGCCCACGACAGGGGTAACATCTGTTTATCGACGGCATTTTCGCCGCTCTGAAGAGGAATTTGAGAGAGTCGTGGCGTTTGACAGAGAGGAAATTCGGTGTCTCAGGAACGATATGTGGATCCGATCGCACAGCGCTATGCCTCTGCTGAAATGCAGGAGTTGTTCTCTCCGATGGAACGGGCCAAAGCGTGGAGAGGCGTCTGGATCGCCCTCGCTCGGGTGGAGAAAAATTCCGGTCTACCTGTCACGCAGGAGCAGGTGGAGGCGCTTGAAAATGCTCGCGACCAGATTGATCTCGATCGAGTCTCAGAGATCGAGAGAGAGACCCGCCACGACGTCATGGCTCATATCCACCATTACGGTGAGGTTGCACCCGAGGCGGCAGGGATCATCCATCTCGGAGTGACATCCTGCTTCGTTACAGACAATGCAGATCTCGTGTTGTTTCGCAAAGCTCTGCTCATGACGGAGAACCGTTTGCTGCTTGCCATCCATGGTTTGGGTCAGTTTTGTCGTCAACAGGCCCATGTTCCTACCCTTGGATTGACCCACCTGCAGCCCGCCCAATTGACAACCTTGGGCAAGAGGGCAGCACTGTGGCTTCAGGACTTGGTGGATTCCTACAGGGAAGTCGTCGATTTTCGTCAACGCCTGCCCTTGAGAGGACTCAAAGGCACTACTGGAACCCAAGCGACATTTCTTCACCTCTGCGATGGTGATGGTGAAAAGGTGGACCAACTAGAATCCGATTTGGCCAGGGAATTGGGCTTTGATCGGGTCTTCGATCTTTGCGGTCAGACCTATCCAAGAATTTGGGATCACAAACTTGCATCCAGACTCACCGATATTGCGATTTCGGTGCACAAGGCCGCGACTGATATCCGATTGCTGCAATCATGGGGAGAAGTGGAAGAACCCTATGAATCGACGCAGGTGGGATCCTCTGCGATGCCATACAAGCGAAACCCTATGCGATCAGAGAGATTATGTGCTCTTTGTCGCCACGTCATGACGTTGGCACCCGGATTGGGGCAAATGGCGGCCAATCAGTGGATGGAAAGAACCCTCGACGATAGTGCCCAGAGAAGGGTACAGATTCCCGGTATCTTCCTGGCATTGGATGCCATCTTGATCATCGCAAGAAACGTTTTCGCTGGTCTCGAAGTCCATGACGATGTCAGGGAGAAGAGAATCGATGAGCATCTTCCGTTTATGGCAGCGGAAGAGTTGCTGATGGAGGGGGTTTCTCGTGGAGGAGACCGCCAAAAGCTACATGAGCAAATTCGCACTCACGCTTGGGCGGCAAGGGAGGCGGTCGTTCGAGGCGAGAAAAATCCATTGCGCATGTTGCTTGAGCAGGACGAGCTCCTCGCTCCGATCGTAGCAGCATTGCCTGATTGGAATGCACAGCGATTTACAGGGCGAGCCGGGGACCAGACAATTCGCTACCTCGATCTAGTTGTCGATCAATTACCCCAGCCAAGTGAGGATTATCTCACGGACCTGAAGGTTTGATGTCTACCCTGAGAGGGCAGGTCATTTTTAGATCGAGCAGGGAAGTTCGTGTCCTGTGCGAAGATCAGATCTTCCGGTGTGATTTGGCCGGTCGTCTACGACGCAAGGGAAGTAATCCAATCGTGGTGGGTGATTGGGTAGATTTTGAGCGCAATGAAAGCGCAGACAGGGAAACAGACGGGTGGGTCGTCTCTGTAGAAGATCGCAAAAATTGGCTGTCTCGGCGCAGGGATGTGGGGAAGGCACGTGAACTGATTTTAGCGGCAAATGTCGATCAGGTTGCCGGTGTGTTTTCTGTTCAAAAGCCACGTATCAAATTCGGTGCACTGGATCGCTTGTTGATGGCGAGTGAGTGCATGTCTCTTCCAGCTCTGATTATTCTCAACAAAATTGATTTGGGTGTTTCCGATGAAGTGGAAGATCGATTGAAGGTCTATCCTCGGCTGGGTTACGAAATTTTGAAAACTTCTGCCGAAACCGGAGAAGGACTCGAATCGCTGAAAGAGAGACTTCGCGGACAAGCGACCGTTCTTTCAGGGCCCAGTGGTGCCGGGAAATCGTCCTTGATTTCGCGCGTATTGGGCATCGATCTCAAGACCAGTGAAGTCAGTGAGCACAATGAGAAGGGGCGCCACACGACTACGGCTGTGACCTGGCATCCCGGTGAAGGCGATTCGGCGATCGTCGACACACCCGGCTTCAGGGATTGGGCATTATGGGGTTTGGAGCCCCGGGAGTTGGCCCATTGGATGCCGGATCTGAAGAGCTATCTTCATGACTGTCGATTTAACGATTGTACCCACCGTAATGAGCCGGGTTGCGCCATTCAGAAGGCATTGGCGGAAGGATTGATCGACGGTCGTAGATATCGATCCTACATTGGAATTCTGGAGTCAGTCCTCGAGCGCCAGGAGAGAGATCGGTAATTTACTGATTTTTTGTGAGGGATGTTCAAAAACTCCTTCGTCCTTCATTTGGAGGAAGAAAGTAGAAGACTCGCAGTGGGTATCTCTGATTCGGAATCAGTTGCAGACCTTGTTCGCTTGGCTCGATCCGGCGACAAGGATGCGTTTCGAGAGCTGGTATTGAGGCACCAAAATGCTGCGGGTGGAGTTGCATTTGGTATCTTGGGCGATACTCATCTCGCGGCAGATGCTGTACAGGATTCATTTGTCAAGGCGTGGCAGCGTTTGAATCAACTTGGCGATGATCGTAGATTCAGTGGTTGGTTTTTGCAGATAGTTCGTTCCAGTTCCATAGACCTTCACAGACGGAGATCCCTCAGAGGCAGGGAGAAATATTCCATCGATGAAACGAGAGATATCAGCCCTGGCATGGGACCTGAAGAATCACTCGAGCAAGTTGAAAAATCACAGATGATAAATAATTTGTTGTTAGAGTTGCCCGCAGAGTACCGTGAGGTGTTGTTGCTCAAGCATCAGCTGAATCACTCTTATCAAGAGATTGCACGGATTCAGGGAACCACTCCAAAAGCAGTGGAATCCAAGATTGCCCGAGCTCGCAAGTTGCTTGCAGAGAAGTGGCGCAGAGCAAACAGTGGTGGAGAAGGAGAGTTCGATGGTCGCTCATAGTGACTGTGAAAAAGTGCGTGACCTCATCTCTCTCGATTTTGATGGAGAGATTACCGATCCCCAACGGTCTATCCTGGAAGCCCATCTCGATGTTTGTACCGAGTGTCGAAAGTGGGAGCAGTCACTCCAGTCTGGACTGGAATCCATCGACTCCGATTACAATTTGGTTAGTGGAGAATTGGGAGGCCTGTTGAAGGATTCCCTGCGATCGGAAGATCTTCAACCCTACTCACATGATGAACAAAAAGAAGTTATCGAAGGAGGGCTGGCGATTCGCAGAGCGTTGACCGCAATCGCTGTTCTTTTGATCGGTATTTTTGGATTTGTGATGACGATGGATTTCGACAGGGGAATTGGTCTTCTGACCTCCGATGCTGGGGGAGAGGTCTGGATTTCCAGGGGAGCAGACCGAATTCCCGTCTCAGAGACAGATTCATCTTCAACTCCATCGACGATTTATCCCGGAGACAGATTGGAAAGTGTGAACGGATTTGTCACTCTTCGGGATAGTTCCGGATTGAAGGCGAATGTCTCTGGCGTAACGATTCTGGATTGCATCTCGAACAGGAGATTGCGAGTCGTCGAAGGGGAGGTCAGATTTCAGTTGGAGCACGGTCAGGGACCGCTGGAGGTTGTGACCAAAGAAGTGGGAATCATCGTTTCAGGCACTGAGTTTGTGGTTCGCCGGTGGTCAAAGTTGGGAAGAACCGAAGTTTTCGTGCTCTCCGGAGAGGTCATGGTTCAGTGGGCCAAGAGGATTCCATTGCCAGTTCGCAGAGATGAGTGGATTGAAGTTTCTGATCAGGGATTCATGTTCCATTCAAGTCCTGAACCGGTTCAGCCCCTCAATTCAGATCCCGTGCCTCGTCCATCTGCAGGGATCGGGGGAGCAAGACCCCAGGAGCAAGGGGTGAGGTTGTTTCGGGACATTCCCAGTAGGGTTGTGCCTGATGAGACTCGAACTGGCCCATTGGATATGCCGGTCGAACCTTCAGAAAATGATCCTGACGGCGATGATTGATGCGATCTCGCGTTTATTGTGCCAGTGACAATCCTGCGGACTTGCCCATTTCATAGACGCGCCCATCGATTAATCGAACATGGCGATCGGAGTATTGCCAATGCTCCAGCATGTGGTGATCAAATCGGATCCAATCGACCGATATAGGATCTCCCCAGGATCCTCGGATGCTCTTCCTCGGACTTCCCAACTGCACTCCATTCTCTGGACGTTTTTTGCGCGACTTTTTCAGGATTTCATATAACTGTGCAGTGGCCTGATCCATCAGGTTGTTCCTCACGCTTGATTGGTATCCTTGGGAATTACCGATAAGGCCGTGTTCGAGTGCAAGATCTGAAGTCGCCAGCCACGAATCCCCATGTGGGTGCAACTTGGCAAGGAGTGCCGAAGACTCCATACCCTCATCTTCGATGTAGGATCCGAGCTGGGCGGTGCCAGAGAAAAATTCACCACCGAGACTCAGCCACGAAACTTCGTCGAGTTGGTTTCTTTCCCGAAAGGAAATCCACATGTCCCAGCGTTGGTCTCCTGCAGATTCTCTAACCAAAAAAGTTTCAATGTTTCTCACCCAAGTGATTTCACCTTTGTCCAAGAGCTTCAAGCGTAGATTCCTCTGCTCTTGAAGGGTCTGTTCAAATGAAACAAATCCATTGAATTGAATTACTTCCCAGGAGCTGACACCTTTAACAAGAGTGAGGCTAAGGGATGTCGATGACTCTTGTTCGTCGATGCGGGGGAGTTCAACTCCATCCCGAATCATCACCGATTGATCAAGGCCTGCAAGACGTGCTTGAGTACCAACTCGTTCTAAAAGACTGGTGTAAATCGTAGCAACCTTGCAGTCCACGTGCTTGAGTTGGTCACTTACGATGGGTTCCTGTGGCTGGCCAAGAAGTCCGATCGTTACCAACAAAGTTACCTTTAGCATCTTTATTCCTGCTCCTTTACTACGCATACTGTGCCATCTGTCAAACTTACGAGCAGTGTCCCTGGTTCCGTGTAAGCCATGTCCGTGGCTGCGGTGTCTAGAGCAACCTCGCCCACAACTTGACCCCCTTGATTAAACAAACGCAAAATGCCATCGATTCCCGCTGCCCAGGTAAGTTCATTGCTAGACGAATGACTGATAGGGGGGCAGGTGTTTCGTACCGGGAATTCAATTATGTGTACTTCCTCTTCTGAGAGGCTCGCCCAGCCAGCCTTGGTGTTGAAGAGAAGTGTGTCGTCAAGTTGGCGTGGTGCAGTTTGGGGAGCAGGAATTTCTCTGGTGCCATGAGACGACCACAATTTCCCTGAGGTCAGTATGACATCTCCATTTTTGAGGAGGCAGATTGGATTTCCAGGGACAGAAAGGGGCTTTTCAGGTGAATCACCGTCAGGCTGAATCAAAGAGTAATTTCGCATAAGGTCGACAACGATCACGTCGCCACCATCGGTGCATGTAAGAAATTGGATCGGAGCCGTGAAATTGCGACTCCATTGGAGCGTTCCTTTTGAATCAAATTGCAAGACACGACCGTCGGCGTCTCCTAAAACCCAACCATTCTCAGTAGTGGAAGCTGCACAGGTCCAAGGTGAAGAATGAACCGATCCTAATGGAAGAGATTTTCCAGCATTTGAGATCGCTACAGGCTTTCCTGATAGGGGTAGCGCAAGTAGATTGTTGCCCCCTTTAATCAGCGCAGGAGCGGGATGGCCTTCCAGCCCGACTGAGATTTCTCGCAGTGGTTCCAACAAATTCCTCGAAAGTAGCCTAATTTTCCCATCCCTACCTGAAGTCACTACCAGTTCTTCGAGGATAGCCATGGATATTGCAGGTTCAGGGAGACTGAATGTCCTCTCTGGACTGCGCACGAGAGACACGAACAATCTTGGAACAGAATCGGCTGTGACTTCAATCACTCTTGATTGGCAACCACTTTTTTCAAGGTGAATCTCTAGTTTCTCACCTTTCTTTGGAGTCAGAGTAAGAGGGCTGAAACCGAGTTCTTGTCGATCTTTGCCATAGACTGTTGCACCCGGTGGAATACTTTCCAAGACTACGGGATACCGTATCGCTTTAATTATTCTTGGTGGCATCGATTCCAACTCTTCTTGAGAGAGTTGATCTATCAATAATCTAGCTTTGAGAGGAGCACCGTTGTTAATCAAGTTTTCTGCTTTGACCAAAGTACTTTCAACTTGATTTCGTAGATTTTGACGACTTAATCTCGCTTCTTCTCGTGATCTGTGAAGTGCGTCTTTTTCAGTGACAACTTCATTCAGGATCAAGGCTCTCATCCGCTCACCTTCGACGTTGCTTTTTCCGGCTGCAAATGTCCAAGGGTGTAGTTGCCCAACTCTCTCATAAGCTTCTGCCGCTGTAATGAGATTTGAAATGTTATCTGCATTGGTTTCAATTTGCCTTGCAGCAGAAAGCATTCCACGAGCTCTCCACTCTGCGGAGAATTGCATGATGAGCAAAAAACAGATAAAGGCTCCAGCAGCAATCTTGTAGTTCCTCTTAAGGAGTTGTGCTTTTTCTATCTCTTCCTGTCTCTTTAATAGTTCATCGAGAGTCCCATCGTCCAAATCAAGTTCTGGAATCAGATTTCTCAAACTGCGTTCTGCTCTCAATGCGATGTCGGGAGATTCATTGCGAGAAAGTGCAATCGCGTTCTTCAAGCATTCACTTGCACCGGAATCCTTGATTTTGATCAAGGCCTCTCCCAGTTGAAGCCAGTAGACCCCGTCTTTTCCACGAATGGACTCCGCTTCGCGAAGAACTGTTATAAGCTGACGATAATCCCCAGCTTTACGCAGGGCTTTGCAAAGATCTTCATGAATCAGGGGAATCTTGCGCTCAGGCAGAGAGTTCCGGATTTGCCAACAGAGTTGCAAATCTTCAAGGTGCCCCGGGACCAGTACCAGTAATCTTTGAAGGCGCTTCCACGCAGTTGCTTCATCGCCTGCGGCAAGGAGCGCATTCACTGCGTGCCGCAGAAACTTAGCGTGTACCTCCGGGTTTGCGTGGCCTGCACAATCAGCGGCCTCATCGATCAATGATATGCCTGATTCAGGATCGTGATCTGAAAGTAACGCTTCATAGATGACGAGTGCTGATAATGGATCTTCTGCGGCTCTGTCCCGAGCCCTTCTGATCATTTCATCCATGGTCGCTTCCCGAACAAAACCTTCTTCCATGAATCGGTACAAGACCGAACATGTATCGAATCGGGTCATCCTTGATTGGGCCAGAACTTCTTCGATGGTTCTGGCACCGTTGATCATTTGAAAGACGGAGTGATTTTCAGCGGGAGCAGTTTTGCTGGGCTCAGGCACAAGGATCCAGCGGTGGTCTCGTATTCTCTGGCGGATGACGGTCCACTCGTCGGCCTGGCGAAGGCCTTCGATGATGATGCTCATCGGATCAACTTGAACCCTGGTGACATGGCAAGCGTCTTCGTCGTAGTTAGACTTCAATTGTTCTGGGAAGAATTCAAAGGATCCTGCAGTCCACAAAAAGAGATCAAACAGTTCCTCTTCTATTTTTTTGCGGAGTGCTTTTTCAAGTTCCGACTCTGCAATTACTCCGCGATCAATTAATGCTCTGCCAAGAAGAATCCCTGTTTCCTCGTGATCTCGACCGGCTTGTTCGAGATCCTCTCCGGATACCATACCTTCCCTAAGCAGTATGCTTCTGAGACGCAATTGCTTGGAAGATCCAGATCGAACCAGGGTGATATGACCCGTCTCGAATACGATGGACACATTTTCTTCACCACGAGAGATCTCCAGAGTTCCAGAACGTGCGCCCTGTGATAGTGTCTGCAGTAACTCCTGCAATCCGAAGTGTTCGAGGTGTCCTTTTAAGATGCTCATCCTTCAACTCCCACTGTTGCCGAAACGGACGGCTTGCGCCGGAGGTCGAAAGGCACGGTTTTCCTCGACTGGTCGAGGAGGTAGCATCCGCAAGAGACCTCGAATAAGGATACAAAATGGATTCAGGATCAACCAATCGCCCCTTGGGAGTTCATCAGCGTGATTCAACAGAATGAAGCCTCTCCTGGCCTCTACGTGCATGTCCCGTTTTGCAGGAGTCGGTGCACATACTGCGACTTCCATGTCTCTGCCATGCGGCCAGGGGTGGTATCCGAGTATGTCACGTGCCTCGTAGATGAGATTCGCACACTTGCGGAAACAGGGTTCAATCCCCAGACAATATTTGTTGGGGGAGGTACACCGAGTGCGCTTCCCATCGAGCAGTGGAATTCTCTCCTGGGAACACTCTCTCAATCATTTGCGGGTGGCCTGAAGGAGTGGACTGTTGAAGCAAATCCGGAGTCCTTGGATCGAGACAAGATTCAAATCGCTCTCGACTTGGGTGTGGATCGTTTCAGCACCGGAGCCCAAACATTTTCTGAAAAGGGATTATCTCTATTGGGGCGTCGGCACGACGCAGAAAGGGTCGCCCTCGTCCACCAGTGGTTTTCGGAATACCGCGTTCCCAGAACTAGTCTCGATTTGATTGTGGGTTGGCCTGGTCAGGATCTGGAATCGATCGATCAAGATCTTGATGCGGTGAAGAGTATCGATCCAGATCATATCAGTCTCTATCACTTGAGTTATGAATCAGGAACTTGGCTCCATGCGATGCGCGAGCGAGGTGGGTTGAAGCCACTATTGGATGAAAAGTGTATAGAGTTTTCAAACGCTTTCCTTAAGGGTTTGGCTATCCAGGGTTTTCAGAGGTATGAAGTCTCCAATCTGCATAAGAGGGGGGGAGAGTCTCTACACAACCTGAATTACTGGATGCGTGGTGAGTACATGGGTGTCGGTAGTGGTGCGGCGTCATTCATGGCCGGAAAACGGTGGAAAAATCTTCCCAATGTACAGGCATATATTTCTTCGGGAGGGCTTCCGGATCAAGTTGATGTAGAAATTCCCGACCAGCAAAGAACGATGACAGAGTTGATCATGCTTCAATTGAGGCTCGCAGTGGGACTGGATATTCAGTCCTTCTCGGAACTCACTGGATACGATTTTTTGGAAGTGTGTGGCGAGAGTTTGCGTAACTTCACCGAACAGGGTTTGCTTGTTCAGGAGGCAAATCGGATTTTTGCTTCGAAGATCGGTTTTGACCTGCTGGATTCCATCATTCTCCAGTTTGTCGAGGATATCGAAATGAGTTCGAATGCGGGAACGTGATATCCCCCTGATCGAGGTGAGCCTCGCAGTGCGGTTTCTGCGCCAGCGGGAATGGCTGAGTGCTCCGATTCTCAAGAGAATCCTGGAAAAGCTACAGCCTGGATCGGGACTTGCCGGGTTATTGAAACTTCTTCATATCACCAGTGATCTCTCTGAAAAAGACATTGAAGCTTTGGTCCATCGAGTAAGAAATCAGTTAAGAAGGTTGCATTCCGAGAGTCCTGAATCTCGTGTCGTCGACGGTAAATTCGGCAGAATCGCCATGAACCATCACTGGATTACAGCAGATCAGTTGGAAAAGGCACTTCTAGAGCAATCCCGCCTGCGAAAAATCGGGTTGCGATTCCGATTGGGTGAAGTATTGCTGCGAATGGGGTGTCTCAGCCGTGATCAGGTTGAGGCAGTTCTCGAAGAACAAGGGCAACGAACGAAAACCTGTCCAAATTGTGGAAGTGTCGACTCTTTTTCGGCCGACAATTGCTCCTGCGGTCAGCAGATGTCCCCGGGACCGGTATTGTGCCCTATCGCCCAGGATTCGGCACTGATCTGAGAGTCTCAGGAATCCTGCCGACCAGATTTGCCAATTTGTAACTTCCCATCCTAGTCTTCTCTGACGTTTCGCGGCTTTTCCGCCGTCAAAATTGCGTGGCAGGTAGGGGAAACAAATGAAGGACGATAATTTGAAGTCCAGTGATGAAAAAACTTCCGTGAACAACGGAGAGTTGCCGGAAGTGAAAGTTTTTCCGGTTGAGGAAGAGCTTGATCCAAATATCGTCTCTCACGAGGAGTTCGATGACGACGATGTCATCGTTTACCTCGATGAAGAGGATTCCATCGGCGAATCGGAAGAATCGGCCGATTTGCTTTCCCACCGTCCTGGTGAAGACGATGTCCTCACAGAGTTTGAAAGACTTCCCGAGGTCAAGGCAACCATAGTCGATGGGATTCCGGAAGTGGTCAATGTTGAGGAGATCACTTCATTGGTCTCCGATGAGGTTGACAGCGGTTGGGCTGGCTTCCTGACAGACAAGTCTGTTTATATCGATCGCTGCAAAGAGTTTATCGATACACACCGAAAGTGGATCGCCGCAGCTGCAGCGATATTGTTGGTTGTCATAGTTGCTACCTGGGGATCGGGCAGTAACGCATCGAATTCATCCGCTAGTGCCACAACAGCAAATGCTACTGCTGAAGTTTTCGATCAATGGATTGATCAGGCTGTCTCTGGTCACCTGTTGGAGATCGGAGAAAAGAAATGAGCAGGTACTTTCATATCCTGTTGGTGATTTGTTTGGTACTCACACCTGGAGTCGCCCAATCCGGTAGTATCGTTCTCAAGAATGGCCACGTCATCAATGGCAATGTCATCGTCAGTGACGATGAGAAAGTCATCATGACCTGGGGGAATGGTCGAACGACGATTTATCACCGCTTTATTGAATCAGTTTCTCTCACTGAGGAAGAGGAGCTGGCTGTTCGTCGCTACCGAAGCGCAAGGGAAACTTTTTCTGCGGGGGAGCCTGTCGAGCTCATCGAGCTTCCTGACTTCAGCGAGTTGCATGCCCCTGACCCTGTCAAAGATGACGAAGAGGATGATTCCACCTCAGAAGTGGTGACGCCGATCACCGAGGACCTTCATGAGGCTTCATCTGGGGTTGAGGCTTTAGATCCCACTTTACCAACAATGGAACGGCATGAATTTGCTAGCCTTGGTTTTTCTGTCGATTTGCCTTTGACTTGGGCTGTGAGCGAGTACAAGGACTCCGTCAGTATTCGATCTGATTGCGAAGAAGTCATGATCGCCGTTGACAGATACACGGTTGGGTTGATGACTGCGGATCGCGCAGCATTAGGTCTTCAAGTGACTCTGAACGAGCAAGGCTTCGAACAGGATCAAAATGGCATGATTCATTATCTTGCTCATCTTGATCCCGAGTTTTCCGTGGAAAGCTTGACGCCAGATTCAGCTCATCATTCAGTACATGTACTTATGGAATCCGATTCCGTTGCAGCAAAGTCCCTCGTCTCAGTTTACTGGCTTGTCGAGGGGGACAAATCGAGTGACGAGTTGCTTGCGAGTGTTTTGGCATCTTTGGCGTTCTCTGCGATTCAAAATTGACGGGAATTTGTGCCTTCAATAGCAATATTGGTGTGGAGCATTCGTTGCTCTGCGCCAATATTTCGATGATGGGTACAAGAAAAGATGTTGAACTCTTCGAATTTATCGAGGTAACATGTTCCCAAGATTGGGGAATCGAGGGATTCTTCAAGAAATTCTCAGGGGAAATGGTAGCCGGAGGGGGATCCGGTGATCAGTCTGAAAGATGTTGGCAAGGGGATCGTGGGTGACCCCAGGTAGACTAAAGCCTCCTCTCTTTCAGAGTTCTAATCTTTAAGCAGTTTCACTCCCGGCTCGAGCCTGTAACAGGGTTGTTCGACCTTTGCGGAGTTGTGCACCCGATCATCGCTTTGCTTCCAAAGGTGATGGGATTCAGGTGTTGAATGCCCTCCCTGATTCAACGGGATTTCAGTTTGTACAGGATTTTTTGCCATCAAATTGACTGTGAAGAAAAGAGTTGCAAATCGACCGCAAGGATTTTGTTGGTTTGGATCTAAAGTTGTGTCTTGCATCTTTCACCTCTTTTCACTCATACTCTTGGAGATTTCTATCGGCGAGCGGTCCTGGGCAGCGGTTGTCCTCTCTCCGTTCACCGGTCGTCCCCTCGGAGGGGGGCGGGAGCATCAGGGTTGAGGGGCACTGCCCCCGATAGGAGTTGGCTCATGGCCAAGAAGAAAGCTGCGAAGAAGAAACGGGTCGCCCGTAAAAAGGCGACGAAGAAAAAGGTAGCGAAGAAGAAGGCGAAGAAGAAGACCGCCAAGAAGAAGGCGAAGAAGAAGACCGCAAAGAAGAAGGCCAAGCGTAAGACTGCGAAGAAGAAGGCCAAGCGCAAGACTGCAAAGAAGAAGGCCAAGAAGAAGGCAACCAAGAAGAAGGCCAAGAAGAAGGCAACCAAGAAGAAGGCCAAGAAGAAGGCAACCAAGAAGAAGGCTAAGAAGAAGGCTAAGAAGAAGGC
>CAYRAM010000031.1:0-32428 GCA_964422295.1 uncultured Planctomycetia bacterium | reverse complement strand
CGGCGACCCGAAACGAGAGGAACCGACACGATGGGCGCAAAGCGCATCGCGTTTGACCAAGAAGCTCGCGATTCTGTTCGCCGTGGCGTTCAGAAACTTGCCAGAGCTGTCATGGTCACGCTCGGCCCCAGAGGCCGTAACGTCGTTCTCGAGAAATCCTTCGGCGCTCCTACCGTTACAAAAGACGGTGTGACCGTTGCACGTGAAATTGAACTCGAGGACTCTTTTGAGAACATGGGCGCACAGATGGTCAAAGAGGTCTCTGCAAAGACCTCCGACAATGCCGGCGACGGCACCACGACTGCGACCGTCCTCGCCAATGCCATCTTCAATGAGGGACTTCGCAATGTGACTGCCGGTGCCAATCCGGTCAGCATTCAGCGCGGAATCCACAAGGCTGTTGAGCGTATCGTTGGCAGCCTTGGTGACATGTCCACCGATGTGAAGGACAAGAACGAGATCGCCCAGGTCGGCAGCATCGCTGCCAACAACGATCCCGAGATCGGTGGAATCATCGCAGATGCGATGGAAAAGGTCGGCAAGGACGGTGTGATCACTGTCGAAGAGGGAAAGTCTCTTGATACTTCCGTCGACTGGGTCGAGGGCATGCAGGTGGATAAGGGTTACCTTTCCCCGCACTTCGTGACCGACACCGAGGACATGGCCTGCGTTCTGGAAGATCCCTACATTCTCATTCATGAGAAGAAAGTCGGATCCATCAAGGACCTCGTGCCCCTGCTTGAGAAGATCGCCCAGTCCGGCAAGCCGATCCTTGTGATCGCCGAGGACGTCGAAGGTGAAGCCCTGGCTACCCTCGTGGTCAACAAGCTTCGTGGCACCTTCTCTTGCTGCGCCGTCAAGGCTCCCGGCTTCGGTGACCGTCGCAAAGCCATGCTCGAAGACATCGCCATCCTCACCGGTGGTCGTGCCATTTTTGAGGACCTTGGAATCGATCTGAAGAACGTGGATATCTCGTTCCTCGGTCGCGCCAAGAAAGTCATCATCGAAAAGGAAACCACTACCGTCATCGAAGGTGCTGGTTCTTCCGAGGACATCAAGAGCCGGATCGACCAGATCCGCTCCGAGATGGAGAAGGCTTCCTCCGATTACGATCGTGAGAAGTTACAGGAGCGTCTCGCCAAGCTCAGCGGCGGTGTAGCCCAGATCAACGTCGGTGCAGCCACCGAAGTTGAGATGAAGGAGAAGAAGGCCCGCGTCGAAGACGCCCTTCACGCTACCCGCGCTGCCGTTGAAGAGGGCATCGTCCCTGGTGGTGGAGTGGCTCTTCTCCGTGCCAGCCTTTGCCTAGATGATCTCAAGCTGGTTGGTGACGAGAGCATCGGTGTCGACATCGTCCGTCGTGCGGTCGAGGCTCCGATCCGTCAGATTGCTGAGAATGCCGGAGTCGATGGTGCTGTCGTCAGTGAGCGCGTAAAGAATGGTGAAAATGGCTTTGATGCTTTGCACCTGGAGTACGTCGATATGATCAAGGCCGGAATCATCGATCCGACCAAAGTCACACGCACCGCTCTCGAAAACGCCGCCTCCATCGGAGGCCTTCTGTTGACCACCGAGGCTGTGGTCAGTGATCTTCCATCCAACGACGATGCCGCCGGGGCTGCTGCAGCCGCCGCGGGCATGGGCGGAATGGGTGGCATGGGTGGCATGGGCGGCATGTACTAGCCGACCGTTTCACCTAAGACGATTGCGAATGAAAGAGGCCCCGTGGAGTTCACTCCGCGGGGCCTTTTTTGTGGGATCGGAGAAGCGATTCAAAGGGACTCATCTTCTGATTTTTTCGAGGAGAGGTGCTTCTGGTAGATTTGGTTGGAGAGGAAGACGCCAGCGACAAACCCGGAAAAAACGCCTACACCGAGGAGGATGAGGACTTCATAAATATTGTCAGGGGGACTGAACCCCCCTGGGTCACCCCCTTCTGGCGGAATAGCGAAGTGGATTATTAGCCCGACGATGAAACCGGTGCCGATGGCGATGATCAGGGGTTGGATGAAAATCCAGAACCACAAAAACAGCTTTGCCATCGTGGAACCTCCTTGTAGATCAGAGGATTCTAGCGCCTGGGACCACTTCTGCGATTTCTGTTGCCCCCACCGCCGGATCCTCTTCGCGGTCCACCGCCTCTGGGTCGACCTCCGCCGCCACCGGATCGGGGTCCAGAGCTACGGGGTCCAGAGCTACGAGGTCCAGAGCTACGGGGTCCAGAACTACGGGGCCCAGAACTTCTGGGACCTCCATGGCGGCTACGAGAGGGGGGACCACTTCTTCTTCGCTGCCGGGGATCCGGACGGATCCCCTTGGGAGGAGTCCACTCCTCTTCCGAGATCTTGAACCCGGTCTCCTTGACGATTCGGTTCCACATCAGTTTGTCTGCAGGGTCGACGAGGCTGTAGGACTCGCCCCGGGCTCCCGCCCTGCCAGTCCTGCCGATGCGGTGGACGTAGGTCTCCACCTCGTCGGGGACGTCGTAATTGATGACGCGGGCGACCGCTTCCACATCGAGGCCCCTGGCAGCGACATCTGTTGCTACCAGAGTTGTGATTTTGCGATCCCTGAAACCTTCGAGAACTTTGAAACGTCGCTCTTGGTCGTGATCGCCATGGAGAGATCCGGCGGGATAACCCCTTCCCCACAAATCTCGATCCAGTTCGATGACCGCACGACGGGTGTTGCAAAAGATGATACAGGTTTCACCGGGGTTGTTCTCCAGAAGCTCATGAACCCAGTACTTTTTGGTCCAGTCCTGACACCGGATGTACTTTTGGTCAATCTCGGGAACGGTGGCAATCTCCTTGATGGTTGAAATCGTATCAGGATCTTTCATGAATCTGCGAGTGAGGGATTTTATTTTTGGAGGTAACGTTGCCGAAAACAGGCATGTTTGACGTTCCGGCGGAGTGTGTTCGAGAATGCTGGAGACGTCGTCGATGAAACCCATGTCGAGCATTCGGTCAGCTTCATCGAGAACTACATGCTCTACCCATCCGAGGCGAATTTTTCCACTGTTGAGAAAATCCAGAACTCTGCCCGGAGTGCCGACAACCATTTGTGCACCCTTGCGAAGTTGGAGCAATTGTTGCGCTGCGTGAATCCCGCCAACAACGAGAGCGACCCTGATTCCTACCGCTTCTCCCAAGAGAGAGGCAACCTCTTCCACCTGTTGAGCCAACTCTCGGGTGGGGCAGAGGACCAAGGCTTGAATCCCGACGCGTTCAGGATCGAGTTTGCCCATGATTGGTGCTGTAAATGCCAGAGTCTTTCCGGTTCCCGTTTCCGCCTTGCCGATCAGATCTTTGCCCGCGAGGGCAACAGGAATTGAGAGTTCCTGGATGGGGGTAGGATAAATAAAACCGCGGTCCATCAAGCGATCACGTATAGGTGGAGGAAGGTCCAGGTCACTGAAACGAACCCGATCCGTATCAGGATCTGTCCGATCCTGATCCTGTTTTTTTGAAGGGTTCTTGTCAGAATCCCCAAGGCCAGAAAGAAAGTCGTCTCCATGCATACTCAGATTGTACGGGCCGGGCTGCCAAATGACATCAGACCTTGAGAATTCCTGCCGTTACCCTATGGAGATGGGATGTCTCTGATATCATGTAGCAACTCAATGACGCCCTGAGCCTGTTCTGTTTCAATCCTTTGACCGGAATAGGGAAACAAGAAACTTCTTCAAAGCAAGGTTACTGAGCAATGAGAATAACGGTTGTCGGAACTGGATATGTTGGTTTGGTCACGGGTACCTGTCTCGCCGAGAGCGGAAATCAGGTGGTTTGCGTAGACAACGATAAGACCAAAATCAAGGACCTGAAAAACGGCATTATTCCTATCTACGAACCAGGACTGGAAGAACTTGTTGATAGAAATGTAAAGGGGCAGAGGCTTCAATTCACTACCGATCTCCAGGCTGCTGTCGCAGATTCTGAGATTACTTTTATCGCGGTAGGGACACCTGAAGCAGAGGATGGGTCATGTGATCTCACAGCGGTAAAGATTGTCGCAGAGGAGATCGCCCATGCGATGAAAAGCCCAATGATCGTGGTCAACAAATCTACAGTGCCTGTGGGTACTGCAAACCTTGTGAAGGGCATCATATCTTCCATTAGCGAGCATCAAGTGGAGGTCGTCTCCAATCCTGAGTTTCTCAAGGAGGGCGCGGCCATCGATGACTTCATGAAGCCTGACCGGGTTGTAATTGGCACCGATTCGGACCAAGTCGCAGAAAAAATGAAAGAGCTTTACTCTCCATTTGTCAGAACTGGCAAACCCCTCATGGTGATGGATCCCTCATCTGCGGAACTGACCAAGTATGCTTCAAATGCAATGCTGGCAACCAAAATTTCATTCATGAACGAGTTGTCCCGGCTCAGTGAAAAGGTGGGAGCGGACATCTCATTGGTTCGCCAGGGGATGGGAACCGATCGCAGAATAGGTCAACATTTTCTTTTCCCCGGTGTCGGGTACGGGGGGTCGTGTTTTCCCAAAGACATTCGCGCCTTATCTCATTTGGGAAAAGAAAATCAGATTCATCTTGAGATTCTGGCTGCGGTGGATTCAGTGAATGACACGCAGAAGCGAATCCTCGCCCTGAAAGTCATAGACAGATTTGGAGAAGACCTCTCAAATCATGTGTTTGCACTTTGGGGATTGGCCTTTAAGCCGAAGACAGATGACATGCGCGAAGCTCCAGCGATCGTGATTGCCCAGGAATTGATTCAAAGGGGAGCGAAAATTCGGGCGCACGATCCAGAGGCACTTGAAACCGCACGACAGGCACTTGGGGACACGGTTGAGTACTTTGATGATCCCTACTTGGCGGTGGAAGGTGCGTCTGCACTGCTTCTCATCACAGAATGGAATGAATACCGCGGCCCAGATTTTGAGCGGTTGAAGCAACTGCTTAAAGAACCTGTTCTTTTTGATGGGCGAAATATCTGGAGTAATCAACTGGTTTGCAAGCATCAGTTTGAATACTACGGAATCGGCACAGGGGGAAACTGAGTGATGTCTAAAGAAAGGGTATTGATCACTGGTGGTGCGGGATTCATTGGATCATATCTTGCTGAGTTGTTCCTGGACCGTGATTGGGATGTCTTGGTCATGGATAACTTGATCACGGGTGATCTTGGAAACATCGAGCACCTTCTTGAGCGTCCTGGCTTTCAGTTTATTAAGCAGGACGTAACCGAGTACATTCATGTGCCTGGGGAAATCAATTCCATCCTACATTTCGCTTCTCCTGCGAGTCCGATCGATTACCAGCTTTACCCTATCCAGACATTAAAAGTGGGATCTTTGGGGACGCACAAGGCATTGGGTTTGGCCCGGAGCAGCGGTGCCAAATTTCTCCTTGCAAGTACCAGTGAAGTATACGGCGATCCGCTGATTCATCCCCAACCAGAAGAGTATTGGGGGAATGTAAATCCCACCGGAATTCGCGGGGTCTATGATGAGGCCAAGAGATTTGCAGAAGCGATGACCCTTGCTTATCACCGTGCGCATGGAGTCGAAACTCGCATTGCCAGAATTTTCAATACCTACGGCGCAAGAATGCGTCTCAATGATGGTAGAGCATTGCCCAACTTCGTTTGCCAGGCGATCAGAGGAGAAGCTCTGACCATCTACGGAGATGGCTCCCAGACACGATCTTTTTGCCATGTCTCCGACCTCGTAGAAGGCATTTGGAAACTTCTCCACTCTGATACCAATTCACCGGTGAATCTGGGCAATCCAACAGAGATTCCAATCATCGATTTCGCACGCAAGGTCCTGGAAGTGACAAATTCCTCGGGCGAGCTCAAAAATCAGCCTCTACCTGAAGATGATCCCAGGGTCCGACAACCAGACATCAGCAGAGCGAGGGACGTTTTGGGGTGGGAGCCGAAGGTAGATCTTGATACTGGTCTCCGATTGACGGTGCCATACTTCGAGAAGAAGATCAGGGAAACCGGAAATGAAAATACTCCGGTTTCAGGAAATTGAATTTGTGAAATCGAGCGGTTGATTGAACAGAGAGGCGGCACTTGGACCGTTTCAGAAACGTTCTGATTCTGGGAGATGCAGGAAACAGCCCTGGGCTTGAGTACCTGGAGACTTTGATTCCTGTTTTTTCGGAAAATGGAGTCACTGCACAACTTCAGAAAGTTCAGTTGAGAGGGCAAAATCTTTCACTGCCCACAATGAACGATGTGGATCTCATCATCCTTGCGGGAGGCGATGGGGCACTGATGTCTCTGCTGCGCGCTTTGGACAATACGCAGATCCCTGTTTATGGCATCAATTTTGGCAGGGTTGGATTTTTGATGAATCCAGCAAGGGATCCTGAAGAAATCATCGACCAAATTCTCTCAGGCAAGTGCGTTGAACAACAACTTCCTGTCCTTGAAGCGCGCTGGAATTCCACTTCTGGCGAACAAGGGCAAGCCTCCGGTGTAAATGACATCGTTCTCGAAAGAGCATCCGGGCAAACAGTGCATCTCGATGTATTTATCGACGATATTCGGCTCAATGCGTATTCGGGAGACGGCATGGTGGTGGCAACACCAGCAGGATCCACTGCGTATTCTCTTGCAGCAGGTGGGCCTGTAATCCATCCGGATGTGTTTGGGATCCTTATGACGCCGCTGAATGCCCATCGGCCGGTGCAGTTTCATTCTCTGCAGTTTCCGGTAGTCCTCCCATTACAAACCGAAATCAGACTTGTCGGAAAAGGGTTGGACAAAAGACCGATTCGTGTGGTCGTCGATGGTGAAGCACATATGGATGTCGAAGAATTGTGGATCCGGGCAAGGGGAGATTTCGTCAAGTTGTTGCGACTCGAAGGCTATCAGTACGTCAAAGGGCTCGTATCACGAATCATCGGTGAGGTTGATCAGGTTGAGTGATCCCCGAATCGGCAACTGTTGAGAGTTTTAATCGAGGGATGATGGCAGATGATATCGATGAACTGTTGGGCCTATTGGCCAGGCATGGAGAGAACAAGCGATATCGAACCCAGTTGCTGGGTTGGCTTCTCGACAGATTGAAATCTGCCTCGGGAGCAGAACGTGCTTTTCTGGTCAGCGTCACCGAATCCAATGAATACAAGATCTGGTGTTCTCGTGGGTCGGGCGGAAAACAGGTGCCCTCTGCGAGAGATTGCCTTTCACATCACGCCCTGACCAGTGCGCTCGAAGAGGGGGCGCCAACCCTCTTCAGCAACACTTTGCAGGACCGGCGCTTCAGAACTGCCAGCGAGGCGGAAACCGGTAACCGAGTGCATTGGATCCAGTTGTTCCCACTGGCTTCACCTCTTTCATCCACCGCAGTCTATCTTGACTCACGCTTTGCACTTCAGGACCAGGCGGAATCCTCAATATCAACAGACGAGGGCCTCTTGGAGTTGTTCAGGTTGCTGTTATTGGAGGATGGCAATCACGTCGTGGCTCCAGCAAGCACCACGGCGCAACCTGTTGAAGAGGAGCCGGACGAAGAAGCGAATGCGATGGCAGCACCAATCCCATCGGTAAAGCCGGTCACATTTGGTTCTTTTGTGACAAGATCTACAGAATTGATCAGGCATCTCGATGAGCTTCACAAAGTGACAAGGACTGAAATCCCCATATTGATTTCAGGTGAGAGTGGGACAGGAAAAGAACTCCTGGCTCGCGTCATCCACGATGAGAGTGGGCGCAACGGGGATTTTGTGACGGTTCACTGCGGCACCATCAATGAATCCTTGGCCGAGGTAGAGTTCTTCGGTCATGAGAAGGGCGCATTTACTGACGCAGTTGAACAAAGACCGGGGATTTTCGAGTTGGCAAAAGGAGGAACCTTATTTCTCGATGCGATTGAAGAAGCACCCGATTCCCTTCAGGCGATGCTGCTTGGAGTGTTGCAATCAGGGCGCTACAGAAGGCTGGCAGGTGAACATGATCAGGAGGCGGATGTTCGAATCATATCTTCCATCGGAAGCCAGGATCCAGGTGATCAGGTCAGGAGCGACTTAATCTATCGTTTATCGGGATTCAAAATTCATCTGCCACCATTGAGAGAAAGACCTGAAGACATCTTGTTGATCCTTGACCATCTATTGGCACAGCAAGACCGAACTTCGAACATCCAGCCAGAGGTGCAAGCGCTTCTGCTAACCCAGCATTGGCCGGGAAATGGGTGGCAAATTCGTCACCTTGTCAGCCACATGGTCGCCAAGGATGACATGGAATTGGAAGAGGATACGCTTGCGACAATTCTGAATCCTGCACAAGAGGCACCCACAGCAACATCACCGGTGGGTGAGATGTTGGGAATGGCTGAAAGGGAATTGATCATTCGCGCATTGGAGGAAACTCAGGGGAACAAGACTGAGGCATGTCGTCGCTTGGGTATATCCAGGAGAACATTATACCGGCGTTTGGAGAAACACGGATTATTGGCGGATGGTGATGCCGATGAAGATTATCAGGGCTGATCAAGCCAGAGCGCTGCGCCAACCTTCACAGATCCCGCTGACCGATGGAATGCGATCACTTTCCAAGCCCTTGTTGAAAGGGGCTGGGCTATCGGGATAAGTGATTCGTTGAATCGGTCCGTCGAGATTCCAGATCGCATGTTCACTGATCTGGGCAGCCAGCTCAGCTCCAAAGCCGCAAGTGCGAGTCGCTTCGTGAGTGATGGCCACATGTTGGGTCTTTTCGATGGAGGCGAGAATGGGGTCCAGGTTCAACGGCGACAGAACAGGAAGGTCGATGACTTCGATTTCGACCCCTTCCCTTGCCATTTCTTCTGCTGCTTCCAAGACCCTGTGTGTCATCCAGCCCCATGAGATCGATGTCAGATGATTGCCGACGCGGCGAACGTTCGCTTCCCCGGTGATCCTGTCTGGAATATCCATCTGTTTGAGGTCTGTTCTTTCCCTCCGGTATAGAAATTTGTGTTCGAAGTAGATCACCGGATTTGGATCTTTGATGGAGGATCTCAGGAGTCGATAGGCATCATCCGAAAAAGCGGGAGCGACGATTTTGAGTCCTGGGGAGTGCAGGAACCATGATTCCACATTCTGCGAATGAAAGGCTCCTGCGCCCATGCCGCCGCCACCGGGCATTCGAATTACCAGTGGAACAGAGCATTCAGTTCTCCAGTACATCTTTGCTGCGACGTTGACCAATTGGTTGAACCCGCAGGAGATGAAGTCTGCGAACTGCATCTCGATCACCGGACGTTGACCAAGAATCGCTGCCCCTGTTGCAATTCCAATGGTCCCGCTTTCGGCGATGGGGGTATTGCGCACCCGGGAGTCCCCAAACTCTTCCAGAAAGCCTTTTGTGATTTTGAATGCGCCTCCGTGACCGGCAATATCCTGCCCCATCAACATCACCGTCTCGTCCTCGCGCATTTCGTCACGGAGTGCATGACTGAGCGCATCGATGTAGAGCACATTCTCTTCAATGGTCACCTTATTCGGCATGAATGCTCCGATCACTGTTCGGAGTCGGTTCAGGCATCGCCATCGCCTCGTCGACCACTTCCATGACCAATCGAGAGCAGCGTTCACGAATCTCTTCCAACCATGCCCTGGAGACGATCCCACTATTGACCATGCGATTTTCGATCAGGTCCATGGGATCATTTGCGAGATACCCTTTTAATTCATCTGCTGGAACCTGGTCGAGTGAGTCATCCCCTTCTGAATGTCCCCTGTGGCGCCCGACATGCGCTTCGATCAATGTAGGTCCCTTGCCGGATCTCGCTCTTGCAACAGCAGCGCTCATCACTTGGTGGACTGCGACCGGATCATTGCCATCGACTTCGACTCCAGGGATCCCGTACCCTTCTGCCCGTTTCGATAGGTTTTTGCAGGCATACTGCTGGGACGTGGGAGTTGAAAACGCCCAATGATTGTTTTCGATCACCAGAATGAACGGCAGATTCCATACGGCTGCAATATTGAGACCTTCATGAAAATCGCCGGTAGAAGTCGCACCTTCTCCAATGAAATTGATGGCTACCCTGTCGTTTCCTTGTTGCTGAAAGGAGAGAGCCGCTCCCGCTGCCACCGGAATCATTGATCCGAGATGGCTGATCATGCCGATATGAATCAGACCATTTTCAGGTTCGATATGGTTGTAGTGATAAGAGCGTTCGTGGCCGTTGGAGAAGCCGAATTCCCTGCCAAGCATCTGGCAGGCAAGTTGAAACAGCCTTTTCCAGGAGTCTCCACTGAGTGACTTGCGCAACAAAGTCATGTTTTCGGGAAAGATATCTGGCATGAGACTTTGAATATCGATGTAGTGCCGAAGGATCGCACCGACATCCCTGTGCAAAGTGACGAGTGCATCCCCTTTTTCGATGGCACTGGCACAAGCAACCGTCATCGCCTCGTTGCCCACGGATGAGTACCACTTGGAGAGGGCTCCGGTTTTGAACATCTTTTCGTATCGGAGATCCCACTCCCGGGTCAATCGCATATAGGCATGCAATTCCCTGATCGCATGATCGGAAGTGGTGTCTAGCCAGGAAGCCTTTGGAGAGGTTTCGGCAGGGGCACCAGTGTCACCGGAAGTTGTGTTGCCTGACTGATCCATCATTACTGGATCGTATCAGCGACCTTCCTCTGTGACCACTCCGTCTGAGGAAGCCGATACAGGAAAACTGACCTCCCCATGGCGGTAGGGGGCCAGCAAAGACGGATCATCGGCGAATTGCTGGCTCCAAAGCTGCTGAAAACGGGCAGGCTCACCACGCCAGCGCTTTTGTTTTTTCTTGTCGAATTTGGCCTTGATCTCAAGAAGAGCACTTTGGGGGCCAATATCGACGAGCAGGGGATCTACATTCGGCGAGGCGGGTTTGAGTTTCAAAGTATTCCCTTGGATCAGCCCACCGATCATCTCCACCGGGATACTACCCTCGGGAAGATCGTGAAGAAGAAAAGAGATGTGCGGATTTCGATGAAGATCGACTGTTTCTTGCATGAGATTGACCTGCTGTAGCCGCAAATCATCGACCCTGCCCGCCAATAAAATCGGTATTGATGAACCCCCAGCCTCCCAGGTGACTGCACCGCAGACAAAGAACCCCGGTTGACCGGAAAGATCCTGAACCGGAAGGCATGCGAGGATCAGTGATGAGTTTTCACCTTTGGGAGGAGACACATCGACTTCGTAGATGAGCCCGGCCCACGGTGAAGTATTGCCAAAATCGAGCTTCCCGGAGGGCCAATTGAAAATGATCAGAGCTGCCAAGAGCAAAAGTGGAAGCCAGGTTCTGACAAATGAGTTCAGGGACATGAATACTCGTAGCAGCGCAAGAAGTCTGGAGTCGGATCCGGTCCGCAATCGGGCCATGGAGCAGCCGGGACAGCTCCGATTCCAAAGAGAGCGTTCAATCCATAGATCACATCAGAGATGTTGAGACTGCTGTCATCATTGAAGTCACCCGCGATAGGGCAGGAGCCAAATTCAGAACCCAGAAAGAGCCAACCGAGAAGCGTGATGGAGTCGGAAAGATCGAAGGAGTTATCAAGATTGGTGTCGCCTCTGACAAAGGGTTCCAATCCGAGTTCAACATTGTACTCATCCATCAGAACTGGTGGGCCCTTGTCCTGTTGCAACCACTGTTCATAAAGGATGTCGCCGGCGTCATTGGTGACATTTTCGTTCTTCAAGAATTCGATGTACTCCTTGGAAGCGGTTTGATACCAAACCCGGACATCCAAAAGAACTGAATCATTGGGAATGTCGTAGTATGAATCATGCCAATGTTGGCCATCCTCATAAACAATTCCCACCGGTTCCGCTTGGACAGACGCGAAACCTGCATTGGTAAACCCCATCGGCGGAATGCGATTATCTTTGTAAATTTTGTTGTTGAGAGCGAAGTGGAAAGAGGGACCTTCCTGAAGTCCGCTCAGCTCTGCTGAATGATCATCCAGTCCGTGCTTGGCTTCAAAGACGGTGGTCGTCGACGATTCGAGGACTGCAGTACTGAAGTTGTATTCGCCGTGGTGGGCCAATGTCATGCCAAATGCGCTGCGGAAATGAACTTCAATCCACATCCTTCGCCCTTCGGGGTATCCGGTGGGCAACTTGTGTCCGGACATGTTGATGACACGAACTTTGATCTGGCCGCTTTCAATGGTGACCTCGAGATCGCTCGCATCTTGAAGCATGGCGATGTTTCTGGCTTTGGCTGCTTCGATCTGGGAAGGGACCATGTATGCGGGTGTATCCCACAACAGGTAACTGGTGTCCAGTGCATGAATGGCATCCAGGATCCAGGTTTGGGTACCCATGAAGTAATGGCGAGCAAGATCGGGGCGGGATGGATAGCCCATATTGCAACCGATGGTATTGATCCTTGGCATGTGGCAATCCTGACAGGAACTGACCTCCGGATTGTTCCCGCCAAAGCGACCATCCATGTTCACGGGGCCTTGTCCAAACAGACTTTGACTCCACTCACCATAAGTTCTCTCAATAGGAAATTCTTCTGCAGGGTCATGAGTGTCATGGGGCTCATCCAGTTCGTTCATGACGTAGGAATCACCGACACGTTGATAAGCAGGATTTGAGACATCGTGACAGGTTCTGCACAACCGGGAGGAGCTGTGAAAAGGTGATTGTATCGCAGGGTGGAATTGAAAACCTGATCCCAAGTTGTATGGGCCTCTGCGATTGTCTGCGGGGTCGATGACATATTGACCGTTTTGAGGGTGTGCAGGGATCTCATCGAGCGAATTGAGAATCCCGAGATCGATGGCAGGGCTTTGGCCGCTGACAAACTCGGGATCAACCATTCGATGGCACAGATTACAGGTCACCCCATCAAAATCATTGATGCCAGACAAGTTGGATCCATCGGTGGGAGTACTGTTTCCTGCAAGCCATGCACCCGGGGTGTGGCAACGAAGGCACAGATCCCCGGACTCACTTGCATCCTGATTGGCGATGGCGAGGCAGGCGTGAAACAGCGGATCCCTGCCAGCTTGGGCCATGATACTGGTTTTCCACAGGTCCACAGGTGAGTTGAAGAATCCTGAATGACACAGGTTGCACGCACTCCCGGCGATGATCGGTTCATTCAAAGCCCCAGGTTGTGTTCCTGGTTGGGCCCAATCTTGGAGCGTGGTTGGAATCGGCAGATTCTGAGCCAGTGAATTTGAATGGCACATTGCCAGAGTGAAAATCAGAAAGAGTAGTGACCAATATGATTGCTGAGGTCGCACTGAATCGACTCCCCTAAGAACGAGCATTATTGCCAGAAAAATTGAGTTTGATTCGCTTCCATAACCCCGGTAAATCGGAGCAATCTCCACGGTAAAGTTGGTCATAAACCCACCCTACCTCACATCATCATACACCATTTCCTGCGAGTGTCCCAATCGGACCGAAGAGACAATGTAGACGCAAGCGACGCACTTGTCCGGAATTTCGCTCAGCCCAGTATTCCCTCAGCGATAAGAAGTTTGCGCATCGCTGCAATATCGAGTTGGGGAGCCTGATCACTGCGAAGCTGAAAGTCCTCCACCACAGTGGAGCCACCTTGCTGATCTTCGGAAAGTACGGGGTGGACGACCAGGTGGGTACCATGGTCTCTCATGCGCGAACACTCCTGAATCGAGGTGAGAACTTCGTGTTGTTTCTCTCCAGGACGAATACCGAGGACCTCCTGATTTACTTCAGGATCAATCGCGGACGCCAGAATATCAATTCTGCAAGCGGGTGAGCGGGGTACGTGGATCTCTCCTCCGTTGCTCTCGTGGAGGCAACGGTGAAAGGTGTCGATGAGAGATTCACGACCGATCCAAAAGCGGGTCATCGCAGGATAGGTCAGAGTCATACAGCCGCTTTTGGCCTGCTGAATAAAGAGAGGAATAACGCTCCCCTTGCTGCCGAGAAGATTGCCGTGTCGAACGATATCAAAACGGGTGATCTGGTCACCTTTTCGATTCGCCCCGACCAACTCCATCTCCATCATGAATTTGGTATTTCCATAGACATTGATGGGATCCACAGCCTTATCTGTGGAACTGGCGATGACCCTTGCCACTTGGTTGTCGATCGCTGCTTCGATCACATTTCGTGTCCCCAGGACATTTGTCTTATGAGCTTCAAGAGGGTGGTCTTCTGCCAAATGAACATGCTTCATTGCAGCGGTGTGCAAAACGAGAGCAACACCATCCATGGCTGCGCGAAGTTGATCGATATCCCTGATGTCGCCGATCACAGACCGAATCCTGGCGGGATCGAGGGTCTTGTCCATCTGCAGCTCGTGGTGCTTTTGTTCGTCGCGGGAGTAGATGAGGATTTCCTCGGCATCGGTTTCATTTTGTAACCAGCGAGACAGATTGCTTCCGGCAGTTCCGGTGCCGCCGGTAATCAGTACCTTTTTCCCGCGAAGCTGTTCCGGCAGTTGGCGAAGATTGTTGACCCCTGAATCTGGGTTGGAAGCGGAGGAATCGGACAAGGGAAGATCACCTTTCGGGGACTGGGGATATCTTGGGCAGTGTGACCGCTGGATCCCCGGGAAACAACAGTTCCGGACGATTCGGCTCGATGGCATGGGCCGCAGAGACGCCTTTGTCCCGGGAGACAAACCCAGGGCCAACCCTGCGTTTCCCTTGACGATAAGCAGGATGGATGGTCCCATCTTGGACTGCCCATGATCAGGCGAGAGATTCCCTGGTCATCGAATGAATCAGGAAGCGAGCGCGTCGTGGCCAAGAATAAAGTAACAGAATACGTCTGGCTTCAGTGCACGGAGACAGGTGATCTCAACTACAGAACCTCCATCAATGCCAAGGGAGGAATCCCGGAAAAGTTGAAGGAAGGCCTGAAAAAGTATTCTCCCCGTCTTCGCAAACACACCCTTCACAAGGTCAAGCGCAAATAGACCTCTGCTCCTGACCGGCTGACGTCATCGCGAGCACGGTTGCGGTGAGTTCCTATACCGGAATCAAAATGCCAATTCGGGACGACGCAACAGACCGCCCTGGTGAGCAGTCCAGACAAGGCATAGCACTCCAACGAGAAGCAACCACCAGACCGTCTTGAAGATGATGGGATGGGGAGTCTCCTCCTGAATTTCAGCCAAGAGTGTGATCAGGGATCCCGCTCCCGCCAGCGCCAGCAATGTAAATGAGATTCGCCCCCAAAGGCCGTGATCCTCCAAAGCATCCTGATCGAACAAATCTTGATTTTGCCACCACTCAACTGTGGTGGGGCCCGTGAAATAGGCAACCGCTGAAGTCAGTGCGACAATCAATACCAGGAAGTGGCCCAGACGGAGAAATTCGTGGGGATTGTTGCGTCTTCCCCGGGTCAGCAAGTAGAGGGCAACGGGAGCGATGACCACAGGGACGTGAACAACAACTACATGAAGCCATGCCTGAAGTTGGCCAAAATCCATCAATCCCCTGTCCCGATCGCTTTTGAGGGATCGACACCTTGATCGACCTTGGTGTAATCGAGTTCTGATCCCCTCATGCTGTGGGGGATGGCATAGACCGCAGACATCACCAGTGCCGCTGCGAGAACGACTGCACGACTGATGCCCTCCTTCTTCTTTGGTCGAGTGCCGATCACCGCTGCTGCGGTCAACCAACTGACCCACATGATCAACATCTTGTTGTCGGTGAGGTCGCCACCGAAGGGGAAGCCGGTCCAGTATTCCCCGAACGCATACTTCTGCACGATGGGGCCAAGCACCATTCCTCCAAGAGTCATGCCTCCCAAGGTTATGAAAGCCAACTTCCTCATGTCATCGGTGTTAAAAATGGCAGAAAGCCCGGTCCTCATTCCGAAGAGTACCGAGAAGAACATCAGAAAGATGTGCGGCCAGAGAATCCAGGAAGGGACCGGATCCTTGTAACGCAGGATGATGTTTTCCTGGCCCGCTTCAGGGATTCTTATCTTGGAATCACCCTTCTCAATTTCGACGTAGTATTCCATCTTTCCTGCAGCGGGTTGTACTGGCAGTGGTGCAACCCAGCTATTCACGCCCGAGTCGGTAACTGATTGCTCGAATTTGAGGGGTGTATATTCATCGGCAGTTTTGAAGCGTTTGTGATAGAGAGTTGCACTGAATGAAGGCAACCCAGGGTCCGGAAGTGTGATCGGCGCACCATGAGTTGTTTCATGGGAACGGAGCAGGCGGTACTTGTGGGTCTTGCCCCCCAACTCCACTTCTCCTCGGAATGGATAAGTAGGTCCGGTTGTGCGTTGATAGATGATGGCAGAAATCATGATCAGGAGTGCCAAGCTCCAGAGAGCGAACTTCTTCATATTGAGTCAGCCTTCCCAGAGGGCGTGAATCTCGAACCGGTGCCTTTACCATATTACCTGAAGCGATCGGAGTCTTGGATCTTTTCCCCTCGCAACAGGCAATATCCGCAACTATTCTCTGCTATTCAGGTGTGTTCAATCGGTCATGGTTTTGCGAATTTGAAATGAGTCGGGATTTGTCCTCCTTCAGCAGGCGATCGTGCTTTTTCACGAGTATTTGGCAAAGAACTTGGGTGGTTCTTTTCATATCGCTTTGCTTTATTCAGGGCTGTGATTCAGGGGGCACAAAAAAACAGGTAACTGTTTTCGCCGCCAGTTCACTGACCGACGTATTGCAGATTCTCAAAGACGAATTTGAGAAACACAGCCCCCACTCAGAAGTGCGGCTGGTCTTCGGCGGAAGCCAGATCTTGCGGTTTCAGATCGAGCAGGGGGCTGCTGCGGACCTCTTCATCTCCGCACATCCTGATCATGTGCAATCCGTCATCGATCAGGGTTTGATGACCAATCCTGAATTGATCGCAGAAAATCCTTTGGTCGTCATGGTTGCACCAGAGCTCTCCGGGGAGATTACGCAGTTTGATCAGCTCATCGCTGTTCAGAGCCTGGTGATAGGTGATGAAAATGTGCCACTGGGGACGTACACCGAAGAGGTTTTGGACAAGGCAGATCAGATCATTGGCCAAAAGTTTGCCGAGCGTTTGAAGGCGGCAGTCGTTTCCAGGGAATCCAATTCACGCCTCGTTCGCAGCAAGATCCTGTTGGGTGAAGCGGATGCCGCAATCGTTTATGAGAGCGATGCCCGATTGACAGAGGCGGGAGTGATCCGATTGCCAAAACTTCTTGAGGCCAAAGCTCGCTACACCATTGCATCAAATGACAGCGGGCACTTGGAAGTTGCACAGGAGTTTCGGGATTTTCTGGTGAGCGAACGTGCACGAGAAGTGTTTACCGAGTTTGAAATGCCGACCTTATTCAACAATAACGACACTCCCAACAATTTGGATGCATCCAACAATGAGGAAGTCAGGGATGAGTAATTCCGGCACCGATCTCGCCATTGGGCGGTGGCGGGTGCTGCTTGCTGGTGTTCCGCTGCTATTGATCCTTCTGATTCCGGGGTTGGCACTGCTTCTTTCTGTGGGAGCGACTCAGGTCTGGGAAGCTTTTCTCAATCCGGTATTTGTCCAGGCTTTGAGCATCAGTTTGTCCTCCTCCCTGATTTCGATGGTGATCATCCTGGTTTCAGGAACTCCCCTTGCGTGGTGGTTGGCAAGATCCCCATCGAGGAGTGCGCGCATCATCGAACCATTGCTCGATCTTCCGGTAGTCATGCCTCCGGCAGTGGTTGGAATTGGTTTGTTGCAGGCATTTGGTCGCAAAGGGATCTTCGGCGGCTTGTTTGATGCCTTGGGATGGAATTTGTCCTTTTCTTTTGCGGCGGTGATTCTCGCTCAGGTAGCCATCGCAGCTCCATTTTTCTTGAGGGCGGCCATCGTTTCCTTTCGGACGCATGACCGTGATCTGGAAGATGTGGCGCGGACATTGGGGCATTCACAGCTGAGTATTTTTATGAAAGTCATCCTGCCACTTTCTCGCCCGGGATTGATCGCAGGTGCCATGTTGGCTTGGGCTAGGGCTCTGGGGGAGTTTGGCGCAACCCTGCTCTTTGCCGGAAACATGCCAGGCGTGACCCAAACCCTTCCTCTGGCCATCTTCAGCGAACTAGAAAAGGAAGTTCATCTCGCTGTAGCCCTCTCGTTACTGCTCTTCGCCCTCGCTGTGCTTCTTCTGGGAATCATGAGGCGATTCGAATTCAACTTTGAGAGGGTCAGCCGATGAGTCTCTGGGAAGTTCGATTCCAACTGACTCGGGGATCATTGTCGCTAGACATCGATTTGGCGGGGGGTGCACGTCCCATCGCTCTGATTGGTGCCAATGGGTCAGGCAAAACCACACTTCTGAGAACGATTCTGGGTCTGGAAAAGGCGCAGATGTGCAAGGTCCGTATAGGGGAGCAAATACTGCACGATTCCAAAGAGGGTATCGAGGTTCCCGTCGAAAATCGCAATCTTGCATATTTGCCTCAAGGCTTGGGCCTGTTCCCACACATGACGGTCGCTGAAAATCTCCGCTTCATGAAAGCAGGTGACAATTCTTCCAATGCTCCAGGGAAGGGTGATGAAAGCAATCGGATCATGGAAGAGCTGGGAGTGATCAAATTTTCCAACAGATTGCCGGGGCAACTCTCTGCAGGGGAACGGCAGAAGGTCGCCTTGGCTCGCGTCCTTTTGCAAAAGCCGGGAATGGTGTTACTCGATGAGCCTGCCAGTGCACTGGATATCTTGGCTCGCAGGGAAGTGAGAATTATTTTGGCCACCCATCTCACCGAGTTGGGAATCCCAACACTCTTGGTCACCCACGATTTCAGAGATGTGAAGCAGTTATCCGCGGATCTGGCATATCTGTGCAGCGGCAAAATCGTCCAGCAGGGCTCCCTCGAAGAGTTTCAGGCTTTGACCGGAGATGGATTTCTCAGTGAGTTCCTCGCTCAGCCGTGAGGGCCGCAGTCGTCGATCCCCTGGCAGTCAATTCCAGGGAGATAAATCGTTCATATCGTCCGACTTTTTGGATATTTGAGGATCCCTATTTGTCCCAATTGTTACCCATTTGGCCTCTATTTGGCAGTTTTGACGAATTTCCGTGGGTATCTGGAAATGTGGCGAGATTCCTCCTCGACACCTTTGAACAGGTCTATACGATCAAACTATGGAGAAACAATTTTTCACGCCGAAAACCCTCGGAGAGGCGATTGGGGTCAGCCAGTCCAGTCTCAAACGATGGGCGGACAAGGGCCTCCTCCACGTCGAGAGGACCGCGGGAGGGCACCGAAGAATCTTCCTCGAGGAGGCGCTTCGTTTTGTCCGGGAATCGGGTGTTTCCGTAGCCAGGCCCGATCTGCTCGGGGTGGATGAGCGTTCTCTGAGTCATGCTGATGAGGATCTCAGTTCTGCCGACAGATTGTTTTTCGCTCTTCATTCCGGCGATGAAGATGGAGTTCGTTCCTTGGTATTGAATCAATACCTGGAGGGAAGGCCGCTTCACGAAATTTTTGACGATGATATCCAACCGGCGATGGCCAAGCTTGGGCTCATATGGCATGAGGATGTCTCTGGTATCGCCATCGAACACCGTGCACACGACATTTGTTTGCAGGCGATCGCTGACCTGCGCTTCAGACTGCCTCGGAAATTCACCAAAGGCATTGCGATAGGTGCAGCCGCTCCTGGAGATCCCTACACTCTTCCGACGAACATGATATCGACGACCTTGCGCGCGGAGGGATTCGAGGCGATCAACCTTGGCCCAAATCTGCCGATTGAGGCTTTACTGATGGAGGCAAAAAAGGTCAAACCGATCATCGCCTGGATCAGCTTCAGCCATTTGAAAAGAGTTCAATTCTTGCGCAACAAAATCAAAGATCTCGCCCGTCAGTTGCGTGAGCAAAAGACATTTTTGATCATCGGAGGATCGCAAGTGAAGCGTTTGAGATTGAGTCGCGATCCTTACGTGCTGATAGGAAACAGCATCCATGAGTTGGTCACCATCTCGAGGGGACTGATTGCGGAAAATTTGCCAACAAAAGCAGATCCGCCCAATGGGTAAGCGGAGATCAAATCTGTTTTGACCGATTCAGGAAAGCAGTCGGGCTGCCGCAGGAGCGAAGTAGGTGAAGATCATGTCAGCCCCCGCACGCTTGATCGCAGTCAGCGATTCGAGCATCGCAGATTCCTCATCGATGGCTCCTGCAAGGCTCGCATATCTGATCATCGAATATTCACCACTGACTTGGTAGGCGGCGATGGGGATCGGTGAGATCCCGGCGATCTCGGAGATGACATCGAGATATGGCCCTGCAGGCTTGACCATGACGATGTCTGCTCCTTCGTCGATGTCGAGTTCGACTTCGCGTAGCGCCTCATTCAGATTTGCAGGATCCATTTGGTATGTCTTTTTGTCGCCACTGCGAGGGGCCGAATCAAGGGCATCCCTGAAGGGACCATAGTAGGCGGAAGCATACTTGGCAGAGTAGGAACAAATGGAGACATCGGTGAACCCCGCATCGTCGAGGGCATCGCGAATCACGGCAACTCGCCCATCCATCATGTCGGATGGGGCGACGATGTCTGCTCCCGCCTGCGCTTGACTCACCGCCATCGCAGCCAAAATCGGAAGGGTATCGTCATTGAGGATGATGCCGTCTTCACTCACCAGGCCGTCGTGGCCATCGCTGGAGTAGGGGTCCATGGCGACGTCAGTGACCAACAAGAGGTCCGGGAATCGTTCCTTGAGTTCACGAATACTGTTTTGCATCAGGCCATCTTCGCGAACCGATTCGCTGGCGGTTCGATCCTTGCGATCATCTCCAAGTACAGGGAAGAGTGCGACCGCGCGGATCCCCAGGGGAACCACTTCGTCCAAATGGCGGACGAGGTGATCGAGGGAATGGCGATGGATTCCCGGCATGGTGCCGATCTCCTCAGAGATCCCTTCCCCTTCACGGACGAAGATGGGATAGATCAGATCGGACCGGAGAACCTGAACTTCACGCATCAGGTCTCGCATCGCAGCGGATGAACGATTTCTGCGTGGACGATTGGGCAGGGGGTCGATCATGGAACTCCTCGGTCTCACGGGCACGAGCTTTGAACCGGTTTCAACAGCCGATTCTCATCGTTGGATTGAATCACTTTCACGGGATCGAGGCCACCCATGGCTGCCGTTGAAACTGATGCAGCAGCGTTGAAGGCTTATTTGCCGCTTCTGGGATCCCTGCTCCAATAACCATCACGGAAATCCCAGAGCATCGACATCTCGGTCCCCTCCGGGACTCCCGGAGCTCGCACGGGAAATCGTCTGACCAACAGTTCACTTTGACGCTCGACAAAGTCGCCCCCGGCATACCCCTCAGCCAGATGTGCCGGGATTCTCGAAAGATCGAAGGTGACAACCTCCCACGGGGACTCCTCCTCAGGTGTCAACACCAGGTCAAATCCGATGATGCTGTGTTTTTCTTCCGGAGACTTCTTGTCTCCCCAAACGATCAAGGTGTGACAGCGGTCGCCATTGGAATCGAGGAAGATCACATCACGAATTTGATCGACGTCGAAGAAGACTGATTTGGCGTACGGATTTTTCGACGCGTCAAGTTCAGCCTCGCCATCTCTCGCGATTTGGGCGTAGGTTACAGAGAGAGCTGCGGGGACTTCGTCGTTGTCAACCGTTGCGGGGACTCGGGGTGTCAGGGTCACGGTGTAATTCCATATGCCTGATCTCCATGCCCGCGAGAGGCCACCTTCACGGTGCCCCTCTCCGATTTCGTAGACTTCAGGCGTCACCAGGCTCTGGGCCATGCGATAGCTGACCAACGGAATCACGACGGCGAGGGTCAGAAACAGAATCAGGATGGTGGAGCCGGGGACGACCAGACGAGAGTCATCCTGGGAGGTGGGCATCCTGAGTTCCTCTCTGCTTTGACCCGAACGGTGGCCATGGATTCGATCCCGACCTCAGGATAGCATCCCGGAATGTTGAGTCATTCGATATTGCCCCTGCTGGCCATCTTCATGATCGGGATTCCGGAGCAAGCCACCGCTTCCCCGGATCGTGTCGATTTTGAGCTGCAGGTACGCCCCATCCTGACGCGCAGTTGCTTCCCTTGCCATGGTCCTGAAGCGGCCACGCGCAAGGCAGACCTGAGGCTGGATCATCGTTCCGGTTTTTTCGGCACCGGTAGTGACGGCGAGCAGATTGTCGTTCCTGGCAGTCCCCTGAATAGTTTATTGATGCAACGCCTCACGGATGAGATCGATCCGATGCCCCCGGAGGGCCATCCACGATTGACCGCTGCAGAGGTCGACACAATGAGAAGATGGATCGCTGAGGGTGCATCCTATCGGGGGCACTGGTCTTGGAGACCGTTGGAATCCCCCCCGGTTCCCGAGGTATCGGACCAAGACTGGTGTCGCGAAACCATCGATCGCTTCATTCTTTCAGGGCTCGAAGAACAGCAACTGACACCTCCGGCACCTCCTGCTGCACCCCTCACCTGGTTGCGAAGGGTTGTCTTCGATCTCACCGGCTTGCCGCCGACTTCTGCACAGATCGATGCGTTTATCAATGACAGCAGTGATGAAGCACGGGCGCGACTCGTCGACGAATTGTTGGCGAGCCAGGCCCATGCGGAACATTTTGCGCGCCATTGGCTCGACTTGATGCGCTATGCAGAAAGCCATGGTCATGAGTTTGATTACTACGCAGGGCCGGCATTTGAATACCGCGACTGGGTGATCGAGGCGATCGCAGATGATCTGCCCGTCGATGAGTTTGTCACCCGGCAAATTGCCGGGGATCTGCTGGTGGAATCTGAGAGTTCTCCTCGTGCCACCGGTTGGTGGTGGCTCTCCCAAGCGACCCACGGGCCCGTCGATGTACTGGCGGATACCCTGGAGCGGGTCGATAACCAGATCGATGTCATCTCTCGCGCATTTCTGGGCGCAACGGTTTCCTGTGCACGTTGCCACGATCACAAATTCGATGCGATTGGACAGGCGGATTGGACCGCTCTTTCGGGGATCATCCGTTCGACCCGAAGGGTACTTCACCCCTTCGATGAAAATGGTGAGGCCGAACAGTTATTGCAGCAATTGGAGCCGATTCGAAGTCGATTCAAAAAAGGAATCGAGCAAAGCATCGTATTTCAGAAGAGTCATCAGTTGTCGAATTTATTGCGCTCGGCAAGAGATCTTCATGAAAGTCCTCACAATTCGTTGGAAGAAGAGCGACCTGACCGTCCGCTGTGGGATTTCTCCTCGGGTTGGGATGGCTGGAGCGTCACGGGAGATGCCTTCGGCGCAGATCCCCACCACAGGGAGGAGCTCCCGGATGAGTTTCTCAATGGTCTCGTTGGGGATCAATTGGCGACCAGCCACGATCGGCGTCCCGATTCGGATGCCGCAGCCAGTGATCGTCGACGGGGTCAGTTGACCAGTGATCCGTTTGTGCTCGATCGGGAATACCTCTCCTTTCGGATCGCCGGTGGACGCCACCCTGAAGAGACCTGCGTTCAACTCGTGATCGATGAAAAAACGGTGTTGGAAGCGACCGGGGAAAATACCACCCGGTTACGAGAGGTTCGCTGGGACGTGGCTGAGTTCGCCGGGAAAGAGGCATCGCTGCGGGTGGTCGATCAGCATCAGGGCAGTTGGGGCCACGTCAGTTGCACCGATTTTCGTCTGACCGATGAACCTCCTCACGGATTTCCTTCAGGGAGCCGGATCCTGGCGATGGCTCGCGAGCGCAGCATCGACAAGGATGTTCTTCGTCGCTGGGTCAGGGCATATCCGGCCTTGCTCAAGGCTGCGCCGGGATTCGGAGCATTGAAAAATACCGATCGCCTGATCGATGATTTCTCCGATGGGGGAAAAGCGTGGGCTTTCGATGGCCCAGCGTTTGAAGCGGTTCCTGCCGGAACCTGGCTATTGACGGGTGAGCCCAGGGTGACAGCGACCGACACCTTGAATTCTGCGGGTCGATCGCGGGCATTGGTCGGAACAGCCCTCTCAAGAAGTTTCGTTGCAGAGCAGAATTTCCTTCACGTCGTTGCCCGTGGAGATGACGGTCAAGTCAGGGTCAGTATCGAAGGCTACTGGTTGGATCAGCACAACCCACTGCTCTTTGAAGGCTTTTCCAAAAAGGTGGATCGAAACGATGAGAGTCAGCATCTGGTCTTCGATTTGAGTCGTTACCAGGGGAGGCATGTCCATCTGGAGATTCATGATCGTGGTCAGGCTTGGGTAGCGATCGAAAAGATTTGGCTTTCCGACGATCAATCAGCGGCGGAGCAACCTCCTGATTGGTCAAAGGCATATGAGGAAGATACCGGTACAGAAGAGATGCTCACCGATCCGATTTTGCTCTCGCGATTGGTGGAGCAGGGATTGGTGGATCCTTCCCGCTGGGGCGGTGCGTGGAATGCTGCGGTGATCAAACCGGTGATGGAATGGAAAGAGATCGAATCGACAGTTCCGGAACCGCGTTGGGTTTTGGCGTGCAGTGATGCTCCTGTGGGGCGCGATGTCCCGCTGCAGATTCGCGGTGATTCAAAGACCGCGGGAGCGATGGTCTCTCGATCTTCGATGAAACTCATCTCCACTCAAGAAGAGTTGGGCATTGGGATTCAGGGGTCGGGTCGGTTGCAGTTGGCTGAATGGATCTGTGATTCTGAAAACCCCCTCTTCTGGAGAGTCCAGGCCAATCGCATTTGGAGATGGGTGATGGGTGAAGGACTCACCGAAACGCCGGATGACCTCGGTCACATGGGTGTGGCTCCGCACCAGCGAGATCTGCTCGATTTCTTGGCGACCCGCTTGTCGTCGAATCCGTCCCGCAAGGATCTGATTCGAGAATTGGTCCTCAGTCAGACCTATGCCATGGATTCCCGGCAACCTCTGTCATCTTCAGAAGAGCGGGACCCCCTCAATCATCACTGGCATCGCTCCCACCCGAGAACCTTGCCTGCGGAATCGATCCGCGATGGGATCCTCCTCGTCTCCGGCAGGCTCGATCCGGCGATGGGAGGCCCTCCGGTGCCGATCCATCTGAACGACTATCTGACCGGTCGGGGTCGCCCGGGGGAGAGTGGTCCCGTCGATGGAAGGGGCCGTCGAACCATCTACCTTGCAGTAAACAGAAATTTCCTCGATCCGTTCCTGACGGTGTTCGATTTTCCAATCCCGGCGACCACCATCGGCAAGCGCGATCGGTCGAATCTGCCCGCACAGGCTCTGACAATGATGAACTCTCCCTTCATCCATGATCAGGCGGAAAGGTGGGGGGAGAAGTTGCATCAACAAGCCTCGAAGGATGGATTGGATCTCACTTTGACCCGGGCATGGAAGCAAGCTTTGGGAAGGCTTCCGAAAGATCGGGAGTTGCAGGAGATTCGCAATTTTATCGCGGATGGTACACAGGAAAACTGGGTGGATCTGGCCCATGTTCTCTTTCAGTCGAAGGAGTTTCGATTTGTCCGCTGATACTCACCCTTTCAATGATCGTTGCTCTTCAGGTTGCAGTGGCCATCGCCCGGTCATCGATCGTCGGCAAATGCTGTCCCAATGTGCTTCAGGTTTTGGAGCATTGGCCTTTACGGCGTTGCTGGGGGACAAGTTGGGACCGCTGCTGGAGGCATCATCCCCAGACGCTGGGGCTCACCCTGTAGCCAAGGCGCGCTCTGTCATCTTCTTGTATATGGATGGAGGTCCGAGCCAGGTCGATACATTCGATCCAAAGCCGGCGCTGATCCGTTATGACGGCAAGCCGTTTCCCGAAAAGATGGAGCGCACCCAGTTCAATAGCATAGGCAACACCCTGCGTTCCCCATGGGAGTTTCATCGCCATGGTCAATGCGAACATGAAATCAGCGACCTGTTTCCCCATGTTGCCAAGCATGCGGATGACTTGTTGCTGGTGCGGTCGATGACAAGCAAGTTCAATGAGCACACCAATGCCAATTATTTTCTGCACACCGGTCTTGGGCTTTCAGGCCGACCGAGTATGGGGGCATGGGTCAGCTACGGTCTCGGTAGTTTGAACCAGGATCTTCCCGGTTTTGTCGTCGTCAATGGTGGGTTGGTTCCGCCCGGCGGGATCGATTGTTTTTCCAATTCTTTTCTGCCTGCGAGTCACCAGGGTTCCATCGTTCTTCCGCGGGAAGAGGCGCTTGCGAACATTCGAATTCGCGAAGGAGAAGAGCGACAGAAGCGCAAACTGGAACTTCTCTCCCGTCTCGATCATCTGGGCCTCGAATCTGCCGGAGGAACCGCGGCGATGGAGGGGGCCATCGCCCAAGGGGAACTGGCGTACCGGATGCAAACCTCGGTCCCCGAGTTCTCCGATATCTCCGGTGAGCCGGAGGAGGTTCATGAACTTTACGGGCTCGACCACGAATACGAACCGACGCGGATCTTTGCCCGCGAGTGTTTGCTCGCCCGGCGCCTGGTCGAACGGGGAGTGCGATTTGTCGAGCTGACCTGTCCCTATGTGGGGACCGATCGCTGGGATCAGCACAACAATCTCAAGGACGGGCATGAGAAGAATGCCCGCGCTGTCGATCAGCCGATCGGAGCGCTGTTGACCGATCTCAAACGTCGGGGCTTGTTGGAGGATACTCTCGTGGTGTGGGCGGGAGAGTTTGGACGCACACCTTTTGCCCAGGGCAGGGACGGCCGCGATCACAACCCTTACGGTTTTACCATCTGGCTGGCGGGAGCGGGGATCCGTGGCGGACACATCCATGGAGCGACCGACGACTTCGGTTATCACGCCGTCGACAAGCCGGTCGAGATCCACGATCTGCACGCGACGATGCTGCATCTGCTCGGAGTCGATCACACCCAATTGACGAAGCTCTTCGGTGGGAGAGAACAGCGGTTGACCGATGTTCACGGCCATGTTCAGCACGAGTGGCTCGCCTGAGGATCACTCTTCTTCGTCGGCGTTTTCCTGGATGTCGAGATAACTCATCACCGTTTGTTCACGCTGGGCCATCGAGACCAGTTTGGAGAAGCCGGTGTACTCTTCAGGGCTGAGAAACTCCTGAAGTTCTTCATCCAGGTATTCCCACTCGGCGTTGAAATCCTCGATCAGGGCCATGATCGATCGTGGGTCATCGACGACCGCTGCAGGATCGGCTTTCCAGACCTCGTAGATCTCCTGACGAATCCCCTGGGTGACTTCGAAATAACTGCTGAATCGTTCATTGAGTGCCTGATAGACCGCTCGGCTCATGCCGAGGGGGTTCTCTTCGAGGAGCCGGCGCAGCAACAGATCGGACCACCCCAACGACAGATCCAAAGCTTTGATTTGATCATTGACCCTCTTGAGCATCGTTTGGGCTTGTGCCCGGGTCAGAGGCGGCAAGGGTTCATCCTTTTCAGGGGACAATGCGATCTCATCATTCATCTGCTGGGAAGAGCCCGGAACCGTCATCGGCGTCGACCCCTTTTTGGAATCCTCTTCCAAAAGATCCAGGCGTGACCTGAGGGTGAAGAGATCCCTGCGGATTTCGTCGGTGAGTTGTGTCAGGGAGGTGTCCGATTTTTCGCCGGGAATCAACGGGGTCGAGGAAATTTCCTGATCCGCTGTGGGGAACTCCTGGGAAGAGTTCCAAATCTGGGTGATCGCAAACCCCAAAGCGAGCAGGGTCAGCAATCGGAAAAACGTCTCCCCCGCGGCACTTTGGGAAGATGAGCCGGAGTTACTGGGACCCATCCGTTTGATCCTCTTCAGCGACGGCGTCCTTGCCGGCACCGGCGATGCCCATGCCCATTCTCTGGGTGCCGTCGGTGGCCATCATGATCTCTCCGAGTTGCAGCATTTCGCCACCATTGAGGAAGGTGCCCAATTCCTGGATCGTCTCACCTCCGACCGATTTGATTTCACCCATCAGCGCGAACTCTTCATCAGGAGGAAGATCGCCATTGAAGAGCTGGGTCGTCAACTCATCCATCCGCGTCCAACCTGCCTCCAGAGTTTCCTCCAGTTGTTGCTGACGATTGCGATCGAGATTCATCTTCTCGGCGATGCTTTGATAAACCTGTGGCAACCCTTCACCGTAGTTGGTGACATATTTGTCGAAACCGGAAAGGGTGCTCTCTCTCTTCGCCTGCCGCTGGGCCTTTTTGACGAGATCGACCCCTTGCTGGTCGAGGGCCTTTTCGACCGCCTCTTCGACCCGCGCTGCGATCACCGCTTCGCCGACCAATGCATCCTTGGAGACTCCCGATTTCTTGTTCGATTCGGGAGCTTCTCCCAGGCCCGGAGAGGTTTCGAGGGCATCCAGACGGGAACTGATGGTGATCAACTCTGCTTGCAGTTGCTTGAGGGTCTCCTCAATTTCCTGGGTGTTGACCTGTTCCACTTTCTGCAACGGAGGACGGGAATCCTGGTCTGAAGAGTTGCCGGTGTAGAAGACGGCGATACCGCTCAGAAGGAGGGCAAGGATGACGAGGGCTTTGAAGACGGGAGTCATCGGAATCACCTTTCGTTTTCATCGTAAAACCAAATTTTCGATGACCCTTCAAAATTAGAGCCAGAGGTCACCCTTGTCCAACCCCGAAACAGACTGTGGGTCCCTGAATTTCAGGCATTTTGTGGCTGATCTGCCGATTTGCCCCCTAGCAGACTGACCGCTGCGGTGACCAGCAGACTGACCAAAAAGCCGGGCATGAGGCTGTAGAGACGCAACCCGGGGATCCACGCCGAAAGGGCTCCGTTGGCGTCAAGATTATCCCAACAGAGAACGGTTGCCAGGCCGGAGACCATTCCGGCGAGGATTCCGTTGCGGGTGGTTTGCGACCAGTGCAGACACAGGAGCAAAGGAGGGCCGAAGGCGGAACCGAGGCCGGACCAGGCGAAGAGGACCTTATCGAAGATGCTGGATTCGGACTGGGTTGACAGGGCGAGTGCGAGGAGGCCGACGGTCAGGGTGACCCCCCGTCCGATGCGCACCAGTTTCTCATCACTGGCATCAGGGTTGATCTCCTGATGGTAAACATCTTCGGTAAATGCGGAGGAGGTGACGAGCAGTTGAGAATCGGCGGTCGACATCATCGCCGCCAGTGCGCCACAGATGACCAGCCCCGCCAGCCAGCCGGGGAAGACTGCCTGCGCCAGGGTGGGCATCATCTTCTCCGTGTCCTCGAAAGCCCCGGATCCGAACCAGGCGATGGCAACGAGACCCATCAAGACCGCCCCCCCGTAGGTGAGGATGCCGAATCCAATGGCAATTTTGCGTGCCCGGGGGGTGTCTTTTGCCGAACTCATGCTCATGTAGCGCACGGCGAGGTGGGGTTGTCCCATATAACCGAGCCCGACAGCGAAACCGCTGATGATTCCTGAAAAGAGCGCTACCGGTGATCTGCCACCGGTCAGGCTCAGTAATTGGGGATCGACGGCGCTGATCTTGTCTGTGACGACTCCCCAGCCCCCCAACTGGGAGATGGCGACGATGGGCAGAATCACCAGCGCAATCAGCATCAGCCACCCCTGGAGAAAATCGGTCCAGGCGACGGCGAGGAATCCGCCCATCAGGGTGTAAAAAACGATGACGGCGGCCCCCAGCAGAACGCCGACCTGCTGGTTCCAGCCGAAGGTGGTCTCCAGGGCTTTGCCGACGGCGACGAACTGGGCGGCGATGTAGAAGGTGAAACAGAAGGCGATGATGGCGGTCGCCAGCAGACGCAGTGAAGGGTCACTTTTGAGGCCCGATTTTTCGCCGAGGCGCGCCTCGAAAAATCGCGGCAGGGTCAGGGCGCCGTACCTTTCCGATTCGGCGCGCAAGGGACGGGCGATGACATACCAACTGAGTGACAATCCGGCGACTCCACCAACGGCGGTCCAGAAGGCGGGCTCAAGTTTGGTTGCGGATGGATCCCCGAGGCCGGTGGCATAAGCGATACCGGTGAGGCCGAGCAGCAACCATCCGCTTTCTCCGGACGCCCGTTCGGAGAAGGCGACCACCCACGGGCCGAGACGCCGCCCGGCGAGGAGGAAGTCGGGTAGATTCTGGTGCTTTCGAGAGCACAGCAGGGCGATGCCGATCAATCCGATCAGGTAGATGACAAAGCCGATGGCGACCGCAGTCATGGGGTACTCCTCGGGTCAGGGTTGGCAGAAGGGGTCCAACTTGTCTGTAAATTCGCTCCCGGGCAAGGCTTCCACGGAGCCGATAATCCAAATTTGTTCCATCCTTCAGACCATGGGTGCACTTTTCCAATTCCCGATATGCCTGTCTGTAAGGGGTTTATGGGGGGTATTGAATCATGACACTCCGCTGCGGCCTGATGGGATTGTTGAATCTGGGGAGACAAAGTGTCCACACTGTGGGCTCGACAGTGGTGGGAAAGCTCTGAGGGTCCGGACGCCGCGGGATCTCAAAGTGACCACAGTCGCGGGTCGGATCACCCGGCCCACCACCCTGGGGGTGGGAATCAAGAATTGGGGGATCGAGATGCAGGACAAGGCAATTGGCATCGTAGTCTTTTTGCTGGTTGGAGCGGGTGTCGCATTTTTAGCAGCACCGGGAGGTGAAGGGGCAGCTGGCCTCAGTATGGGTACCATCACCGATGCTCTGTCAAACAATACGGTCTGGGCAACAGCGATCGTCGCGCTGACCGTCGCCGGAATGGCGATGGGAGTCTACTCCAACGGGGGACTGAGTGGCGTCGATGTTCGAGGTGCGTTCACCATGCTGATTTTGGCGTCCATGGTTGGCGGGACGTTCCCGACGGAGTCATGGGGAGCATGGCTGGCCACCGCATGGATACTGACCGGTGGTGGACTCTTGAACAAAAACTGACGAAATGACTTGAGGATTGAATCGGGGCGTCGGGGGGCTTTCCCACCCTGACGCCCCTTTTCATAGGGTCACAGCCCCACCGTTGAATCGGTTTTGCGACGAAGTTTCAGTGAAGTGACGATCTCTCCTTGAATCTGCTCCCACACCCTGGCCGGGATGCTGCCCGGGAATACTCCTCTGCCAGCAGGCATGATACGCTGACGGTCGTTGATCTGCTGCTGACCTGCTGCCACTGAGAGACAGAAGAGAGAGATTCCATGGATTCCACGCTTGCCCCTGGACGGGCCATCCTTCGATACGGATTGTTGATGCTGCTGATTTGCGGATGCCGGACGACATCTCTTCACGATCCGGTGGTATCGAATGCGGACACCCCGGTTCAAAAGTTGGAAGTGGTGGTGGGCAGTTTCCTTGATCTGCGCTTGCCGGCCCCCCCGATCGGACGTTGGTGGGCGGTGGAGAATGGCGCACGGCCATGGTTGATCCCAAAGATCGAGGCGGATCGGGGGGTCATTCGGCTGAAGGCGGTCAAGGTCGGTGCCACACGGGTGACTTGTATTCAGCGCGATCGCAACAGTTTTGAATATCGCAAGGTGGTGGTCGACGTCGAGATCAAGCCGGTTCCGCGGAAATCCTGAAAGCCTCGATCAGCCTCGGATCGATCAGGATCCGGGCGGCAGAATCCAATCTGCTTCGTAGACGTCGACAAAGGCGGGGGGCAGACGGTCTGCAGGACGATCACCCGCCATCTCGATGAACCAGGCGACCTTTGCCGGGCTCGAAGCGGTGATGCCCCGGCGTCCGTTGAGCCCACTTCCTCCCCAAACCGAACCGGAGACCACCGCCTCGAAATCGACGAATCCCTTCTTCGCCGAATCCCAGGTGGCGACCCCGTGCAGCTTTGCGTTGACCCCACGGGTGCGGCTGGGGAAGTGTTTCCAATCGGTTTCGCCGAGTTTGTAGACCCCGTCACTTTTTGTGACGAATTCACCGAGGATCTGCAGTTGAATGCGGTCGCCGGTGACGGCGACGATGCGGCTGGTCACTTCAGCCGTATCGATATCTTCCACCGAAAAGGGGCCTTCCTGACCGGAGATATTGTCGACGATGTGAAAACGGGCGAGGCGCAGCGCCAGCGGCTCGGGGAGATCGGTGGAGCGCCCCGGTGCGATTTCTTTGGGGATCCAGGAGGTCAGTTCCGAGGGGTGGAACCAGATGTGGTCGCGGTTCCAGCGGCCACGCTTCTGCGGTTGATCGGCGCCGGCGGGCAGATCCCGGGAAGTGCTCGTCAGCACCAGACCATCGGTGGGATAGAAGAGTTCCCAGCGATGTTGCGGCAGGTATTGATCCGGGTCGGCAGGTTTCTTCTCTTCTGCGCTGAGAGTGCCCCATGCTTCGAGACCGCGACTCATCAGATTCAGTGCCTTCTCTGCTTGCAGGGTGTTTTGGCGGGCGAGCAGTTTGCCCGAGGGGCTGAAGATGTAGAGCCCCTGCCAGGAGCCGCCGATGGCGCTGCGGCGGCCGGCGACCTGCTGGCGGAAGAATTGACATTCGCGGTCGGAGTGTCGTTGCAGGCGCCAAACCTCATCGGTGGCGGGCACAAAGTGGCGGGGGTTCTCGATCACCCGGGGGGCATTCCAGACGGACCGCCGGCCCGCCCCGCGCTTGTCTCTCGTACCGCCGCGAGGGGGGCCCTTCATCACACATATACGCACACACTAGCTCCCCCTTGGCA
>CAYRAM010000030.1:0-33799 GCA_964422295.1 uncultured Planctomycetia bacterium | reverse complement strand
CGGTTCCGCTGGAGCAATCGTCACAGCCGTCCATGTCGACGTCGCGGCATACGGTATTGTCGAGCGGAGCACTGTCGTCCCCGTCCGCCACACCATCACCATCGTCGTCGGTATCGGTCAGGTTACAGATGCCGTCACCGTCGGTATCAGTACCGTCGTTGGCCGGGTTATCGGTGCCGCTGGAGCAGTCGTCACAGCCGTCCATGTCGACGTCGCGGCACACGGTATTGTTGAGCGGAGCACTGTCGTCTGCATCGGCCACACCGTCGCCATCGTCATCAGTGTCACCGATGTCACAAATCCCGTCGCCGTCCGTATCGGTACCGTCATTAGCAGGATCGTAGGAACCATTGGAACAATCGGGGCAGCCATCGGCATCGTCATCGGGGTTGGGGCTGCAAGCGGGTACGTTGGCGGAGACCCCTGCTGCTGCTTCACCGTTAGAGATTCCGATCACCTCCACTTGCATCACTGTGGTTCCCAGGGCATAGGAGGTTGGCATCGGTTCAGGGGGTGCCGTTCCGTCCACATTTCCGTCTTCATCGACATCCAGGAATGTGGCGACCAAAACAGAATCGGCAAGAACTTGGATTTCATTGTAGGTAAAGCCATTGATCCAGGTTGCCGTGGCAGAGCAATCGCAAGGGTTTGAAATGGCGACACTCAAATTGTTGACAGGGGGAGTGTTGATATTGACGACACCTGATTGGTATGCCAGATCTGGAGAAAAGAACTCCGTGAAGGGGAGAGTGCCTTCCAGAACCATGTTGGGATGCGGGTCAAGGGCCCCTGAAAGTGCATCAGAGAATGCCATCACGCCGGCAAGGGTGGGTTTCGCAAAATTGCTGACAGCAATTTGCAGTTTGACGAGCTCATGGGGACCGGGGGCAGCGAGGGGAGTGGACACGTCTATAATTATCCCGATGAGGACCCCGTTGGTATCCATGGGTAAACCGGAAGGTGAAAGATCAAAATCCAAAAAATCGGGGGGAACACTTAAGGCTGATCCCGCAACAACAGAAGTAATTCCGAGGGCACCAGCAGTGGTGATGGCGAGGTTTGTAACGCCGATCGATCTCGATGCAGATGAGATACTCACGGGCACTTCGATATTATCCCCAGGAAATGCTTCAGCATCAGAGATCGACAGGGTGTATTCCTGACCCTGTGCGAATTGCAATGGAATGAACAAACACAGAACTATTAGCGCAAAACTTTTGAAACTCATTTTCCACCTCCTCAAGTGAGCAATGATCTCTTTGTATTTCGAATAGTTTGGTCTAATTTCCCCGCTTAAAATTTGATGGGTAACACCAAGAATTCTGAATCGTGCAACTATGAAATAGGAGCAGGATGAGCGAATTTCCAGAACGCTAATGAACAGATATACCGACAAAACGGAATAATCAAGAGTGCTTTTTAAAAGCGTCGAAACAGTTAATAAGAGTGAATTTTAGAAATGATTTTTGTTTAGTTGCATACAACTGCACCTACTGAAAACCGCTGAATAACTTTGTTAGAAGAGTCTCAAGCCTCGAATCGGGCGTCACAAGGTCGTAGTCGATTTAATATCGAATGTAAAATCGAAAAATTCCGCTGCTCTATCAACGTCAAAGAATAGATATGGAACTCCTCGATTGTTTACGAAAGAAACCCCCCTCCTTAACATCGCAGTCAAGGAGGGGGGGCTACTACCTAAAAATTTATGGGAGAATTTCCGGGATGATTCTTTCGAGACGTTGCTCGATGGCGGGGAGGGCGGCCTCTTCGGTAAGGGCGCGTTGGCGGGCGGTGATCACCAAGGTGTTTTTGATGCGCACTGTGTTGCTCAGCGATTCGTAGGATTGCTTGATCTTTGAACGGGTCGTGGCGGCACCTGCGGCGACGGTGTTGTCACCGTGGAGTCCTGCGGTACCGGTGCCACCGCCGCGACGGGACTGATCGTTGAGTTCCTTGCTGACGGTCCCGCCGACAGTTTCGTCGATGCGCGTCTCGATGATCATCGTAAAGGCTTCGCTGCGGGTCTTGCGGTCGATCAGATCGCCGATGGCAGAACCGATCATCATTCCGGCGATGGTGGCATTATCGCGGGTGGAATCACTGTTGTTCTTGGTCTGATTTCGGGCGATCGCTGCACCCGAAAGCCCGCCGACCAATTGACCCATCTTGCTTGCGTCATCGGGAAGATTTTCGTTTCTTCCCCAAAATTTGACGACGGCAGTCAAATCGTAAAGCGCTTCCCCCGGATCTCGCGTAACGGTCCAGCCATCCTCTTCGACGCGTGCAGCCAAAAGGGCTCGCAGGCGACGGGTGTCGAGGTCGATCCCGGATGGATTGCGAACCTGAATGCTGATGACGCGATCGTCTCCGCCGGGGCGTTCACTGACGAATTCGGGAACGCCATCAACCCACTCCGCCTTGACCACCATCTCCTTGTAGCGCTCGCTGCCCCCGGAAGTACTGACACAACCGCTGGCCAGGAGCAGATGCCCCATCAGCAGGAAACACAGCCAGCGATAGGGGGAAACAGACACGGGAACTGAAATCTTGCCGATCATGGGCATTCTCCTTGAATCTCGAAACTGTGGCGGAGCAATTCGACTCGCTGGAAGGGTAACGTCGCTTCCACACAGATATTCACCCGAATCGAAGAGAATTTCAAAAAAAAAGACCTGCCCCGGGTGGAGCAGGCCTTTTGCGAGGTGTGGGATTCTGCTTCGGTCTCAGTTCCTTTTCAGAGGGGGACAGGCGACCTTTCGCCGCTCCAGGCTGAAAATGAAATCGGATCGGGTCTGGTCCTTGTTGTGGCAAACCAGGCATGAGGTCTCCTTGACCTTGCCCCAAGGGTGATTTGCCGGATCCTGGGGGTGATTTGGATTGAGACCGTGGCAATTTTCACATTGGACATCTTTGTAGGGCTGTGCGTCTTCCGGTGCGATAAACGCTTGCCCGTAGCCGAGGACGTGGCAAGCGATACAGTCCTGACGCCACTGATCCCCGGTTTCCACCAGACTGGCGAAGGCATCGGCGTGGGTGGTGCCCTTCCAGAATTCGGTCTGCTCAATGTGGCAGAGGGAACAACTGCTCGCCGTCAGATACTTGCCCTTGTGGGGAAGTTCAGGAAGTTCCTCGGTGTTGACGAAAGCAGAGCCTTTGCGGAATGCTTCGACGAGGGTCAGGATGTCGGGGTCCTCCAACAAGTGCGGCTCCATGGAAGCTCTCTCGTACCAATACGTGGAGCGACCTTCGGGGGGGAGGCTGTCGTAGGAGAGGGAGACCATCGGCCGACCGTTATTGATCCAATCGATGTCAAGAGTTCCGAGACGCGCTCCCTGGGCATCGGTACGAACCATCAATGTTTCTCCGACCTGCTCCATGCTCAGTTCCTCATCGACCCACACTTTGTGATTCCCCAACTCGATGTAGGGATCGACGATCAGATCGATACCGGCGACTTCCGATGCGATCTGGCGATTGGTCGCCGTCGAATTGGCGGAGAGCAAAATCAGGATATCGCACTGCTCGCGCAGTTCGGGAACCAGAGCCTTCGCTTCCTCGAGGGCGGAGGTCAGGTGAAGAGGGCGCTCGGGGTTTGCCCGGGTCAGGTAGTACTCGGGAATCGTATCGATGGTCAGCCCGACGACTCCGATCTTGAGGTCGTCGCAGTCGAGGATGGCGGTCGGGTCAAAGACTCGGGTATCGTCATCCTTGAAGCGCATGTTGGCTGAGAGGAAGGGAAACTTGGCCATCTTCTGGTATTCGCGCAACTTCTCGAGACCCATGGTGATGTCGTGGTGTCCCACCAACATCGCTTGATACCCCATGCGGTTATAAGATTCGACGATCAGTTTCGCCTTCTCGTGAAGTTGCCCCTTCTCGAAATCCTTGGCTTTGCCATCATCGGGACCGAAGAGGGTGTTGCCTCCGTCCACCAGGCAAAGGTTATCGTGGTGGAAGCGTGCTTGCTTGATGTAAGAGGCGCGGCGAGTCAGAGATCCCTGACGTACCTTCTTGCGCTTGCAACCACAGACGTCGATGTAGCCGACGTTGTTAACGGAGTAGACGAGGAAGAGATCAGAGGAGTCCCCTGAAGTCTTCACTTCAGGAGTCTGCTTTTGATCATCCGTCATCGGTGTGGTCTCACTCTTTTCGGCATTGGCAAATGGCCGTTCACCAACGATGGCGGGAATCACCAAGATTGCGAGAATGGCGATTGCGAGCCATTGCGGAAGGTTTCGCATGAAGGTGGTAATCATCGTTTCTCTTTCCACGAGGACCTAATTTCTTTTCAGGGGAGGGCATGCCACTTTGGGCGTCGCCTCCGCAGGGTCGAATTCGACCCGGGTTTCAGAAGGGTTGTGGCACGTCCAGCACCGGTCGCCATCCACTTTTTTCCAAGGGAATGCCGCTGGCTGGATGGGATGTCGCGGATTGGTTCCGTGACAACTTTCACACTGGACATCTTTCCAGCGCCCAGGTTCATGGGCATCGATAAAAGTTTCACCATAGCCGGTGACGTGACACGGCATGCAGTCGTAACGGAATTGATCTCCGGTCTCGACGAGGGTTTGGTAGGCATCACCGTGTCCGGTACCTTTCCAAAATTCGGCCTGATGGGGGTGGCACCCTGAACAGGTCGTCGCACCGAGGAAATGGGTGACCGGTTTGAAGTTGAGGGAGTCTTCAGACTGCTTCTGAAACTGCGTCGAGCGGACGAAGGATTGAACCATCATCTCCATTTGCGGGTGCCGGCCGATGTGGGGTGCAAGCGCTGCGATCGACAGGTCGGCAATATTGCTGCCTGCGGGAGTTTCTTCATCCCAGATGTCGTGCCATTTTTCCCCGCTGCTGCGGTACCAAAGATCAGCGCGGGCAAACTCGGATCCCTGGCCACTGGGTTTCAGCAGTACTGTCCCTTCGTGGATCCCCGTCTTGAGATTTTCGGAGATCCAGGTGACCTCGGTGCGGTCATTGGAATGGGGCTCAACGATGACGTCGATGCCCGGGACTTCCGCTGCGAGGCGATCGACATCCTTGCGGTCGATGTGCCCAAGGACGACACAGAGATCGAATTTGCCGCGGGATTGATCGATTTCCCGCTTCACCGCATCAAAGGGGTCGCTGAACTTCGCACCGGGGCAGTGCTTGCCGATGAATCGGTCATTGGGGATCTGAATCGCTCCCACCAACAGGATCTTGCGCCCCTGGCTTTCGACGATGGTGCTTCCAGGGAAGGGCTGGGCCCCGTCTTCAAGGGTCATGTTGGCGCAGAGCAGTGGAAATTGCAGATCCTTGGACAATTCGATCAAGCGTTCGAGACCGAGTGCCATGTCGTGCTCGCCGAGACTGACCGCCGCAGTCCCAAAGCGGTTGTATGCATCGATCAGGAGCTTGGCCTTTTCATCCATCTGTTTTTGCACCAGCGGATTGGAGTGGAGCTTGTTGAGGTGAAACAACCAGTCACCGCCATCGACGATGAAGGGATCGATCCCCTGGGCTTTGAGCGAGTTCAGGAATGTGAGGCGCCGCGACAGACTGCCGAGCTTGATCTTGCGCTTCGGTCAGCCGCACGGTTCGACGTATCCATAGTTGTGCACCATGGCGAGGAGAACAAAGGGTCGCTCTTCGGCATCGTCGATCGACGGTTCGTCCGAATCTGCGGATAACCCGACAGGCACCGACAGATGCAGAACCCAGAGGGGCAAGGATATCAGCAGCAGAAGCAGACTCTTGGATATCATCGCAGTTGGCTCCGCAATCAAGGACATTGATCAAAGCAGGGTAATGAAGTACCGGTTTGAGAGTAGAGGATGGTCGAATCGAGACCGGCCCCTTCGGTCAGATGAGAGAGGGCGAGAACCGAATCATCGAGAGTGATCTCTCCATCTTCATCAAAATCGCCCGCTGCGAGGCAGCGGGGGGCGGGACCGTCCTCGCGGAGGAAATCGATCAAGCCCTGAACATCACGCCAATCCAACTGACCGCTGGCATCGACATCCCCCCGAATCAGGGTCATCGCTACAGGGGATGGGGAATTTCCGCCCTGGTCCGGCAACGGCTGGTTGTCAGAGAAGAGAAAGAGCGCCAACAGCACGGAGGCTGCCAGACTCCACCAGCGTCCCGAACCCGGTTCGGCGACCACAGGTTCTGCCATTGCTGGTGGGAGAGGTGCATCCTGGACAGGCAACCGCGATTCGAGAGATCGAATCCAATCGCGGATCTCCTCAGTGGAATCGCCGTGGATGGCAGCGATGGTTTGTTTCCACTCCAACACCATGTGGTCATGTTGCCGACGGCAACGGCTGCACCTTTCGAGGTGCTGTGCCACACGGGTTTCCTCTGTGGGACCACACTCTCCGTCGATAAATCGCGGCAGCGCTTCCACAATGGTGGGACAACTTTGCAGGGAAAAGAGTGAATCTGCACTCATCTTCGACCTCCATTCCTAATATCCCGACGAGCAGTGTCACGCTCGTCAAGCAACGACTTCAGGGCTTTTCGTGCCCGACGCATCAGGTAATCGACCTGATGAAAGGAGAGGGAGAGTCTTTCGCCGATGGTTTCGTAATCGAGTCCATCGACATACTTCCAGGTGAGTGCGAGGCGCATCTCATCAGGAAGCTGTGCGAGCCATTCCTTGGATTCCGATTCGCCGGCATCGGTGAAATCCTGTTTGTCACTGCGGGACTTCGCCCTGAGCAACAGTTCATGGCGTGCTTCCTCGAGAACCACAGTTTTGCGTTGTCGGCGTTCGATCCAGCGATGTGCACGGTTGCGCAACAGTCTGGAAAGCCAACCATAAAACGCCTGTGGTTCGCGAAGATTCGGCAATGACTTCCACAGGTGAAGCATTGCTTCCTGTGCGAGGTCTTCGGCATCTCCACGACCTACCTTTCTGCGTGCCATTCCGAGGAGGAGCGGGGCGACACGCTCTGCCAGCTGTGTGAATGCCTGCGAATCTCCCGCCATCGCCAGGCGAACGAGTCGGATGTCCTCGTTTTCGCCGTCGGTGGCGTCAGAATCAGGCTGTTCCTCAGCAGGGCACATGTTCGCTCCTCGGTCGGAAAATGGCGGTTCTCAAGGGATTTCAACCATTGAGAATCCGGAGCAAGGGGTCCCGAAAGGGCCAAAAGACTCGCTGGAGGAGTATACCACGCTCCGGGGGATCACCGTCCCCGACCTCGGACACACCTCCCGCCGCCGAGAATCCCGAGGGGACCCGGCGCCGTTGGAGACTCTCCATCTCCAACCTTCCAGTACCACCGGGTGAAATAGATTCGGAAAGGGATCAGCCCCCAAATTCGGCTTTGAAACCCTCCAGAGCGCGATCAATCGCCAAATCATCGATCTGCCTGTGAACTACGGCTCTCAGCCCTCTGGAACCGATGCTGAAGAGTCGGATGCCCCGCTCCTCAAGGGTGTCCTGATAGCGGTCGTAATCCTCGGGGAGCGCGCCCTCTTTGCGAATGAAGATGATATTCGAATGGGTGGGGTTGGGATGGACCTCGATCCCGGGGAGATCTGCCAGGCCCTCTGCGAGGGAGTGGCAACGGCGGTGGTCCTCCCGCAATCGGGGCACGCTCTCCTGGAGGGCGACGAGACCGGCGGCTGCCAGCACACCCGCCTGGCGCATCCCTCCGCCGAGGAGTTTTCGCAGACGGTGGGCCTCGGCGATGGTGGATTTGTCGGAGCAAAGCACCGATCCGACGGGGCAGGAGAGCCCCTTGGACAGGCAGAAGGAGATCGAGTCAAAATCGGCGACCAATTGGGAAACGGGAATGTCGAGTGCCGCCTGTGCATGAAACAATCGCGCGCCATCGAGATGGAGTCGCAATTGGTGTTGCTGTACTGCAGCGATGACCGGAGCGGTCTGCTCCGGAGTGATCACCAATCCGCCACCCATATTGTGGGTATTTTCCAGGCAAACCATCGAAGTGATCGGCTGATGGGGGTCATCGGGGCGGATCCTGGAGTGGATGTCTTCGCCACGGATGCACCCATCATGGGAGTCGAGAGCACGAGGTTGGACTCCCCAAAGGCGGGCGCTTCCCCCGGCTTCATAGAGGAAAATGTGGCTGTCTTCGAGGAGCAGGATTTCATCTCCGGGTCGAGTTTGTGAGCCAATGGCGATGGTGTTCGCCATCGTCCCGGAAGGAACAAAGATCGCCGCTTCCTTGCCCAAGAGTTGGGCACATTCGCTTTCCAATTGATTGATTGTGGGGTCCTCGCCCATGACATCGTCTCCGAGAGGGGCGGTTCTCATCGCTTCCAGCATCGATTCTGTCGGTTGCGTCACTGTATCGGAACGCAGGTCGATCATCTCGTCGGCCATCTCTTCGAGTCCTCCCGTTGAGGTCGGTTTCACCCCGGATCTCCTTCCGGCATGATAACGATTGTTTCGGGATCATCTGCCCCCCGAAAAATTTGTCCAGCGGATTCGCGCAGTGCGGAAGTGAGGTGTTGACGGGTGAAACTCGATGACAAGGTCTGCTACTGCTTCCACGTTTCCATGCGAAAGTTGGTCAATTTCACTCGACAGACCAAGCCGGTCAAAGCTTCGCAACTCTCGGAGTGTTTCGGAGCGGGAACCGGTTGTGGTTGGTGCGTACCTTTTCTGGAAAGAATCCATGAAAATGTCACCGGTGAAAAGGGCGATGTTGAGAGCACATTTGGCATGACTGCGGGAGAGTATGCCCGTCGAAGGAAGATCTACAGAGGCGAAGCCGGTAAAGACTCGGGAGAGGTATCTACCGAAAAAGATTGAATCCGGTTTGATTCATGTGGCCCAGAGTTTTATTCAGAGTCGGCAATCTTCCCCAGCTTGCGATCGATGGCATCGATTTGAATGCGCAACTCAACGATTCTGCGTGGGTAACGACTCAAGGTCGTCGTTCGGTCCCCATCGCTGGAACCCAATTCCACATTCAGTTTCTTTTCCAGCAGTTCCAACTCTGTTTCGAGAGCTTCTTTTTCGGTGACAAGTTCCTGGCGCAACTTCTCATTTCTGCGCCGCTCTTCTTCGCGCTTTTTCTTGCCAAAGAAACCGAAGATCATTCTGCTCCCTACTCAACACCTATTGCTCATCACTTGGCCAGGACCGGAGTTGTTCTCAACAACTTACCCATTTCGCGGCAGCGGGTAAACAGCCGCTTCCGCATGGAAATCTGGTTCAGCAAGGCAAGAAACTCCAGGGGGGCTCAGCGGGATTTGAGATCGCCCTGAGCCCTCATCTTTGCCCAAGCACTGCTCTTGAGTTTGCGGACCAGTTCCCTGAGAACAGGATCAAGGTTCTTGCCGGGGCAGCCGGTGGTACGAAGATCCCCGTGGCTGTGAATTTTCCCAGGTGAGATTTCGTAGATGATGCACAAAGTACCGAGGAGGCTTTGCAGGCTGCGAATTTGCGCAGTGCTCGGTTTGTCCTCGTCGAAATTGCCGATCAAGGCGATTCCAATGTTTCCCCGGTTGAGAGCGGTATTCCCGGCGTGGGCCCCCTGATATTTCAGCGGACGACCTTCCCAGATGCGGCCATCCTTGCTGATCAGGTAGTGGTAACCGAGATCCCCCCAATCGAGGGTGTCCTGGCAGTAACGTTGGAGGATTTTCAAATACTCTCTGGGATCACTCTGACCGATGTTGTCGAGACTGTCCTGGTCGGCGGTGTGATGGACCGTCATCCTGAAAGGGCGACTCATCGGACTCACCGAAGACTTGCGTACCGGGCGCGATCCCCATTGATTCCTCTTGTAGAGTTTTAACGCAGGTGCGGGCGTGAGTGCTTTGACCTTCGGCTTTGATGTCGAAGATGCTGGAGACAGATCGACGGTCGATTTGACGGTCACAGGTTGAGGCTGCGACCAAATTTCAGAATATTCTGCGAAGTAGGATTTCCCTGCGGCTTCGCGATAAATGATGGGGACGGGATCTCCCAATTCGTCGTGGGTCCGAACGATCATATAAGAAGCTCTGCTTTTCAAATCGGCATCGCGCAAGCCATCGAATGCACTCTCCAGATGATTCAGGGCGGTCATCACTGCCTTGTTACGAAGATACGCCTCTCCCAAGTAGAGTTGAGCTCGGGCCTGATCCGGTCCTGGGGGGAGCAGTCGGCGGGCTTTGTCCAGGTGTCGGATGGCATCATCGATGCGGCGATCGATGAGATCGCAGCGTCCGAGACCGAGGCGAGCGAGTCCGCGGACCGTATTCGATTGTTCGGGGCTGGCGTAGGGCTCGAGAAGAGATCGAGCCTGAAAGGTCTTTCCCTCTGCGATAAGGCTTTCAAATTCTCCCAGCGGAGCGGGAATCGTGGCTCCCATGCGCTTTTCTCCGCCGCCGCTGCAGCCGCTCAGCAGTGCCAGCAGTATGCAGAGTGAGATCTGCGGGATCAGGCGGACAAATCGAGGTCGAAGAGGTGAATTGTGCAATCTGTCCCCGTTTCCAGCGTCGCTGTTGCCCCCCGTGTCTGCACCATACCGGAACTGCTCGAAATTGCCAAACACAACCAGTTCAGGCGCTTCGGGGCGTATCTGGAAGTTTTGTTAGGGTTATGTTAGGGTGCTCCGCTGCCGCAACATCGACGACTGGAGGACACCGATGGAATCCCACACCGACCCTGTTGATCCCATTGAATCGCTGCCGGATCACTTCCGTTTGCAACGGCTGGCACCTTTACGGGCACACGATCTGGCACACGAATCATCGCCACTCGCCTCATCGCCACTCTCCTCATCGCCACTCTCCTCATCGCCACTCTCCTCATCGCCACTCTCCTCATCGCCACTCTCCTCATCCCCATTCGCCAGACCCCGGGGGAATCCGGCCCATGAAAAAGCGGGTCCATCGGCTCCGACCCCCATGGAAGTCCTCGCAGATGTGGAATCGCGATGGGCATCCTCAGAGGAGTTGGTTGCCCGTCATACCCTGCCGGCCCGTCCTGCAATACCGGCGCAGAAAGTTCCCGCTCTCGACGGTCGCATCATCGAGCATCTGAAAACTACGGGTACCTGGCCCCTTTATCGGCATCAGGCAAGATCCATCGAGCGCAGCCTCGCTGGGGAGGATGTCGTGATCGCCTCCTCCACTGCCAGCGGCAAAACCCTGTGCTGCACTCTCCCAGTCATCGATGCGATGGTCCGCGAGCCCGGTGCTCATGCACTGTTGCTGTACCCGACGAAAGCCTTGTCGCAGGATCAGCATCGACATCTGCGTGGTGTGATCGATGGCATGGGACTCGAACTTGAAACCGGAATCTATGACGGGGATACGGAGCCGACGATGCGTCGCCGGTTACGGCGCTCGGGAAGAATTGTTCTGACCAATCCCGATATGCTTCACGCTTCGGTTCTGCCCAATCATGGGGGGTGGGGAGGATTTTTCGGAAATTTGCGATACGTGGTGATCGATGAGGTTCACACCCTGCGCGGAATTTTTGGATCCCACGTATCTGCGGTGCTGCGTCGATTGCGGAGAATCTGTCGGCACCACGGTTCTGATCCGGTGTTTATCGCAGCCAGCGCGACGATTCGCAATCCCGGTGAGCATGTCGAACGATTGATCGGCCGTGAAGTGACCGTGGTGGAGGATGACGGATCCCCCCGGGGGCACAAGGAAGTGGTGTTGTGGAACCCACCTGTGGTCGAAAGAAATGATGGGACCTTGACTCGCCGGGGGCCGACATCGGTCGCGGTACGACTGCTGCCCGAGTTGGTCCGGCGCGGCCTGCGAACGATCTGCTTTGCCCGTACCCGCAACAGTGTGGAGCTGATCCTGCGATATATTCGCGAGCGGGCAAAAGGGGCGATCGATCGTGAAGAAGTGGCGGGTCGGATCGAGCCTTACCGAGCCGGTTACTTGCCCACTGAAAGACGTCGTATCGAATCCTCCCTCTTCGATGGGAAATTGGGAGGGGTGGTCTCGACCAGTGCCTTGGAAGTGGGAATTGATGTCGGCGGGCTCGACGGCTGCATCATCGTGGGTTGGCCCGGCAGCGTTTGTTCATTCTTGCAACAGGCGGGGCGGGCTGGGCGCCGTCAAGGAGAGTCACTGGTGTTCATGATCGCCGGGCTCGATCCGATCGATCAATGGTTTGTACGCCATCCGGAAAGCCTCTTCGGGAGTTCACCGGAAAACGCAGTGATCGAAACCGATAATCCTTATATCGTCGCCCGCCATCTGATCTGCGCCGCCTATGAACTCCCGGTCACAGCCGAGGACGCAGATCTGCTTGGCGCAGAAGTCACAGCGATGTGTACCATCCTCCAGGAGGAGAAGCGTCTGCGGGAAGAGGGTGGAGCATGGTACCTCGCCCGTGAGGAGTATCCCGCAGCACAGGTCAAATTGCGGACCGCCAGCGCAGAGAATTTCACAATCCTTGATTTGGGCACTGAATCCATCATCGGTGAACTGGATTATGTGGCAGCGATGCTGAGTCTCTACGAAGGAGCCATCTACATTCATCGGACCGAGACGTTCATCGTCGAAGAGATGGACCATGTCAATTGTCTCGTCAAGATTCGCAAAACGAATACCGGGTATTACACCCAGGTTCTGACAAAGAAACGGGTGACGGTCACGGAGGAGTGGTCCATCAAGGATTCAGTGGGTGCCAGAGTCCGGCTCGCAGAAGTCGATGTGCGTACGCGGATGACCGGTTTCAAAAAAGTTCGATTCCACTCAACGGAAAATATCGGTTACGGCGAAGTGAATCTCCCGCCTCTGGAGTTGGACACGGTCAGCCATGAGATTGCGCTGGATCGGGAGACGATTCAGCAATCCGAGAATTTTGGGACAGCATTTTTGCGCTCGGGAATGCACGGAGTCGCGCGCCTGTTCCGCGATTTTCTGGCGATCAGGGCAATGTGTGACCCCGGCGATATCGATCATCATGTCGATGACAATCTGATTCACATCTTTGATTTGTACCCCGGTGGGATCGGTTATTCGGAGTTGGGACATGAACACCACGGTGAAATACTCAAGGATGTCCTTGAAGCGGTCGTTGCATGCCCATGCCAGGCAGGCTGTCCCTCCTGTGTTCTCCCTGGCTCATCTCGTCTCGAATCAACCCTGGAGGCGGAGGTGATGGAGTACCCCTATCCGAAAGAAGCGACCCGCTGGCTGTTGCACCAGCTCCTGGGTCTTGAACCTCATCACCCGGAGTTGGGGGGGATCCCTGCTCGCATCGAAGCCCCCAAGGATCCACCTGTCCGAAATCTCGATGAACGAGTCGAGCGAAAAGTTCGAAAAGTGGCGCGAATCAGCAGTGGAAAGGCTCAGAGATGAAAACCGGGGCCGGTAGAGTTCGTCGATCCTTGAAAAAGTTGCGAGCGAGTCCACTGTTGGGGAGTTCTGAACCGACGATTCCGGATGATGTGGAAGAAGATCTCGAAGGAGTGATCAGCAACGAGGTATTGGATTCGACTCCGCAAGATGTGCTCTTTCTCGATCTGGAGACCACAGGTTTACGGGCGGATCGATCACTGGCAGCGATGATTGGATTTCTTTACAGAAGAGGATCAGCGCTTCACCTCTCACAGTGGTATTCAGGGGATGCTCCTGGCGAAAGACGCCAATTACAAAGGTTGCACGAACGATTCGATGAATTCCGGGAGGTGGTCACCTACAACGGAGATCGATTTGATTTGCCGTTTCTTCGACAACGGAGTCTCTGGCATCGCCTGCCTGCGGAAACATCTCTCTCTTCGAATGATTTGTTACCGCAAATCCGCAAGAAGTATCGAAAGGAATGGCCTGACTGCCGTCTTGTCACGGCTGAGGAACGATTGTTGGGGATCCCCAGGAATCTCCAGGATGTTCCCGGTTCTGAGGCTCCGCTGAGATTTCAGGATTTGCGCGAAGGAGCTCCCCTGGAAGTGATCAAGCCGGTTTTTCTACACAATCGCAGGGATCTGATTTCACTGGTTGGATTGCGTTACAGGCTTTTGGAGGGAATCCTGTGTTGAGGTAGTCACGAATTTTGAAAGGGCCATAGTGGGCAATGTTGCAGATCAGAAATGAGATCGAGCGCGGTTGTCTGTTGATCGCCTCTCCATTGGTGCCTATGGATCAACACTTTATTCGTTCGGTGGTATTGATCACTGACCACGATTCTGAATTGGGGTCCTCGGGGTTTGTTCTCAATCGACCTCTCCCGGAAGAACAGCAGTCGCTGATGTCGATGGCGATGTGCGACCAGGTTTTGCAAAGCACCATTTATTCTGGAGGTCCCGTTGGAGTCGACCAGGCATTTTGCCTCATCGACTCAGGGACTCCGTTGGGTGGTGGGGAGAGATTGCCTTGCGGCTTGGAGGTAACGAAGGAAATATTCCAGCCGGAAAATTTTGACGATGTCTTGGCGGGAGCCACCGGAAATACATTGATCCAAAGCAGGTTAAAGTTTTTCCGGGGGTATGCCGGTTGGAGCCCAGGGCAATTGACCGCTGAATTGGAGGAGGAGATATGGCTTCTCGTGGCTGGTGAAGGCGTGCCATTTATATTCTCCGAGCCCGAAAATTTGTGGAGCAATCTGTTGTTGGAATTGCCTGAGAGTCAGTACCACATCTGGAGCCAATGGCCTGTAGATTGCCGAATCAACTGATCGGTGGTCTCTGACCACGGAACATTGAAAACGAGCACGAAAAAAATGGGGGCCGCTTCCCGGGGAAGCGGCCCCCATTCACTGTTACAGCGTTGCATCCAAGAGTTGCGAACTATTCGATGCTGGCTTTGATCAGCATGAGAGGCTCGGCAGTTCCTCCCTGGCCCGAACCCCTTGATTCGAGGGCTTCCAAGGTCGGATGTCCTTCGACCACTTCGCCGTAGATGGTGTGATTGTCATCCAGATGGGGGGTGGGGGTAAAGGTGATGAAGAACTGGCTACCATCGGTTCCTGGTCCTGCATTCGCCATCGACAACAATCCCCGGCGATCGTGACGAGCATTCGGTGAAAACTCTCCAGCGAAACGGTATCCAGGGCCGCCCATTCCGGTGCCTTCGGGGCATCCGCCCTGGGCCATGAATCCGGTAATGACACGGTGGAAGGTCAAATCGTCGTAGAAGCCAAGCTCGGTCAGATACATGACATTGCGAACGTGGTTCGGTGCGACATCCGGCATCAATCGAATTTTCATGGCGCCTTGGTTCGTCTCCAGGACCCAATGGATCTCCGCATCGGGATCGATGTAAACTTCGGGAAAGCTGGGCAAGGAGGTTTTCCAGCCATTGGCCTGGGTATCGATTTCCATGGCTTGAACCGCATCGCGCATCGCCTGGATGTTTTGTTCAGAGGTACTCAATTTAGGTTCCTTCTTTCGCTGGAGGTGCTTTCTTCTTGGCAGGAGCAGGAGCAGGAGCAGGAGCAGGAGTAGGAGCAGGAGCCTTTGCTCCTTCAACAGTGATGGTGGCCTTGAGAATCTTTAACTCTTCCGAAGTGCGCCCTCCACGGCTGCCCGCTGCTTCCAATTTTGTAAGGGTGTCCTCCCCGGATCTCAATTTTCCGAAGATGGTGTGCTTATTATCGAGCCAAGGGGTCGGCACGAATGTCAGGAAGAACTGACTGCCATCGGTCCCGGGACCTGCGTTGGCCATCGAAAGAAGGCCCTTGGTGTCATGTTTGACAGCGGGAGAGTACTCGCCATCAAAACGGTATCCTGGATTTCCCCTTCCGGAACCTTGTGGGCATCCCCCCTGAGCCATGAATCCGGTGATGACTCGGTGGAACTTGAGATCGTCGAAGAAACCCAACTGAGTCAGATACAGAAAATTGGCAACGTGATTGGGCGCGACATCGGGCATGAAAACGACCTGAATGTTGCCCTTGTTGGTCGTCAGGTTCCAAATGTACTTGGCACCCGGGGTAAATTTGACTGAAGGAAATTTTGGCAGCCGACTCTTCCACCCTGCAACTTCCTTATTGATCTTCTTCTCAGAGATGTTCTGTTCGATGAACTTGCTGATCTCCATTATGGCAGGATCCAATTTCGACGACTTCTTCTTTGCGGAATCGTCAGCAAGCGCAACAAAGGGAATCAGTCCAATCAGAAGGACCGGGATGGTACCGCTACAGCACTTGCGCAATACCTCTTTCATGAGAACCTCTTTTCTTTAATTTCTCATCATGTTTCAGGGTTGGGTCAAACTCCCGCACCTTCCATGTTTTCAATTTCTTCTCTGACCATTCCAATCAGGTCCGATAGATTTTCAAATGAAAAGTCAAATTTGATCCCAGTTTCTTCGTAGAGTTGAGGCAGTGTCACCGTATTGCCTTTGGATAGGCCATTTCGGTACATACGAATCGCCTCGTCAGCATCGTTACGATGATTTCTCCAGACCTGGAGAGCTCCCAGTTGGGCGATGGCGTACTCGACATAGTAAAAGGGCACACCAAAGAGGTGTGACTGGCGCATCCAGCGATGGGCGCGAATCTCCTCAATGCCGGTCCAATCGATCTGATCGGTGCCGAATCGGTCCATGATTCCCACCCAGGTTTCCTTGCGTTCTTCGCGACTGTGACCGGGGTGAGTGTAGAGCCAGTGTTGGAAGGAATCGATCATCGCCACCCAAGGGAACAGGTGAATGATACCTTCGAGGTGGTCAATACGTGCTCGATTCACCTCTTCACCGGCACCATAGAAGACATCCAAATGTGGGGCACCCAGTAATTCCATCGCCATCGAAGCGACCTCACAGTACTCGATGGGTGCACTGCGATTGGCGATCAATGTGTGGTCACGGGACTCGATGGAGTGAAAAGCGTGGCCGCCCTCATGAAGGAGGGTTTCCACATCACCTTGCTTGCCAGCGGCGTTCATGAAAATAAACGGTTTACGAATCTCGTGGAAACACGCCTGGTAACCCCCGGGTGCTTTACCCTTGCGCGACTCCAGATCGAGCAGATCACCGTCGATGAGAATGTTGAACATCCCCTCCAGATCCGGATGAACTTTGCTGAAAACCTGGCGACAGCCGTCGATTAATTCGGTTCCTTTCTCGAGTGGGCGTAGTGGAGAGCGACCCATCGGGTCCACCGAGGTGTCCCATGGGCGTAATTTCTCAAGGCCCATCTGCTCGCGTCTACGTTCAAGTCGCTCCCGAACCAGTGGGAGAACTACCTTTTCAATCGAGTCGTGAAATTGAAGGCATTCATCGGGGCCGTAATCAAAGCGTTCCAGTTGACGGAATCGCAATGTCCGATAGTTGTCCACCCCGCAATTGAGGGCCATTTGGTGACGCAGTTTCAACTGCCGATCAAAGATGTCCTGTATCTTTTCTTCATCCTGCATGATCCGACTGTTGACCAATCGGAAAGCCTGCTCACGACGATCGCGATCCGTTTCTTGAAGAATTCGGCCCATGTAGGGAAGAGTTCGTGTCTCACCGTCAAAATCGACGGTCATGCCACCGATGACTTCGTCGTAGTTTGCCTCCAACTCGTTCTCTTCGGTTTGGAGGGGGATGTTTTCTTCGCGAAAGAGCTCGACACTGTTTTTGACGGAGCGAATCCACATGCCAAATTCAGTTTGATCCATTTGATCGAGAGCGGGAGAAGCGATGAACTTGCGATCCATATCAAAACCGATTTTTTTGAGACCGGGTTGGATCTCTTTGAGCCACTCCATGTAACGTGCTTTGACCTGCGGATCTTCCGTGAAGCAGGTATTTTGCACATATCGCCTGGAACTCTCTTCGGCGACCACCGAATCGACTTCGCTCCAGTCTCTACACCACTGTTCAAGGGTTTCCTTGGTCGAGATATCCCGGTCAAGGAGCTCCTGGTAAGCGCTTTCGATCGCCTCAAAACTGTTGGCGACAAAGTCGTCAGACAGAAACACTCTGGGGTATGTTTTCGTACTCATCAGTGTGGATTCCCTTCCAGGGGAAGAATCGTTTACTTGCCACGACGGGTCAGAACGGGGATTCTAACCCCTGACGGCCGTCAGGCCAGACAGACATTGGGAAAGGTGGGTCCAAGTGCTCAGATACCAAGGAGAACGGGGTCATGTAGAGACTCTCGAACACCGTTCTGAACTTTTGACGGACAACCCTTTGGGAGATTCACCTGTACGACGAATCGCAGTTTGGACTCCACCGGGATACTCGGAAGGAAATGATCACTATCCGGTTCTCTACTATCTGGCAGCATTTACCTCCAGCGGTTTGAAAGCGATCAACTGGGATGGATTTTCGGAAAATCTGCCAGAGAGACTCGATCGCTTGGTGGGTAGCGGGCTTATCCCTCCAGCCATCGTGGTCATGCCCGACGCTTTTACTGCCCTTGGAGGAAATCAGTACATCGATTCTCCGGCGGTAGGTCCTTGGGCAAGCTATTTGACTCGCGAGTTGGTTCCGTGGATCGATCAAAATTTTCGCACCCTCGCAGAGCGGGATCATCGGGGAGTATTCGGTTTTTCGTCGGGGGGCTACGGTGCCTTGGTTCACGGGATGTTGCACCCGGATGTGTGGGGTGGAGTTGCGTGTCACAGTGGTGATCTGTACTTCCCCTACGCTTGCATTCCTGATTTCCCCACGGCAGTGGACACGCTGAAAAGGTACGGTGGGGATCCGATGAAGTTCAGAAAGAAACTCTCGGAGAAGGTCAAGTATCGGGGGGGGGACGTCATGACTCTGATGGTTCTTGCACTTTGTGCATTCTACGATCCTGACGAGTCGAATCCTGAAAAGATTCAACTCCCATTTGATCCCGCAACGGGAGCATTGATCAATGAACGCTGGCAGCGTTGGTTGGAATGGGATCCAGTGCAGATGGTCGCCGGCCATGTGGAGCAATTGAAATCTCTCAAGTGTTTGTTCCTGGATTGTGGATTTCGCGATCAATACAGACTTCATCACGGAGCCAGGATCATGTCGGCACACTTGAGTGAGCACGGCATCCCACATCACCATGAGGAATTCGATGACGATCATTCATCAATTCAATATCGATTTGATGTTTCCTTGCCGCTGTTGCTGAAATCCCTCTCTCCTTGAACAGATCCAGCGATCCAATGATCGGTGTTGGCTGCTAGCGGGTGAAAATTGAAAAAAGCCCCTCTCCGGATTCCGGAGAGGGGCTTATCTTTGGGCGCAAACGGGGAGCGACTAGCAGCCCGGGTATTCCTGGCAAGTCAGATTGTCGACAGTTGGATCCTCTCCACAGGTATCGGCTGGGGTCGACATCGGAGTTCCTCCTTGGAAGAGGTAGTTCAACAGGTAGAGGGGGTCGGCAATGTTAAATGCTCCATCGTCATTGGCATCAAGAGAATCGAGGCACAGACTGGGATCTTGTCCTGTAGCAAACAATTGCAACAGCATTGCTGTGGCGTCCAAAAGATTCAATGAACCATCTGGGACCACTTCTCCGCGAATGAAGTCTGATCCTGTTCCACTGAGGTCAGCGGAAAGCATGGTGATGGTGCCCGAATCCCTGCCGATCATATACGTCACGGGGAACCCAAATGGTCCGTTCTCTGCAGAAGCCATGCCATGGACATCCCCAGAATTGACGCTAGGAGCAAGGTCGTAGCCCAGCCCCACAGGAGTCGTGCCGACAAATCGTTCGACACGGGCAACGCCATTGTCTGCCAGTGAGCCAAAGGCGATATCGAATACATTGGTGGACCCTGCCCGGGAGGTGATTCCCCCAAAGAAGGAGATCGGAGATGTACCGGATGGGATCGTCGCCGAAATAATTTCCAATGACCCGTCAGGATTGATTTTGAGGATCTGCTGAGTGATCAGGTTTACCGTCAGCCAGCCTTCCAGCATCTGGGACCAGGTCAGACCATTGAGGAGATCTCCTGGAGTTATGGGAAGAGCAAGGGATGACGTTTCGTTTCCGTTGAGATCGGTGATCCTCAGATCCCCTTCCTCTGTCAGCCATGCCAACGTGTCATCGGGATTGGCGGCGATTCCCGCCAGATTTTGTGCACTGCCAAATGGGCCAGGAATGCTGGTTCCGAGTGGAGTCAGATCCAATTGGTAAAACCAAGCAGTCAGCCCACTTGAATCGGCAACAATCAGTTGTCCTGATGAATCGATGACTGCTGCACCACCGGGAGAGGACCCTGAGTGGTCGACGGCATCGAGGTATCGGCCAAATCCGACGACAATCTCACAGGAGGTCGGAGGCAACCCATTCGTAGAACTCGCCGGGTAGGGGACGACTTCATACGAGTAAGTTCCAGGTTCAAGGTCCTCATCGGTATAGGTGGCTTCACCGGAGACCAGAGTGGTCAGAAGAGCACCGTCACGGAAAATTTCGATCTGTTCATAAGCGATGGGGTTGACCCAATCCAGCGCAACATCATTTGAACCATTGGCAATGCAATTGAGAACAGCAATCGAAGGTGCGTCGGGATTTGGAACCGGCACTTCAACGATGACCCGATTGGTCAGATCGAGGATATAGTTACTTGGAGTTCCGGGGATGCTTCCCTCAGGAGTCCAGGCGATTCCCGTGATCCATCCGCTGAGATTATTGACGCTCGCCAGCGGGAATGAGAGCCCCTGGACGACTCCGTTGGAATCCACTCGTTCCACCTTGCTGGTTCGGTTGGCGGCTGGAGGGCCGACGGGAATGTCCAGGTAGTAACTGAGATCATTCAGGTCCTGAACGACGGTGATTCCCAATCCGAAGGCTCCGGCGGAGGTTCCGTTCAGTGCCGGGTTCAGGAAGGAGTTCCCTGTAAAGGTGCCGCCTGCGGACAATTCCAGGTATGTGTCATTCTCAAAGTCATTGGTCCAAAAGGAATTGGTGCTTGGGAACCATGCCAGGCCCGACAGGCTGGTGGATCCGGATGGCACGGTGAGGGGAGTCTCCGAGATGAGGTTGCCACCCAAACTTGAAATCACCAAAAGGAGATTCCCCTGATCATTCACAATCCAGTAGAGGTTGTTGTCGAAGGCACTCCAAGCCATTCCAAGATATGTGGCTGGTCCCTTCGGAGCGGTGAGCGAATCGGGATTGGCTGACAGATCATTGGCATTGTATTTGTAAAAAACACCACTCAGGTAATCGGCAACAAAAAGCTCGTCTGTAATTACGTTTAGGGTAGTGGCGAAGGGAATATCTCCGTCGAAAGCGCCACTCTGAAGGAAGCATGTTCCGTAGGACGGATTTGAGGTGTCGCAGAATACCTGGGCTCCAACGTCTTGCTGCAGAGGGCCTACGAGAAGTGCTCCGACCATCAGGGCCAACCACAGGAAAGCATGGGGGAATGGGCCCTGCTTCTTAGTCGCTCCCCTGGAAGTCCAAGAACCGATAATAAAAAATTTGGAATGCGTCATACGACACTCTTTCCTCGAGAATCACCTCTTTGGAGGCCCCGCATGCGAACCCAGGTTCGGAGCGGAAATGGTCTGCGCTATTGACTCCAGGATCAGGTCTCAATCCTGCGACAGCGCATCTACAAGAAGGTCGAAATCGTCAGAAGAAGTTGCCCGGAATGACCTTATGGACCAGTTCACTGCTTCGGTCACCCAAACTGGCGACCGAATCCCCATTGAGGCTCTTCCTGACCATTACACCTCTACGAATTTTATCCGGGGAGTGACCTGTGTCAATCGGCACAGGTGAGAGACCCGTTCTACGTCCAAGACTCAGGAAATACTTGCCGAATCAGAGGAATGAGGTGGGTCACTGAGGGTTCTATTCCACTCATTCCCGTCGATCAATTGCATTGTTTTCGATCAGTGTCTGGTAGAGCAAGGAGAGGCGGTATTGCAAGAGAGGCGGTATTGCAAGCAGGAGAGGAGAGATCGATTCAGATCAATATTCGTAAGGATTTGCAGGGGAAATGGTCGCTGGAGCAGAAAAGACAAGAGAGTTGGGAGCCCTCAGAAGCATCACGATATGGAGGAACCATTGCGTGAGAATTCGCGATTTCCGAAGTGTTTACCCACTGCCCGACGAGCTCGAACCAAAGAATCCGCCACCGCTTGCTGCGTCACGTGAAGTCGCTTGGCGATCTCCTGCTGTTGAAGAGATTCACGGTAGTACAACTGCACGACTTCCTGCTGTCGGGGTGTTAGTAAGTGGATGTTGTCCAGGAGCACATTGACGGTGCGAATCCCCATATAAAGCCGGGGAAGATCTTCCGCATCGACGCGTCCCTTCTCCATACTGGGGATCAGATTCTCTACCAGATCGCAGATTTTCATGCATCCGGAGCGAACGGGGCAACGCGAGCAGACTGGCCCATAACTGCCAGGTGCGAGTGGTTCGGTGCCAAGAGTGTGTCCGCTGCCGATAACCATGAGATTCCATTACCTTTTGCGAGTAGGACAGAAACAGACCGATTACCGAAGAATCGATCCTCTTACCTATAGCATAACCCGCAAAGTTGAAATCGGCACCCCTGAACCGAAGTCAGGGACGTGGAGGTGTGCAAAAAAAGTCCCCCGCCGGGTTGTATCCGGCGGGGGATTTTTTGATTTCACGCCTTGATTTTTTGTCCTGGCCTAGTAGGGCGAGTCAATGCAATCAAGAGTGTCATCGGTCGGATCCAATCCTGGCTCCGGGTAATTGTTTGCCGGTGGCATGCTGGGCATCCCCTCAGCGTGAAGGTAATAGAAGATCATCAACATGGCGTCACCAATGGTGACCAATCCATTGTCATCAAAGTCGGCAGAGTCGAAGCAGGTCGGCTCCTGGCCTCCGATGAAGAGCCAGTTCAGAACCCAGATACCGTCGGCGATATCGCAATTGGTGTCACTGTTGGCATCGCCTCTGAGGAAGCGCTTGACGTTTCCTGAGCAGGTTGTCGAGGTGGTTACACCATCGGCATGTTCGCCATAGATCACGTAACTGTAGTCTCCCTCGACCGGGACGATGTCCTGGTATTGGGTGGCAGTTCCAGCGATCGAGGCCAGCAATACTCCGTTACGCTCGATGTGAATCGTAGAGTAACTGGCCATGTTGACCCAACTGAGATTGATCGGTGCGCCATAGAAGGTGCAGGACAAGTTGATCGGTGGCGGCAAGATCGTCACTGAACATGAGATCGGAGCAGTCTCGGAAGGCCCGATATTGGCAACCAGATCGTAGTCGTAACTTCCTGCATCGAGGGGGAAGTCTGTGAAGGACTCGGTATCCCCATTGGAAGCACCGATCTTCTCGCCATTGCGGAAGATCGCAACAGAGTCGTAGGATTCACCATTTGTCCACGTGAGGATGTTACCGTCACCAATGGTGGTGCAACCGAGACCGGAAAGGGGCACGGGCACGACGATCTCACACGATGTCGCCGGTGAGGTACCGTCGGCACTGTTGTTGATCACCGAGTAGGTATAAGTCCCCGGACCCGGTGTATCGGTGTAACTCGTTGCCGATCCTCCCAAAGTATCGATCAAAGCACCATCCCGCAAAATGCTGACAGAGCTGCCAGCAGCAGGCAAATCCCAACTCAACTGAACCTGTGCGCCATTGGACAGGGTGCATGAGAGATTCTCTGGTGTAGACGGAACTTCGACAGTACAGCTGGTCGGATCGCTTTCGATGGAACCGGCAGCTGCAACCAAAGTGTAGGTGTGGGTACCGAACGCGAGAGCATCAGAGTCATGGTACGAGGTGGCATCTCCGGAGAGCAGGGCGAGGAACTCACCGTCTCTGCTGAGGCTGATCGACTCGTAGGTGTCGTTGACGGCCCACGAAAGATCGACTTCTCCCGCGGTTACGGAGCAGGCCATGTCACTGACCGGCGCCAGTTCATGAAGCACCGTACAGGAAGATGTTCCACTGGTCGTGTTGTCACTCTCCACAGATGCGGTCAATTCGTAAGTGTGATTGCCCGTATCGGCGGTAGTGTCCACAAACGAGGTGGTATCTCCATTGAGATTTGCCAACTTTTCACCATCTCGCTCAAGGAGAAGTGCGCCGTATGTGTCGTTATTGTTCCAGGTGATGGTGACAAGTCCTGCGCCAGAACTACATGAGAACCCGGTCATATTTGCGAGAACTCTAGCAGAGGTACAGGCTGTGGCACTGGTGTTTCCGCCAATGGAGTTGGTCACACAGTACTCATAGGTTCCTGGTCCAGGTGCGTCGGTAAAGGTGGTCATTCCACCACCGATGGTCGCAATCGTCGCACCGTCACGGGTTACTGTCTGGGAATCACCGGGTGCGGCAAGACTCCAGGTCAAGGTGACAGTGTCGTCGAGAGTGCTTGAGGAGAGGCCCGTCGGCATGGCAGGTACATCGAGACTGCACTGGGTGGGATCACTTTCGATGGATCCACCGGCGGCGACCAAAGTGTAAGTACGGCTGCCGTGAACGATGGTGGCATCATGATAACTGGTGGTATCTCCAGGAAGGATTTCGAGGAGGGAACCGTCTCTGCTGAGACTGATGCTCTCGTAGGTGTCTCCGTTATCCCACGTCAGGTCTGCTTCTCCACCAGTTACACTGCAACTGAGATTTGCTGGAGCAGCGAGGACGTGATCGACGATGCAACTGTCCGATCCGCTGACACTCGTGGTTGTTTCTCCACGAATTGTGTAGGTCCTTGAACCGACTGAAGCGGAGCCGTCAGTGTAACTGGTATCACCGCCGGAAAGGATTGCGAGCAGTGCACCATCACGTTCGAGAACGAGGGTGTCATAGGTGTCATTGTTGGTCCATGAAAGATTGACCAATCCTGCTGCAGAAGGACACGCCAAATCGCTTGGATCGGCAAGTACGTGAATCGTTCCACACACTGTGGGGCTGGTGCCTTCACCGATGGTCATCGTCACGCAGTACTCGAAGATACCAGGACTGAGTTCAGGGTACTCGAGAGTGGTTTCCGAACTTTGCATGGTGACGACGACGCTGCCGTTGCGGGCAATGACGACGACGTCTCCAGGACCAGAGTGATTCCAGTTCAAGGTGACATAGTCATCAAAAGAGGTGATGGTCAGATCAGTAATCGCTGCTGGGACATCTTCCGTGCAGGAATCGTAGGTAGAAGTATTACCCAAAATCGTTCCAGCGAGGGAGTATGTGTGGGCACCAGGTGTGACCATGGGGTCGGTGTACATGGTTGTAGACCCGTCGAGCTCAGCGATGACGTTGCCGTCACGGCGGAGTGTCAGGGTGTCGTAAGCGTCGTTGTTGGTCCAACCCAATTCCACATCCCCAGAGACGGAGAGGCATGCCAAGTTTGTTGGCGGAGCAGGAACAATCAGATCACAGCAAGTCCAGGCACTGGTTTTAGATCCTGGCGAATGAGCAAAGACATTGACGACGCAGTAGGTGTATGTCGCCGGGGCAACCCCTGCATCGACATATCCACCGGCGTCAGGAGCAACTTCAGCAATCTGAACACCGTCTCTGTAGACGAGGATGCTGGTCGAAGGCTCGGTATTATTCCAGCTCAGCACCGAATCTGTTCCACTTGCCAATGAGCATGTCAGCTGGGCTGGTGGATAAGGAACCACAACCTGGCAGTCAAGGCTCTCGGAAACGAAATCACCGATGCGGCCAAAGACTTGGTACAGGTGGGGGCCAGGGCCCGGATTGTTGTCGGTATGAGTCGAAGCGTCTCCGGAAATGTCCTCAACGATAGTGCCACCGTCACGCATGATGATGATGCTGTCGTAGAGTTCACCATTGGTCCATGTGAGCGTCGTTATCGCTGCATCAACACTACAGATGATATCTGTGGGAGGAGCCGGAACGATGGCGACAGCGCAAGAAAGGCTGCTGTAGTTGTCGTCGATCTCAGCACGCACGCAATACTCGTAACTACCGACGAGAAGATCCGGATCGAGGAATGCGGTCGTCGAAGGTGGAAGAGAAGCGACTTCTGCTCCATCCCTGAACAAGCGTACGGCAGTGGCTTCGGTGACCGGGTTAGCCCAAGTGATGAGAGCATTGCGTCCATTGAGCAAGCCTGTTCCCACCGTGTTGATCGGCTCCGGGATCACCGTATCGCAATCGGAGGCATCGCTCGTGCTGTTGCCAAGGCGAGCCTTTATCGAGTAACTGAAAGATCCAGGACTCAGAGGAGAATCGATGTACTCCATGTCGTCCCCTGAAGCAGTAGCGAGGAACTGACCATCCCTGTAGATATCCAGATGACTGTAACTGGGCATCGGATTCGTCCAGTTGAGGCGAACCTGATCCGCTTCACCGCGGCAACTGAAGTTCTCCGGTGAACGAAGCACCGTGATCGTGGTGGACACAGGATCAGTCACGCCTTCACGCAGTTTTGCTGTCAGGCTGTACTCCCGCAGACCAAAGGGCACGGCATCATCGGTGAAACTTGTCAGATGACCCATGATTTGAGCAAGGAAGAGACCGTCTCTGCGAACTTCAATGGTGTCGTATTCGCCACCATTGGTCCAGCTGAGTGTCACGACCTGACCCTCCGCAGACGAACTCACATTGCCCATGGGGTGTGGGACAGAAAGTGTGCAGCAAATGCGGCTACTTTGCCCAAAGTTCGGAGAGTTGGGGTCCATCAAACTTTCACCGCGAATACAGACGGTGTAGTCACCCGGTTCCGCGACGGTGGTCTGGTAGGACTGGGTATTGCCAGAAAGCGTGGCAATATCCATTGGAGGTTGTGAACCATCTGCCGGGCCAAACTCCACGTAGATGGTGTCGTAGGCGTCAGTATTGATCCACTGGAAGAATGCGGTGGAGCCAATGGCACTGCATTCCAATGCCTTGGGAGCGATCGGATCGACCACTTCGCAATACAGTTTTTCGCTCAAAGCCCTGCCACTGTCATCGACACCCTGAACCGCGTACATATACGTGCCCGGTTGTGGCAAGACCTCTGAGTAAGTGACAGCGGTTCCTGAAATCGTTTCCCTAAGTTGTCCATCCCGGAAGATCCGGATCGTCTCATAGATCGTGTCTGGGCCATTGGTCCAGTTCACCGTAGCCACTACGTCATTGCTGACAGGGTCCGGCTCCGCATTGCAATTGGGCAAGTAAGGAGATTGCAGGACATTGATCGAGCAATGCGTGGGCAATGTCTCACTACGATCCCCGCGGGACACCAAATGGTATGTGTGTGAACCGAAGGAGACATCGATGTCGGAGTAGGATTCCGCCCCTCCAGGGGTTGTTGCGATCAGTGTTCCATCCCGATAAACGTCGGTTGAGGAGTAACTGTCATTGTTTGTCCACTCCAGAGTCACATTGCGTCCAAGGGAAGTGCAGCCGAAGTCCGAAATCGGTGTAAGGACGCGAATCGAGCTCGACTTCTTGACCGTGGTAATGTCCCTGCGATTACCTCTGACCCTGTAAGTGTGATCACCGTAAGCCACATCGTGGTCGGTGTAGGTCTCAGTATCTCCGGGAAGGGTTGCCAGAAGCGAACCATCTCTGAAGAGCTCGACGGTGTCGTAGACTGCTCTGTTATTCCAGGTCACGGTCACGACCTGACCCACTGCGCTGGTATGAACCTGGTTGGGGGAGCGCAATTCTTTCCCGAGGAAGAAGTAGGCGACTCCAGCACGGAGGCGGCCGTACGGGCTGTCTCCAGGTGCACCGATAACGAGATCATTGGCGCGGTCGTCATTGAGGTCCCCGGTACCACCGACTGAGCGTCCTACAGATTGGTTGTCCTTGACACCCAGGTAGGCCCTGCCTTCCTGCTGGTGTAGGTCGAGAACTTCAGAGGATCCAAGGTCCTGGCCGCCGTTGACGCGGTGGGCACTGCCTTTTTCCTGTTCCAGAATTACAGTTCTTGGGATACCCACAATGTGGTCATCTAGTCCGTCTCCAGAGTGGTCGATCACTCCATGAACGGTTTGCCCATCTTCATCATTGTCGAAGAGAGTCTTGTAGGCAGTGATTCCGGGACCACCTTGAGAGAGGCTGATGGATTCAGGTCGATCTGAAGATCCGCGAACCAGGTATGCCATCGTCTGCAGAGTGGTCGGATCCTGATCATGAAGGGAACGACTGATCAGGATTTCAGAATCCCCATCGTTGTCTGCGTCTCCCGCACCTGCGACAGATTGACCCAACTCGTGATCACCATCCTCGATTCGAATCTTCGTTCCTACGAGACCGGAATTGGAAAGATTGTTCAAGTTGACATCTGATCCTACAGTCATGCCGCCATAAACAATCCAGACGCGACCTGCATTTGCTCCGCCACTATCCGGGTGGCGCATCGCAGAAATCGCAATGTCAGCATGACCGTCGCCATCAAAATCTTCGAGATCGGCAACAGAATGTCCAACACTGTCACTGTTTCCGCCGGTTCTGAAGCGCGTCACCATGGGGTGACTCATTTTCAGATCGATCATGGATGGCAGCATTCCGCCATAGACCAGGTACGCTGCTCCACTGTTTGAAGAGCCGTGCTCTTCTCCGGGGGCACCAATCAGAACATCCGCGAAACCGTCCGAGTTGAAGTCACCTGCTCCGCTGACGGAGAAACCGAGATGACCTGATTCTTGACCACCAATGATGGTTACGCCCATGTTCCCCAATGCACTCACATGGATCTCTGATGAAAGGTTGGAAGAACCATAGATTAAGTAGGCACGTCCGTTCCCATCCTCGTCGGATCCCTGACTCCCATGAGAGTTCGGTGCACCGACAATAAAATCGTCGATGCCATCTCCGTTTACATCACCAGCATCGGAGACGGAATAACCCGTCTGATCACCGGAGTGCATTCCAACGATTTTGATCGTTGTTCCGGGAGTGGGATTCTTGAGGTCGATTTCAGTATCGATATTGGGGGATCCCAAGACGATGTATGCGTGGCCTCTGCGACCATCGGAAGTATTGCTACTGTCCGGTGCACCGAGGATGGCATCTTTGTGGCCATCGGCATTCACGTCTCCTGCGCCAGAAACCGACTTTCCAAGGTTGGATTCACTGCGCGCACCAGAGACCTTGATTTGGGCTGTATCTATAAAGACGGCATCTCCGGCGGTGACGGGGTCACTGGTGGAGAGTCCAGAAATGAGGAACAGGGTCGCCAGCCAGATCGTCCCCCGACGATAATGATTGAGCTGATACATATTTTCTCCCGGTCTGAATAAGGGATTCACGATCCATAGGAGTTTCCACGGACACTTGGGGCGCCGGGGACACACCTCCCACAGAAATATTTCAATTCTGTTGCCAACGAGTTGGCGGGTTCATAAACGAATACGAAACCAAGAATATGATTACAAAGTCACATGTTCAAGCGTTGTAAATAATTGCATGAGTTTGGGATTTGGCTGTTTGTATCGTCTGACACGTCCACTAATGGCATAAAAAAGTTCCCGTGTGCTCCTTAAGAGCACACGGGAAAAAGAGTTATGTAATTTATTACAAAACGCTTCAGGAAGAGTAGGTCTTTGCATTTGTATCTTCAATGACATTCATGTCATTCACGACTGTGCTGGCTTCTGCACCGACCGTGTTGGCGCTGTTCGCATTGTTCACCCAAGCGTTCGCGGTGGAGGCGCAAGCAGCGGCCACCGTGGTGCAGGTGTAGTATCCACACATGCTGATGAAGAAGGGGAAGAAGGCTGGAGCGAGGGCGTTGACGATGTTCGTGCTGCCCGCGCCAGCGAAGAAGGAGCCTGCGGTGAAGATCACGCAGGAGACAAGGAATCCCTGTGCAAGCTTGTTCCAGTAGGTGTAGGATTCCGAGACGTTGTCGACGTTTCCGGAAAAGACCTGCCATCCGTTTCTCCAGATGCTCGGCGAGCAAACAGAGAAGCAGATCACCAGGGCCATGGCGACGATTCCTGCAAAAATGTTGAAATCGAAGCTACTGGACACGGCGTAGTTGGTGGCAATGGTGCAGAGGGCATAAAAACCCAAAATACCACTGACGACTCGTGCCGTCGGAAAAACCACACTGTTGACGTTATTGGTCGCAATCTGACCAGAATTACTGTTGTTCATCTCTCACCCTTTCGATTTTGGCCATGTGGCCTGTTCAGGCCACAGGGGCCACGGGCAGGTCCCTCCTGCCCATTGGATTCCTCGGCAGACTTGGGGGAGATCTGAAGGAAATTTCCTCAATAATTGGAAGAATTGGTTCAGACGGCTCTGAAATTGCCCTGGATGGCTGATTCCAGTGTTTGGGCAATGGTTTCAGGAGAAGAGTGCAGTTCGACGAATTTGCGAGCATTCACGCCCATTTCCCTGCGTCGGGCCCGATTTTCGGACAATTCGAGAATGGCCTCTGAGAGAGCAGACGGATTTTCATGATCAAGCAATATTCCACCGTCGGCAGGGATCAGCTCCGGAAGCAGGCCCCTGCGAGAGGCAATCACCGGGATGCCACAAGAGAGTGCTTCCCGTGCGGCGCGGCAGGTGCCATCCGATCCCGGAACGAGGAAGACGAGCATGTCAAACCTCTTCAGTCTGGCAGGATAGGAAGAGGGCTCGATATACCCTGGAAAATGAATCCTGTGTTTGACTGAACTCCTGTTTGCGGGCTCACGGGCGACTTCATTCTGGTTTGTCCCTCTGCCGAGAATCTCCAGTTCCAGTCTTGGATCTTTGGAAGCAGCCAGGGAGAACGCCTCGATCAACTCTGGAAATTTGCGGTTGCGCTGCATTCGAGCCACAACTCCGACACGGATTTTGGAATCATGATCGAGGGATGCAGCCCCTTCTTCAGGTGGGCTGAAGCGGGTGAGATCGACAGGGGGAGCCAACTGAAGGATCGATTCTTCGGGAATCCCACACTTTGTCAGATCTTGTGCAGATTTAATTGTCGGGGCAATCCACAGATCGGTGTGCTTGCGGCAGAATGCACTGCGAATGGTATTTTCCGGATGCAGTTGGTAGTGACTCTTGATGACGATGGGTGATCGAGAACTTCTGGCGAGTGAAGCAGTGAGGTGATCTCCGGGAAGATGACAGTGAAGTACATCCGGAGATTCAATTTCGATCCATTGGCGCAACTTTGAAACATCCTTGATGAGTGCAGAAAATTGGAAGTGTTTCGGAAGCATGAAGTCTTCCAAAAGGGAAAAACCTCTGTCTCTTGCAATGTCATGGAGGTAACGAGGTTGATCTGCGGGGGCTTGACCACAACAAAAGAATACTTCGTTCCCGAGATTTTTTTGTGCTTTTGCAAGGACCAGAGCAGGATCTGCCGGGCCAGTGAATTTGAAATTTGAAAAGAGGTGAAGAATCTTCACCCCATGCTCCCGGTTATAGTGGGCTCTCCAGGAGTCTTCCTGGGAGGTTGCCACTCAGGTCCACGGTGATGTCGCGGGGAATCATCCGGGTCGAGACCGCGCTTTTTCAATTGGCGACGCTCCCAGAGACATGCGTACTTGAGAAACACGTAGATCATTCCCAAGCCGGCAACAATGAAACCCGCAAAACCGTCTCGGTAACCTCTTTGTAGAATCAACATCCTGAAGAATCTCCACGGAGCTCTTACAAGCATTCCCAGCAATGGGCTTCGTACACCACGGATATCCATTTCTTTTCCGGAGATTCCTGTAAAAAAATCCATGCCTTCGATGTGATGATGAAGATCTCGAAATGAATAGTGCAGAAGGTTTCCCCTGAGTTTCTTGGGGGTTCCCTGAATTGAGATTCGATCATGGGGATTCACACCAGCCCAATGGGCCTTTCGCCTGTCAAAGATGCGGACTTTTCGGTCGGGGTACCAACCACCATGCCGAATCCACTGTCCCATGTGCCATGTCAGACGTGGCATCGAGAATCCGGGTACGGTGGGTTCCGTTTTCAGGTGCATCAGTATTTCTTCGCGGAGATCGTCAGATACCCGCTCGTCAGCATCGAGTGAGATGATCCAATCAGTGGGAGCAAGCGCGATTGCCCGATTTTTCTGTTCAACGTGCCCAGGCCAATCTGTCACGTATACATGCTTGGTAAATTCCTTGGCAATTTCGACAGTCCGGTCGGTGGAGCCTGAATCGAGAACCAGGATATTGGGAACCCAACTGAGAGAATGAAGGCAGTCACGGATGTTATCTTCTTCATTGAAGGTGATTACCGTGGCTGTCAATTCAATCATGACCAGATTCCTTCCTCAGCGGGCTGAAGAAACGCTGGAACCCAATGAGGATTCAATGAGGTGTCAAGTTCACAGCGCAATTGGTGAAACTTTCTGAGAGCATCCACTTGAGGCTCCCCAAAGTCATAGAGAATCTTCTCATGAAGGTAATCGAGAGCGCCGGGGACATCGAGGACCCCTGGATTATTGAAGCAATACTTCTCTGCAATTTGGGGACGATTTGCGAGGCCACATTCCGCTGCTTTCATGATCGCATCGACGACCCAATTCTGGATGGGTCCCCTTGCGAGCCAGAATGCAAAGACAAATGGAAGTCCGGTACGCTCTTTCCACATCGAACCGAGATCGATGCGAGGAATCGCAGATACTGCGTTTTCGAGTGCTGCGTCACCGATGAGCAGGACCGAATCGACACCATCGTCTTTACCAAGAGCAGAGAGGTCTGAGGGGCCAACGATGAGTTTTAGCGGTGGAAGCCCATCCATATACCGAAGGACTGAGAGCAATTGAACAGAGGAATTGCTCGCATGATCTACAGATACGATCCGTTTTTCTTCCCACGGGGTATCTCCGAAGAGCAGTATTGAACCCACAGGGCCATCACAAGAAATACAGTAACCCGGGACTATTTTGTAGTTTTCGTCTTCACACGCCTCGACCTGGGGGACGAGGGCAATATCGAGATCACCCTCGCGCAAAGATTGGGCCAGACCACTCGGAAGGGACTTTGCGATCTGCCATCGGGACTCGACGATATCGAGCCACTGACATAGGGGATCCGCATTGAGGAAATTGATGGATCCTATTCTTGGATTCAACGTCTTTTCTCCGAATTCGGCAATTGATCCAAGCAGCGCTTGAAAGCCAACTTCCTCAACTCTTTGTTCCCTCCGGTGGCATGGTGAATGAATCGGAATCTGTCTCCATTGGCCAATGGGCAGCCCCCCTCTGAAATGACCTTTGAGTAGGATCGTGAGAGGCGAGCTAGATTACTGATGCGATCTTCCCCTGGAGAGGTGGCACCTGGATCGAGGTCTACCAGCAACGCCCTTGGCGATGTGTCCTGATTTTCATTGACCAAGATGTTCATCATGTTCAAGTCTCCATGCAGGAAGCCCATCTGGTGAAAGAGAAAAACAAGTTTTCCTACAATTTCGACCTGTGCATTCGAAGGGGCAATCCCTCTCATTAACAAGAGATCACTTAGAGAGATAACATTTTCTTCGATACGAACGAGTTGATCAACGTGATACCCAAGCCCTCGGCGGGTCACTGAAAAAGCGATGAGTTTGGCGGCGGGCACTCCGGTTCGTTCCAACTGATCCGAGATGATCAACTCACGTTCGAATCTCTGGTAGTTGAAAAATGTTCTTCTGTTGAAGCGGGAAAGGAATCCACCGCGAAGACAGGACTTCCACATGACCTGTCCCATGCCGGGTAACTCAAATACAGGATGCCGGGTTCTTCCTTGAAGGTGACCAATGGGTTGGAGAAGGGGAACCCCGGAATGGAAGCCACTCTGATCGAGCATTTCTTGAGACTCCGGGTAGAACCAAACTGATCGCCGATTCGAGTCGACCCTGTTGGGTTGTCTGGGAGGTGCAGGTTGCAAATCCGCCGCCGGGAGACTTGAGGAGGAATCAACAGAGGCAAAATCTGTCACAGGCAACGCCTCACTGCGGTACTGAAATCGGGGCCAAACTTCACTCAAACCAATGATCTGAAATATGCTGAGGTCAGAAATGCTGACTGGGGGCAAAAGTATGGTCGGACCGAGTGGATTCGAACCACCGACCTCCACGGCCCCATCGTGGCGCGCTACCAAACTGCGCTACGGCCCGACCCTTTGTCAA
>CAYRAM010000029.1:0-33887 GCA_964422295.1 uncultured Planctomycetia bacterium | reverse complement strand
CCGGTCCATCAGGGCCACTGAGGTTATTAGGACCACTGAGGTTATCAGAGCTACTGAGGAAATCGGGCAATTGCCCTCCATACTCTGCTCCCTCAGTTTGCTCGCCCTCCTTGCGAGCGGATTGCACCGTCTCAAGGAACTTGTCCTCGAGGCTCCTTCGACTCGACTCCATCGACAAGATTTTGATTCCCTGCTCTTCAAAGGCCCCATGCAGTTTTTCACGCTGATCCTGATTCGGAGTCGCAGTGATCCACCGGCTTTGATCCTGATGTTCGAGAATTTCCTTTACCGCTCCTTCAGCCTGTACTTTTCCGCCATACAAAATCGACACCCGATCACAAACTTCTTCAACATCGGACAGAAGATGGCTGGTGATCAAGATGGTCTTGCCCCGCTTCTGCAATGCGCAAATCCAGTCTTTCACCTGACGAACACCGATGGGATCCAGTCCATTGGTCGGTTCATCGAGGATGATCAAATCAGGGTCGTGGATCAGTGCCTGGGCAACCCCGATTCTGCGCTGCATGCCTTTGGAGTAGTCACCAATCTCCCTGTCTGCAGCAGTGGTCAGGCCTACCATTTCCAGCAAGGCTTCGACACGAGTTTCACGATCAGAAATTGGAACCTGACTCAATCGCGCACACAGGGTCAGCATCTCCCTGCCTGTTAAAAACGGATAAAAAACCGAATCTTCCGGCAGATAACCGATGCGCTTTTTGCACTCCACAGAGCCGGGGGAGGTGCCCAATATCGACACCTTTCCACGGGTAGGGAATTGAAGTCCAAGAAGAATCTGAATAGTCGTCGATTTACCGGAGCCGTTGGGCCCCAGCAATCCAAAGACTTCCCCCTTCTCCACTTGGAGGTCGATTCCCCTCAATGCTTTCACGCGGGGTCTCAGCCAAAAATCTCGAAAGATTTTCCATAGGCCATCGACTTCGATGACGATCTCAGACAAGGGCTCTCTCCCTTCTCAATCCAAATGGCATTCCCGCTGCCTGGGTGGGATAGTATAAGGGCATGAGAGGTGAACTCGAACAGTCCTGAAGTTGTGAATTCGGAAAGGAGAATCCGCTGGATAACCCGAGGACTCTTCTTCTGATCGCATCGTCCGCGTTTAACGAGGCTCTCCGCCCATCTTTTCATGCCGTCCTGCTCCTTACAGGGATCGGACTTGTCGCTGTATCTCCAGTCCTGAGCGCATTTGCCCTCGGTGACGAAAACCGTCTGCTGGTGGATATCAGTCTCAGCTCGATGCTGGCAGCGGGGCTGTTTTTGGGAGTATTCACAGCGGCCTCCAGCCTGGGAGACGAGATCCGTCGGCGAACGGTGATGGTAATTCTGAGCAAGCCTGTTCCCCGGAGCGTTCTGTTGACGGGAAAGTTTTTTGGAATCGCTGCTGCTCTCACCCTTGCCCAGTGCTCATGGATGGCGACCCTGCTTTTGGCAATCCGCCACAGGACCATTCATTCGCGATTCATCGCCGATGAAGTCCCCGTTCTCCTCTTTGGAAGCCTGGCCCTGATCCTTGCTTTGCTCTTCGCAACATTTCGCCATCGCCAGGGCCGCAGTTTCCCGGCGACCCTGTCCCCTGCCTGCGCAATTCTCCTCAATTCAGCCGCATGGATTTCTCTCAGCCTCTCTCCAGAAGGGGAGTGGATCTCTCCCTTTCAGGAGGTCAGCCTGAATACCATTTCAGCGATGCTGCTGGTTCATCTTGCGGTCCTCGTCCTCGCTTCGGTCGCACTCGCATCCTCTACTCGCCTGCCCACTCCGGCAACTCTGGCAATCACCGCAGGATCGATGTTGATCGGGATCGTCGCAGGTTCATGGGGCAAGGGGGAATCGTGGGCGCGCTTGGTACCTGATCTCCAGCGATTGTGGATCTCGGATGGCTTGATCAGGGGAGGAGATGTCAGTCTCCTCTCCGTGACATGGGCGCTGATCTGGGCACTTTTAATCATCGCAGGAATGTTGTTCCTGGGCATCGCGCTCTTCGAGCGCAGGGATGTCGGCTGAGTTCGGGATACTTTGGAATTCAGAAGTATTCAGAACGGCATTCGGCCCTTCAGAGTCCTGAAACTGGCCCTGCGAAATTTCCAGCGACTGTCGGAATCACGTACCGCTTCACCCGCCACTTCCATCACCCAAATCGGGCTATCCTGTTCTTTCCCGAGCCGGTAAAAGTGAACAGGGGCTTTCACACTGATCAAGGACGCCTCTTCGAGATCAGGATCAGGATCCAATTCAATCAAGTTTCGCTGTACAGCAACCCGCCATAGAAATGACCCACTCTTTTGATCTCGTTGTCCCAAAAAAATCCGGAAGAGCGCTCCTCGAAATGAAGAGACATTTAACTTGTAGGTTGATTCGCTAAAGTCATCCGTGAAGTGGACCAACACGTCACCCGCTCGCTGTCCATTGAATCCCTCCTCCATTCCTATCACCGCATCGATGATTTGTTCCTTCGGTGAAGAAAATCCGATGACAAACCACTGCAAGAGAAACAATAGAATGAGGATCCCGGGCACCAGTCGAATCAGGTACTTCACTAGCCACCGATTTCATGCATACGACGGCTTGCGTGAATCCCTTGATCGAGAGCGTGTCCAACCGGTTTCTTTAATATAGCCGCTTCGAGTGCCTTTCGAACCTCATCGACACCCGCCCCCGATCGAATCACAGATCTCAAATCCGCTTCATCATCACGGAGCAGACATAAGAGCAACTTCCCCTCTGCTGACAATCGAACCCTGTTGCAAAATGCGCAAAAGGGATCAGAAACCGGACTGATAAAACCGACGGTTCCCACTGCACCATCGAGTCGATAATTGCGACTTTCATCGGAAGGATCTTTGGAGGGAACCGGAGTGAGATCACCGAGAGCAGATTCGATGCTTCGATGACTCTCTGTAGAAGGAACCACTTTTTCCCTGGCGATCTCTTCAGGCTCGCCGGAACCAAATGGCATCAATTCGATAAAGCGAACATGAATCGGCTTGGCCACGGTCAATCGAGCCATCTCGATCACGTCAACGTCATTCACACCCCTGACGACAACCGAGTTCAACTTGATCGGATTCAAGCCAGCCTCACCGGCGGCCTCGATTCCCGCCATGATCCTGTCCAAGTCCGCCATTCGCATAATCTGCCTGAGACGCTGGTCATCGAGTGTGTCGATATGAATATTGACCCGGTTCAATCCAGCGGCTTTCAAATCAGCGGCCAACCCGGGAAGCAAAACGCCATTGGTAGTCATGGCTATTTCTGCATTTGGAGCAACAGAGCGCATCCCACCGACGATTTGAAGCAGGTCTTTTCGCAGTGTCGGTTCACCGCCGGTGATTCGAAATTTCCTGAATCCACCCGCCACCGCAGCTTCAGTCACCAGTTGAATCTCTGCAGATGAAAGCAGTTGGTCTTCAGGGAGAAACTGCAGTCCTTCCAAGGGCATGCAATAACTGCAGCGCAAATTACAGCGATCCATCACTGAAATTCGCAGGTAGTCGATGATTCTACCGTGTCCATCCCTGGGCATATCAATTTCCTGTTCGACGATGGGCAGCATTGAAACCGTGACGGAAAGGGCAAACCGACAAGGTCAAAGTACCTCAATGATTTTGTCGAGAGCCTCTAGGGAACGTTTCACCTGTTTTCTGATTCTCAGAAGATCCTTTTTTCCGACTGACTTTTCATCAGAATAACCCAACTTTTTACGCTCCTTGAGCATCTGCGTCCGCGTCTCCCTGTTGATTCCGAATTCTCTCCGCCAATTGGTGACACTCGGAGCGCTGACTCCGAAGCGCAAGGCGGTCCTCTCCACTCCCTCCAATGCCGAAAACCTTGCCACTTCTTCCCTGAAGGCAATCGGATAATTTTTTCTCCCTGATGGCGCAGGCTTGGCCAATGGCTTGTTGGGAAGGACCACCTTTTTCCCACCCCTTGCCGCTTCCTTGGTGGCTCTCGTGACACCAAAATTTTTGCGCCAATTCGTGACACTCGGAGTGGAAACATCAAATTTATCCGCTGCGGCGATGATTCCATTCTTGACCGAATAGGTCACGACCTTTCGCCGAAATGCGTCTGAATATGAGTTTCTTCGATTCTCTCTTGACCCTGCGGGGCTACGATTACTCTTTTTGGCCGTTCTTTTTGACATATCTATGCAATTCCTCCAACAAATCGGTGAGGGGCCTTCCTTGAATGCAATTCCGGGAAAAGGCCCAAAATTACTGTGATAACCCCCATCTGAAGGGTTAGTTGCGAAAAAAAGGATATGCACACCAAGCCGAAGATCAAGCAGATTTCAAATACCGCTTGAAGACATTCAGCGTGACTTACGACGGGATCAGATCGGAACATTGTCCCCCAATCCGGCCTGTTTTCCACAAAACTTTAACATCCGGAAAGGGCCCCCTTTTCGCCCGGTTTCAGTTCCAAACCCCCACCTTGCTTGCGAAAACTCCCCCCCAAATCTGCATTTTCTGGCAATAACTGAGGTCTTTCCCTTAAACTCGGTGGATAATTTTGACAAGGGGAGTGACCTATCATGATTTTATATTCACCTCGACCATCCGAGGGTGGCGAAGAGTCCATGGATGATCTTCAAAACAGAGTCATCGAACTTCAAGACCAAATCGTCGACGAGCGAAACAAGCACAAGGAAGAGATGAAACGTGGTCTCGAAGCGGTCGACAAAATGCGCAAAGAGCCCACTTCGTCCTCTCCACGTATGCTCGTCTCCGTCGATGGTCATGACCTGTCCAGCCAGCAAAGGGTCGCCATCTTTGTGGATGTCCAGAACATGTATTATGCAGCGAGAAACCTCTACCAATCCAAACTGGAGTTTGCAACTTTGCTCAAACATCTGGTGAGCAAACGTGTACTGCAGCGAGCCTTGGCATACATCGTCGAACGCCCGGGAATGGAGCAGAACAAATTTATCGAAGTTCTGCGCAGGAATGGGTATGAGGTTCGTAAAAGAGTCGTTGGAGACCGATCCGATCCTACCAGCAGCGGTGACTGGAATATTGGCATCACTCTCGATGCACTTGCAATTTCACCTCGAACTGACGTTTGTATCCTCGTCACCGGAGATGGCGATTTCGTCCCTCTCGTGGAAAAATTGCGCAATGACGGAGTCCGGGTAGAGATCGCTTCATTCCGCGACACAACTTCCAATGAACTGTACCAGTGCGCTGATCAGGTTCATCATCTGGATGAACGGGTACTCCTTTCCGGAAACCAATTCCAATCCAGTTCCGAAGACGATTTCGACGAAGAGGAAGAGGAATACGAGGAAGAATTGGTGCCCTCAAACGGAAACAGTTCTGTGCGCAGAGCCAGAGGCCCGGTTGAGGACCACTTCGATGACGAGGATGGAGATTGAGTCGAGGGAGAATGACGATTCTCTCTCCCGTTACAACTTTCATCTTCCCGAGTCCCTCATCGCCCAGGAACCCGCACAAAAACGAAGTTCTTCACGATGCATTTTCACTCGCCGAGGAACGGATGAGCGTCAAACGGGTCAATTCTCGGAAATCGTAGATCACCTTCGCGGGGATGAACTCCTCATCTACAACGACACCAAAGTGATCCCTGCAAGAATTCGGGGAAACCGTGCCAGCGGAGGAAAGGTAGAAATTTTCCTGCTCCGCCCCTCACGGGATGGTCGCACCTGGATTGCATGGATTTCCCCATCCAAAAGGATCAAATCAGGGGAGGTGATCCAGGGATCGGATGTCGATATCACTGTCCACGGTCGCGAAGGATCGAGTTGGCGCATCGAATGGCCCCAGGAGATCCCCTTGGAAGCGATCGGTGAAGTCCCGCTTCCACCCTATATTCACAGGGATTCTTCTCAGCAGGAGCAAATTGAAAAGGACCGGGAAAGATATCAAACCGTATTCGCAACAAACCCCGGTGCAGTTGCTGCTCCCACTGCGGGACTTCACTTTGACGAAGAAGTTCTAAGGTCCTTGGAAAATCTGGGAGTAGACAGAGCACCGGTCACCCTCCATGTGGGTCCCGGAACTTTCAAGCCGATCGAATCCGATGATTTGAGTTCACACAAGGTAGATCCCGAATGGTTCAGTGTCCCTGCAGAGAGCCGGGACAAACTTCATCACGCCAGCAAGCAGGGACGCCCCATCATCGCCGTCGGAACGACCAGTCTCAGGGTTCTTGAGTCTCTGGAAGATCTCACACCTGGGCAGGACATCTTTGGCGAAACAGAACTGACGATATTGCCGGGCTACCAATTTCGTCACGTCGATGGATTGTTGACCAACTTTCATCTGCCTGGATCTTCACTGTTGGTTCTCGTGAGTTGTTTCCACGGACTGGATCACACTCTGGATATATACCGCCATGCCATCGAAGATAATTTCCGATTCTATTCTTATGGCGACTGCATGTTGATCATGCCGGGTGGTTCATGATGCGATGTTGGTACTGCCGATCACCGATGAATATCGACTGGATACTGAGGGATGGCATTCTTCGAGGTCGCGATGAATCAGAGGGTGGGCCTTTCAGAATCTATCCTTGCCCCAGTTGCAAGCGTGAAAATCGGATCGAATCACTGGGATCCGGAACCCATTATTCCTCCCCCGCCAAGGATTTGGGTCTGGTTGACTGGCTTGTTGGCTGGATCGATCCGCTCGCTCCGGCAGACTTTTTGAGACTCCAGGAATGGCAACAGCAATTTGGAGAAGAAAGAAGGGTTCTCTTCGAAAAAGCAGGGCTGTCAAACTACTCAGGTCTGCGCTGGCGCCAGTGGCTATCGCGCCAGAAAAGTATCGAATCTGAATCGCTTCAATCACACAAGAATCCTGGCCCGGGGGATGAACCTTCATCCGGGCATCAAGATCCCACTCCCGACCTGCCCCTCGATCATCCGCTGCGAATCCTGGGTCTTGAACGCGATGCCGATCCTGATCTGATTCGCCAACGATTCAGGGAACTGGTCCGCAAGTACCACCCTGACAAGCACCGGTCCCTGAAGAGTGATCAGGTCGACCAAGCGAGCGAAAAACTAAAACTTCTGATTAGTGCTTACGAAAAACTGGAGAAGGACGGGAAAGTTTGAATCTTGAGCAAATCAATTGCCCCCTGAGGATCCAGGCAACCAACCAAGAAAGCCCAGAGTCAAACTGACGACCAGTACGATCAACACTCCAATCACATTCAATAGCAAACCACAACGAATCATGAATCGGATGGGGATCTTCCCTGTTGCAAACACAATCGCATTTGGCGCGGTGGCGACCGGCAACATAAATGCACAAGAAACCGACAAAACCGCGGGCAACATCATCTGGATGGGAGAAATCCCCCCCTGTATCGCAGCGGATGAAAGCACCGGCATCAAAAGATGCATGGAGGCGGTGTTTGACGTCACCTCGGTCAATAATGTAGTCACCGATGAAATCGCCATCACCAACAGAGGGAACGGAAGTTGATTCCAAGAAGCCATCCATGAGCCCACTTCTGTGGAGAGCCCGCTGCTTTGAAATGCTCCGCCGATGGCAAACCCTCCCCCGAAGAGTAACAGCATCCCCCACGGAACCTCTTTTGCCCGATCCCAATCGAGGAGCGGTCTTTGACCTCGACCGGAAGGAATGATGAAGAGCGAGATCGCACTTGCGACAGAAACGAGACTGTCATTGAGATACTTTCCATACTCTGAAGGATCCAGATCGAGAAGCGGACCCAGCAGGTGACTCCATCCCGGCAATTCTGAACTTCCCCTGGATACCCACAGTATTGCAGTGACCAGGAATACTGAAAATACCCGCTTCTCTTCCGATCGCATCGGCCCCAGAGACTTTAGTTCTTCCTTGAGATGCTCACTGCCGTCAAAATTTTCGCCGCGTGGCAATGGAATCAGCACCCGGGTCAACAACAGGTACATGACTGGCAAAAACAGTACAACGACGGGCAATCCAAGAATCAGCCACTGTAAAAAACCCACTTCGATGGGAGGAATCAGGTCCTGAGCATTTTTGACAAATATCAGATTCGGAGGAGTACCGATCAGGGTTCCGATTCCACCCACGTTAGCACCGTAGGCTGTGCACAAAAGTAAGCACAGAGTGAATCTTCCCTTCAGGTTTTGTCCCTCCTCCGTACGACGAGCGACCGAAATGGCGATCGGGAGCAACATGAGAGTCGTAGCAGTATTGGAGATCCACATCGAGAGTGTTGCAGAAGTCAGAATGAACCCCAACGCCAATCTTCTCGGTGAGGTCCCCAAAAAGATCAGCGTCGAGATGGCGATCCTGCGGTGCAATCCGGAACACTCGACAGCCCTTGCCAGCATAAATCCGCCGAGTAACAACAAAATCAGATGGTGTGAGTAATATTTCGCTGCGGTTCCTGCATCACAGACGCCGAACAGGGGCAACAGTACCGCTGGGAGAAGTGAACTCGCCGGGATGGGGATGGCTTCCGTCACCCACCATGTCACCGTCCAAACTGTGACCATCAGTGTCCCCAGCACGGTTCGTGAATAATCTTCAGGTGCCAGATACCATGTGAGAAGTGTCAGGAGGGGACCCAACATGATCGGGATCCAACGGACTTCCTCTCGACGACTGTCTTGATTACTCATTCAGGACTCCCCGCCTCAGCTTGAATCAACCCTGCCGGGGAAAGGCATTTCTCCCCATGTCACGGCACCGGGGCCGTGGTACCATCCCATGATCGGAAACCCAAGATCCTTGCTGGCATAAATTCGGAGAGACGGAATGCGCAGATCACTTTTTTTATTCGTACTGGTCATCTCGATCCCCTCTCTCCTCCCCTCCTGTCTCACTGTCCAGTCTCCCGCAAAAGTGATTGGCGAAAACTCCTGGAATCGCGAAAAAGATGTCGTGGAGTATTCGATTGGGCTTGAGCAACCACTCTCGGCAAAAGGATATTTGGAGTGGACCAGCCAACACCTGGATAACAAAAAACTGCACTCAGAAAATCCTGCATTCCCGGGAATCCCCGTCTATGAGGTCCGTTACTACTTTTTCAGCAATAGGGGTTATCGGGGAGGATACCTGGGGACAGTGCTGTGGCGCAGGGAGCCAGGATCCGCAAGCAAATTGAGTCATGTCAGCACAATCCTTGAACGGGGATTCTGATCGATGGTTGCTCGAAGACTATTCACTCGCTTCAGTTTGCTCCATCTTTGCTGTGGCATATCCCTGCTCTTCAGTGGGTGCTCCCTGGTCTACGACCACAAAATCGAATCTGACTCGGGGACTCTCTACAGCGACCACCCTTCGGTTGTCACCTCTCCCTACATGGAACGATTGGAATGGTCCGCTCAAGGAATACAGCAATACCTTCCCAAGTTCTCTCGTGACATCCCTGCAGTGACCGTGATTTTATCGGGGACCCCTGCCGATTCTGGCGCTGTGATTCGACGGGGACGCTCCGGCTTCGCCGGGTGGTACAACGGCGTCATTGACATGATCTGGTTATCGGGAGCGCCGGATGAGGATGGAAAGTCGATCCTGCTTGAACCTGACTCTTTGGACACCTTCCAGCATGAATTAGCGCATCACATAACTTCCGAAATTCCAGGAATCCAAGGACGCTGGTGGCTGGTAGAAGGGGTCGCTTGTCACTTTGAAGGCGGCTTTGATCCAGGAGATGGATCATTTTCCATTCCCCCCTTTCACATCAAGTATTACGACAAATGTCGTCAAGAATTGAGAAGGAGGGGAAGGGATCGATTTGTGGAAGACCTTCAGGAATCCCTCGAAGGGAACTATGGCAAATTCTACAGCACCGATTCAGAGCTGCTCTACCGTTACGCTCTGTCATGGGGTTTCCTCTGGTACTTGTTGGATTCTTTACCTCAGGGGAATTCATTCGAAGACAAGATTTGTGTGATTGCAGCAATGCCAGCAGAAGAATTGCTGCTCATGACCCATGGATTTGTCGACATTCTCGGTCGGCGCACCAGGGATCGCCTACGCGACTTCCTGTCAGATCCCAGTCTCCGTCGATGGGCCGTCTCTGGTTTGATTCGCCAGTTTCGCGTCGACGGAGAGGAGATCGTCGATGCTCTCGAAACCGAACTTCAGCAATCGGAAGACCCTACATGGGCATGGTCCAGATTTGTACAGATGATTGGTTCCCGATCGATCCGCTGGCCGAGAGAGCTTCGAGCAGAGTGGACCTCGAAGTTTTTTGTTTTCATGGCCACCGCCACCCCAGCCCAAAAGAAATCGATATGCAGTGAGATTGTTCCTTCTTCACGCAGCTTCACCATCATTGAAGCCATCGTTGATTGCCTTGAATCTCCGGATGGAGAACTTCGTGCCATCGCAGCCAAGAGCTTGGCGCGTATCTCACGCCAAAAGACGATCGTCAATCCCGAGTTTTGGTTGCAAGCCTCTGCACCTCTTCGGCAGAAAGAGATCGATGCTTGGCGATCATACTTGAACCGCGATTGACCATGTTAGAATCATTGGCCTTGGCTACCCTTCTTCGGATGCTATAGGCAAGGAGTAAAGTCATGGAATTGGATCTACTGCTGTTTGCTTCATTGCGCGATGTAGCAGGGTCGGCAACTTTAAGAGTCAATATTCCCGAGGGCGCCACCGTTTCTCAACTTCTCGAGTCTGTGGGACAGGCCCACCCTCAGCTGACACCCAAATTGGGCCTTGTCAGGGTTGCAATCGGCAACGAGTTTGCAGCCCCTGAAGATGTGATTCCGCCAGATCAGGAGATCGCATTGATTCCCCCTGTGAGTGGCGGCTGAACATGGATCCTTCTTACAAGGCGATACTCTCCCGGGAAGTCATCAACTCTGATGATGCCCGATCGTGGCTCGACGACCCTGCATGCGGAGCGATTCACATCTTTTGTGGAGTCGTGCGAAACCTGAATCGTTCAAAACCCGTGACCAGGATCGAATATCACGCTCACGAGCCCTTGGCACTGAGAAGTCTTGAGTTAATTGTTGAGAGTCTCGTCGATCGGGGTGCGACAAAGGCTCTGGCGATTCACCGCCTCGGAATGCTGGAGGTGGGAGAAACCAGTGTCCTCTTGGGGATCTCACTCCCCCACAGAAAAGTGGGGTTCGAGCTGCTCGAACAAGGGATGAATGAAATCAAAGCTGAGGTTGCTGTCTGGAAACATGAACACTATAGAGACGATACCCCCGAATGGATCGAAGGGTCATAAGTCGCACCGGCTCCACTGATCAACCCGATTAGTGGGGATACTCTCTCATCTTCTCACCGGTATAGATTTGGCGCGGTCTCTGAATCCTGTCCTGGGGATTTTTGCGCTGTTCCAGCCAATGGGCAATCCAGCCCGGTAGCCTGCCAAGAGCAAACATCACCGTAAACATGTTGGTCGGAATACCGATGGCCCGGTACATGATCCCTGAATAAAAATCCACATTCGGGTACAAGTTTCGATCGATGAAGTAGGAATCATTCAAGGCGATCTCTTCGAGACGACGAGCCACATCGAGCAGCGGATCCTCCACACCCAAATGTTCGAGCAGGCGATCACATGCATCTTTGATGATTTTGGCGCGCGGATCGTAGTTCTTGTAAACGCGGTGACCAAAACCCATCAGCCGTGTCGGGGAGTCTTTGTCCTTGACCTGTTCCATGAATGCTTCCACATCCTGGCCATGTTCATGAATCATCGACAATTGTTCGAGGACAGCCTGATTCGCTCCCCCGTGGCGAGAACCCCACAGAGCGCTGATTCCTGCAGAAATACATGCATACAGGTTGGTCAGGGAGCTCCCCACCATCCGCACTGTGGAAGTCGAACAATTTTGCTCATGATCGGCATGCAGAATCAAAAGCAGATTCAATGCTCGTTCAACCTCGGGATCAACGTGGTAAGGCTCAGCGGGTACCCGGAACATCATGTGCATGAAGTTTCCGCAGTAGGTCAGGGAATTGTCGGGGTAGATGAAAGGCTGACCTATTGATTTTTTGAAACTGAATGCCGCAAGAGTACGTACCTTGGAAAGCAGACGACAGATAGTCAGCTCCATGTTTTTGTCATTTTCCGGATCTTCCATGTCCATGTAAAAAGTGGACAGGCCCATCACCATCGCTGACAAAATCGCCATCGGATGCGCCGAGGAAGGAAATCCGTCATAAAAGTGACGCATGTCTTCATGAATCATCGAATGGAATCGGAGATTTGTGCGAAAGGTCTCGTACTGCTCAGGGTTGGGAAGATCCCCGTGGATCAACAGGTAACTGGTTTCGACAAAATTGGAATTGAGGGCAAGCTGCTCGATAGGGTATCCGCGGTATCGCAAGATTCCCTTTTCACCATCGATGAAGCAGACAGAACTGAGTGCACTTCCGGTGTTGACATACCCCGGATCAAGGGTGACGAAACCGCTCTCCTTGCGAAGACTGCTGATATCGATGGCCTTTTCACCCTCCGATCCGATATAGACCGGAAGGGAGACTTGTTGGTCTCCCAGTTGGAGAATGGCGTCTTTCGTCATCTGCTTGTCGTTCATCCGCTCTCTGTCTTTCCCGCGATGGGTCACGATACCCGGGTACGTATGAAATCGATACAGTGCACCCGGCGGACAATCCCTAACCTCTACTGACCCGATTTGGCCAGCAGTTGCCATCCGTTGGTGCTCGATTTTTTGAGTGGGGACCGACGAGGCTCAGTGGAAATCGAACCCACTGGGCCTCGTCGGTCCGAATGGCAGTGTCAACGCTAATACACACCGGGGCAAGGGGTTCCGGGGCAAGGGGTTCCGATTGAAGCGGGAAAGATCGCCTGCGGATTTCCGAACGCTGGTGGAGCAAACCGGGCCGCTGAATCAGTGTACCCGGGGATACCCTTCAAACGCTGTCGACACCCGTCTCATTCCGGTACTGCCACCCGTCGAGAGAACGAGCGATGGGGACGCGTCGGCCAACGCCGTAGGCACGCGGCGTCACCCTCAGGATCGGAGGAGACTGCCGACGTTTGTGCTCACTCAACTCAATCAACTGAATCACCCGCTGAACCGCAGCTTCGGGAAGCCCCAGTGCAACAATTTCTTCATAGGACAACCTCTGCTCGACCCATGCCGACAGGATCGCGTCCAATTGGTCGTAGGGTGGAAGGCTGTCGGTATCGAGTTGATCGGGAGCCAGTTCTGCGGAGGGCGGTTTTTCAATCGTGGCTGCAGGCACCTGATCCCGATAGCGATCGAGACGGGCCAATTGATACACCATCTGCTTGGAGACATCCCCGAGGGGGGCCAATCCTCCGCACATATCCCCGTAAAGGGTGCAATAACCGACTGAGAGTTCCGATTTATTGCCGGTGGCGAGGACCATTGCACCGCTCCTGTTCGCCATGGTCATCAGGATCGTCCCTCGCAATCTCGATTGGAGGTTTTCCTGGGCGACTCCCCAATCCCCGGAACCGAGTACCGGCTCCAGATCGTCGTGCATCCTCTGATAGGCATCGACAATCGGAACCACCTCAAAACTGATCCCCAATCGCTGCGCCAGCTCACGGGCATCGTCGAGGCTGCCTGTGGAGGAATAGGGTCCGGGCATCGCCACTGCGGTGACATTTTCAGCCCCCAGTGCTTCCGTCGCCAAGACACAGACCACTGCTGAGTCGATGCCCCCACTGAGACCGAGAACCACCTTCTTCAATCCACACTTGTGCAAAAAGTCCCTGATCCCCAAAACCAAAGCATCGGCGATCAGTTCAACCGGCTCCTCTTCGAGTCCTGCAGAAGTCTCTGCGGGGAGATCTTCTGTCAGCGACAGTTGCGGAACAAAGGCGGGCAATCGCTGAACTTGCCCTGTCGGTTGAACTAGAAAACTGCCCCCATCAAAGACCAGCTCGGTGTTTCCCCCGACGAGATTGGAGAGAGCCAGTGGAATTCCCCACTGACGGCTCTGCTCTGCAAAAACCTGTTCGCGAATCTGTTGGCGCCCTCCTTGGAAGGGGCTCGCCGATGGACACAGGATCATCTCCGCACCTTGCTCCGCCAATTCCTGACCGGGCACCCTTGAGTAGGGAGGCTGTCCTTCGAGGGGGACTGTCCACAGATCCTCACAGATTCCAATCCCGATCTGATGTCCACGGACTTCAAAGAGCTCTGTCCTGCTCCCCGGTTCAAAAGTCCTCGCTTCATCGAAGACGTCGTAGGTGGGCAGAAGCAGTTTGTCGTGTCGACCGATGATGCGCCCCTGATCGAGGATCAGTGCACTGTTGTGGACAGGTCGGGAAGAGCCTTCCGCAGCAGTTTCCAATGTACCGATGACTGCTGCCGGTCCACGACCGAGGACCTCTGCCAGGTGCCGATTGATTTTTCTTGTTGCAGATACAAAGTCCGAACGGGTCACCAAATCTTGCGGTGGGTAACCGCATGTCACTAACTCCGGATATAGTACAAGATCTGCTCCGAGCCGATCCGCTTCGCTGTGGGCTTCCAGGATGAGGTCAAGATTGCCCTCAAGATCTCCCACGGTGGTATTGAGTTGGGCGATCGCCAGACGCACGTTTTGTCCTACCCCATCATCCGAAATCCGCCATCGACGTAGATGACTTCACCAGTGATGCCACTCGCCAAGGGAGAGAGGAGAAATGCGGCTGCATTCCCCACCTCCTCCGTCGTCACGCCTCTGCCGAGAGCAGCTCGCCCCTCGATTTCGGCGAAGATATCCGAGAATCCGCTGATCCCCCGAGCCGCCAGAGTCTGAATTGGACCTGCACTGATGCCATTGACGCGGATGTCCCTCGGCCCCAAATCTGCCGCAAGGTAGCGAACGCTCGCCTCCAGACTCGCCTTTGCCACCCCCATGACGTTATAGCCACGGACCGCCCTTTCCGCTCCCAGATAGGAGAGAGTGATCATCGATCCCCCCGCTTCCATCCTCTGGGCAGCCTCACGGGCCAATTGAGTAAAGCTGTATGCGCTGACATCGTGCGCCTTGAGAAAGCCTTCGCGGGAAGTCTCAAGATAATCCCGTTCCAGGTCCTCCTTGTCGGCGAAAGCGATGGAGTGAACCAGAAAATCGAGTCCGCCCCACTTTTCGTCCACCTCATCAAAGAGGCGTCCGATATCCTGTTCATCACAGACATCACAGGAGGTGATGATCTCTCCGCCCGCTTCTTCTGCCAGTGGTCGAACCCGACGTTCCAAACGATCCCCTTGATAAGTGAATCCAAGGCGGGCTCCAGCATCGGACAAAACACGAGCGATTCCCCAAGCGATGCTGCGATCGTTGGCGACGCCCAGAATCAGGCCCCTGCGCCCCGTCAACCCGTCGTTCAGAGTCATGGCAAGACTCCCTTCCTGCCCGTGAATAGAGCAATCTGTGGTTGCAGTTTACCCCCTCTGAACCATCGGGGGGAAAAAAGCAGGAGGCCAGGATGACAAAACGCCCCGGCAGAAGACCTGCCGGGGCGTTTTGATCAATTCTCAAGACCTCACCAGAGCTCAGAATTTGGCGGGTTCCTTCTTCTCCGCCTTCTTCTCCTCGGACTCACCCGCTCCATCCTCTTGGGCAGGCCACTCCATAAAGGTGTAGAACTTGACGCCGTCATCGACGATCGACATGCGACTGGCTGTCCACCCGAAGTATTTGCGGAACAACTCCGACTCGGGGATGTTTGACGGATCAAAGAGGAACATGATGTTCTCATCCTGTGCCGCTTCACCCATCATCATTGGCATGAAACCGAGAAGCGGTCGCAGAAGATTTGCTGCGGTAGCCAGGTTTTCACCGATATCTGTAAAGCTCATTCCCATTCCCTGAGTCGCTTTGACCTTTGCCAGTACCTTGCTGACATCGGGATTCTCCAGGAATTTGCGTCCCTCTCCCTTGTAGGATCGAATCATATTCTTGAGATCGTCATTGCTCATGGCGAGAACGAGCCACTCATCCGTCATCGTCCAGGATGGTGCAATAGCAGGTCCTTGGCCGGCAAATTCCGGAGGCATGTCACCCAGGGGATCGTAGGTCCAGACATCCATCTCCATGAATGTGTCCTTATCGATCATCGCCCCCATCATCGCCGGGCTGGCAACCATTTCCATGATGCGATCAAACACCTTGCGGTCACGCATGCGGATCATGATATTTGCGGAACCGCTCGATCCCATCATCATCTCCATGGGATTTTGCATCAGGGGCTTGTTCTCATCCGAGGCTGGGGAGGAGGAAACGAAAGTCCCCTCCATTGCATCGAGCATCTCGCGAGGATCAAATCCCAACTCCCCTGAAACCATTTCCATCTGAATATCAACCATCGCACGCATCTCATCAGGATCAGAGCCTTCGATGGCAGCAACCATCTCAATAATCGACTCAACGAGATTGTCAAACTCGAGGCGCATCAGTGAGACATACATCGTCTTTTCAGAAACGAAATCTGGAATCCGGATATCTCCATTTTCGGTGGGGATCAGGCTCATCAGGCCCTTGCGGCCCATCATCGCAACAAGCCCGTCAGACCCGGCCCCACCCTCATCCGTGTAGGAGCGGAATGCGACACCAGAGATCGAGTCCACACCGGTTGCTCCAAGGATTGCTGTCAAACTGGGTGAATCCGACATTCCACCCCCCGCACCCATCAGCATCTCTGCCATCGGTGTCAGATTCCACAGGGCATCCATATTGAGGAAGAATGATTGGCTACCACGACGCAACTGCCGATCCGCGCTCTGATAAATCTTGGTCGTCGAAAAGTTGCTACCGACGGCGGTATCCCCTTCATTCAGGTAGTTTTCGATGGCTGTTCGGCTGGTTCCGACGACATGCCGGGTTCCTTCCTGGCCGATGAAGATGCCGATTCCCGGCATCGCCGCAAGTCCATTGAATTCCATCTCACCGATGCTGAATGTCGTCGGAATCAAAGGCGATCCTTCGCCGTCCAAACGATCGCGGATCAGAGTCAGCAATTCCCGATGCGGCTCTCCAAGATCCTCCGGCCCATTAAAATCGACCATCAGATTCGGCATCGGAAGTCCGACGTTGGTATCCACCTGGTAGCCCAATCCAATCACCATTGAACCCGTGTTTTCGTTGTACCACCGAGAGAGCAGGTTCTTCAGGAAGTCGATCGCTTCACTCTCAGATTCTTCCATGCTGATCTCGGCACTGATCAGTCTTGAAACCCCCTCAAAGAGGCGACTGCCAATCTCTTTGACAGATGGCTCATTGAAGAATTGTGCCGCTGAGGAACTCTTCCCCTCTTTGAGCATCTCCTGCCAATCCGCCACCGAAAATGCAATGACAGTGTTTTTGTCAAGTTTGCCAACATCTCCCTGAGCCTCGGCCATCGAGGGAGTCATCGTCAAAAAGGCTGCAAGCAGCAGGCCGAACATCTTGTTCGCCATAGGTGTTCCTTCCGGGTTCTCTTCGAAAGAGAACTCCTTCTTTGGGGCACGGGTCACTCCCCGGGTTGAATCTTCTTCGGTGGTGTGAGGTACCTCACACCGGTATTGGGTTGGCTCTCATCGAAGAGGAATGATTCCCTGCGATCGACAAAGAACTTCACTTGATCCAGTGGAATGGCAAAGTTTAGCCCCTCCGACTGGAGAATTTTCATATTCGTGACGCCGACCACTTCCCCGGCCTCATTGAAGAGCGCCCCTCCGGAATTTCCGGGATTGATGGGGGTCGTCGTCTGAATGTAGCACTGCCCTCCAAAGGATCGGTAAGGATCAGAGACGATTCCCTCACTCACCGTTCGTTCAAAGCCGCGGGGAGTTCCCACTGCAAAGACCTTTTGGCTGCGTTCAAGAGAATCGGAGGAGGCCAGCTTGACCGGTCGCAGAGGATACTGGTCCGCATTCGGGATGCGCAGGAGCGCCAAATCCAAAAATGGATTCAAAGCGACGATTTCGACATCCTCGATCTGCTCCTTGCGAGATCCGCCCTCTACATCATCGAGGTACACCGTCAACTGGATATCGCGCTGTCCTTCGACCACGTGAACATTGGTGATCACCAGGCCATTTTCATTGATGATGAAACCACTGCCGAGTCCGCCTCCGGCGAGGACCCGGACCACGCTTCCTCTAGCCAGGCTTTCTGCCTCCTCCAAAGGAAGCGGTTTCCCCGAACCCACCCGGTAGACACGATCTGCAGCGATCCCATCTTCCACCGCTTCGCCATCGCTGACGATGCGACGATCCTGGATCGAATTCTTCGGTAATGTGACGATGGTGGGTCCGATATCGACGAAAACTTCGCGGCCCGTTTCCTTCACGATGACGCCTTTGACGCTGGCGCCTCCGATGAGGTCGATCTCGACCTGATCAGGGGAAGAAACCCCTGACTCAGCGGCAACGGCAGCGATCTCCGAAAAAATTGACGTACCGATCAGAATTGTGACGCTGATCATCAGGCTCAGGCAAAATTTTGGTGGCAACTGAAGCTCGACTTCCATGCAAATTTCCCCCCAGCAATCCTGGATACGTGAATTCGATCCGGATCGCACCTTGCGGATGCGTTGACCCGCTCCCAAAATCCGGGATCTTGGAACAAGAAACCGAGTCTCATATTGGATCCTGAAATTACCTTCTGCAAGGTGATTGTCGGAGACAACTGGGCTCCCCGGAACATCAAACAGGAGAACCCATGGCCAAGTCCGAAAATGTGCCTGTCCCTTCCTTTCTGCAGATCTTGCAGCAGTTTGTGACTTCCCTACTGTGCATGATCTTGCTGTGCTCCCATCTGCACGCCCAGGATCGAATCGGCGATTTTGGCTTCTCCGGGATGGAGGTCTTTCGCCTCGGGGCGGCCGGCGGGCCGTGGCACGCTGCAGACCTCGATTCGGACGGAGATCTCGACCTCACGATCTGGATCGATGACCGTGGAGAACTGGTCCATTTCCTGAGGGATCCGCAGAGTGAAGGCTTCGTTCACATGGAAGCGGGGAACACCCTCGTCGACCCTGCCGGCTGGCGCCGCATGGAAACGAGTGTGGGGGCGTCTGTCGAAGCACTGACTTCCCTCGATCTCAATCAGGACGGCTGGGCCGATCTGATCATCTCTTGCCCCGGTGCCGATCGCCTCGAAGTGTTCTGGGGAGCCGAAGAGGAAGAGGAGCGTTTCAAACGCTCCGATCGCATTCGTACGGAGGATCTCGCCCGGGGTCCCCACACCCTCGGCACCGATGCGGGAATCTCTGATGAAAAAGGATCCGCCTCGGCCCTCAAGGTCCTCACCGAAGACGGGGTTCGCACGATTCGCTGGAAAAAGGGGACCACGACCCTCGTCGACAATACCCTGACCCACGGTTCCTCCGGCGGTGCCCGCTTTCTGATACCGGTCGATGTCGACGGGGATCAGGCCCCCGATTTAATCTCAGTCAGCACCGCCACCTCTGATCGTCCCTACCCGGTCCGGACCCGCTTGCAGGTTCCCGGCGCTGGCGAAGGGAATGGCGAGGAATGGTCCCCGGAACAACTTTTGAAGGTGGAGAGTGGACGCTTTCTCGGCCATGCATTGACAGGGAGAACTCCCATCTTTTTCTTCGGGGAGCGGGACCGCCCGGTTTTGAGCGGGTTCCGGATCGTTCCCATCGCCACTACCCAGGACAATTTTGGAGTCCGCGTGATTCCTCTCTCCGCAGACGGGCTCGGCAAGAGTCGCATGGCCCAGGGGGACATCGATGATGACGGCGATACGGATGTGGTCGTCCTCGATGCCAAAGGATCGCGATTGATCCCGATCTTCAACGAGGACGGAGATCTGTTTCCCGGAAAGTCCTCACCCACTCTGCAAAAACCGGAAGACATCCTCATTTCCGGAGGCCAGGTCTACGTTTTCAGCAAGTCCGAGGGAGGGCTGGGAGTCAGTGAATTGGATGGACGAGGTCTTTCATTTCCCGACTTGCAACCGTTGCCGAGAAAGCTCGACTCCCTCGTCGCAGTTGCAGGTTTCACACCCGCAGGAGATCTTCTCACCCTGCACGAGGGTTCCACCCGGGGATCCTACGAATTGGTCTTCGGAGATCAGGAGTTTCCGATTGGCAAAGTGAGCCGTGAGCCCTCTGCGGTCCGGCTATTTCCGGGTACTGAAGGCAGTACCTTGATCGTGGTCGAGATTCCCTTCGGGTCGCCAAAACTCTTCTCTTTGAACTCCTCGGCAGCGACCGGAGAGGAAGAAAACCCTGATCCTTTGATCGAAGAGATCGAGGCCCCGGCCACCATCGAATCCGGAGGCAAGATCACCAGTCTCGCCCCCGGCAAGATTTTGGTGACGCAGAAAAACCGGGCCCGGATCGTAGAAATCACGGCTGGAAAAGCGCGTGTTTTGCGGCAATTGGACGTCCCCGGAACGGGAGCGGAGGTGACCGCTTCGGCATCTCTCCAGTGGACCGCTGCGAAGGAGGGTGAGGGATCGGACATCGTCCTGGTCGATCAGGGCAACAGCATGATCCACCTCGCCAATGAGAAGGAAGTCCTGTCGTCGCAAGAGGGCCCCTACAAAAAGATCATCCAGGCGGATCGCCTCAATCTCGGCGGTGGCGACGATGAACTGCTCTTGCTCAATGATCGCGCCTTGATGGTGGTCGGTCGTCCGGTGGGATCCCTTGAGATGGTCGAGTCCTTCTCCCGTCGTGCACCCCACGAGAACTCGCGCATCACAGCGATCGCTTCCGGTGATCTCAATGGCGATGGCCGCATGGATTTGGCAGCCATCGATGGTGCACGCGGCGAATTGGAGATCCTCGCAGGAACCCAAAAAGGGTTCACCTCTGCACTCGGTTTTCCTGTCTTTGAGAAGAAAACTTTTTCCGGCGGAGGCCGCGGGATCGAGCCACGAGCGATCCTGGTCCGCGATTTCGACGGTGATGGTCTCGATGACGTTGCCCTTTTGATCCATGATCGCTGGATCATGTATCCGCAACAGAATCTCGACGATGCCGGAGACTCCCGCTGATGGGCAATCCCGAAAATTCTTGGCTCCTCGAAGGGGATTTGCTGGAAAGCGGAGGAGTGACCCGCGAAAGACTGCTGATCTGCTGCGAAACGGGAACGATTCTCGAGCGCGGAGATCTCTCTGGAGATCCGCATGTCGTTTGGCCCGATGGAGTCTTTGTGTGCCCCGGCTTCATCGACATCCACGTTCATTGCAGAGACGATCCCGGTGGCAGTCAGAGATACAAGGAGGATTACCTTTCCTCCAGTCAAGCGGCGATTCACGGGGGAGTGGTCCTCCTCGGCGACATGCCCAACAACCCCGATCCTCCCAGCAACCTGGAATCGTATCAGCGCAAAAAGAAACTCGCAGATCAGGTTTCTCTCGTCGACGTCGTGCTCTATGGGCTTTTGACCAAGGGCGGGGATTGCTTTTCTTCGAATATTCCCTGGAAGTGTTACTTCGGTCCCAGCGTTGGCGAGATCGACTCCTGGGGGGACAACAGTGTCACCTCCGTGCTCGAAAACTACCGCGGCAATCGGGTGATGTTTCACGCCGAAGATCCACGCATCCTCGAAGAGTCAAAAGGAGCCGACACTCACGAGATGCGCCGCCCCCCCGAAGCCGAAGTCGTTGCTATCGACACCATCCTCAACGTTTGTCGTGAACTGAATATCACTGCGCACATTGCACACCTCTCCACCGGCGAGGGTCTGCGCCGCATCGAACAGGCACGTTCTGAAGGCCAGACGGTGACGACGGAAGTGACCCCCCACCACCTCGCATTTGACATCGAAAACAGGGACCAATGGAATTGTGGAGAATGGCTGCAGATGAATCCACCGTTGCGGACTTCCTGGGATCGGGAAGTGCTGCGGGAAGGACTTCTGAACGGGTCCATCGATGCCCTCGCCACCGACCACGCCCCCCACTCTCTCGAAGAGAATCGCCAGGGCATTTCCGGAGTCCCCCACCTCGACACCTTCGGTGCCTATGTCTGCCAGTTGGCGGCGGAAGGATTCCCCTGGGAGACCCTGATCGCCCGCGCATCGACCCGACCTGCTGAGCTCTTCTCGCCATTCATCGAGGACGATTTTGGCCATTTGACCCCGGGGGCGATCGCATCTTTGACGGTGGTCGACCCTCGCCAACAGTGGACACTGGAGCGCTCGGCAGTTCGAAGTCGCGCAGGCTGGTCGCCCTTTGAGGGTCACCCCTTCCCGGGAAAGATTGTCGAAACGGTGGTTCGCGGGGAACGCTTTAACCCCGCTTCCGCAGCCAAGCTGCCCTGAGTTCCATCGAGAATTTCAACGACAAGCACGCGCATGAACCATCAAAAAAAAACGGGGCGAGGCCTAAAGCCTCGCCCCGTTTTCGTTGTATCTGATCGCATCAGGGACAGTTGGCGTAACTGCCACAATCGAGACCATCGGATGTCGGATCAGGACCACAGCTCTCACCTGGTGCAGGCAGAGTGGCAGACCCGAAGAGATATGCCAATAGCGCGACCCCATCGGAGATATCCAGGGATCCATCGTCATTGACATCGGTTGAATCGAGGCAGGATGGCTCCGGCTCGTTATTGAAGAGGAATCCGAGGACGCGCACCGCATCTGCGATATTGATCACCCCATCCTCATTCGGATCACCGCGCTTGAAATTGGCTGCTTCACAATTGTCGGGGATACCGTTGCCGTCGGTATCCTGCTCCGCACCACTGTCGATATCACAGCTGTCGGGAATCCCGTTGCCGTTGCAATCGGGCACTGTACCTGCGTCAATTTCGCAGGAGTCGATGGAACCGCTGTTATCGCAATCGTCAGCGATCCCCAAATCGATTTCACAATTGTCGAGCAAGGTATTGCTATTGCAGTCTTCGCCGGTGCCGTTTACGACCTCGCAGGAATCCGGGAGATCGTCAAAATCACAATCGATCAGGGTCCCTGCATTGATGTCACAGACATCGTGGATTCCATTGCTGTTACAGTCGTTGGTGTCCAACTGACACGAGTCGGGCACTCCGTCGGCATCGCAATCGGATGCTCCGGCAGCGATATCACAACTGTCCTCGATGCCATTATTGTTGCAATCGTTGACCGGAGTCTGACAGGAATCAGGAATCCCATCGTCGTTGCAGTCCGCCTCGACACCTGAAGCGATGTCACAAGCATCCGGCTCGCCATTGTTGTTGCAGTCGGTGGTCTGTCCGATGGCACATTCACAGGAATCGACGATGAAGTTGCCATTGGTATCCACGGAATCGATGTTGGCGGGGACGATCTTGAAGATTTCGCCGCCATTCCAATCGCATATGTAGACCTCCCCGTAGGCGTCTTCACCGAAACCGGCGACCCCGGAAATCGATTGGGATCCGGGAGGATTGAGTTCCGTCGTCCGGTTCGTAAATGCGCTTACCGCCGAGCCGGTCCACTCAAAGGACCAGATCGTGCTCGAACACCAGTCAGAGTAGAAGTAGATCCCGTGCATGTCGGGCATGGCGCAACCGCGGTAGACATTACCCCCGGTGATGGAGCAGCCGGCTCCATGGTTATAGACCTGAACCGGGTCGGTCAGGGCCGCCGAATTGCAGGTACAGCCCGACAATCCGGTGCAACTGTTCCCCTCCATGCAGCGCCAGCCGTAGTTTTCACCCCCCGGCGAAGCGGCAGGCTGGATGCTGATCTCTTCCCAGTTGAACTGGCCGACATCAGCGATGTACATGTCGCCGGTACCCCGGTCGAAGGAAAAGCGCCACGGATTGCGCAAGCCGGACGCCCAAATCTCGTCGAGGGGAGCACCGGGGCCAGCGAATGGATTGTCCGGAGGAATCGCATAGGGAGTTCCACCATCGACATCGATGCGGAGCATCTTGCCAAGGCGCGTATTCGTGTTCTGACTGTTGCCCTGGGGATCATTGGCGGACCCGCCGTCCCCCAATCCGATGTAGAGATATCCATCGTTGGGCCCGAAGGCGATCATGCCCCCATTGTGATTGGTAAAGGGCTGATTCTGGGTAAACAGAGTCAGATCCGGGGTCGAGTTGGCGACATCAGGATTCCCGGCTGAAACCGAGAATCTTGCGACCACCGTGTCACTGCTGTTGTTGGTGTAGTAGAGGTAAAAGAAGCCGTTGTTGAGGTAATCGGGGTGGAACGCCATCCCGAGAAGCCCTCTCTCATCCGCTCCGGAATTTCCGCCGCCAACGATGGAGTTGATGTTGAGAAACGGAGTGGTCAGCAAAGTTGCGCTCGTCATGTCATAGACGCGAATGATCCCTGCCTGCTGAACGATAAACAGTCGCTCGAAATCACCCTCGGGAGCCGTCACCAATACCGGCCTTGCAACTCCACTGGCAATTCTTCGGGTGGACAGCGGAGTCGAACCCGAATCTGAATAAACCGGTGCGGGCATCAAGATCAGCATCAGCAACGATACACACAGGAAACGAGCCCAAAATAGCGAGGCCCGCTGAAGTGCACACTCTTGAGATTTCATCAATCTTCCATTCAACCATGGGTATCGCTTCACCTCATCGGAGATGCAGGGATGCCGTGGGGGTCCACCCGAAATCACGGATGTGGGAAATACCAACCTTCATCATATCAAATCCGCCGTTGTTTCTCGACAGCCGCCGAGGATTTGACTCCTCGGTACGATCAAACCCCGACAAAACTCGCCAGTTTCGGGATTTATGACCTGTAATGCCAATTCGGGACCTGCTGGGCGAAATCCGATCGCGACGAACATCAATCGGTTGAGAGGACCTCAATCTGTCGATGCACCGCATCGACCACCTCATGGGGAGTGGATGTTCCCGCAGTGATTCCTACGTGATCGATGTCGCAGAACCAATCCGCCTCCAACTGATTCTCGTTCTCGACATGGTGAGCGGGAACGGATTTCTCTTTGCAGACTTCCAGGAGTTTCCGGGTGTTTGAGGAGTTGTATCCTCCAACGACGATCATCAATCCGCTCGACCGTGCCAACTCATCCGCCAACTCCTCGACAGCACTTTGTCGATCCTTGGTGGGCTTACACACCGTGTCGACAAACTGGATCTCCATCGAGGGAAACCTGTGCCGAATGCTGTCGAGCAACTGACGGGCGTCTCGTATTCTGTGGGTCGTCTGGCATACGACTCCGATACGATCCCGGTCGACCAACTGTTCGATATCCTCTTCGCAGCCAATCACTGTAAAGTCGTCCAGATCACCGACGATGCCACGAACTTCAACATGACGGCTCTGACCGAAAACGACGGGATGCCACCCCTCGGCCACCAATCTTCTGACTGCAGTGTGGACACGCAGTACCAGTGGACATGAAGCGTCAAAGACGTTGTATCCCCGTGAGTGGAGTTCGTTTTTGACACTTTCTGCGGTGCCATGGGCGGTGATCATGACATTGTTTGAGGAGATCTCGTCATCCAAGGAGTCCACCATTTGAACCCCGTGCTCCCGCAATCTCTGCACAGTTTGGGGGTTGTGAACCAACTGGCCAACGATGGTCAAATCACCCGCAAAGACCGGATCCAAGGCTGCCTCAATTGCATCCCTGACTCCGAAGCAGGTACCAAAAGCCTTCGCCCTGGTGATTTGCATGATCGATTCCTGTTCCATGGACGACCGGGGCCGGCCCGGGATTTCAAGAGCTCTTTGCCGCCACTGACCTCTTCGCTTGAATGCGGTGGCGAAATCCTGTCGCCGGCCCATCCATTGTGACACATGGCCCACAAGATACGAGCCTTCCCGGTTCGCCTTTTCAACTGCGGTGAAGACTTCTGTTTCGGTTGCATCCCCTGCATGAATACGGTGTCATCGGTGGCTGGCGAAGGGATTTCTCTTTGCCATCCAGTGGAAAGGCATCTCCACCATGTCTTCGAATCCAGACACCATCGGCTCTGCCCGCACCGTTCGTGCTCCCCGGGGTCAGGAAATCTCCTGTTCCAGTTGGCTTACCGAAGCTCCCATGCGCATGCTGATGAACAACCTCGATCCGGAGGTCGCTGAGGACCCAGACCATCTCGTCGTCTACGGCGGCTCGGGAAAAGCGGCCCGCAATTGGGATTGCTTCGATGCCATCTGCAAGACCCTGCGTGAGATGGCACCGGATGAAACTCTGCTGGTTCAAAGTGGCAAGCCGGTCGGAGTTGCCAAAACCCACCCGGATGCTCCCCGGGTACTGATCGCCAATTCCAATCTGGTCCCGCGCTGGGGGACCATCGAGGAATTCCGTCGCCTGGAGGCGGAAGGCCTGATCATGTACGGCCAGATGACTGCGGGATCTTGGATTTATATCGGAACTCAGGGGATTCTCCAGGGCACCTACGAGACCTTTGTTGAGGCGGGTCGCCAACACTTCGATGGAAATCTCAAAGGACGCTGGATCCTGACCGCCGGACTCGGAGGCATGGGTGGCGCACAGCCGCTGGCAGCCTCGATTGCAGGTGCGGTTTCGTTGAACATCGAAGTCGACCCCGCGCGCATTCAACGGCGCCTCGAAACCCGTTACCTCGACGAATCCCATGAAGATCTCGACAAAGCTCTCCAGCGTGTGGAGGAGCTGTGCGCAGCAGGAGAAGCCCGATCGATAGGCCTGCTCGGCAATGCCGCCCAGCTCGTCCCGGAAATTCTTCGCCGTGGGATCGTCCCCGATCTGGTCACCGATCAAACCAGTGCTCATGACGCTCTCGACGGGTACATTCCGGACCAGATCTCATTGAATGAGGCGGTCCAGCTGCGTAAAGAAGACCCTGCCCGCTACGAAGAGCTTTCCATGGATGCGATGCGCCGCCATTGCGAAGCGATCATCGGCTTGAAGAATGCGGGTTCCATCTGTTTCGACTACGGCAACAACCTCCGGGGACAGGCACAAGACGCCGGTCTTAAAAATGCATTTGATTACCCCGGTTTTGTTCCCGCCTATGTCCGCCCCCTCTTTTGCCGGGGCAAGGGGCCATTCCGTTGGGTCGCTCTCAGCGGCGATCCGGAGGACATCTATCGAACCGACGAAGCGGTCCTCGAACTCTTCTCAGAAGACGAGCACCTTTGTCACTGGATCCGCACAGCCCGTGAGAGGATCCAGTTCCAGGGACTCCCATCCCGAATCTGTTGGCTCGGCTACGGAGAGAGAGCCCGATTGGGTCTTCGCATCAATGAACTGGTTGCCAACGGAACCATCTCTGCCCCCATCGTCATCGGTCGGGATCATCTCGACTGCGGATCGGTCGCCTCCCCCAACCGGGAAACGGAAGCGATGCTCGATGGCTCCGATGCGATCGCCGATTGGCCTCTGCTGAACCTGATGCTGAATACCGCCAGTGGTGCCACCTGGGTATCGCTCCACCACGGGGGAGGTGTCGGAATCGGCAATTCCATCCATGCAGGGATGGTCGTCGTCGCGGACGGGACTCCCGAGGCAGCCAAACGCCTCGAAAGAGTTTTGACCAATGATCCGGGGATGGGAATCTTCCGTCATGTCGATGCGGGCTACGAGGACGCCCGCACATTTGCCGAAGAAAAAGAGATCTGGGTGCCCATGAATCGGGATCGGCACCGATGACTCCAGAGCCCATCGATCTCCTCCTCTCCAACGCCAGCAGGGTGATTTCCGGAAAATCAGGAGTTCACGAAGGCGTTTCGATCGCGATCGATTCGGGAAAAATCAAAGCCATGGGACCGGCGAGTGAAATCGCCGGTCTTTTTCATCCCCGAGAGCTGATCGATGCCTCTGGAAAATTGGTGACTCCAGGATTCGTCGATTCACACACCCATATCGTCTTCGGCGGCCACAGATCCGCTGAATTTGTGCAACGTTGCGCCGGCGCAGACTACGAGGAGATTGCTGCTGCCGGTGGTGGGATCAGAGCTTCCGTTCGCATGACCCGTGAAGCGTCCTGCGAAGAACTGGTCGAATCTGCGCGCCCCAGGCTTGCCAGAATGACGGCTTCCGGGTCCACCACCATCGAGATCAAGAGTGGATACGGTCTCGATCTCGAAACCGAACTCAAGATCCTCCGTGCCATCGCAGAACTCTCAAGATCGTGCCCCGCAGAGATCGTCCCCACCTTCATGGGAGCCCACGAAACTCCCGATGAATGGCGCGATGACCGGGAGGGCTACCTGCGGCTGGTATGTGACGAGATGATTCCTGCAGTTGCCCACGAGGGTCTTGCAGAATTCTGTGATGTTTTCTGCGAGAGGAGCGTCTTCAATCCGGAGGAGAGCCGAATGGTCCTTGAGGCGGGCCTCAAGCACGGATTGAAAGCCAAGATTCATGCCGATGAGATGGCAGCCTCAGGGGGGTCCCAGGTCGCAGCCCAAGTGGGTGCGATCAGTGCGGATCACCTGATGATGACCCCCTCTGAGGGGATCACAGCGATGAAGGACGCCGGTGTGGTCGCCACACTGCTGCCCGGGACCACCTTTTACCTGTCGAAACCCCGATACGCCCCTGCCCGGGAGATGCTGGATGCAGGCCTGACCGTGGCACTGGCCACCGACAGAAATCCGGGCTCATGCACCGTCGAAAGCATGCTCTTCATCGTCGGTCTGGCGGTACAGCGGATGGGCATGACTCCCCTCGAATCAATTCAAGCGGCCACTTTCGGTGGTGCCAAGGCCCTCGGGAGGGAAGAATCTTGTGGCTCCCTGGAAGTCGGCATGAGGGCCGACCTCATCCTGTGGGAAGCTCCGGATGAGAATGCCCTCGTCTACGAATTTACGAATGACCTCAATCGATGTGTGTGGGCTGGAGGTCGGCTGATCGCCGATACCGAAGTTCGAAGTTGACCAAGAGGACACCTTGAGTGTCGATAGGACGGATAATCGATGTCGCATTTCCTGGATCGTGCTGAACGTGCTCTGAAAGACCAATCCTGGGACGACTATGAAGAAGCCTGGCTAGACGCCATCGAAAGCGGCAGCACCAAGTTTCCCGACTACCTGACTGCAGCCCGATCTGCCATCAAAAATGGGCATGAGGAACGCGCGGGACAAATGATGGAACTGATCTTCCAATCAGGAAATGCAGACTCGCTCATTCCCGAAAAGAAGCTGGAGTTCATCGAAGTACTCGCCTGCACACTTCCACGAAGTGAAGAGACCAGGGAAATACTGCTCACCACATACAAAGATCACTTCGGCCATATCGATGGATTCGATTCTTGCGTGGAAAACTCCGGCCTCATGAAGGGGACGCGCCCCGGTGAGGTGATCCCTCTCTTCAAACGGATGGTGCACTACCAACCTGGATCATTCGTCAAGCACCGTTCCGGATGGGGCGTGGGTGAAGTGGTCTCTCTCGATTCAAAGACAGAGATGGCTGTCATCGATTTCCAGAAAAAAGAAGGGCATACCATGAAACTTGATGCCCTTCCCCAGGTGTGCACACCCCTCGATCACGACCACTTCCTGGTACTGTCGTGGAGAAAGCCGGATGATCTGAAACGACTCTCTGACGATAGCCCGGTCGAGTTGATCAAATTGGCACTTCGTACCAGCACCAAACCATTGCCACTTTCACGAATCAGGGACTTGATCGCGGGGAATGTCATCCCGACCTCTTCGTGGAGTAAATGGTGGTCGAGAACCCGTAATGCCCTCAAAAAGGAACCGCTTGTTGGACAAACCGGCGGCAAGAACAACGAACTCTATCTTCTTGATACGCCCGACGATCTCAATACCAGCATGAGCCGCAAGTTTAAAGGGTTGAACCCATCGGAACTGCTGCAATCGATCCGCGAATCTCTCGCAGAATTAAGGCCGGATCAGTTGTCCGTTCTCGAAGAAGGTTTTTCACGATTGCGTAGGGATGTGGACCGAGGGGACCTTCCCAGATCAGAGCGGGTCTCCGCGCTGCTCCTGTTGCGACAACATGCACCCAATGGTCAGGAAGAGATGGCCATCGGGGCACTGGCGATGAAGGAAAGAAACGTCGCCAACCTGCTCAACAATATCTCCAAAGAAGAAGAGATTCATGAGACTCTCAACATTTTGCTCAAACTCAATCCCGAAGAGTTTTCAACCAACAGTGACCAACTCTTCATGGAGGCTGACGACAATCTCAGAGAGCTCTTGATTGAAAAATTCCGAAATGAAAACAGATTGGATGTCTTAGAGGAGATCGCTGTCGACACGCTTCGACAGCCCGGCAAATCACCGCTTCTCTACCTGTTCCTGGCACGCAGGGCAACCGCAGGGAACACTGCTGACTTCCCGATGTTGAACGGGATCTCGGCCCCCGACCTCTTCCGACAGAGCCTCTCCCTGCTCGACAGACTTGCACTTGAACTCAGCAACAGAGATTCAGGAAACCTGCAGCGGACAGTCAAGAGGTTTCGCCAGCACCTGACCGCGAAGCCATTCAACATGCTCAACAAAACGCTTGATCAGTGCAAAATCAATGACGCCAGAGAAATCTACAGCCTCATCGTCAGTCTTCGCACCATCAGCGATGCCAACATCGAAAAACTGAAGGCTGTCATTTTGCGAAAATTTCCCAAAGTTCTTGCCGGCACCAAACAGGCGATGGCGAGCAGCGCTGTCAGCGATGCGATTTACTCGACATCCTTTGGCATCGAGAAGATCAGTCGGGAACTGGAAGTATTGCGAAACGTGAAGCTTCCTGAAATCTACAAGGCTGTGGGTGATGCCGCTGCACTCGGCGACTTGAGTGAGAATGCGGAGTACACCGCTGCCATCGAAGAACGGGAAAACCTCAACCGGCGGGTTCTTGAACTTCAGGCTGAACTCGACAGGGCCCAAATCATCGACCCTGAACAGGCAAACACGGATCAGGTCAGTCTCGGCAGCAGGGTTACCATTCTTCCAATGAACAACGAGACCGAGGTGACATATTGCATCCTCGGACCTTGGGATGGTGGACCGGATGAGGGGATTCTTTCCTATCTGTCACCTCTGGGAAATGCTCTGTTGAAAAGGCAGCCGGGGGACGAGTTCGATGTCGAACTACCGACAGGAACCCAGGCCTTCAAGATCATCCGAATTGAAAAAGGTGAGATACCGGCAGCCCGCTAGCTGGAGCCCACTTCTTCAGAAGAGTCTCCTTGTTCGGCAGCAGGTTCTTCTCGGGGACCCTCAGGGTTCAATTCGAAATGGGATGCTCCCACCCCCATCACCTGCTCCAGGAGTGTGGTCGCAAACGCACCCGCAGGTAATGCAAATTTCAGCCAAACCCCCTCTCCATCCACCCACTCGGCCTCAGTCTCACCGACGGGGACTCGAAGAGGTCTTCTCGATCCGTCCAGATCCAGACCGCGGACATGGGAAATCCACGATTCTGGACGCAAACCCTCCGCCTCCAGAACTTCTGCCTCAATCTTCCCGGACAATCCGGACGGCAATTTCATCTTGCGACCATAGATCGGTCCGGTCGGAGAAATCTCACCGGCGAGGGCCCTCTCTTGCTCCCGTTTCAGCGCTGCAGGATCTTCCTCCACATGAAACCGTGAGCGTCTCCCCTCCAATTGACAGATATCCCCTGCCCAAGGGACATGGAAACCATCCGCAGTTCTGGTCATACGTTCGATGAGAACCCAATTGAACAATTCGGACTGATACGCTGAGTAATACATTTTGCGCAACGGTTTGGGAATCCTGCGTGCAGCAGCCCTCATATTCCCCGGGTGGGACTTGAATGATTTCAGCAGTGAGAGCTCGGTGTTTCTCCCCGGGGGAAGCAACTGCATTGCTCGCTGGATATCTCCCGCGGCGTAAGCATCCCGGTATTCCTCATCGACGCCCTCTTTGGGAGCTAACAGGACCTGGATCGCTTCTTCGATTTGACGCCTCAATAAAGCGGAGCCGATCCGCGCACCATCTCCGTGCATTCCAAAGCGCTGTGGTCCATAAAAATTGGGCAATCCACACGTTGACAACGCATCGAGGACTTTGCGGATCCCCTCAAGAGACTCTTCCCCGATCCCTCGTATCAGGATCTCAAATCGGTTGCCCTTCAAATGGCCGGTGCGAATCTTGTTCTTGTGACGCTGAACCTGCTTTACCTCGATCCAGTGCTCGTCAACCTCCCGAACCTTTTGATCTGAAAGGATGGGCAATGAAAAGGTCTGAATCGTCACGGCTCGCTTGTCCTTGAACCCGGCAAAGCCGACGTCGTCCGGAGAAAGGTCGAATACCCTTGCCAGGTGATTGCGAGCCTGAATCGTGGTGCGGTTTCGTTTTTCGATGGTCAGGTAGAGATGTTCGCCAGATCCACAAGGGGTGTACAGCGGCAATTCGGTCACCCTGAAATCTTCCCAGCGCTGGCGAATCATGCCACCAGTGGGTTCGATTTCCGGAAACAGGCGAGGTGGCTGGTAGCCATCCTTCCTGACGGTCATCAACTCGAAATTTTCCGGAGTGTGATCGGTCATCGGTTCCACTGCCTGTTGAGTCATCTTCACACATCTCCCCAGTGGTCACCCACAACAAAAGGATTCGCTCAGCGGATCTGTGGCCACTCCTGCTGATCGCCTGTCAGATCCCGGAGCTATTATAGGACTGGGCGACTTCAGGTCGTCAGGATTCTTGAACGTCTTTATCCACCGGATCCGGTTCGGGTTTGATCACTGCAGGGGTACCGCTGACGACCACACCCGATTCCAAGTCCTGTGTCACCAGAGATCCGGGCAAGATCAGAGAAGACGGACCAACGATGCAATCTGCAAGAATCGAAGATCTTGAGCCCAGGTGGACCTCATCTCCCACCCTTGCCATATCTTCGATTTGGCTGCCCGAATCGAGAACCACCGCATCTCCACAGCGTGATCCCACTCCCATGCGACTTCCGGGCAAAAACAGGCATCCTCGCCCGATGGTGACATCACGCTCGATGATCACACCGGGATGCACCACCGTGCCCGATCCGATTTGCACATTGCCATCGATATTGGATCCATTTGAGATGATCGTCTGAGGTTCTATCGAGAGGGATGCGAGAGTGCTGAGCGCCTGCCAACGATCGGATGAGGCAGCGATGCCCAGGACAACCGTGCAACGATGAGTTGCCACCAGCTCCTCCAGATGATCCACCAATCCGAGCCAAAGATGGACTCCGAGGCCGGGTTCGGCCGCTTCCTGTGCAGGGTCTGAACCCTTCCAAGGGATGCAACCGACACATTCCCGATCCGGATCTGCTTCGATCAGGGACAATACCCTGCGCAGTTCCGACCCATTTCCAAGGATGATGTGTCTGGACAGACTCATCGACGTACTCTTCCTTTTTCCGATTTGATCAAATGGAGTTCGAGGGCCCAGCACCCGTCAATCGAACCCGAAAGTCACTTATGTCAGCGTCTTGTCCAAATATATCGTCCCCCTGGCGAAGAAACATCCAATATCCCCCATCCCATGCTTCCCAGGTTCCCCAGAGGGATACGGGTTCCCCAAAGGGATACGCCGCTCTTCGGGATTCCCCCGAAGAGGTCTCCCCCATCGGGTTCGATGACGCTAACATGCCCCGCAGACTTGATTTGAAGAAGGGGGTTTGATGTCGACTTGTCCCAGCAGAAATCTCGAAACATTTCCGAATCCCCACCCGGGGAGAGATTACATCATCCACTTTGACTGTCCCGAGTTTACGTGCCTGTGCCCGATGACGGGACAACCGGACTTCGCCCGCTTTGAACTGGAATACATCCCCGATCAAAACTGTATCGAGAGCAAATCCCTCAAACTCTATCTCTGGTCCTACCGGGATGAAGGTGCTTTCCACGAGGCGATCACCAACCAGATCCTCGATGATATGGTCGCCGCATGTGAGCCGCGCTGGTTCAAAGTCACCGGACATTTCTACGTCCGCGGCGGATTGACCCCGACGATCACCGCCGAACACGGGACAAAGCGGTAATCCTCCCATCTTGACACCCGAACATTTGTTCGCCATTCTGGACCCGCAACGGCCCTGCAGAATGACGCAGGCCAAACCACTGGCCTGAGAGACACTGGCCTGAGAGACACTGGCCTGAGAGACACTGGCCTG
>CAYRAM010000028.1:0-34748 GCA_964422295.1 uncultured Planctomycetia bacterium | reverse complement strand
TGAGTGCCGAGGGGGGGACTCGAACCCCCATGAGCCGAAGCTCATCAGATCCTTAGTCTGACGCGTCTGCCAGTTCCGCCACCTCGGCGATGATCGGAAACAGGAAGTGTAGGTGGCAAACTTCCTGTGTCAAGTTTGACAGGGAATTTGCCACCCAACTCGTTGAATTTGCTGAATTTAGGGCGCTGCCCCCGTATCGATCCAATCTTTGACCAATTGGATCTGATCGGCGGTCAGGCAACAGAATCCACCGATGGGCATCTGTGAGCCAGCGGCCATGGTAGAGCAGCCGACAGCCTGGGCGGCTTCGATATGGGTCCCCTCAATCTTGCGGAAGAGCCAACTCGCCTCCGAGTCTCCCGGTTCGACAAAATCGTATGAAGGGCACTCATCGGAGGGCTGATTGACGATGGTTCCGTAAGAGTCATTTCCGACATTGGACAAGTTCAATCCACCGAAGTTGCTGGGGGGAGCATGGCACACGGTACAATCTGAGTCGATCACCATCGGGTAGACATCGTTGATGTAAGAGATGGGATCACAGCCGGGGATGGGGTTGTTTTCGCACACTCCTGCATTGCAGACATCTTCAGTACAGGGGTTTCCATCACTGCAGTCGATCGGCACCCCTTGGCACACCCCCCCGATACAGATGTCATTTTCGGTGCACGGGTCTCCATCGTCGCAGACGCTACCGGGAACGCAGCCGGAGTTTTGGCAATCCGGACTGGTCTGTGGGCAGTCGAGCCCGTCGGGGGTCGGATCTTGTCCACAACTGAGCGGTTCAGGAGGTTGTCCTCCGGAGCCGAAAAGAATCGCCAGCAAGGCAATCGGATCGGCGATATCGAGGGCGCCATCGTCATTGATGTCGCAGGCGTCCGGGCACAGGGCAGGGCCTGATCCGCCAAATAGAATCCCCAGTGCATTGACTGCGTCCGCAATATTGACCAGATCATCGAGATTACAGTCCCCACGACTGAAGTCTTCCTGGGCGGACAAGGGAGAACAGATCAGCAAGACGGCGAGAAGCACCGACAAAATTGGCAGTTTGAAACGAAATTTGGTCATATCTAATTTCCTCTATAGCGGGACAGGAGTCGATAATCATGACTTTATGGTCAAATCGCATGCCCAAGTATAAGACCATCTTATCGCCCCTGTGGCAGGCTGCAACGGTACCTTGGCCCTTGTTGGATGCCGTTCAACTCGATTCTTCGATCTCTGAGGGCTAAGATCCGCTTTGTCCCGGCTCGCTATTGAGCCGAAATTGGCGGGAGAAGGAGCCATGATCAGTCAGAGAGTTCGTACCATCACCCCGTCGGCGACCCTTTCCCTGAATTCCCGACTCCAGGAGATGCGGGCCAAGGGCTCTGAGATCATCAACCTCAGTGTGGGTGAACCCGACTTCGAGACCCCCAAATTTATCCGTGATGCTGCGCACGAAGCGATGGAAGCGGGTTGGACCCGGTACACCGCAACCTCGGGGCATCCTGAAGCTCGTGAAGCGGTTTGTCGATACGTTCGGGCTACTCGCCATGTGGAAGTGAATCCTGAACAGGTGGTTCTTTCTTCGGGGGCCAAGCAATCGTTGTCACAGGCGCTCCTGTCTCTGGTAAATCCAGGAGATGAAGTGATGCTGGGTGCCCCTTACTGGGTGTCCTATCCGGAATTGATCCGTCTTGCCGATGGAATCCCAGTGGTGGTGGAGACAGGCATCGAAGATGGATTTCGTCTGACGAGGGAGGCTTTGGAGAAGCAGCTGACCCCAAGAACGATGGGCATCATTCTCAATGAACCCGGGAACCCGACCGGCGTAGTGAGCAGCGCATCCGAGGTTTTGGAAATTGTTGAATTTGCTCGCGATAACGACCTTTGGATCATCAGTGATGAGATCTACGAAGCACTGATCTATGAAGGTAAGTTGCACAGCCCCTTCAGCATCGATCCGCAACGAGTCAGTTACATCTCAGGCTTGTCCAAATCATTTGCAATGACCGGTTGGCGTCTCGGTTGGAGTGTCAGTGAGCCTGAACGAGCCAATGCGATCGGTAGGCTTCAGAGTCACAACGCTGCGAATCCATGCAGCCTCTCCCAGGCGTGCGTCGCCGTGGCTCTCGATGGTATGAATCAACCGGAACTCAAGGAGATGTATGATGCGTTCCGGGAACGCAGAGAGCTCGTCATAGAAAAATTAGATCAGATGGATGGGGTTCGATTCGTTTCGCCCAAGGGAGCATTTTACGTCTTTGTCGATGTCTCTGAGATTTTGGGTGAAGGATGTTTGGTTGCCGATGCGAACCAATTTTGTCTCGGGCTCTTGGAAGAGATGGGGGTCGCTGCCGTTCCCGGTGATGCCTTTGGAGCGCCGGGATGCTTGCGACTTTCCTACGCCCGACCCGCAGAGGAATTGGGTGAAGCCCTCGATCGTTTCGACAAGTTTCTGAAGAAAGCTGCTCAAAGACCCTGATTTCTTCCCCTGAGGGCGGATTTTTGGTGGCTGGAACCTTCTCGGGTTGTTGATCAGGCACCAATTCTGAGACAAAATCCTTCATGTCCTGATGAATATATGTGCGGGGAAGTGGGTGAGTTTCACCCAGGCACCATCAGGAACCGGGGGAATCAGACTCGCGATTGAAGTGAATACATCATCGATGCCCCCGTTTTTAGGATTTGATCAGGAAGGGACCTTATCGATGGCCCAATCCACCAGAAACAGTTTCTCTCTCGCCGTTGCACTTCTGATGGCAGTTTGTTGCCCTCTTTTCGCCTCTCCGGATTTCGATCCGTCATCTTTTTCGATCGATGACGATGTGAAAGAAGTTCAGGAAAGATTGCAGAAGCAGATGGATGAATTGCGCAGCGATTTCTTGAAGCAACTGGAGATGCGCAACCAGGAGTTTGAGAAACGTATCTCTCAAATTCGCGAAATGTCCGCCTTGGAACTTGATAAGACCAAGCTGGAATCCCGAACCCAATTGGAAGTGCTTCGGAATCGGGCTGCGGGGGAGTTGGAAGCCTTCGGCAAGCGGTTTGAGCAGCAAATCACGCAACTGAAGTCGATGGCAGACGAAAAATCGGCACTCGCCCAGACTGAGATCGAGAGATTGACCCTTGAAAATGAAAATCTGCGGAAGATGATTCGCGAACTTCGTGGAGTCGCCGTCGAGGTTGCTGGTGGAGACGATGGGGATGGAAACGGTGATGATGATTCACGACCCAGGGCCAGACTCGGGATATCGGTGCTTCCGGGAGATGACCAAGCAGCATCCATGGTGGACACCAATGCGTCTCTGGTGACAGTGGTGTCCGCTGTCACACCGGGTGGTGCAGCGGATCGTCTTGGATTGAAGCCGGGAGACGTGATTACCCATGTCGATGGCAAATCGGCTTCGCTTGAGACGATTCAGTCCGTCGTCGGTGACAAAAAGGTCGGTGACGAAATCGTCTTGATTTGGGCACGACGCGGATCCGATGGGGTACTCAAGTCACAGGTTCGTGGTGTCCTTGGTGGGAGAGGGCGAAACACCTCTCGCCTTGAAGAGAGAATCGAGGAAACACGGACGACAGTCGAAGTAGTTGACAATGCACAGGCTGCTGAAGCTGTTGCTGCATCTGTGGCCTCTTCCCCCGGAGTCTCCTTGGGAGTCAGCGTGATTCAGGAGGAGGGTTTCGGAGTCCGCGTAACCGAGGTCGACGCAGGCACCAACGCTACAGCGATGGGCTTGGAGGTGGGGGACGTGATCACCGGGGTCGGTGGTGCAAGGATTCGAACCATCGAGGGACTTCGGGATATTCTGTCGAGAACCCAACCCGGATCTGCTTTTGAGCTTCGATTCAGTCGTTCAGGAAGAGCGTGGGTTGCCCAGGGCACATTGGCCACTTCTTCGGGAGATGGTGCGCGCAGGGCCTCATTGGAGAGAGCCTCCAGCGTTCGCGGATTCCTCGGAATCGTGCCTGCAGAATCGGGTGGAGGGCTGGTCATTCAAGAGGTCATCGAGGGCACCTGCGCTTCTCAAATGGGGCTTCGCAGTGGGGACCGACTGGTTGCAGTCGGCGGAAAGACGACCCCGGACTTGGCTTCCCTTCGGGCGAGCCTGGAGGACCTTCGTGCGGGGGATACCTTAAAGATCGCATTTTCAAGGGATGGGGAAGCGCTCGAGCGCAGGGGAACCTTGGGTGAGTTCCCCAACACTGAGGAGCAGTCTGCTTCGCCCCGTTCCAACCGGAGAAGTGAATCCTCCACGATCGCCAGTAAACAAAATGGTCGATCTGCCACAGTTTCCTCAAAGCCTGCGACGAGGTTGCCGTCGCGGGAACCGGCGGAGCCGGCTCTTGGCATTGCTGTCGTCTGGAGCGAGTCAGGGATCAACATCGAAAGAGTTTTCCCTGGATCCCTTGCTGAAGAAGCGGGATTGGAATTGGGTGACCGTTTGCTACGCATCGAGGATACGACCATCGACTCGTTGGATGCGATTCGCTCGGCATTGGAGAATCGCGAGCAATTTGGCGTCGTCTTCGAAGTTGAGAGGGGTTTGGATACCCTTGTGCTGATGACCCGTCCCCGGGACGTGGTGGCCGCTTTCGATGAGACGGTTGAAATCGTCCCTGCAGCTGCGAATCTCGTTCCTGAGGAGACTCCCTTCCTCGGAATGGATGTTGAGCAAAACAGTTGGGGGATCATGGTCACAGGGATCGTTGAAGGTCTTCCGGCGCATGCTGGGGGCTTGCTTCCAGGGGACTGGATCATTTCCATCTGTGATACAAGCGTCGAGACGATCGAAGATATGCAAACGGCGCTCCAATATCAGGGTCTGCACTCAGTCTCGATCAGGGTCCGCCGAGGGATGGAAACTGTGGAAGTCTCTGTTCCGCTGATTTTGCCGCAATAACTCTCGCCCGAAGAGGAGTTTCCTATTGGCGCGAATCGCCTTGATCGGCCTCCCCGGTAGTGGCAAAAGTACCCTTGGCCCTCCCTTGGGTGCCGCACTGGATTCTCCGTTTTTGGATATGGATTCCTTGCTGGAAGAGTCTTCTGGGTGGTCTCCCCGTGAATGGGTGGAATCCCATGGCTGGGAGACCTTTCGATCGGCGGAATCGATCGTCCTTGCCGCTCTCGATCGCAGTTTTAATCACGACGCAGAGGTCGTGGTAGGTTGCGGAGGAGGAGTGGTGGAAACGGCTTCGAATGTCGAAATCCTGGAGAATTGGAAGTGCGTTTGGCTCGATGCTCCGGACCAGGTTCTTTTGCAACGAACCGAATGGTCGAACCGCCCACAACATCCCGGAGAGAATGCAGAATCTGCTCTGGTTAGGATGAGGGAATCTCGCAGTCCAAAATACCTAGGTCTCGGTGGCGAGGCTGTGGACACCTCGCAAATGAGCCCTGAGCAAGGAGTGGTCACAATCCTTTCGCTACTGGGAGAATTGTGATCGACATGGAGTATCTGTTTCTCCTTTCAAGTTCACCTTTAGATTCCACGGCATCGATCGCTTGGATCATGCATTCGTTTGCATTTATGGTCGGTGCAGCCGTAGGGTCTTTTCTGAATGTCTGTATCTATCGTATGCCCATCGAAGGATTGAGTATCAATTCCCCAAGAGGGTCCTTTTGCCCCGGGTGCAAGACTCCCCTGCGCTGGTTTGAAAATATCCCGATTCTGGGCTGGATTATTCTCAAGGGGAAGTGTCGGACTTGTTCGATGTCGATCAGTTTTCGTTATCCCTTGATTGAAACCGTGACAGCGGTCCTGTTTTTACTATCACTGCAGACGATCGGGGTCGGAACTATATTGGAGAGCCCCTTCGGAAGCTCCAGCGGATTGCTGCTCGCTCTGTGGCTGTGGATTTCAGCAGTCATCGTCGTCAGTGGGATCGATTTTGATCATCGGATCATCCCGGACAGTTTTTCCATTCCGATGACATGCTTGCTGCTGCTGCTGGCACCCTTCAACGGATTTCTGTCGGGGGAGATGCTGCCAGCGGTGAGTGGAGATAGTCGTTGGGGATTTGCTGTGGTCATCGGTGCGGCATTGGGATATGGATTTAAAAGGTGGGTTCCCAACTGGTCGGGAAACCACAGGTCATTTTCTGAAAGCATTCTGGCCTTTGTTGTAGGCTTCCTGCTCGGAGATGCGATCGGTTTCCTGGTCGCTGAACCTGAATTGCTGCCTTTGCTGTTGGAGAGTCGTGAGGCGGAAGCGCTTCTCGGTGCTGCAGTGGGGGCTGGGATCATATGGGGAATTGGCTTGGTGGGGACGTGGATCTTTCGCAAACCGGCGATGGGGTTTGGGGACGTCAAGTGGATGGGGATGCTGGGGGCGACGATCGGCCCGATCCCGGTCCTCATCGCTTTCTTCATCGCATGCATCCTGGGATCGGTGATTGGGCTTTATTTGCGGCTGCGCAAGGGCCAACAGTACATCCCTTTCGGCCCGTTTCTGAGCGCAGGGGCACTCCTGTGGATTCTGGGTCGTCCTCAGATAGAGGCACTGTGGAGCGTCTATTTGGGTCTGTTTCAAAACTGAATCCCCGGGTGATCCCCGGGCCCCCGGAAGTTGGCTGCAAGGCGTTTCTCTCCCTCGGATGCGGGGGTATCCTGCACGACAGTTCAAGGGGGAATGAAGGCGATGTCGAGGTGAGCCTCGGAGGTCGCCAGGCCACTTCAGGGCCGATATGATTCTCAACCTTTGTCAGTGAAATACACGCCGCCGCGGTAGAGTCTTCCGCTTTGCCGTGCGTATCGAAAGGGGACGTCATCATGACGTGGAGTCGCCTGGTTTGTTGTATTGGGATGATCATTCTCGTTTCGGGTTGTCAAACCAACAACCTGGAGAGGCAACTGAGTTACAACAAGAGCAAATTGCAGGAGATCGAGCAGGAACGCGATCGTTTGGAGTTCCAGTTGGCCACCTGCGAAGGCCAACAAAAGGTCGCCATGGATGAACTCTCTTCCTTGCAAAAAAGGTATGCGGATCTGAGTGCAAGCAACGTGGCCCTTGAATCGGAAATGAGCGCATTGCTCGCCAGGCCAGAGCCTGCCGCCTTTATCGATGATTTCGAAGTCGAAGATTTGGATAGTTTCCAGGGAATCGAGGGATTGACGGCAACTTCCGACGAAAGTGGAATTCGCCTGACCATCGATCAATCGGTCCTCTTTAGTTCAGGGAGTGCCGAAGTGACTCGCAAGGGTCAGGATACCCTCAAGAAAATGGCCGGGATCATTAAAAGGGAGTATCCAGGCAGAAGCATCCGCGTGGAAGGTCACACCGATTCGACTCCCATAAAGAAAACCAAGAGTCGGTGGGCAAGCAACTGGGAATTGAGTTCGTCCAGGGCGTGTGCTGTGCTTCGGCGCTTGCTTGCTGAGGATGCGGTCAATACAGCCAATGTCTCGGCGATCGGATTTGCAGATCAGCGGCCCGTCGGAAGCAATGACACAAAAGAGGGGCGACGCATGAATCGGAGGGTCGAGATCATCGTCGAAAATTGATCTTCCCCGTCGAACTGAGTTGCCATTCGATGAATCCGCCATGATGGAATCCCATCATGGCGGATTTCTTTTCGGCCGCTGAGGCGGAACAAATTTCCCAATTTGCCCTTTCGGAAACCCCCCTCAGGCGTGTCTCCAGGGATGGTCTGAAACGCCCTTAATCCACTCCAGAAGCCCAATTCTCCAAGATCCTGAAATCGCCAAATATCTGCTCTTGGCCCGATGTTCCAGGCCGATGCTACTCTTCAACGTGAATCCATCCGATCCGGAAAAAAACGCCGAGGCATGGGCAATTCACGGAATTGGGGATCTCCCCAGAGACTGAAGGAGTACGGGAATGACCATCGAGGATCTGGTACAGCAACTCGTGGAGCGGGAAGGTTCTGACCTACATTTGGGGGCAGGGACTGCACCCATGATCCGAATCCACGGCCGACTCGTCGAAGCAGGAGACTCACCTCTCGATGCTGAAGATGTGCGCAAAATCGTCTACTCCATCCTTGATAACGATCAAATTCGAAGTTTTGAACGTGACCAGGAATTGGATATGGCATTCGGCATCAGCGGGTTGGGGCGTTTTCGTACCAATGTGTTTTACCAAAGAGGATCTGTTGGGGCGATATTGCGTGTGATCCCGACCAAGGTTCCCGAACTGAGCAGTCTCGGTTTGCCGGGAGATGTCTGTGAGGGACTGGCGATGAAAAAGAAGGGCCTGGTCCTCGTTACCGGTGCCACCGGAAGTGGTAAATCCACTTCCCTCGCTTCGATGGTCGATTTCATCAATCGAGGTCGCAATGATCACATTGTAACTATCGAAGATCCCATCGAGTTCGTCCACCGCAATCAGAATTGCCGTGTTACCCAACGTGAGGTTGGAACAGATACCCCTTCTTTTGCCAGTGCGCTTAGAAGGGTACTGCGCCAGGATCCTGATGTGATCATGGTAGGAGAGTTGAGAGACCTTGAGAGTATCGGATCAGCATTGACCTGTGCAGAAACGGGGCATTTGACCTTCGGAACTCTGCACACCAATGATGCGGTTCAGACATTGAATCGATTGATCGACGTTTTTCCTCCCCACCAACAACAGCAGGTCAGGACACAGTTGTCATTCGTTCTCGAAGGCATCGTATGTCAGCAATTGGTGACTCGATCTGATGGCAGGGGAAGGGTGCTCGCCAGTGAGATTCTATTGGCGACTCCCGCAGTCAGGGCACTGATTCGTGATGACAAGGCGCACCAGATTCCTTCTTCCATTCAGACTGGGGGAAATCTGGGGATGCGCACGATGAATCAATCCCTGTACGAACTCTACCGCACTCGCCAGATCACTTACGAAGAAGCGATTTCGCGGTCGACGGATACTGAGGAACTCAAGAGGATTTTCCAAAGGCAAAATTGAGCATGTCCCAGGCAATCATTCGATTCAATCGCAGATTAGGAAAGATCCTGGCCCGCCACCGTTTGGTGGAGGATCAGGACATAGATGAAGCCATCCGGGAATCCGGTGGGAGTGGCTCCGTCATGAAAGTCTTGATTGAAGCTGGAAAAGTTGCGGAGGAAGAATTCTTAGGAGTTCTTGCGATGGAGACAGGCGTTGCTCCCATTGATCTTCATCGTTTAGTCATGGATGAGAATCCGTGTGAGGAATTCAAAGAGCGCATCGCCAGATCTTGTCGAGTGCTACCCGTATCCAGAGCCTCAGGAGTTCTCACGGTCGCAGTGGCAGATCCGCAAGACATCCTGCTTCTCGACGAAATCCGCAATATCACGCGGTGCCAAGTACAGCCAGTTCTTGCGTGTGATTTTCGGATAGAAGAAGCCATCGATCGTCTCTACGGAGATGGAAGCAAAGAGATCGAGGAAGTTCTCGAAGATTACGGAAACCTGGATCTCGAACTGCGTGAAGGACACGATGATATTGACGAAGCGATTCAAGAACTCTCATTCGAAGGAGACGAATCGCCGGTAGTAAAAATTGTCAATCACATCATTTACCAAGCACTTCGCGAACGGGCTTCCGATATCCATGTGGAACCACAAGAGAGATCGATCAGGGTTCGGTATCGCTGCGATGGAGTTCTCGGTGAAGCACAACAGCCCCCTGCTCAGTTACGTGCCTCGATCATCAGCCGACTAAAGATCATGGCTGGACTCGATATCGCAGAGAGACGAATCCCGCAGGATGGAAAATTTCAGTTGAGGATTGAGGGGCGCCAAGTCGATTTCAGGGTTTCGACGTTGCCCACCGTTCACGGGGAAAAGGTGGTATTGAGAATCCTCGACTCCTCCAATCTGGCATTGAATCTGGAGAGTCTTGGATTTGAGGAGAAAGCACTCGAGGACATCAGGGCTGCGATTTCCAGTTCCTATGGAATGCTGTTGGTAACGGGCCCGACCGGTTCGGGTAAATCTACTTCCTTGTATTCCTGCGTGAACGAAGTGCTCTCGCCTGCTGAGAATATCACCACTGTTGAAGATCCAGTGGAATATCAATTGGACGGAGTTGTGCAGGTCCCCGTAAACGCGAAGAGGGGATTAACATTTACGCGGGCATTGCGTTCCATTTTGAGACAGGACCCTGACACGGTCATGATCGGAGAAATCCGTGATTTGGAAACCGCAGAAATCGCAGTCAAGGCTGCACTGACCGGTCACAGGGTCTTCTCCACTCTGCACACCAATGACGCACCTTCAACGGTGACTCGAATGGTCGATATGGGGATAGATCCTTTCCTAGTTTCTTCAGCGACGCAGTGCATCGCTGCGCAGAGGCTGTGTCGGAGGCTCTGTGAGGATTGCAAGCAGGATGCAGGGGAACTTCCCCAGGAACGACTTGTCGCCCTCGGGTTCACCGAGGAGGAAGCGAGCCAAGCAAAATTGTTTGAACCGGGTGGATGTGCCCGTTGCCAAGGCGGTTACCGGGGTAGATTTGCTCTCCTTGAGACGATGCCGATGGATGAAGCGGTTCGTCGGGTGGTCGTCTCCGGCGGCTCAGCATTGGAGATCCGGGACACTGCCCTAGAAAGCGGAATGTTGACTCTGAGAAGGGTCGGGATTCTCAATGTGCTGCGAGGGAAAACCTCATTGGAAGAGGTCCTTCGGGTGACACAAGGTGATTAGAAGCAGGAGTTGAAGTGAAAAGTTACGATTACAAATCACGAAATCCACAGGGGAAGTCCGTCACCGGTGTCGTTGAGGCAGAAACGGAAACGGAAGCGATCCAGGAATTGCGTCGCCGCGGCTTGACTGTGACCTCTATTCAGGGAGCACAGGGGCGCGGGAAGGGAAGCAAATTTTCTTTGTCTCTCCCCGTGTTTTCCAAGGCTGCCAGCAATTTCAGCAAGAGAATCCCACGCAAAGAATTGGTTCCGATGGCACGTCAGTTGTCCACCATGTTCGATGCGGGAATTCCGCTCGTCGAATCGCTCGAAGTGATCGAAGAGCAATGTGACAACGAAAACTTGAAATCGGTCCTTGCTGACATCGCTTCTGAAGTACGTCAGGGTAAAGACTTTTCAAGCGCTCTTACGCGCCACCCCAAAGTATTTGATAACATCTTCATCAACATGGTTCGTGCCGGTGAAGCAAGTGGCCAATTGGACGAGGTCCTCGATCGCCTGGCAACACACATGGAAGAATCCGAGGAACTCAAGGGTGAAATCAAGTCTGCGATGACGTATCCCATGGTCAGTTTGATAATGATCTGTGTGATCAGTCTGGGATTGTTGGTCTTTGTCCTTCCAGAGTTCAAGAAGATTTTCGACAATCTCAATCAGGAGATGCCCGCATTGACCGCTGCTGTAATGATCATGAGTGGAATCGCCACATCCAACTTTGGCATGATCATTTTGAGTCTGGTGCTTACTGTGGTGATCACAAAAGTACTGCACGGAACACGCAGGGGGCGCCGTCTCTGGGACATGATGATTTTGAAGATACCCGTCTTTGGCCCCCTGATTCAGAAGACGATTGTCAGCAGATTTAGCGGCACCTTCGCCACTTTGATCAAAAGCGGGGTACCAATTTTGGGTGCCCTCGAAATCGTTGGCCAAACCACAGGAAACATGCTCTACGCAGAGGCCATCCAATCTTCGGCAGAATCAGTACGTCAGGGTGAGAGTTTGGGTCAGCCCCTCTCCAGGACTCGCCGATTCCCGCCGATGGTCTGTCGAATGATCGCCATCGGTGAGAGATCAGGATCACTGGAGCAACTTCTCGAAAAAGTATCCCAGTTCTATGACTCTGAAGTTCGGGCAACAGTGAAGCAGCTCACATCTCTTATCGAACCGTTCCTGATTCTCTTCATGGGAGTCATCGTTGGAACCATGGTGATGGCGATGTTCCTGCCACTTCTGGATTTGGTGGGGAAAATGGGAGCTCGATAAAATACGGATACGAGGGTTATGAGACAGGACCTCATGGCACAACTATTGAACCGTTTAAGCATGCCATTGGTGGCTTTTTGCCTCCTTGGCGTGTTGGGTGAGGGGACTGTCACGTCCCTTTCCATCGGTACTCTTCTCACTTGGGTGGGGATTTCTGTAGGGACCTTGATCATCCCGGGTCTGAGAAGTTCCCGGGAGGTGATGGATCTCACTGGTGCGCTGGTATTGACCGCGCTGACCGGCTGGACCTCGTCTCCATTCGTGACAGTGCTCATGCTTGTGATCACCATTTCCGGTGTGCGTCACGGCAGCAGGCGAGCACTATTTCAGGCGAGTCTCTCCGTCGTCATCCTGGCGACGAATTCAATGCTTTTCCCAACCGATTCTGCCGTCACTTCAGAATGGACGCAGGCGATTGCTCTCGCTGTGGCTCTTCACGGTCTGGCGTGGCTCGGCGGTCGATTGAAGGGGAAGTGGAACGATCTGGAAGAGCAACACGATCAAATTCTCAAGGCGTTGGAGGAAGGCATCATCGTCACCGACCCCTCCGGGAAAATCATTGAAGCCAATCCTGCTGCGAGAAGTTACCTGAGATTCCCACAGTCCCTGCAGTGGGTCGGCTTTCCCCTCGATCAAATCTTGCGCAGATCCGCCGATCTGGAGTTTAGATCCGCATTGACCCGATCAGAAGAAACTGGAACTGAGGTGCGCTGGTCCAATCGGGATGGGATCGAAAGGTCTTTTAGGGTTAAAACCACAAGGCTCGATTCAGGATCAATACTGGCAGTCTTCACTGACAGAACTGCTGAGCGGCGAGTGATCGAGACGGAAGCCCGGCTGAATCACCTCGAAGAATTGGATGAACTCTCGCTGGGTCTCGCCCATGAGATCAGAAATCCACTAGCGTCATTGCGTGGAGCTGCAGAAGAGTTGTCGGGGAGACGCTTGAGTCCTGAACAAGCGCAAAAAATGTCAGGGATCGTCAATCGGGAGTCTGAGCGACTGGACCGGACCGTCAATCGATTCCTGGAGTATTCAGCCCACAGGAAATGCAACATGTCCTCTGTGGCAGATGCATCCACCGTTGTCAACGAAGCTTTGGAGATGGTTCAACAAAGGGCAGAATTTGGAGAGTTAAAGCTCCAAACGTTTATTGAGCCGAGAGTCGCAGTCGCCATGGATGGTGATTCATGGAACAGCGTCGTCACCAATCTGGTGATCAATGCCATTGAGGCGTGTCAGGGCAAAGGTGAAGTGCAAGTTTCCTTGGTGAATCGAGACGGGATGGCATTGTTGACTGTCAAAGACGATGGCCCCGGAATCTCCGCTGAGGTTCGTAACAGGATTTTCCACCCATTCTTCACCACGAAGTCCAGGGAGGGCGGATTAGGCTTGGCAATTGTGCGAAAGGCTGTGGAAGAAGCGGGTGGAAGAATCGAACTCGATTCTACAACCGAATCCGGGACCGCATTTCAGATCTTTGTCCCCGCCGTTGAATGTATCGAATCAGAAAGCATCAAGGCAGGTAAAGTATGAAAAACAAGAGATATGACATTCTGATCGTGGATGACGAGTTGAGTATGCGCGAGTTCCTGGAGATTCTTCTCACCAATGAGGGGTATTCCGTTTGCTGTGCAGAAACTGGGGCAGATGCGATGAAAATCCTCGAAGAGGATGGGGCCAGGGTCTTTATTCAAGACTTGCGCATGGGTGGTCTCGACGGAATGGAACTGCTCCAACAGGCAAGAGTTGTTGCTCCGGAGACGCCTATCCTCGTGATGACTGCATACTCCACTTCTGATGTCGCCATGGATGCGATGCGCCATGGGGGATTCGATTTCTTGCGCAAGCCATTCCAAAATGATGAGGTCAAGGGGGCGGTTGGCAGGGCGATCGCTGCCACAGACAGGGATCAAAACAGAGTCCAGAATCTGCGTCAAAGAATGGTCGGCAACACACCCGGGATGCGAGAGTTGTTTGAAATGGTCGAGCGAGTTGCTCCCACGGATTCAACCGTATTCGTTACCGGAGAGAGTGGTTGCGGCAAGGAGTTGATCGCCCGGGCTATCCACGATGGGTCTGGTCGAAGAAACAACCAATTCGTTGCCGTAAATTGTTCTGCTTTCACCGAAGGATTGCTTGAAAGTGAACTATTCGGCCATGTCAAGGGCGCCTTTACCGGGGCCGTGGAGGAGCGTAAAGGAGTCTTCCTTAATGCCAATGGTGGGACCTTGTTTCTCGATGAAGTTGCGGACATGAGCCTGTCGACACAAGTTCGAATTCTGCGAGCGCTGGAGGACCGACGAGTCATTCCGGTGGGGGGCGATGCGGAGATCGATACGGACGTGCGAATCATCGCCGCAACAAACAAGGATTTGGAAGAAGAAGTCCGCGAAGGAAGATTTCGAGAAGATCTATATTACCGGTTGAATGTGATTCCAATGCATCTGCCACCACTGCGAGAACGTAAAGAGGATCTTCCTCTGCTAGCAGGGCATTTCATTCGGCGGCACTCAGAAGCGATGGGCAAATCTGTCACTGGAATGACAGAGGCCGCTTACCGGGTGCTCAATAATCACCACTGGCCAGGAAATGTCAGAGAATTAGAAAATGTGATCCAACGTCAGGTCGCTCTGTGCAAGGACGATCGAATTGACGAGTTCACTATCGGTGTTACTGGCTCCTATCCTCGCAAAGCTGAAGAAACCGTGACCAATTCCCTCGGATCACAGGTTTCTGAAGAGGAGCATGTTCGGGCCGGGGAAGAACTGAATCTTGATCTCATGGATCGGGAAACGGGACTCGAAGAGCAAGTGAGCAGGTTTGAAAGTAAATTGATTCTCCAAGCACTGGATCGTTGCCAGGGTAATCAGACTCGGGCAGCAGAACTTCTGGGGATTTCCTATCGGCAGTTTCGCTATCGGGTCAACAAGTTGAACCTGAAAGTGAAATCTACGGAGATAGCCTGATGAAAATCTCTTCGGTCAGCTTTCCAAAACGGCACGCAGGACTCGTTCTCGGGTTCATCATGTCCCAGGGATTGATTTTCTGCCTCGGATCAGGGGGAGATCCCAGCATCCTGTGGGGAGTGTCTGACTCGTATATGGGAATCGGAGTTGAGCCCTTTGCAGAGGCGCGCGGGGAGTACCTGGGAATCGATTCCGGAATCGAAAACCCGGGGCAGCAGCCATTGTTGACCTGGATTGCCTGTGTGGTATTCCATTTCTTCGGCCATGGGACCGAGAGTTTGATGATCTTCTCTGTGGTTCCATACATGTTGAGCATATTTCTGATTGCAGTATTCATAGCCCGGAAGTGGGGACGTGTATTTGGACTTATCGGAGGAGTTTGGCTCGCGTTCCAGCCTACATTTCTTGCCTGGTCAAGTGTCCCATCGACGGTGCCCCTGGCGAGTTGCATAGTGCTCTTGCTCGTATCCCTTGCGGGTCAATCTCAGAGGTGGGCCCCATGGGTTGCGCTTGTCGCCAGTGGAATTCTGGCCTGGGGGGTGAGTCCCCTGGTGACAGTCGTAATGCCGATCTGTTGGATTGAGGGGTGTCGTAGAGAAGTTGAACATCGGTGGAATCCAGGAGGCTGGTTGCTTTTTTGGATCGGAACGCTGGGGCTTCTCTGTTTGCAAGCGGTTGGTGGAGACCTCGGTGCTCTCGCCAGCAGCCAAAGTGGCATCGCCATGGAATTTGGAGCAGTGTCACGCGTCTCGATGATCGCTATAGATCCCGGTATGGTTCTATTGCTGATGCTCACGCTTGTTGCAGGTTTCAGGAAAACGGTACCCCGACTGCGGCCTCTCGTCGGATTATTGGTTACGGCTATTCTCCCTTGGTTACTTGCGGGAGAACTCCCAGTCTTTCCATTAGTGGTGCTGATCCCATCCGCTCTTTGGCTCGTGGTTGAAACCTTTGTTGATCGCAGCAGAGTGAAAGTCTTGGATATTCACCAAGTGGGTCGTGGCATCAGGGAAGCATTTTTGTTCTTTTTGTGCTTCCTCTTTGTGGGGGGGATCATCTTTGCGAGTCAGGAAACAGGGATTCGTGCAGCAGCGACCGCATCCCTCTTCCTGGCGGTCTGCATCGTCGGGGCTCTCGTAGGCTTGCGATCTGGGATGCGACGAACAGCTGTGACATGGGCAATATTGTTATCACTGGTCGTTTTTCTGATTCCTATCAATCTCAATAGGCTGGCCCATTCGACAAATCGATGGGAGCTGGCTCGGGCAAACCTGGATCGCTTGGTTCCCCCGGGTGAGGCTATCAGTGGACCATGGGCACACATGCTCGTCTTAGGAACAGACAGGCCTGCTTACCAGAACCAAGATTTAGCTTCCTTAGAGGTCTCCATCGAGACATCTCCTCAAGCGCTGGAGATCGAGAAGTACCATCTCTTTGGGAAATCTTTCTCCCTATTCAGAACTGAAGGCGAACCGCAAAGTCTCTTCGAGGAAGCGGTCCTGCAACACTCAGAGGGGGATATGTTGGAGGCCAGAAAAAGCCTGTCCTTGATACTGAGAAAAACTCCTGGTTGTAGCGCGGCGTGGGAGCGATTGGCCATGATATTGATGGAGGATGGTCATGAAGATCTCGCTGCAGAGTGTTTCTTTTTCGCACTTCAGGAAGATCCATGGAGACCGGTCTCACATCAACAATTGGCGAGACTTTATAGCCTGCATGGATTTTTTAGAGAAGTTCGATTTCATTTGGAGATGAGCAGGGGGCCTGAGCCAGGAGAGCCTCTTTTTGCAGAAGCCAACGCTTTAGTTCCAAATCGCCGGTAAATCCACCCAAAGATCCATCAGCGGCCACGATCCTGTGACACGGGATTCGCAAGGGGTGTGGATTGCGTCCGCAGGCACTTCCCACTGCCCGGGATGCACCCGGCTTCCCGAGACGATTTGCGAGTTCTGAATAACTCCATCGGTATCCATGGGAACACTTGAGGAGTTCATTCCAAACTTGTTGTTGAAAAGGGGTTCCCTCCTCCAGGCATGGATTCCATGTCCAATCAACACGATCTCCCGCCAGGGCTGCATGCAATTGATCTTGTAGCTCAAGGGGCATTTGGGCTGAAGACATGGATAGCAGGGGTGTTCGCTGTTGGAGTGAGAGTCGCGCCTTGACAGGATCCGGGTTGAGTGAGATCCCGAGGATGGATCCAGAGTCTTTCCACGCGACACCTAGCCCTGCCTTGATCCTGCTGAGATCGACGACTTGATGGCCCCAGTAAGTCTTCATCTGTCCTTTCCCTTCCTTGTGGAAACCCTGAATAATTGAAGTGTCGTGCATGCAGACAAAATGGCAAGGTGAGACTTGCAGGGGGTTGCCCCTGGTCCACCCCAGGATCAAGATGACGGCAACTCCAGGAAAGCAGGGCCAATTGCATTTTTCTGAGGCGATTCGTGATCCGGTCCACGGCCTGATCCGGCTTGAGAAGAGTGATCTTGATCTGATCGATAGTGTCCCGATTCAGCGCTTGAGAAACATTGCGCAACTCGGTTTGACGGATCGGGTCTATCCGGGTGCATGCCACAGTCGATTTGAACATGCCCTCGGTACCATGGAGGTCACGACGAGGCTGCTGGAAGAGATGAGGTCAAGGCTGGGGTTGGAGGACCTCATCCATCCCCTGGCGATGCCCGTATCGGAAGAGTCTTTTCGGGATCTGCTCAAGGTCGCCAGAAATGTCGCACTCCTGCACGACTTGGGGCATCCTCCCTTCTCCCATGTGACAGAGAGACTGCTGCCTAGGGGGATGCACGAGGAGATGTCATTGGCTCTTCTCGAATTTCCCCAACTCCAGGCAGCATTGAAAGGTCAGGGGGAGGAGATCTGGCAGTCGGTGATCCATGTGATGGATCCCGCCAGATCAGACTTGCCGAGCCACTTGCGATTTGTTCGATCCTTGGTTTGCGGTGAATTCGGATCGGATCGAATGGATTACCTGTTGCGCGATGCCTTGCACGTCGGTGTCGAATATGGAGCATTCGATCTGCCGCGGATTCAGCACACTTTGAGACCGTTGGAGACTGATCAGGGTGTCCAGTTGGGAATCGAGCATGGAGGATTGCTGGCAGCAGAAGGATTGCAGTGGGCACGATTTTCGATGTTTACCCAAGTATATTTTCATCGCACCCGTAGAATCCTCGATCTTCATTTGGTCGACTTTTTGGTGAGGTCACTCCAGCAAAGGAGATACCCGGAAGAGCCTGAAGAGTACCTACGCTGGGATGACATCAGGGTCATGAACTTGCTCAGAGAAGCGGATGCGGATACGGCCCATCCGGCCCACTCTGCGGCTAGGAAAATCATTCGCCGGGAGCAGCATCGGGCCCTTCCTGAAGTCGTCGAAGGGCAGGACCCGGAGGAGGTCGCAGAACGGCTCGCTGCCAGGGTCCGTGAGATCCGTAATTATGAACCCCAAAAGGATCCGCTGGCGGATGTGGTCGCCCCGCCGCCTGCGTTGACCAAAGGTGGAGATCTTCCTGTACTGCTGAAGTCTGGGGAAATCAGAAGGCTGTCAGAGTTGAGTACCCTCGTTGGGCGTTTGCGGGTTAAACCCCACGGCAGAATCTATTGCGCACGGACCTGATCCGGAAATACCCACAGACTCTTCAATCGAGGAGTTCCTGCTGCCAATAGGCATCACTGACAAACTTTTCCCAGGATGACCAGATTGGCCTGAGAGGTAATTTTCGGATCTGGGACCAACGTGGTCTGACCGGTTTGATCTTCAGCTGCATCGAAGCTTCTTCAGGAGTTCGATTTGCTTTGCGTTTGTTGCATGAAACGCAGGCGAGAACACAATTTTCCCAACTCAATTCACCACCACGGCTGCGCGGCATCACGTGATCGATCGTCAATTCTCTTGTTCCCGGACGCACACCACAATATTGGCAGGTGTTCTTGTCTCTTCGGTAGAGGTTGAGACGTGAAAAGGTGACTTGGCGATCGCCGACCCCCGAGTAACCGGTCAGGACGATGACTTCCAGGGGGGCCAGACACAGACTTTCCGACCGAATCCAATGGTCGGAGTGCTTCGGTTTTGCCAGCGAAAGATCGTGCCAGGATTCTAGATCATGTGCTTCGTATGTGATCGGGTCGATGATGCGTGCTGCACCCCGTGAAACCAGACCGATTGCTAATTTTGCGGGGAGAGTGTGCGTGGGCATCCATGCACGATTGAGGACTAAAGTGGGTGTCTCAAGATGACTCGACATTCAAATTCCCCTCGGCGTCGCAACCCCGGGAGCAGTTCGCCCGCACCCAGATTAATCCTACCCAGATTGCGGATCCAGTTGCGATTTTAATGCCAGATTGGCGAGCAAGTGGAAGCAACGTTTAGGGAGATTGGCGGAAGGAAGAATAAAGCCCCGGCTATCCTCAGTGAGGGGAAGCCATCCCTGTCCTCCCACCACTTATGGAGGAGCCGGGGCGATCGCGCATATCAGGTCGCGCGCTGGATAATCTGAAACTGTATAACTGTCCAGTGTTCCAGCGTCCCTGTAAGGGGGACTCGGTACACCTCTTCGTTAAATAAACGCATAGGCACTCTTTCTGTTGCAATGTTCATGCCAACTCTTCGTGAGTGTATTTTCAAAGGACTTACGTCAATCGCTGATATTTTCGTGGCCAAGTTTGGCCTTAAAATCGATCGAGAGTGGCTGAAATTAGCCTTTTGAATTTACGTAAACCTATATCTATGAACGTTTTATGTCTAACGTGTCTAACCTGTCAGATGTCATCTTTGACAGAAGGTGGAATCCTTCTGTGGGATGCTTCAAGGTGACTTCAGTGACGTGGGATGGGAGTGGATCATCGATGTCTGAAGGATTCTCAATGCCTTTACATGAGAGAAGTTGCAAAGCATGTCGGGGTGATCTTCCACCTCTCGCAGGGGAAGAACTTGCCGCATTGGCAGATCAGGTTCCCGATTGGAATGTAGTTCGGGAGCATCACCTCGAGCGCGAGTGGAGTTTTGCCAATTTCATCGAAGCACTCGATTTTGTTAACAAAATCGGCGAGGTCGCAGAGTCCCAGGGGCATCACCCCAATGTTTCATTCAGTTGGGGTTGGGTCAAAATCCACATCTGGACCCACAAGATCGATGCCTTGACCGAATCTGACTTCATCCTTGCTGCCCACCTCGATCGCCTCGGCGATGGTCGGGGAGCATCGTCATGAGCAGGGTTCTGATTCTGCTGGGCTTGGTTTTCTGCACGGTGTGCAATGCGGAGGAACCGATCCCTCCGGCATCAGAGCTGCACCAACGCAGGGCCAGAATCGAGCTGGCTGACTCCACGGAATTGCTGATCGTCGTCGCGGGGGGAGCGGAAGGGGAAGAGGTCCTCAAGGATTATGAATATCTCACCGGACTTCGATCCTGGGGAGGAATCCTGATCCTTGAGCGGATCGAAGGTGAAAACCAGGCAAGCCTGTTTTTGCCCCGGAAGGATCCCGGATTTGAACTTTGGCATGGTCCCCGTGCTGCTCCCGATGCGGAATCCCGTCGTCTGACCGGGATCGACAATCTCCATCCCCACCCTTCCCTGAATGAGTGGCTCGTAAAGAGAAGTGAGCGCATCGACAAGGTTTTGATCGCTGCGAAAGACTCTTTCGATCAGGAGGAGTTGCTGAAAGTGCTTGGATCAGAGGCGGAGGTCTCACCGGCTTGGCGTCGCTTGCATTCTTTTCGGCAGATCAAAAGCGAGTGGGAGGTGGAGCAACTTCGCAGAGCGATCGGGCGAACTCATCGAGGATTGATGAAGGGTGCTGGTGCAGCTTCTGCATCTCGCCATGAATGGGAAATCGAAGCGGCGATCGAGGGGAGTTTCCGATCAGAAGGTTCCCCTGCCCCTGGTTTTTCATCGATTGTGGGGAGTGGCGAACGCAGTTGTATTTTGCATTGGCAGGAAAACAACGGTGAGCTCGATCGCACGGGTGTGCTGTTGATGGATGTGGGAGCGCGAAGTGGTGCCTACACCGCAGATATCACCCGGACAGTTCCCGTATCAGGTCGTTGGACCGATCGCCAAAAGGAAATCTACGAGGTGGTGCTGCGTGCACAAGCCGCTGGCATCGCTGCAGTGCGACCCGGGGCGACATTCAGGAGTATCGATGCGGCAGCCCGCAAAGTCATCACCGATGCCGGATTTGGCGAGTTCTTTCCCCATGGGACTTCTCACCACGTCGGCATGGATGTCCACGATGTCGGTCCCCGACGGCCTCTGGCACCTGGAATGGTGATCACGATAGAACCGGGAATCTATATCGCAGAAGAAAAGCTGGGAATTCGCATTGAAGACATGGTCAGAGTGACGGAAAGCGGAGCAGTCATCTTGTCGCTGGAGATTCCGAAGGGGGCAGCGGAAATGGAGCAATGGGTCGTCTCCGGAACCGATCGCACCCGCCCTGGGAGGAAGAATACTCCCGACGGTCATCCTGAAACTCAGAGCCCATTGCGATTGTGATAAAAAAAAACGCCGAGAGAGCGAACTCTCTCGGCACATCAGGATCGAGGGGGCCAGGCCCCTCCGGAGTTTGATTTCGATCGATGGCTGCGGCAGTTCAGGTGAATCTGCCATCAACGGACACACCCTACCGAAAATGGGCCTCGACTTCCAGAAGAACGATCCATCCAAATTTTTCGGCCATATCTTGGCCACTTCAGGAAAGCCATTCGGGACCCACGCTGCTCAGAACACCGATCGTTCGCCGATGGTCACGAATTGTGACGCTGCAGGGGCGGAAAAGGGGGGATGAATCGTCTCATCCTCTGGGCCGATAGTGACGTGGCGACCCCCCGGATGGACGGGTGTAGGGAATTGTTACGGTTAAAAGCTCTCCGGCAGTTCTTCCACCGGGAAGCAGGGACCCTCGACGCAGACGCGGCGATATCGCGTGGGACCCTCCTCTGGGCCGGCGATGACACAGCCAAAACAGGCGCCGAATCCACAAGGCATATAGTTTTCGAGGGAGATCCAGAACTTCAATTGCTGTTCGAGAGCGATGTCACGCAGGGCCACATTCATGCCGTGGGGACCGCAGCCGATCCCTGCAACATCCGTGTCATCAGCCCGTTCCCCCAACTCGCGCCGCAGCAGTTCGATAACGTTGCCGTGGTAACCCGCGCTGCCGTCATCGGTGGCCCATCCCGTATCGACCCCGAGATCGGTGAAGTTCTGTTGGCCAATCAGCAGCGAAGCCCGGCGAGCTCCGAGCAGTACTTTCAATGAGAGCGGAGAGTTTTCGCTCTTGCGTTCTCGACAGTAGAGGTAGAGGGGAGCAACACCAATCCCGCCGCCGACGAGGAAGAGAGTTCCCGACTCAGAGAGATCCGGAACCGGCATCGGATGACCGAGGGGACCCATCAGTCGAATCGAATCCCCTTCCCCCAGTTGGGCGAGAGCAGTGGTCCCCGGTCCGACCATTTGAATCAGCAGGCGCACCTCTGTTGCGTCTTCTCCCGGCTCGGGTCCGACGTCGTAGACACTGAACGGTCTGCGGATCAACGGGTCATCCCCAGCGCCGACCCTGACCTGAACGAATTGACCCGCGCGAGTTTCCCGGGCGATTTCAGGTGCTTCGATGTCGATTCGGAACCAACCTTCACCCAGATCCTCCTGGCGCAGGATCGGATATTCATCGACGTGACACTTGTCAACGGGCATCTTCATCGGCTCGTTTCCCCTTCAAAGTCGGTGACTCCCTGGTCCTCCTGTTTCCCATCCCTGGAAGGCCCAGGCAAGTGATCCGCAGAATTTGGGGGACTCCCATGACATGCCAGGCGATTGATGCGGGAGGCGACGAGGCCTCCTCCAAAGCCGTTATCGATATTGACCACCGAGATCCCGGGAGAGCACGAGTTCAGCATCCCGAGGAGAGCTGCGACCCCTGAAAAGGAGGCACCGTAACCGACGCTCGTCGGAACTGCGATCACCGGCACACTGACGAGACCGGCGACGACGGAAGGGAGTGCCCCTTCCATTCCGGCGACGACGACGATGGAGTGGCATTTCTCCAGGGTCTGGCGATGGGAGATGATTCGGTGCAAGCCGGCGACACCCACATCGACGATCAACTCGGTGTGGGCTCCCGCCAAATCTGCCGTCAAAGCCGCTTCCTGAGCGACCGGCAGATCGCTGGTTCCCGCACAGACCACAGCGATCAGACCTTCACGCACAGACTTCTTTCGATCGACGGCGATACAACGGCAGCGAGGGTGCCACTCGGCACCTTCAATCTCTTCTGCAATCGCAGATCCCTCGTGGGTATCGACACGGGTGGCGAGGGCGATGCCCGATCGATCGGCGATGGCTGCAACTGCCGTCCGAATTTCATCTGCGGTTTTACCCTGGCCAAAGACCACTTCCGGGAAACCGGTACGATTTTCGCGATCATGATCGAGATCGAGAGGCTTGTGATCCATCATGGTTGTGCCTGCGCCATCAAATCCAGATCGGCAATGTCACCGCGGGCCAATTGTCTCAGTGCCCTGGCGCCGATCATCGCTGCATTGTCGGTGGTAAAACGGGGCGGGGGGAATACCAAATTGTATTTGGGGCCGAGTCGGTCCACCAAACCCTGTCGCATCGTTTGATTTGCGGTGACACCGCCTCCAAGGACGACAGTGCGCAGATCTTCCTGCTCACCGGCCCGGCGAATCTTCTCTGCGAGCACGTCAAAGACCGCCGCCTGAAAGGAAGCGCACATGTCTTCAGGGGAGGGAGCATCGGGTGCCTTCTCCTCATGGACTGCATTCATGCCGCGCCACTTGTAGAGGACTGCGGTTTTGATGCCGGAGAAGGAGAAATCGAGGGAGTCGGAAGCGAGCAAGGTTCGCGGAAGTTTCACCGCCTTGGGATCGCCATTCAGTGCAGTTTTCTCGACGATGGGTCCACCCGGATAGCCGAGGCCCATGATGGCAGCGACTTTGTCGAATGCTTCGCCAAGGGCATCGTCGCGGGTACCTCCAAGCCAGCGGGTCTGACCTGCCCCATCGACACCTGCCCCATCGACACCTGCCCCATCGACACCTGCCCCATCGACACGGTGCATATCAGTGTGGCCCCCGGAGATGACCACACCCAGGTAGGGGTGTTCGATCTCTTCGCCGGCGAGGAAAGCCGCTTCCAAATGTGCTTCCAGATGATGGACTCCGATCAGGGGCAGATTCCAAGACCATGCCAATGCTTTGGCGGTGGTCACCCCGACCAGCAATGCGCCGATCAATCCCGGTCGGTGTGCCACCGCCACCGCATCGAGATTCGCAGGGGTCAGATCCGCTTTTTGCAGGGCATCCTCGATGACACAGGTCAATTGTTCCAGGTGACTGCGGCTGGCGATCTCGGGGACGACCCCGCCGTAGGGTTCATGTTCGCGAATCTGCGAGTAAACGACATCGGAGAGCACTTCGGGCCCGGAAGCGACAACCGCAGCGGCGGTTTCATCGCAGGTGGTCTCGATGGCGAGAATCTTCACCTTGGGCTCCGTTCATTCAGTGGAGTAGATTGCAGTAGCAACCGATAGCGCTCCCCATCCTCCAGAAGTTTCAGTGCCTCGACAAGGGCATGATCCGTTCCTCCACCGGGAATCGTCCCTGCGTCACTGACCGATTTCATCGCCCACATCTCCTTCGGGTCGGCGAGGCCCGAGAAAAATTGTTCACTCCAGGCGTCGTAGAGGAGCGGCTTCATTTCATCCGTAACGGCGATTTCCACATCGGGAACCAGCCCGGTGGGGAGCCCCCGATCGTCATAGATCAACCGGTCGCCGGTGGGTGGGAAAAAGAAATCGGTGGTCAGTTTGAGCATCGCCGGGGTATCACTGGAATCCAAATTGAAGACCCCCTGCACCGTCCACTTTCCAAAGGTGGTATCTCCGACGAGTACGGCACGCTGATGATCGCGCAACGCTGCTGAGACGGTTTCTGATGCGCTGGCACTGTTGCCGTCGATCAGAATCACCAATGGAAGGTCGAACCACGGGCCGGTTCCCAGGGAGAACTGGGTGGAGGATTCGGAATCAGCATCCGGTTGACGAAGGTTGCGGGTGCTGACGATCTTTTTCCCCTCTTCCAGAAAGAGAGAACAGAAGAGTACAGCTTCTTCCAGTACCCCTCCCGGATTGTTGCGTAGATCGATGACCAATCCGGAGATCTCTCCGCTCTTGAAACTTCCGAGTGCCTTTTTGACCTCTCCGGTGGTTCGAGGCTGAAACTGCTGCAATCGAATCATCGCAAATCGCTGATCGGTGTCGGGGGAGAGGAAGATCCCCCCAAATGACAGGCTTGGAATCGAAACTTCATCCCTCACAGGTGTATGACTGCTGGTCTCGCCATCGGATTCGACGACCAGGGTGACCGGGGTACCCCGTTCTCCCTTGATGGCGGAAGATATCTCCGCAAGGGCCCAATCTGCACACTCTACTCCATCGATGGAGATCAGAAGGGAATCGGTCGGCAGGTCGCTCTTGTGTGCAGGGCCACCATCGATCACATGCGTGATCCGGGTGCCTTCTTCAGTCAGACGCAAAATGATCCCGATACCGAAAAGGGTGCCATTCATTTCATTCTGAAACTCGGTAGCACGGCGCGGAGGATAATAGGCGCTGTTGCGATCAAGGTCCCCAAGCATCCGATTCATGCCGATATTGAGAAGTTCATCGGTATCCACTGTTTCCACGTAACGGGAATCGACAATCTCCAGAATCCGTCCCGTCAAAGCCGCACCCCGCAATGGCGTTGCGTCTTGTCGGGGAAAATTGGCCAGAGCCACCAACACTCCTCCCAAAAGAAAGGGGATCAGCAGTGATTTGGTGGAACCCTGCGACAAGTTGTCCTGCTTTCTAGACTTATTGCCAAAATGCGCAGGCATGATGCCACGGCCATCGACCCAAAATAACCGAAAGCAGCGGGAATATTCTGTCTTGCAGAAGAAGTAGCCCGGATCTCTTTCTCCGGCCATCATGACATCCATGGTTTGTCTCATGGTTAGTTTCATGGTGTGTCTATCAGTGTGTCCATATCTACCCTGGAAAGGGGTCGCGATGAATCACAGGTTTTTTACCTTTATGTGGCTGATGGTGTTTGCGTTTTTCGGGAGCTCTCTGTCCTTTGCGGACGAAGAGGAGATGTCATTCCGATCGATGTTGATGGGCAATGCGGGTGAAGTCATCGATGACTCGGAAGCGGTGCTCGAACGCGGGGATGGAGTGGTGTTTATTGAGGCAGAAACGGAAGGATTGCAACCGGGTCACGCCTATACCGTTTGGGCAATAGTCTACAACGACCCCATGGCTTGCAACGGCCGCTGTGGAATGGATGACGACCTGTCACTGGAGAGCTCCAGCGTCCTGTGGTCCGGAGTCGGGTTTGTCGCTGACGAGGATGGGGAAGCGGAGTTTGAGGCGGTCATGGTCGAAGGAGAAGCAGCAGGAGAAATCCTGTTGGGAGATGGCCTCACCAACGCAGCGAATGCCATCGTCGAATTGGTGGTTCGTGGTCATGGGCCCGCATCCGATGATCCGCTGATTTTGGCTGACCAGCTCTCCCTCTTCATGGGGGGGTGTGATCTCAATGATTGTATCGATGAACAAGTGGTCACACTCGGTGGCCCGGTGATTCTCCAGGAGGACCGTCAGCCCTTCATCGACCGCGATCCGGAGAATTTCGGTACCGAGATTCCCAAGTCGCGAGTCAAGGTGGAGCGCGAAAGTGATCGCATCGAGGTCAGCGGCAGAACACGCCAACTGACCCCCGGTTACGCCTACACCATCTGGGCGATCATCTATAATGACCCCTTCGCCTGCAACGGACCCTGCGATGGCGATGACGGCGATGTCGAAGGACGATCCGTGATCTGGTCGGGGATCGGCTTTATCGCCAACAACAAAGGACGCGCCAGTTTCGAGACGGAACTGATCGAGGGCGTTTTCCCGGGAGAGGTTCGCAGCGGCGAAGGGCTGACCGATGCCAGCCTGGCGGAGATCCACTTCGTGATCCGCTGTCACGGCCCTGCGGCCACCGACGATCCAGACCTTCTCGAAGCCCAACTCTCCACCTTTGATGGTGCCTGTGATCTCTACGGCTGTGTCAATGTGCAGTCGGCGATGCTGTGCCGATTGGGCATGATGCAGTAGTTTCAGACTGAATTTGCAGATGGAACCCACTGGGGGAGACCCCGGTGGGTTTTTCAAATTCTGGCCGGTTTTTCAAAATAGTGCCATTTTTGCCAGTCCGGACCCGGGATCGAAGCGGATTCATCCTATTGAAAGAGGCTTTAACAGAAGGGAGCCAAGATGACTGCTCAAGGGTTGGTAAAAAAATTCGGTGTATACGGACTGATCTTCTTCACGGTCAAAGGCCTCCTTTGGCTGATTGTGCCTGGATTACTGGTCTACTTTGGATCCGGGAACTGATTTCCCGACGATCCCTCCTTAAACACCTTTTCGAAGAAACAGCCCCCGGAACGACCCGTTCCGGGGGCTGTTTCACATTTATTGCGTCAATTTTCCAAATAACCGGATTCCAGAGTCCGGAGAGGTGTCTGTTCCTGATGGGAGGGTATGGGAATGAGAACCGGGAAGGATTTCACCATGAAAAACTACGAACACATCAATGCAGAACCCGCAGTCGTCATGCAAGGGGGAGTCACCGTGGCCATCGATCCACAGGTCTCCGCCGTGGAAGCGACCAAGGACAAGGCTGATAACCAGGAAATCCTCACCTTCGCCAAGCGCATCCGCAAAGAGACCGCTCAGGCGCATCGCCTCGCCGAGTCGACCAACTTCGTCAAAGGGATTCTTCGTGGAGTGATGGATATGGAGAGTTTCGCCAATATGCAGGCGGGGATGTTCGTCGTCTACGAAGCGATGGAAGAGGAGCTGGAGCGCCACAAGGATCATCCGCTGGTCAGTCAGGTCTACTTCGAGCAGCTGCGCCGCAAGGAGGTCCTGGAACAGGATATGCAGTTCCTCTACGGCGATGATTGGCGCGACAAGATTCGCATGACTCCGATGCGGAGAAAGTACATCGATCGGATTCGCGAAGTCAGTGCCAACGATCCAGCGCTGCTGGTGGCCCACAGTTACACCCGTTACCTGGGAGATCTCTCCGGGGGCCAGGTGATCGCCAAGATCGCACGCAGATCCCTCGGCCTCAGTGGTCCCGATGGCTTGCGCTTCTTCGAGTTCGAAGAGATTGAAGATGGCAAGGCTTTCAAGGAAGAATACCGTAACCGGCTCAATCAGTTGGAGATCGATGAAGTTCGCTCTCACGCAATCATCGAAGAAGCAAAGAGGGTCTTCGCCCTCAATCAGAGTTTATTCGAGGAATTGGAAGGAAGTTGGATCCGGGCGATTGCAAACTGCCTTCCGCGCATCTTCAATAGGAGACAACGCGCTTAGGATCGCGAGACCAGGAGGGATGTTATGGAAACAGTAAAACTGGGTGGAGAAACCGCTGCCAGCGACGCAGACCACGGTTTCGACCGCGAGACATTCAAGCAGTTCATTTCCTTCGACGTTGGAGACGGTGAGCCGATCTATTACCACAGTGTCGGCAAACTGTACCGCCAGCCGGGAGGCGAAGTGATCGCCGGTGTCGAAGCGTTGGTCAGCAATCGATTGGTCGAGCAGGATGATGATTCTGCCGAAGCGATCTGCCGCACCATCGTCATCTATCGCGATCCGGAAACGAACGAGATCCTCCAGGAAGATGACGGCCGTCACATCATCCGCGAGTACCCCTACATCAAGGCCAACTTCGAACTCAAGGATCGCCACGTGGTGATCCACACAGAAGGTTTGAGTGGACCGCACCAGAATGGTCACTACGGCATGGCCACCGTCAGCAATGACAAGGTCTACGCCCAGCGTTCCGGGGATCGAACCTTCTTCTACTGGACCTTGTACGGGGAAGTCGAAACTCCCATCGGCAAGGTCTGGTTCAATGAGGCCTACAACGGTTCCACCGATCCGGATGTGATGGTGATGAACCGCTACGGCACCCTGCCCGCCTTCGCAGGCATGGGGGATGGTTTCATGCAGACCACTGCTGCCCGCATCGATTCTTACGACGCCCTTCCCCAGCAGTTGCGCGAGTATGTCGAGGAGTTTGCTCCTTCCCATGTCGGTCCTCCGGTGGACGACGCCGAGATCGAGTCCTTGAAGGAGCAGTACCTGGCAGATCAGCCACCCCTGGCTCCTCAATCGGAGCCACCGAAAAAACTCAGCAGTGACGAGATCGCCAAAATTGCCGGCGAGTACTTCTCCTGCCTGCGCAACATGGAAGTGGACGAATTGCTGGAGCTCTTCAGCGATGATGCCCTCAGTTGGGATCCGGTGGGAACCCCGCCGATGCTGGTCAAGGACAAGTCGACCAACTACTTCCGTGCGCTCTCAAGTTTCTTCGAAAAGATGGCGCTGACCGAAGACGACATCTTTGTCGCCGGTGATGAAGCCGCCATCCGCTGGACCGGGGTTGCCAAGCTGCGCTCGAAGGAGCGCGAGTTGACCTTCGAGGGCATCTCCGTCTTCACCGTCAATCCGGATGGGCTGATCTCCAGTGTCCGTTCCTACTGGGATAAAAAAGGTCTGATGGCGAGCCTCAAGTAGGGTTCAGCGGAAGGACTGCAGCATGATTGACCCGGAGAAGTATGCGGCGGTGGCCGACAACTTTGTCTATGTCCATCGGGCCTTGAGGCGCGATTTGGATCGGATTATCGAAGGGGGCGAGGAGCTCTTTCAAACAGACTTCCCTCGCTTCGCACGGATCCTTGAAAAGCACTCCGAACTGGAGGACCAGCTCTTCTTTCCTGCCCTTGAGGAGCGCGCTCCCGGGGTGACCAGTGAAAGCCATGATCAGCATCAGCAGGTGGAAGCTCTCGTCGCGGCTCTGGCTGCAGGAGAGGGCGCCGATGTTGCCGGAGACCTGCTGCAATTGCGCGAGTTTTTGCATGCCCACTTGGAGGAAGAGGAGCAAAAGGTGATGCCGGCGATGATGGAGCACTTCGAGGCCGCGGAAATCTGGGCTCTCGATGGGCGCATCATGGAGTTCTGCTCCCCCGAGTTCATGCAGGAGATGCTGCCGTGGTGGTTCCGCCACATCGATGCCGAGGACCGGGTCTGTGTGGCACAAAACATGTCGGTGGGGGTCCCCCCCGAAGTCTTGCCGGTCTTGTGCCAGTGGATCGCCGCCGGCCTCGAAGAGGTTGAATGGGATCAACTGACTCAGCAGATCCCGTCGTTCAATGTACCGATGGAAGGGTGATGCCGCTTTTGCTCATTCGCCATCGCAGGAAGACAGTGTCCCATGTCGACTGAGATTGAAGACCCGAATCTTACGCAGAGACCTCCACCAATTACCTTTGGTGGTATGTTCATCCTTTTGACGTTATCACTGTTATTCAGTGTTTGGTTCGTCCCATGGCATCTCTTGCGCCTGTCAGAAATCGAGGAGTATGAGAGAGACCTGGCGCTTCTTCAGCAATTGGTCCCTGAAGTGATCTCATTGATGCCCGCCGAGCAAATCAACAATCCACCCAACGACGGAGCCTTGCGCATTGATCCCGCTGTTCCCTTGCCAAAAGTACTCGATTGGATCAGCAACCCACTCAATGACAGAGCCTTAGGCATGGCCTCCCTGTGTGGCATCGAAGCGGTGAAGATGTGCTTGGAGATGGGGATGGATCCCAATGCCAAAGCGTTCGGAGATCGAACGGCATTGATGTTTGCCGCCAAAGCGGGACGGGATCCGCAAGTGATCCAGGTCCTCCTGGAAGCGGGCGCTGAGGTCAATGCCAAAGACCAATGGGGCGAGACGGCGCTGTGTTATGCGCAGAAGAACCGTGGTCCGGCGAAGTCTCAAATGATTGACCTTCTCGAAGGCGCTGACGGGGAAGGGTGCGGTGGAAAGTGATGAGTCAGGAAGATCGCATCTGTAAAAGACTACCGGTTGAAGAGTGTTCTTCTCCCCCCGTTGCCCTATCCAGAAGGGGGGTCAGAGCTCATGTATGATTCAACCAGCAAGAAACGCTCTCCGGTACCGCTGCGGTTCTTTCTGTGTATCACTGGTTTAACTGCAGCAATCCATTTCGGTCAGAAATTTGATCGAAGTCACACCCTTCAGTTGCGGGAATTGAGAGATCAAGTTCGCGAGATGCAAGACTTCGTTGCCGATGTGATCCGAGAACGTCCTGTGGAAGAGATCGAGAGGGTCTTTGCCGGTGGTCGAACTCCACTGATGATGATCGCAGAGGGAGGACATTCGACCCTGATGAAAAAGACCCTTGCGCTGGGTCCCAATATCGAGGCGCGGGATTCCAGGGGGCAGACGCCGCTGATTCTCGCAGTACGAACCTCCTATTGCCGACCCAAAGTGGTTCAGTTGCTAGTGGATCACGGTGCAGACGTCAACGCCAAAGACGACGCCGGGATGACAGCCCTGTGTCACGCTGAGAAGCGAGATTGTCTCTACAAGGAAGAGGTCATCGATATCCTCGTGGCCGCCGGAGGTGAAGGTTGCGACCCTGAGTAGTGCAGTCCTGTTGATGGGCTTGCAGGCATTCCTGTCCGGCTCCGAGCCGGACTTCGGCGTGCAGCCTTGAGACCGTGGTCAAATAGACTGAAACTTCTCTCTGAAACAGTCTCGTTTTACACCAGAATGAGGGATCGAGATTCAGGCGATCACCGCTGAGCCTTCTTCCCAACTACGATATTGATCGATCCGCCCTGAGGGGGCACTATTGGTCTGGGCTAATTTGTCACGAACAGATTTTGGACTTTATGACGTCTTCTCTGGCGAGAGGGGTGGCGAATGTTACATGCATTGAAAATTGCGGTTTGGGTGAGTGGGTTTGTTCTTCTGAATGCGGTCACAACCTTGTTGTTTGTGCAGAGTGCCGCTCCGGTGGCTGCGGGTCCCAACTGTGTGGATGGAGATGTCAACGGTGACTATGTCGTCGATATCACCGATCCGATCCATCTGTTGGCGTACATCTTTGATGGGTCTCCACTTCCGGTCGCATGCGCCCAGCAACCTCCCTTTGGGCATATCTTCAAGTTGAGTGCCGCTCCCCAACTCGATCTCCCGCCACAGACCTCTTTCGGTTGCAACACCGGCAACCCCTCGCCCCTCGTTCCTGACTGCGAACCCTATCTCATCAGTTTTGGAGAAGATGAGTTTGCCAGTGGAGTGCTTTCGAGCCCACAGGGGGATGTGGTGATCCAGGAAGAGGGGGTCTATTTCCTCAAGTTCCAGCTTGATATGCAGATGTTCAGCGGAACCGGTGTTGGATCGAGCATGCAAATCTTGCGCAATGGAAGTGTCGTCGAAGAGGAGATCGTCGGTGATCTCAGCGGCAGAATGCAGGCGGAAGTAGAAACGATGGAATTCCTGAATGTCGGTGATGTCCTCGAGTTTTCATTCCTGCCCACTTTTCAAGACCAGGAATTGCAAGCACCCGACGGCACCTATCCACGCACCCTCCACTCCAATGGGACTTATGTGATCGGTTACAGGATGATGCACTAGCTGTAAGCGACAGGATTGCGGGATAACTCGTAGATCGGGCAGGAGATCGATGAGGGTGTATAGCGATGACGGGAACTACACAAGTCTCCGCCGTCCCTCATGCTCCCTCACTCCCACTCGCTGCAGCAAAAGTCCTGCGAATTCTATCTGTATTCAATCGAGTACATGCTGAAGGGTGGATCATGGACGACGATACGGATGAAAATGGGACCCTGAAGACCGTTGCTTTTCTGGTGGTAATCTTGATCGCGGGCTGGTTCGCTTATCATCATGTCAGCTACAGGCTCATGATTCACCATTGGGTCGAGAAACTCGGAGACCAACAGGAGAATCCCAGCGATGAATTTCTCCTATTCGGATGCTTCGGCATTCAGAAATTCATGTCGCAATCAGCGAGCATCCAATACTAATAAGGAGCGATTTGATGGGCATCAGGCATCTTCAAGGAGGTGCGGTGCGCAAATTGCGACTACTTCGATAGCTTAACGGCTGTTCCGTAAGCTAGAATTTCTGACATCCCCGCTGCTACCGCGCTTGTGGTAAACCGCACGTTGATCACCGCGTCCGCACCCAAGTTTTTCGCCTCTGCGATGAGTCTTGATTGAGCGACTGAGCGAGCCTCATTCAGCATTTCGGTATATCCTTTGACCTCGCCGCCAATAATGGTTTTTAGACCGGCCATAATGTCCCTGCCAACATGTTTTGAGCGTACAACATTCCCAGTGATCAGGCCCAGGTGTTGGGTGATTTGGTGGTTTACTACGTGTTCTGTGTTCGTAATGATCATGTTCTACTCCCATGTTTTCGGTACTCAGCAAAAATGTGCATCTGGTATTGAGCGATCCAAAAATAAAATATGACGAATCCCCAAACCCACATTCAAAATAACCGCTGGCGGCGGTCCCATCGTCCGTTTTGATTTCGAAATAGGTTTGGGAAGCCCATAGAAAGCGCCATACAGCCATAGGGCCATATGGCGCTGAAATTTCTATGTGGCCAGGGGAGGAACGAAGCGCCGACACCTGTGGCCCTCATCCCTGCAGGTCAACTCAAGAGTATCTGGTAGTTCAAATTCATGACGTCATCGCCATCGAGAATCGTATCGATTGCGGCGCGGACCTTTTCGAGTCGTGTGGAGATGGAGTTTGCCATGCGCGCATTATGAGCAGGCGTAAGGGGTTCCGGCCGGTTGGCATTATGTCTGGCGGAAAGTATGATCATTGGCAGTCGAAGGAGGGTCGGATGAACCGGATCTGCATCGCTGTACTAATGACTGTTATGGTCTTCGCCTCGGGATGCGGACCGTCGGAGCAGGAGAGAGTTGAAGCCACTGAGAAGTTGCTGTCTGCGTGGGGAGATGGGGGCATCCAGGCTCCAGGTGCAGATGACATTCGAGTACTGATCCGCGAGGGTGCGGATGTCAACGCCAAGGGCAACAACGGCGTGACCCCGCTGCAACGCGCCGCCCTCGGATCGACACCGGAGATCGCCACGCTGCTGATCGAGGCGGGTGCGGATGTCAACGTCAAAAACGACTACGGCAAGACCGCGCTGAATCTGGCCCTCACCCCCGAGATCATCAAACTCCTCAAGGCCGCAGGTGCCAAGGGACCCACTACTCAAAAGGAAGCCGTCGAGGCCACTGAGAAGTTGCTGTCAGCCTGTGGGGGCCTCCGTGCTCCAGGTGTGGATCGCATTCGGGAACTGATCCTCGATGGTGCGGATGTCAACGCCAAGAACGACAAGGGCTGGACCTCGCTGCACGGCATGTGCCGCGGCCGCAGAATATCCATGTCCCCGGAGATATTCACGCTGCTGATCGAGGCGGGTGCCGATGTCAATGCCAGGGATAACGATGGCTATACCCCGCTGATGCTCGCCTGTGGTAAGGAATCTGCGGAGATCGTCACGCTGCTGATCGAGGCGGGTGCGGATGTCAACGTCAAAAACGACTACGGCAAGACCGCGCTGAATCTGGCCCTCACACCCGAGATCATCAAACTCCTCAAGGCCGCAGGTGCCAAGGAGTGACTACCGGTGCGGGCTTTTCGGGTTCGTATCCTCCCAGGACCGGTACCGCAAATCACACGCCTTGCATCGGTGATACCTCAGGCGACCCAGCGACCGAAGCACTCGGCCGTGCTCAACTAGTCCCGTCACGAAGGTTTGCACTGGAGCCGATTTTGGGTGGGGGAGCCTGGAAATGGAAAACCCCGCTGAGCCGTAAAGCCTAGCGGGGCAAAGACCTCTAAATGTGGCCAGGGGCGGAGCGAAGCGCCGACACCTGCATTTTCAGAGGAGCCTGACCATCAAATTATTTGACTCCAATC
>CAYRAM010000027.1:27568-35010 GCA_964422295.1 uncultured Planctomycetia bacterium | reverse complement strand
CCGCAAGAACCGCCCACCCCTCACCCAACTCCGCAGCAAAATGGCCGGTGGTCGTGAAGACCCCGGCACCCACGACGGTGGTAAACACCACCACCCCCGAAGAGAAGAATCCCAAGTTACTTTTTTGCGAGTCTGACATGCTTCCTCATGGCCACTTCAGTGGTTGGGGGTAAAATTCCGGAAACCCAGGAGGACCAATTGGACGCTCCCGAATACCCAGGATTCTGCCCGCAAATATCACTGGGTGGTACCGCCGGCTGCTCCGTCTGGGAGGGTGAAATTGCAGGGCATGGCACCTTTGTATTAAAGACACACTCTCCCGGGCGCGGCTGGCAGCAGGAATGGAACGCTCTGAGAAGCGTCGAAAAACTCGACCTTCCCGTGCGGATATCGTGTCCACGAATCGTGCCTGGTTGCGATCAACCCCCGACACTGCTGATGTCGAAACTTCCCGGCCTCAACATGGCTCATCATTCGTTTCCGATGGAAGCATGGTCGCAGGCAACCCGTCTCGCTGCCCGATTCTTGCAGAGTTATCAACAACAAGCCTTCATCGATGATGATTCTGTGCCCCTCAGCCAGGCACTTCCCCTGCGCCTCGAAAGATGGATTCAACAGGGAAAAGAGATTCTTCATGAGCGTGAAATCGCCATCGCAAAAGATCGGGTTGGCGACGGGAGTTTATTCAAAAACCAATCACGGGTTCCATGCCATAACGACTTCCAACCACGAAACTGGCTCTGGGATGGTCAACAGTTGTCGGTCATCGATTTTGAACATTCCCACCCCAATCACCCCGCTTTTGACTGGGTCCGTCTGGAAACCGGACTTTGGCAAAAGATGCCTCAATTGAAGGATGAGTTTGTCGACGAATGGGGATGCACTCCATCGTGGGCCTCCCCGGAAGTCCTGGATGCGACTATCGCCATTTATGCGATCGGTTGTATCGTCTGGGGAAATCGTCATAAGGATCGGGAGTTTATCTCTGAAGGCCGCAGGATCCTCGATGAATGAGGTCCTCACCTGACTAGGGTGAATTGTCTGCTTCCATCTGATCGAGCAACTTCATCTCTCTTTGGGCACTGGCATAATCGGGTGCTTTGCGCAAAACTTCTTCCAGTTGTTTCCGAGCTTCTTCGGTACGACCCAACAATCTCAACACCCGAGCCCTGGTTACCTGGTGAATCGGAACTGGCCTTCTTTTGAAGATTCCATCCAATTCCTTGAGCGCTTTTTCCAGATCGGAAATCGCCTCTGCTTCCTTGCCCTGTGCTCTGAAGATTTCTGCCCGCCGCTGATACCAGGGTGCCTTCAGTGATGCCTCCAAGAGTTTTTCAGCGACCAATTTCATGGCGATTTCATAACCACCGCAGGCGGTTTCTGATCGGATCCGTGCGATCACCAACAAAGAACTGTCGATCCCCGAATCCATCGCTTTTCGATAGACCGCCGCTGCCAAAGCGTGCGCCCCCCTTTTCTCATAGAGATCTCCCAGCCGCAGGGACTTCTCCAGATCCGGGTTCAACGCGTGCACACGTACCAAATCCAGAATGGCCCCATCAATCTGACCCATTTGCAATCGCAACCCCGATCTCTCGTCGAGGGCTTCGATCCAAAGGTCTCCTCCTTGCTCCACCAATTGGTCCAAAAGACGCATTGCCGTTTTTGAATTGCCGGAGTCACGCAGACACAAAGCCCTCTCCAACGTTTCAGCAGCTGGATCTACACCGTTGCCGCGGGCAAGCTCCAGATCCTGCAATGCGAGATCAGGTCGTCCATGTTTGCGGCACAACATCGCCCTGATCAAATAGAGGGGACCTGGATCGTTGCTCGCCTCGATCTGCTTGTTGATGCGATCCACATCGACATGAACCCCATCGTGTGCTCGCAACTCGGCACAAAGAGAAAGTAGCACCAAGATGAAACAAGCCTTGCCGAGCCGGAAATGTCGTAAAGACGATTTGGTATAGACATCCATCGTCATTTGGTCTCTTTTTCTGACCACGGTTTCAGTACGACCCAAGTACCGGATGACATTTGCATTGCATCCGGATCCCCTTCCGGATCCGCTTTTTTCAAGACCCAGTCTTCGGCATCGCCCTGATCAGATTCTGTAATCCATATGATAGAACGGTCGACAGAAGCCAACTCATTCCAATTGTGATTCACATCCAGCCACACCGTCGAAGTTGCAGGGACTCTGCTCTCAATCCATTGGGCAAAATCACGAACAGTTGTCTCTGCACTATGACGAGCAGGTGCCTCTGCTTTTCTTGTTGGGATGACCCAAATAAAGTTGAACGCAGAAGCGATGATCGTCAACAGCAAGATTCTCGAAAGGGCGCCGCCCTGAACCATCTTGCATTGATTTTCCGAAATCAATGCAATCGTCACGGTGGTCAAGGCCGCGATAGTCAAAAGAATGGATTGGCTTATCGACGGGGCCATCCCCAAGAATTCAGAGTTGAACCAAGCCAAGTAAAGAACAAATGCGCCCCCCGTGGTCATCAGTACCCTGAAAATCCAACTGAAGAGTCTGATTCCCAAGCCTTCCTTTTGCGTCAGAAAATAGTAGCCCGCCCACCCACACATTAACGGCATTAATGGCAACAGATATCTGGGTTGCGTCCCTGGCCAGAAGAAAAAGATGACGAAAGGGACCAGCAATGCTGAAAGGATTGCTGCACGGGGCCAGCCATTTTCCTTCCAACTCGACAGCCACCTCTTGGGCTCTAGTAAAACCAGGCTGGAAGGAAGAAAACCCAAGACTGTGCCGAATACAAACTCCCACAGGTGTTGGCTGCTGAGAATCGTGGTCTCTCCCAGGCGTTGACGCAGAGTTTCCGATTGCCAATGAGACCAAACATCGAGATCTGCCAACCGGTTCTGTAAAAGCAAATACCATAAGGAGAGCGTCGCACCCATCACCAACAACGGACCAACCGAAATCCAGAGGAGTCGACGACTGTATCCATCTTTGAGAAAAAGGGCGAGAATGATGCCACCGACAAAAGGAAGTGCTGCCGGGCCCTTGGCGAAGCCTGCGATCAGTAAGCCGCTGCAGGCGCAGATCCCGTGAGACCACTTCCATTCACGATCGATCATTCCCAGGGCATACAATGCGATGCCAATGGTCAGCAACATATCGGTCTCGCCGATCATCGCTTTCTTCTGCATTTCGATCGATGACACCATCAGAAACGCCGTCAGAATGCCACCTTCGACTCCACCCCAACGGCGGCCCAGGAAATACATCAGTATTGCCAGGCCGAGGAATGACAGAAATGCGGGAATCCGTACCACCTGCGGATTGACACCTCCGGTCAAATGACCGCAGAGAGCGACCAACCACGGGTAACCGGGAGGCTTGTTGAGATAGGGTTGGCCCCAAACCGTCGGCACCAGGTAATCTCCGCTGGAGATCATCTCGCGGGCTGCGATGGCGCGGCGACCCTCTTCGCCCTTGAACTCTCCTGATCCAAAACTGAGCCCCGTCGCCAGCAACAACAGAACCAGAAAAATCAGCAGAATCGGTACACCACAGAAACGAGCCAGCGTTCCATCACGATCATCGGGGTCAGATACGTTCACAGCAGACCTTTCGAGGGCATCAGCGAACTTCGTCGCTGACGACTTCTCCTTCGATCACAGTTCCTACACAGTGAGATGTGTATTCGAAAGGGTCACCATCGAAAAGAGCAACATCCCCATCCTTGCCGACTTCGAGAGATCCCACACGGTCTGCGATTCCCAATAAACTTGCTGCCGATTGGGTAATCAGGCCGAGGGCATCCTGGAATTCACAACCGTATGCGCAGGCGATGGCCGCCTCCCACAGAACAACCCGTGTCTTCGGCACGTAGGATTCGTAACCACTTCCCATCGCCACTGGCACCCCTGCGGCGATCAACTTGGCGGCGGTTTCCATGCTGGCATTCTTGCCGACACCGGAAGAGCGCATCATCGTCGGGTGCAATATTACCGGGATTCCCTGCTCCTTGAGGGGCTCGATAAAGTCGTAGCACTCGGATCCCCCCTGCAGCACCACAGGAATCTGCCACTCCTTCTGCAACCTCAAGACATTCTGGATGTCGACCGATGAGTGGGCATTGATCATCAACGGCAACTTGCCTTCGAGGATTTGCACCAGCGCTTCCTTGCGCAGATCCCGGGCGGGGGGATCCTTCTCTTCGTCTGCGGCAGCCTTGGCAATCTTCTCCTGGTAACTTTTGGCCTGAATGAACTTCTGGCGCAGCATCGACATCTGTTTCGCCCGTGTCCCAGGGCTCTCCTTGCCACTGCGCAGGGCATCCGAACCGAGGGTGCAGGCGACCATCGATTGACGCTGAACTACCGCGTCATCGACGCTGTTGCCGCGGGTTTTGACGATAAAGGTCTGACCAGAGATCAACTGACCCGGTGCATGACCGGTGTGGAGCGTCGTCACACCAAAGGACCGGACCCATTCGATCAGCGGTTCACGGGGGTTGTAAGCATCCAGAGCAGCCAGTTCTGGCTGCATCGGTGAAGAGCGTTCGATGTGATCGGAATCGTGATCGATATTCAGCCAACCGGCAAGCCCGACCACGGAGCGTGCGTCGATCAAGCCTGGGGTCACTACCTTGCAGCGCATCTCTTGACCACCGGCAGGAACCACGACCTCGGCCACCGGCCCTACAGCACTGATCTTTCCATCGACGATGACGACGACGCCGTTTTCGATCGGTCCCTGCCAGCTGCCCTGGTCATCTTTCGCCATGGTGTAAACCGTATCACCGTAGATCGCGATGATGTCCGACTGAGCGGTCGCTATTGAAGGAGCGATCAGCAGCAGCAGGAAAATAATCCACGCCCATGAATTGTTGAGTTTTGCATGGCTGTCCATTAGTGGCTCTCCTCTCCGCCGCAACAGTTGTAAGCAGAGTCATCGCCTGCTCCACGGCCGCCAATGGCGTACAACAGGTGGTCCGGGTTGCTGCGATCGAATACTTGATTCCCTTCGACCCATGTCTCCAAGATCTGCGTGTAAACACTGAATGGATCGCCGGATAGTATCGCGAAGTCGGCGTCCTTGCCTGCTTCCAAAGATCCGGTTCGATCTTCCAAGCCAAGCATTTCAGCACCGGACAGGGTCAAGGCACGCAATGCCCCTTCCCGTGTCATTCCTGCACGCACACCGAGTGCAGCAGAGCGCAGGAAGAGTCGGCTGTCGGTGATCCAGTCGTCGGTATGGAAAGCGACATTGACCCCCTCCTTCTCCAAAACCGCGCCATTCTCGATTCGGATGTCGCGGGCTTCCAGTTTGCCTCCGGGTGAATCGACGACGATCAGCGAGCATGCGGCATCGGCTGCGGCGATCTCCTTCGCTACCTTCCAGGCGTCACTGACGTGATGCAGCACCACTTCAAAGCCGAATTCATTCTTGAGACGCAAGACGGTAAGGATGTCGTCGTGGCGGTGGGTGTGGTGATGAACGATGCGCTTGCCTTCGAGCGCTTCCACCAGTGCTTCCATGCGCAGATCACGCTCTGGCATCTTCTCCGCATCGCCGTCGGCGCGAGCAATCTTGTCGCGATACTCCTGAGCCTTGACGTAAGCCTGACGAACGAGGGAAGCGGACTTGGCGCGGGTTCCGGGGAACGGTGCCGATCGCTGGGAGTTGGTGCCGTTCGCCATTTTGAGTCCACCCATCGGCCAACCGGTATCGTCATGGATCAGCAGATCCTCGACGGTGCCCCCTTCGCGCAGTTTCAGATAAGTGGTTCTGCCACTGATCAGGTGACCTGAGCCGGGCATCTGGTTGACGAGGGTCAGCCCCCCCGCCCGCGCACGCATGAAACTTGCGGAGCGCACATCGACCGAATCGAGGGTATGGCACTCTGGTTGGATCGGATCGGAACTGTCGCCGCCTCCACCCCAGCCGATATGGCTGTGGGTGCAGATCAACCCGGGGATGATCGTCTTGCCGGCAACATCGATACTCTCTGTGCCATCGGGAAGGATCACTTCTTCCACGGTGCCGATCTGCTCGATCTTGCCATCGCGGATGAGAAGAGTCCCCTTCTCGATCACTGCCCCCGATACGGGAACGATGCGTGCACCCACAAAAGCTTTGACTTCTGCAGCAATGCCGGGCGTGGAAGTCAAAATCACCAAGGCTCCCAGAGCCCAGCACTTCCACGGAACCATGAAAAAAGTTCTCTGTCTCTTCTTGGTTAACATCTTCGACCTCTCGATGAGTCGTCTGAGACTGGAAAAAGGCGGATCCTCTGATCCTTCGTCGTGGATTGAAGATATCCGAGGGTCCGTTCGGAAGGAAGCATCGAAGACCGATTGTGGTTACAATCGAGGATGGCTCCATCGCCGACAGTGATGGAATTCATCGTTATCGATATGGGCTTGTGGCACCAGGTTGGGGGTGGACCATGATAAAATGGGCTTTCGTTACCTCTATCATGATTTATGTGACCTGCTCACTCACCACTCTCCATGCGGATTTCAACTACACTGATTTTTCTGACATGACCGGATTGACCACCGTCGGAACCGCTGTCCCCTTTCTCAACCGAGTTCGATTGACCTCTTCCGCCATATCGCAGGTGGGTGCTGTTTACACCACTGACCCCCAAGCGGTGACCCAGGGATTCGACACCACTTTCGAATATTCGATAGGCCCCATCACCGGTGGAGCAGATGGAATGGCTTTTGTGATTCAAAGCGACTCCCCCACGGCTCTTTACAGCAACGGGGGTGAGTTGGGCTACCACGGCATGCCGCGCTCCCTGGTGATCGAAATTGACAACTACACCAATGGCAATTGGTTTGACCCTGGAGGTCAACACCTGTCGATTCATGGCCTGATCGGGCAGCCCAACTCGGCGGATGAATCCACCGCCAGCCTCGCCCAAGCGACGGTTCAGGTCACAGGAAATCACACCATGCGCATCCGCTACGAAGGGACAACCTTTGAAGTCTATCTCGACGATCTCGTGACTCCGGTGATGACGGTGGATCTGAATCTCGAAGAATATCTGGAAGGGCCGATGGCATGGGTCGGGTTCACCGGTGCCACCGGGGGGCTCGTGCAGACCAATGAAGTGATCAGCTGGTCGATGACTTTTGCAGGTGGAATTACCTTCACCCGAGGCGATCTCAATCAAGATGGTACGGTCAATCTGCCCGATGCCATTTATGGACTAAGCGCACTCTTCCTCCCTGGTTCTCCCTTTCCAGAATGTGCAGATTCCGCAGATTGCAACGACGACGGCAGTTTCAATCTGCCGGATGCGGTTTATCTGCTGAGTGCTCTCTTCGTCCCCAACTCTCCACCGGTCAATGAACCTATCAATTGTGGAACCGATCCCACCGACGACGCCCTCGATTGCCAAACTTCCGCCTGCCCCTGAGCTCCGCCTGCCCCTGAGCTCCGCCTGCCCCTGAGC